>SAAJ01000009.1 GCA_009929485.1 Negativicutes bacterium
CCCGTCAAAACAAGAGCTCGTTCAGCTCCTGCGCAGCCGGCTTACAGGGAAATACGGAAACTCACTGCGTTCAGACAACCGTATTTCTAATCCTGCAAGTCATATTTTTTGTCCTGAGGACCGTCTCACCTCTAAAAGTTTCGTCAAGCACACTGCGCTACGGCGCTTGCTTATTAGCAGCGTCCTTCCCCGGCATCCCCGTCAAAACAAGAGCTCACTCAGCTCCTGCGCGGCCAGCTGAAAGGGAAATACGGGAACTCGCTGCGCTCAGACAACCGTATTTCTAATCCTTCCAGCTGGCCTTGCAGGCCCTGCGGACCGCTTCGCTCGCAAAAGTTTTGCCGCAGACGCCGGGCGCGGACGTTCGGTTGCCAACTTACAAAGATGCGGCTACTTATATACCCGGCATCCGTAAGAGCCGCTGATTGCATGAGTGCATCGCCAGGGTGAGGAGTTTTTTCGTCTGACAAGAAAGGGTGGATGCAGAAATAGCGGCGCTCTTTCAAGGGTGCCGTGACGCAGTCAGACGGAAAAAGAACCGTTCTGGCGTGTGACAGGAATCAATTAGTGGCTCTATAAAAAACAAGAAGAGTCTCAACTCAAAAAACGACGGCTTACAGGGAAATACGGGAACTCGCTGTGCTCAGACATCCGTATTTCTAATCCTGCAAGCCGTTGTTTTTGTTTCGCATCTAAATGTTTTGCAAGCATACCTTGCTGCGGCGGATACTTCTAGATAAGCCGTGCGGATTGCAGCTTAGTCTCGAACCAAGAGGCCGTGCGACCGCAACCACTCCAATGTAGAGGTCTGTCGTAATGGTGGAGGCGAGCCGAGCCGAACCCCTGTCTGCGCTCCCGGCTCCGGAGGCCGGTGCTTAAGACAGAAGAAACACTAAATTTTTCTATAGAACCGTATGTTGTTGTTTTAGTACTGTACTAACAAATACGACTGAGTTGATGAATGTTAGGGAAATAGGCATTAAACATATTTACTGAGAGGGGATTCGTGGTTTAATGTGAAAATGGAACGTGTTAGTTTACAACAACATACCAATAAAAGAAATAAATGTTGACAAAATGTAAAAAGGCTATTGACAGATGATAGTAAATCAAGGATAATGTACACAGTATTAAAAATGAATACTTCAAAGGCGAAGAACGGAATGTTCAATCCTAGTACTGGATTCAGAGAACCGGTGGTTGCTGCGAACCGGGACCAGTAGGAAAGAACGCTCATCCGGGAGCTGTCTTGCGGAAAATAAGTACGCATGAACGTGTTCCGAGCGTAAATCGGCAAAGTAGAATGTAGGGTGGTACCGCGTTTAAACGCCCCTATCGGGAAACCGGAGGGCGTATTTTTTATACCCTTTTTTCGGGACGATGTTTTACGGCGTAGGTATCTGGGTGCAACATTGCTTGGCAATGTTCCCATAAATAGCAAAATGAAAGGAGGAGGAGAATTATGCATTACGTGCTGGCTGTTCGCGTACACAACCATCCAGGAGTGTTACTGCGCTTGGTAAATTTGTTGTACCGACGTGATGTTGATCTGCGTAGCATGACAGCAGACTTGGCGCCTGACAGCACGACAGGACATGTTTCTCTTGGTGTGGATGTGGAGGAGGCGCAGGCGGCACAGGTATGCAAGTATTTAGAACGACTAGAAGATGTTATTTGTGTGGAAGCACTGCAGCAAGACAAAAATTTGTGCCGTGAGCTGGCGATCTTAAAAGTTCCCAAACAGGCAGCTACGGCGCAATGGCTACAACGAGGACAGGTCCGGTTATTGGCGGAAACACAGGATGCTTGTTGGGTTATGGAAGTGACAGGTTCGGTGGAAGAAGTAAGCAGTTGGATATTAGAAGCAGAGTCCTGGGGATTGCGAGAAAGTAGAAGAACAGGGCCTGCGAGTTGGCACCAGGAAACTGGGGCTTGAGTAAAGAGAGGAGCGGGATTGGGATGGAACAGATGCTTTATGACAAGGATGCTAACTGGAAGTTGATAGAAAATAAAACGGTGGCTATTATCGGTTATGGCAGCCAGGGTCATGCACATGCCTTGAATTTGAAGGAAAGCGGTGTAAAGGTAATCGTAGCGCTACCGGAACAAAGCGCTTCGCGGGAAAGAGCGAAGCAAGCAGGTTTGGAAGTGACTGCCCCGGGCGAAGCGGTAAAGTGTGCTGATATAATTATGGTTTTGATTCCTGATGAAAAGCAGGCGCGTCTGTATGCCGAAGAAATTGCTCCGAATCTGCGGGCAGGACAGGCTTTGGCGTTCGCGCATGGTTTCAATGTTCATTTTCACCAAATTGTGCCGCCAGCAGATGTGGATGTATTTATGGTGGCGCCCAAAGGTCCGGGACATCTCGTGCGCCGCGTATTCACAGAAGGCGGCGGTGTTCCCTGTCTAGCTGCGGTATATCAAGACGTATCGGGCCAGGCGGAAGGAATGGCGTTGGCTTATGCCAAGGGAATCGGCGGCACCCGGGCTGGCGTCATGTTTACCTCGTTCAAAGATGAGACGGAAACAGACCTTTTTGGTGAGCAGGCAGTGCTGTGCGGCGGCTGCACGGAGCTTATCAAGGCAGGGTTTGATACGCTGGTGGAGGCTGGGTATAAACCGGAATTGGCCTACTTTGAATGCCTCCATGAAATGAAGCTGATTGTGGATTTAATGTACGAAGGCGGCATGGCGGCCATGCGTTATTCCATTAGTGATACTGCAGAATATGGCGATTATAGTATTGGACGTCGGATTATCAATGAAGAAACCCGCAAGGAAATGAAGCAAGTCTTGGCGGAAATTCAAGAGGGGACTTTTGCGAGAAACTGGATCTTGGAAAACCAAGCTAACCGTCCAGGTTTCTTGGCTAGACGCCAGCAAGAGGCGCAGCATCCGATTGAAGAAGTGGGCAAAAAACTGCGTGGACAGATGTCCTGGCTGAAACAACGTTGATAAACTGATAAGAGGAGGAAGAAAAAATGGGAAAGATACGGATTTTTGATACGACATTACGCGATGGAGAACAAACGCCAGGGGTGTGCCTGGAGCTAAATGAGAAGGTGGAGATTGCCCTTGCGCTTGAGAAACTTGGCGTGGATGTAATTGAAGCCGGCTTTCCCATCGCTTCTCCTGGAGATTTTGCAGCGGTAGAGGCCGTAGCTAAAGCGGTTAAAAAGCCAGTTGTAGCCGCCTTGGCGCGAGCCGCTAAAAATGACATTGATCGCGCCTGGGAGGCCGTGAAAGCGGCGCAACAGCCGTGTATCCATACTTTTTTGGCCACAAGCGACATTCATCTGAAGCACAAACTAAAAATGAGCCGTCAAGAAGCCTTGGAGCGAATTGACAGCGCTGTACGCTATGCTTGCTCTTTGACGCCGGAGGTGGAATTTTCCGCTGAAGACGCTTCGCGTTCGGATTGGGATTTTCTGTGTCAGGCTTATAGTACTGCGATACGCGCCGGAGCTAAAACGGTGAATGTTCCCGATACGGTCGGCTATACGCTGCCGGAAGAGTTTGCCAAATTGATTCGTTACCTGCGCGCGCATATTGCGGATGCCAACCAGGCTGTATTCAGTGTTCACTGCCACAATGATCTGGGGATGGCCGTAGCCAACTCTCTGGCGGCGGTCGGAGCCGGCGCTACGCAGATTGAGTGCACCATTAACGGATTGGGCGAGCGGGCTGGTAATGCGGCATTAGAAGAAATTGTCATGGCCCTGGCGACACGCAATGATTTTTATCAGATGGAAACAGGCATTCAATCGCAGCAACTGTACCGGACCTCGCGCCTTGTTAGTACCTTTGCGGGCATTGTTGTACAACCGAATAAATCGATTGTAGGTGACAACGCTTTTGCCCATGAATCCGGCATTCATCAGCATGGCATGCTGAACCACGCCTCCACCTATGAAATCATTAGTCCTGCCAGTGTGGGCATGCAAAAAACATCTTTGGTTTTGGGGAAACACTCCGGGCGTCATGCAGTGGAAGATCGCTTGAAGGAATTGGGCTACGAGCTGTCCGCGGAAAAACTGGATGAGGTATTTGGCAACTTCAAAACGCTGGCGGACAAGAAAAAGCAAATTTTTGACCGCGATCTGGAAGCGCTGGTCGGAGAGGGTCAACAAGCCAAACGGCCGGAATGGTTTCGTTTGCAAAGCCATCAGGTTTCCAGCGGCAGCGATATTTCAGCGACTGCTGCCGTTAAAATTGAAAGCAGCAGCGGCGTTGTGGAGAAAGCAGCCTGCGGTGATGGGCCGGTTGATGCGGTATTCCATGCTATAAATGCTGCAGTCGGTTTTGAGGTGGACTTGAAGGACTATCAACTGCGTTCGGTGACGGCCGGACAGGACGCCATGGGAGAGGCCTCGGTTTCGGTGCGTCAGGGCAGCCGGTCCTTTAACGGACGCGGCGTTTCGACCGATGTGGTAGAGGCGAGCGCCAAAGCGTATTTGAATGCGCTGAATAAAATGATTTCCGAATGCGGCGTTCCGGCAGCAAAGGAGGCGGGCTGATGGCTGGTATGACAATGACCCAAAAAATCCTGGCCCGCAAGGCGGGGCTGGAGAAGGTGCAGGCGGGGCAAATCATCGACTGTCCCATTGATCTGGCTTTGGCCAATGATATTACAGGAGCTCCGGCCATTCGGGAGTTTCGCAAAATCGGCGTTCCTGTGTTTGATCCGGCGAAAATAGCGCTTATTCCAGATCATTTTACGCCGAATAAGGATATTGCTTCGGCGCAGCAGGCGAAGGAAATGCGCGATTTTGTGAAAGAGGCCGGCATTGTTCACTATTATGAAGTGGGACGGATGGGTATTGAACATGTGCTGTTGCCGGAAGCCGGGCTGGTGGCGCCGGGGGAAGTGATCATCGGCGCAGATTCCCATACTTGCACCTATGGCGCGGTGGGAGCCTTTTCTACCGGCGTAGGCTCTACCGATTTGGGAGCGTCCATGGCGGCCGGCAGTACTTGGTTCAAAGTTCCCGCTGCCATTCGGGTGGAACTGGTAGGGGCGCTGCCTCCCTGGGTTGGCGGCAAGGATGTAATTTTGACGGTGATTGGCCAACTGGGAGTAGAAGGAGCGCGCTATGAATCACTGGAATTTACCGGCCCTGGAGTTGCTTCTTTATCCATGTCAGATCGGCTGACAGTAGCCAATATGGCCATTGAAGCGGGCGCGAAAAACGGCATTTTCCCTGTTGACGAAGTGACGCGCGAGTATCTTGCAGGCCGGGTGTCGCGAAACTATGAAGAGGTAGAGGCGGACGCTGATGCAGTATACGAAAGAACGCTGCGCATTGATTTATCTCAATTAGAGCCGGTGGTGGCCAAACCGCATCTGCCGGAGAATGTAGCTCCAGCCAGGGAATTGGCGCAGGTGGAGATTGATCAGGTTATTATTGGTTCCTGTACGAATGGACGGCTGGAAGACTTGGCTCAAGCCGCGGCGGTGTTGAAGGGGCGGCAAGTGCATCCTCATGTGCGCGCCATTATCATCCCGGGGAGCCAGGAAGTGTACCGTCAGGCCATTGGTTGCGGCTATATTGATGCCTTTATTGCAGCAGGAGCGGCTGTCAGTACGCCAACTTGCGGTCCTTGCTTGGGCGGGCATATGGGTATTTTGGCAGCAGGGGAAAAAGCGGTAGCGACAACAAACCGCAATTTTAGGGGCCGTATGGGCCATGTAGATAGTGAAGTATACTTGGCTGGGCCTGGAGTGGCGGCGGCCAGCGCAGTGCTGGGCCGAATCGGAACGCCCGAGGAGGTATGCAAATGAATCGCGGACGAGTTTGGAAATACGGGGACCATGTGGATACAGATGTAATTATTCCGGCGCGTTATTTGAGTACGTCGGAGCCGGCGGAATTGGCTAAACACTGTATGGAAGATATCGACGATTCTTTTCGCAACCAGGTTCAGGCTGGAGATATTATGGTGGCCGGGCGTAATTTTGGCTGCGGCTCTTCGCGTGAACATGCGCCGGCAGCCATTCAAGCTTGCGGCATTTCCTGTGTCATTGCCCACAGCTTTGCCCGAATTTTTTTCCGCAATGCCATCAATATTGGGCTTCCATTGCTGGAAGTGGGCGATATGGTAGAGGAACTGCGACAAGGAGATAAGCTGAAATTGCATCTCGACGAAGGACGCATTGAAAACCTGACAACCGGCGTTGTCATTGAGGCGGCTTCCTTACCTGCTTTTGTAGCGGAGATTGCGCAAGCTGGCGGCCTAATTGCGTATGTGCGGGAGCAGGCCGGAAGGGGCGTGGGACGATGAGAGAGGCGCAGTTAGCGGTTGTAGCTGGAGACGGCATTGGGCCGGAGATTATGGAAGCCGCATTGCAGGTGTTGGACAAAGCAGTCAAACGGCAAAATCTGTCGTGCACTTTTACTAAGTTGCTTGCAGGCGGAGCCGCTTTAGAGGCATATGGCGAACCTTTGCCGGAAGCGACGATTAAGGCGGCCCAAGGAGCTAATGCGGTATTGTTGGGGGCGGTAGGAGATCCTAAATGGGATTCCGTAGAGCCGGAAAAGCGGCCGGAAAAAGCCATTTTGGGACTGCGCAAAGCCTTAGGTCTTTATGCCAACTTGCGCCCGGTGGAAGCGGCCTTTTCTGATGAGGAAGCGTCTCCTTTGAAAAAGGAGCGCCTAGAGGGCACGGATTTAATCATTGTCCGGGAGCTGGGAGGCGGCATTTATTACGGCGAACGCCAGGAAGGCGATGAGTTTGCCAGCGATGTGGAAGCTTATAGTGTGCAAGAAGTAAACCGCATTTTGCAGTTGGCAGCGCAAATTGCCTCGCGGCGGCGCAAAAAAGTCACTTCCGTAGATAAAGCTAACGTGTTAGCCACGTCGAGGCTGTGGCGGAAAGCGGCCAATGCTGTTTCTGAAGAGTATAAAGACATGCAGTGGGAGCATATGTATGTGGATAACTGCGCCATGCAGCTTGTAACCAACCCGTCCCGGTTTGACGTGATTGTTACAAGTAATCTTTTTGGAGATATTTTGAGCGATGAAGCGGCTGTTTTGACCGGATCCATCGGCATGATGCCTTCCGCTAGTTTAGGCGCAGGGCCTAGTCTTTTCGAACCGATTCATGGTTCGGCGCCGGATATCGCCGGACAAGGTGTTGCTAATCCAGTTGGCATGATTTTATCAGCTGCTTTTTGTGCGGAAATGGCGCTGGAAGCTCCGGGAGTAGGCGGAGCCATACGCGATGCTGTACGCCGCGTATGGCTGCAGGGCTATCGTACTGCGGATACGTACCGTTTGGGCTACACAAAGGTATCGACACAAGAACTGGCCAATCGTATTGAGGCGGAACTGGAGGGATAAAATGAAACGCACCGGCGCCGATTTATTGGTTGAATCCCTAAAAAAAGAGGGCGTAGAGGTAATCTTTGGCTATCCGGGCGGGGCTATTTTGCCAGTGTATGATGAACTATATCGGCAGGAGGAAATTCAGCATGTGCTGACCGTGCATGAACAAGGGGCGGCTCATGCTGCAGACGGCTATGCGCGCGCCAGCGGACGAGTGGGAGTATGCCTGGCGACGTCGGGACCCGGGGCTACTAATTTGATTACCGGACTGGCGACGGCGCATATGGATTCGGTTCCGATTGTGGCGATTACAGGGCAAGTATCAACCGGATTGATGGGGAAGGACTCTTTTCAGGAAGTGGATATTACAGGTATGACCCTGTCCATTTCTAAGCATAGCTTTGTTGTGAGAGAGGTGGCTCGTATTCCACAGCTTGTGCACGAAGCATTTCGGATCGCCGCCAGCGGTCGGCCGGGCGTCGTCATCTTAGATATTCCTCGGGATATGCAAACGCAAGAAGTGGAAGAAGAGGAAGTGCATCCTTGTTTTGCAACGCCGCCTCGCTCGGTAAACTGGCCGGAGGCAGGCTTGGAAGCGGCAGCGAAAGCCTTAGCCGCGGCTAAACGACCAGTTGTGCAAGTGGGCGGGGGAGCGGTACGCGCTGGCGCTGCGTCACAGGTCAGAGAATTGGCCAGACATTTGGATGCGCCTGTCGTAAGCACCTTGATGGGCTTGGGCGTGATGCCGGGGGATGACTCGCGCTTTTTAGGGCTCACAGGCATGCATGGGCATAAAGCGGCCAATTTAGCGGTACATCACGCAGACTTGGTGTTAGCCATAGGCTGTCGGTTCAGTGATCGCTTTGTGACGGCAAAAGCAGAATTTATTAAAGGGAAAACGATTGTCCAATTGGATATCGATCCGGCGGAGATTGGTAAAAATATTCCTTCTCATGTGGGGTTAACTGGAAATGTAGGTTTGTTGGCCCAAGATCTTTTAGAAAAAGTGCCCAAGGCGGAACGCACCGACTGGTGGCGGCAAATTCAAGATTGGCGTGCAAACGGAAAAGAGAAGGATGAGGTGTTACTGGACGGACCGTGGATCATGAAATTTCTTTCCGCGCAGACGCAGGATCAGCGCACGGTATTTGTTACCGATGTGGGGCAGCATCAGATGTGGGCGGCGCAGCATTTAACCTTGCGGCAGCCTCGCACTTGGCTTACTTCCGGGGGCTTCGGGACCATGGGGTTTGGCATGCCCGCGGCTTTAGGCGCGCAGACGGCCTGTCCTGAAGCCAGAGTCATCCATATTTGCGGCGACGGAAGTTTTCGCATGACCGGCATGGAACTGCATACTATTGCCAGTACGCAAGCGCCGGTAATTTCTATTGTGTTGGATAACGGCTCGCTGGGAATGGTTCGGCAATGGCAAGAATTATTTTTTGGAGGACGCTGTAGTTCATCCATACTGAAAGAATTCGATTATGTAGGTATGGCCAACGCTTTGGGAGTTGAAGGGGCGGTTGCTCAAAATCGAGCGGAATTTACAGCATCCTTTCAGCGCGCTTGGCAAGAGCGGAAGCCTTTTGTGCTTGTAGCCAAGGTGGAGTCCCAACAGGTGCGGCCTATGTTGAAACCAGGCGGCCAACTGAATGAATTTATTGAGTCCATGTAAAAAAAGGCTGTGCAGAAACTTAGTTTCCACACAGCCCTTTTGGTTGCTTGCGGCTTAAGAGTTTTTTAGCGCCGCAGCAATGCGCTCTTCAATCAGCGTATCAATTTGCTCACTCAACAAGGCGTTATTGCGGGCGATAATCTCTGTAACCGCTGACATGGCGACAGTAGAGCCTACTGAGGCCATTACTTTTGAAACAAGATGGTACACATCATCGTCATCTGCGCCAGCGGCTTCAAAGCCTTCAATAAACATGCCTACTTTGTCTTGATTGTTTTCAAACCACTCGTGTATTGCCTGCTCCAACTGTTCCTGCGACATTCCCAACATAATAAAGTCCTCCTTAATGGTATTGAATCTATTATTGTCATTTCGACAAAATGTATTTTTTTCCTTTGGAAAAACGAAAAAAGTCTGGACAGAAAGTATGGCCTGTGTTATAAATAAAGCATACAAAATTACAAGGTGTGCATGAGGTCAATGGCGACCCGTCCTTGCATTGTTCATTCTAGAGCAACCAAGGGGGTGGTCTGTTTTTTTGCATACCGAAGTACTTGTTTGATTTGTATTGAAAGATTAACTAAGAGGTGAAGAGTATGGCAAACGATCTGTTGTACGTTATTGCTCCCGAGCAGCATGGTGTTGCAGAAGTAAAAGCATTACTGGAAGCACGTCCTGAAATTAAATTTGTTTCTCTTGTCGGCGTGGATTTGGCAGGCAATGACACGGATGAAAAAATTCCGGTTGAAATTTTCTTGGATGACATCGACGGCTTTTTAAACGGCGGCGTTGTGCAAACGGACGGCTCTTCTGTAGTTCTTACCGGATTGGCTACCTTGAATAACGCTCGCGTTGACATGACTGGCGATCGGAATGTTAATTGGTTTGTAGATTACAATTATGAGCATTTTGACGAGGAAAGCGGCAAACCCGTGGGTACGCTGCGCATCCCTGGTTTCTTGATTCATAACGATTTGCGCGTAGATTCGCGGGCTATTTTGACGGACAGCCTGGAATACGTCAAAACGGAACTGTTAAATTTATTCAAAGCGAATCCTAACTTGGCGGGTATTACTCATGCCAAAGGGGATGAGATCGAAGAGATTCTCTTTACTTCGGCTACAGAGTTGGAGTTCTGGGTTAAAACTCCGACCAACAAGGCGGATGTAGCAGAATTGTCCGCTTCGCAGGTGATGCAGGAGCAATATTGGCAGCGTACTCGCGGCGAAGTTCGCACAGCGATGGAGCAAGCGGTATTGGCTTTGGAAAAATACGGCTTGCAGCCGGAAATGGGTCATAAGGAAGTTGGCGGCATCAAGTCTCGCATTGACGAAACTGGTCATTTATCATATGTTTTGGAACAGCTGGAAATTGACTGGAAATATTCAAATGCTGTGCAGACAGCTGATAATGAGCTGCAGGCGCGCATTTTGGTTAAAGAAGTATTCCGGGCTAATGGGTTGGATGTTACCTTCAAAGCAAAACCGATCATCGGCGTTGCAGGCAGCGGGGAACATACTCATGTTGGTCTTGCCGCGCGCTTAAAGTCCGGCAAAATCATCAACCTTTTCTCGCCTACTGATATGAAGGCGGATTTCCTCAGCTCTGTTGGTTATGGCGCGATCATGGGCATCTTGAAAAATTATGAAGTGGTGAATCCCTTCATTTCCGCTACTAATGACTCCTTGAATCGTCTGAAACCAGGCTTTGAAGCTCCGGTTTGCATTGTTACTTCTTTGGGTCACAATCCGGCGATTCCTTCCCGTAACCGTACCATTTTGGCCGGCTTAGTGCGTGATATCGGCAATCCTTATGCTACTCGCTTTGAGGTGCGCGCCCCCAATCCGTACACCAACACCTACATTGCCTTGAGTTGTTTTTACTTGAGCATATTGGACGGTGTCAAGGCGGCTGTAACGTCCGGCAAAAACACGAAAGAGCTGGAAGCAGAGTTATCCAAAGAAGCTGGCGCAGAAGGCTTCTATCTTGAAAAAGACCGCGCTTATCGCAGTGAGCACGATGTGTTTGAAGACTACACCACGGAAGAGCGGGATCGTTTGTTCAGCAAACCGCCTGCTACTGTTTGGGAGAACATGCAGGCCATTGAGAAGTATCCTGAAAAAGTGGCTGTTTTGACACAAGGCGGCGTATTCCGCAAAGAATTGATCGACGCCTTTGTGGCTGGCGCTTTGGTGCGTTGGAAAACCGAACTTACTCAGCGGATTATTGGCGAAAACATGGACATTGTTAAATATTGCTGCTGCCTCCATGAAGCGGAAACTGCAGTGGATCTTGACTTGTACCATTGGGATCAGATTCAGGCGCTGCGGATTTACTTGGCGAAAGATACGCTGGCTCAGAAAAGCTTGTTCACGCGTATTCGCGAAGCTCTGGCTGCTGGCGACTATGCTGCAGCTTCCGATCTGCAAGTTGAAATGGCTGCTAAAGTGGAAGAACTTAAAGCTCTTTATATCGCTTACGAGCAGAACCTTATCGAATGCTAAGTTTGCGTTGAGACGCAAAACATCCCCGGCTATTGGCCGGGGATGTTTTTTGCGGTGCTATCTTGTCAGTCAGGTTATTCGATGCTATACTTTAATGAGAATTATTATGTGATTGTCGTTAAGAGTGGGTGATGCACCCACTCTTTCATCTTATGGCAGACAGTATTGCAGTTGAAGGAGGTGAATCCATGGCAAAGATGCATGTGGAGACATTGGTGGAAGAATTGGTTCAAGCCATGATTGCCGGCACAGCCTTGGAGTTAGTAGACGTTGAGTATGTGAAGGAAAGAGAATGGTATTTGCGCGTATTCCTGAATAAGGAAGGCGGCATTGAATTAGAAGACTGTCAATGGATCAGCGAGCAACTGGGCAGCAAGCTGGATGAACTGGATCCAATCAAGGAAAGCTATTATCTGGAAGTATCCTCACCTGGCCTCGATCGTCCTCTGAAGAAGGAACGCGATTTTGCGCGACATCTGGGGGAACGCGTCGAGGTGCATCTCTTTGCGCCTATAAACGGTGAAAAGATGCTTGTTGGTGAGTTGTTGCGCCTGGAAAACGACGTGATCTTTCTGCAAGGAGCGGAAGGGGAAATTGCTATTCCAAGGGAAAAAACAGCGAAGGTTTCGTTGGAGATTGTATTTTAAGCTGAAAACTTAATAGGAGGAATCGTGGGTGAACGCAGAATTCATGCAAGCTTTTGAACAACTGGGAAAAGAAAAGGGGATTGCGCCGGAGGTGCTTTTTGACGCCATTGAAGCGGCGCTGATTTCCGCATATAAGCGTAACTTTCAAACGGCGGCCAATGTCCGGGTTCAATTGGATCGAATTACCGGAGAAATTAAGGTGTTTGCGCGCAAAAATGTTGTGGAAGCTGTTGACGATGCTCGTTTAGAAATGGACTTGCAAGAAGCGCGTAGTCATAATCCGAATTACGCGGTAGAAGATATTGTCGAAGTGGAAGTTACGCCTAAGGATTTTGGCCGCATTGCCGCACAGACGGCTAAGCAAGTGGTTGTTCAGCGTATCCGCGAAGCGGAACGAGGCATAATTTACGAAGAGTTTTCCAACCGCTCCAGTGATATTTTGACAGGTATTGTGCAGCGTATTGAACAGAAAAACGTTTTTATTGATCTGGGAAAAACCGAAGCCATCTTGGCGCCGGCGGAACAGATTATAGGTGAAAATTATCGCCATGGGGAACGGGTTAAGGCCTATATTATTGAAGTAAAGAAGACTACCAAAGGGCCGCAGATTATGGTTTCGCGAACCCATCCAGGTCTTTTGAAGCGTCTTTTTGAACTCGAGGTGCCGGAAATTCACGACGGTGTTGTCGAAATCAAATCCGTTGCGAGGGAACCCGGGCATCGTTCGAAAATAGCCGTCTATTCCCGGGATGAGAACGTAGATCCCGTAGGAGCCTGTGTAGGACACAAAGGAACACGAGTGCAGACGATCGTCAATGAACTCCGGGGTGAAAAAATTGACATTGTCAAATGGAATCCAGATCCGGGAAAATATATTGCTAATGCCTTAAGTCCGGCTAAGGTCGTTTCGGTAGAAGCCAATGAGGCGGAAAAAATATCGAAAGTCATTGTGCCGGATTACCAACTGTCGCTGGCGATTGGCAAAGAAGGACAAAATGCTCGTTTGGCAGCTAAGCTGACCGGATGGAAAATTGATATAAAAAGTGAGTCCCAAGCACAAGGCGAGGAGTGAGCACAATGGTGCAAAAAAAAGTACCCCAACGCATGTGTGTCGGCTGTCAAGAAATGAAAACCAAGAAAGAACTGCTGCGTATTGTTCGATCGCCTGAAGGAGAGATTTTTATCGATCCTACCGGTAAAAAAGCTGGGCGAGGGGCCTACGTCTGTAAGGCGATGGCCTGCATGGAATCGGCGTATAAAGGGAAGCGCTTGGAAAAGGCGTTGAAGCAAAGCGTAAGCCCTGAAGTGTATGCTCAAATTCAGTCTCAATTGGAGTCTTTATAATGTCGTTACAAGAACAGCGTGTTATTTCACTGCTGGGGCTGGCGCAGCGTGCGGGAAGGCTGATTTCAGGCGAAGTGGCCGTGCGCAAAGCAATGCAGCAAAAAAAGGTTGAGTTGTTGCTGATTGCCGCCGATGCCTCCGCTAATACCCGTAAAAGTTATCAAGATGCCGCGGCTTATTACGGGGTCACATATATCCTTTTTTCCTCCAAACTGGAGATGGGAGAAGGAATCGGCAAAGCCCATCGAGCGGCGGTGGCTTTGACGGATAAGGGGTTCGCTGCGCGCGTGCAAGAGCTTGTGCGCCAAAGCGAAATGAACATGGGGGTGGATTGATGTCTAATAACAGTAAATATCGGGTTTTTGAACTCGCCAAAGAATATCATACCAGCAGCAAAGATATCATGGAATTGCTGTCGAAAAATGAAGTGCCGGTTAAAAATCACATGAGCAATGTGGATGAAAAAGGCATTGATTTGGTGCGCAAGCATTTAGGAAAGCAACAAGCGCCGCAAGGCCAGCAGGCTCCGCGTCCGCAAGGCCAGCAGGCTCCGCGTCCGCAAGGTCAGCAGGCTCCGCGTCCGCAAGGCCAGCAGGCTCCGCGTCCGCAAGGCCAGCAGGCTCCGCGTCCGCAAGGCCAACAGGCTCCGCGTCCGCAATGGCAACAGGGCCCGCGCCCGCAAGGTCAGCAGGCTCCGCGTCCGCAAGGCCAGCAGGCTCCGCGTCCGCAAGGCCAGCAGGCTCCGCGCCCGCAGGGCGGCGGTGGACAACAGGCTCCGCGTCCGCAGCAAGGTCAGCAGAATTTTGGAGGTCAACAGCGTCCAGGCGGCGGTCAGCGCAGCGCTGGCCAGCAGCAGCGTTCTCCAGGAGGCCCACAGCGTCGTCAAGGCGGCACTGGAGGCGGTCAACGTTTCAATAATCAGCGCGGCGGCAATCAAAGAGGCGGTCAGCGTTTTGCACCGGCTGCACCGAAACAGGAAATGCCGAAACCGAAGCAAATCCGCATTGGCGAAAGCCTCAGCGTTAAGGAACTTTCGAGCAAGCTCGGGCGCGATGTCGGGGAAGTTATCAAAAAACTGATGATGATGGGCGTTATGGCTACCATCAACCAGGAAATTGATTTTGATACCGCCTGCTTGTTAGGGGAAGAATTCGGTACTGCCGTAGAGGCGTTGCCGCCGGAAGAAGACCCGACAGAAGTAAAAGAGATTGAGGACGATCCTAAGTCGCTGCAGCCGCGTCCTCCGGTTGTAACCGTTATGGGCCATGTTGACCATGGCAAGACATCCTTGTTGGATGTCATCCGCAAAACCCATGTGACGGAAAAAGAAGCAGGCGGCATTACGCAGCATATTGGCGCCTACCAGGTTGTTTATCAAGGTAAGAAAATTACCTTCTTAGATACTCCGGGCCATGAAGCGTTTACCGCCATGCGCGCTCGCGGCGCACAGGTAACTGACGTAGCGATCTTGGTGGTGGCTGCTGATGACGGCGTTATGCCGCAGACCATTGAGGCTATCAATCATGCTAAAGCGGCGGAAGTGCCGATTATTGTGGCTATCAATAAAATGGACCGCCCAGGGGCTAATCCGGACCAAGTGAAACAGCAGTTGATGGAGCATGGTCTGATTGGCGAAGAATGGGGCGGAGATACCATCATGGTACCTGTATCAGCGCACCAGAAAACAGGTATTTCCGATTTGTTGGAAATGATTCTGCTTGTTGCGGAAGTGCAGGAACTGAAAGCCAATCCGAACCGAAATGCCATGGGCACTATTGTCGAAGCACAGCTTGACAAGGGCCGCGGTACGGTGGCTACGGTGTTGGTGCAAAAAGGAACGCTCGCTATTGGTGATGCGATTATTGCTGGCAGTGCATACGGGCGTGTGCGGGCTATGGTGAATGATCGCGGCGAACGTGTGAAAAAAGCAGGACCTTCCATGCCTGTTGAGGTATTGGGCTTGACGGACGTGCCAGAAGCAGGCGACGTGCTGATCGTTGTAGATGACGAGAAAACGGCGCGCACTGTTGCTGAGAAGCGTCAAGACAAGAAACGTTCAGAGGAGATCAAGGAGTCGCAGAAGGTATCTCTGGACGACCTCTTCAAACAAATACAAGACGGCCAAATCAAAGATCTCAATGTTGTTATCAAAGCCGACGTGCAAGGTTCGGTAGAAGCGTTGCGCCAGGCGTTGATGGGACTGAATACCAACGAAGAAGTACGTGTTATTATTGTTCACGCAGGTGTCGGCGCCATCAACGAGTCCGATGTCATGCTGGCTTCGGCGGCTAACGCCTTAATTATCGGCTTTAACGTACGTCCTGACGGCAATGCTCGCAAAACGGCGGACGCTGAGAAGATTGATATTCGCACCTACCGTGTTATTTATGACGCCATTAACGATGTAGAAGCAGCCTTGACGGGGATGCTGGCGTCACAATACAAAGAAGTCATCTTGGGCCGAGCGGAAGTTCGCATGGTTATTTCCGTGCCGAAAACAGTTGTTGCCGGTTCGTATGTATTGGAAGGCAAGATTACCAATTCTTCGCAAGTACGGATTCTTCGTAATGGGATTGTCTTGCATGAAGGAACCGTTGAAGCGTTGCGCCGCTTCAAGGATGATGTTAAAGAAGTGGCTCAGGGCTATGAATGCGGTATTTCCGTGGAGAAATTCCGTGATATCAAGGAAGGCGACATTATCGAAGCCTTTATGATGGAAGAAGTACGTCCCACGAGCCTGTAAACGGGAGGTGAAACGATGGGGCAATTACGAATTGATAAGGTTCAGGAATTCATCAAGCAGGAAGTCAGTCAAATCATTCAAAAGGATATAAAGGATCCGCGCGTCGGCTTTGTGACGGTTACCGATGTGGAAATGACGCGTGATTTGCGGCATGCAAAAATCTTTTTGAGCTTAATGGGCAGTGACGAGCAGAAAACAGCTACCTGGGAAGGGTTGAATCGGGCGTTGGGCTTTATGCGCAGCGAAATCGGCAAGCGTATTCGTTTGCGGTGTACGCCGGAGCTGTCTTTGCATTTGGATCGTTCATTGGATTACAGCAACAACATTCAAAAACTGCTGCTGCAGTTGGAAAAAGACGGTACCAATAAGGGGGATGTTTCCTCGTGAAGCGGTTGACGCTGCAGGAAACAGCGCAAAGACTGTTAGCGGCGCAAAATCCGGTATTGACCGCTCATGTTCACCCTGACGGCGACAGCTTAGGATCGTTGTTAGGTTTGGCGGAATTATTACAGACCCTAGGAAAAAAAACGCAAATTTGGCTGGATGATGACGTGCCGCCGGCCTATCGATTTTTGCCGGGGTGGGAAAAAATTCAACGCTTACCGGAAAATTCCGTGCGTTTGGACGGAGATTTGCTAGTGGTTCTTGACGCCAGCGATAAGGGGCGCATTGGCCGCGTCGGCGAATACCTGGACGCGCCATTGCTGAATATTGATCATCATGTTTCCAACATGGAATACGCTGACGAACTTTATTTGGACGTCAAAGCGGCTGCTACCGGAGAAATTATCACGCAGCTGGCAGGCGAGCTTCAATGCGCTTTGCCTGCGGCTGCGGCTGCGGCGTTATATGTGGCGATAGCCACTGATTGCGGTTTTTTCCGTTATGCTAATACGACGCCGCAAACGCTGCGCATGGCAGCGCTTTTGGTGGAAGCAGGCGCTAAACCTGCCGAAATTTCGGAGGCGCTGGAAACCAGGCCTTACGCCGAAGTGGTTGCTTTGCGCGAAGTGCTGGCTACTTTAGAAGTAACAGCGTCAGGGCGAGTGGCTTATATCACGGTAACGCCGGAGATGGCCGCTCGCATTGATAGTACGGAAGGTTTTATCAATTATCCCCGGACGCTGGACGGCGTAGATGTGGCAGTGCTCTTTAAATTTCAAGACGATCAACATGCCCGGGTTAGCTTACGTTCTAAAGGGGCTGACGTCAGTCAAGTGGCTTTAGTCTTCGGCGGCGGCGGCCACACCCGAGCGGCTGGCTGCAGTGTGGCAGGCGACTCACCGGAAGATATGCGGCAAAAAGTGCTGTCAGAAGTAAAGAAGATATTAGGGACGGATGGAATGTGACTACGGAAGGATTCTTGAATGTTCACAAACCTGTAGGGATGACCTCGCATGATGTAGTTTCCGTAGTGCGACGAGCTTTGGGCGTACGGAGAGTTGGGCATGCGGGCACGCTGGACCCGGGAGCGTCCGGCGTTTTGCCGGTTGCCGTGGGCAAAGCGACCCGACTAATTGAATATATAACCGATACGGACAAAGAATATGAGGCCGTAGTAGAATTTGGCTACGAGACGGACAGCGGCGATTTGGACGGTCAAATTGTGGCCAGAAGCGATGCGCCGCCGCCGGAGCAAGAGACGCTCCAAAAGGCCTGCGCTGCTTTTGAAGGCGTCATTGAGCAAATTCCGCCTATGCACTCGGCGCTTAAAGTCAACGGTAAAAAACTGTGCAATTTAGCGCGCCAAGGTATAGTGGTGGAACGGCCAGCGCGCCAAATTACGATACACGCCTTAGAACTGTTGGCATATGACGGCGCTAAAGCGCGTTTGCGCATCGTGTGCTCCAAGGGAACCTATATTCGGGTGCTTTGCGCCGATTTAGCTAAAGCCGTCGGCTGTTTGGGAGTCATGACGGAGTTAAGCCGTACCCGCGTTGGTCAGTTTCGGTTGGAAGACGCAGTTTCTTTAGACCGGATTCGAGAAATGCGAGAAGAGCTGCTACAGCCTATTCCCAAGGCAATTGCCCATTTGCCGCAGCTATTGCTGGATGAAGGGCAAAGCCGGGCTTTTTGTCTGGGGCAAAAACAATGGCTGGAGCAGAACTGTGCGGCTAGTGAGATTGTAAGAGTGTGCGAGAGAGCGGATGAAAGCTTGCTGGGAATCGGTCGCGTTGAACAGCAGGATACTCTCTGGCAATTGGCGCCGCATAAAGTGTTGGCGGCGCCGCAGCAGAAAGAACAAATGGCGGAGGGGGAGCATGGGTTTGCAGACATTACATGAGCTAGAGGGCCTTACGGCGCCATACGCCCATGTCGTAGTCGCCCTAGGCACCTTTGACGGCGTGCATCGTGGACATCAGGCGTTGGTGACAACGGCGGTAAAGCTGGCGAAAGAAAAAAATGGCACAGCTGTGGTATTTACTTTTGCCAACCACCCCTTGTCCATTGTAGACCCGCGTCGTTGCCCGCCTCAATTGGGAACACTGCAGCAAAAAGAGCGGTGGATGCAGGAGCTGGGCGTAGATGTGTTGATTTTGCTTCCTTTTACTAAAAAGCTGTTGAAACAGTCGCCAGCTGAGTTTGTTGAACTGCTGATCCAAAGGCTGCAGCCGGAAGCCTTTGTGGTAGGACCGAATTATTCCTTTGGTCATCGCGGTCAGGGCGACCCTGAGATGCTGCGCCAAGCAGGGGCAGAGCATGGCTTTGCTGTACACATTCACCCAGAGGTTACGGAAGACGGCGAAATGATTAGCAGTACCGCCATACGCCAGTGTATTTTGGAAGGACGTATGGAAGAGGCCCGTCTTTTATTGGGGCGGCCGTTTTCGTTGGAAGGTCCTGTGGTTCATGGTGAAAAACGTGGACGCTTGCTTGGCTTTCCTACGGCCAATCTGCAGTTGCCAACCTTGCTGGCTGTGCCGGAAAACGGCGTTTATGCTGTGAAAGTATGTGTAGAGGGAACGTACTATGCTGGCGTGGCTAACGTAGGAACGAATCCTACCTTTACAGAAGTGGAGCGCCGGTTGGAAGTTTTTTTGCTGCAATTTAATGGTGATTTGTACGGGAAAAGTTTGGAAGTGGAATTTCTTGGCCGCTTGCGGGGGGAACAGCGCTTTGATGGAGCGGAAAAGTTAATTGTTCAAATTAAGCGGGATATCGAGAATGCAACGGCTTTTTTTGCTGCTGAGAAACTTTAATGGTTGGCAATGATTTGAATTAAATGCTTCAGATGCGTTTCCGCTTTACTTTTTTCGGTGTGTATGCTAAAATTACCCACGTAATAAGCCATGGAACCATAGCGCGGATGCTCGAAACTCCGACGAGCGTCTTGGCTAGCGGGGATTGGTTATAAAAAACAGGAGGTGTCGTCTATGTTGACGAACGAAAAGAAACAGGAACTTATTGAATCATTCCGTACTCACGAACAGGATACCGGATCGCCGGAAGTACAAATTGCTATTTTGACTTCTCGGATTATTTACCTGACCGAGCATTTAAAAGAACACAAAAAAGATCATCATTCTCGTCGCGGCTTGCTGAAAATGGTTGGTAAGCGCAGAGGCATGCTGAATTACTTAAAAAACATGGATTTGGACCGCTACCGGACCATCCTGCAGAAACTGAATCTCAGAAAGTAATGAAAAGCGGGTTTCCACCCGCTTTTTTCGCGCTTAAAATGAAAAAAATCTTTTAGTGCGAATAAATCATGGTTGGCAAAAGGATTGTTCTTTTGCATGTCGAAATGTACAAGGTACAAAATAATGAAGAGCAAAGATAAGAGGAGGAATTGGCGCATGCATTCTTTTCAGACCCAATTAGCCGGACGGGAGTTAATTATCGAGTCCGGTAAAATGGCCAAGCAGGCTGGCGGGTCCGTCTTAGTGCGCTATGGCGAGACAGCCGTTTTGGTGTCGGCCACGGCATCGGCGGAACCACGGGAAGGAATTGATTTTTTCCCATTGACCGTGGATTTTGAGGAAAAATTATACTCAGTAGGTAAAATTCCCGGCGGGTTTATTAAACGCGAAGGACGTCCCAGCGAAGCCGCTGTTTTAACCAGCCGCTTGATTGATCGTCCTATCCGCCCGCTGTTTCCTGATGGCTTCCGTAATGACGTACAGGTAATTGCTACGGTGCTGTCGGTAGATCAGAACAATTCTCCGGATATTCCGGCTATGCTGGGCGCTTCTTGCGCGTTGAGCATTTCCAATATTCCTTTTGAAGGCCCTATCGCCGGCGTGCGCGTAGGCCGCAAAGACGGCGAGTTCATGATTAACCCGACCTTGGAGCAGCAGGAAGGCAGTGATTTGAACCTGACTGTAGCCGGTACCCGCGATGCTGTATTAATGGTGGAAGCCGGGGCCCAGCAGCTGCCGGAGTCTGTTATTTTGGATGCTATTTTGTTTGGTCACGGCGTAATCAAGGAATTGATCGCTTTTCAGGACAAAATTGTTGCTGAAATTGGCAAACCTAAACGGGAAGTCTCTTTGTATCAGCCGCCTGCAGACATTGCGGCAGCAGTAGAAGCCTTCGGCGCGGAAATGCTGCGAGCAGCGGTAACCAATCCAGACAAGCTGCAGCGCGACGAAGCTACTTCGGCGGCCAAGAAGGAAATTGCCAGCCATTTTGCAGAAATTTATCCTGAAAATGGCAAGGACATCAAAAATATTATTCAGAAAATCCTTAAGAAAATTGTGCGTAAAATGATCACAGTTGATAAGGTGCGTCCGGATGGTCGCGGCCTGGAAGAAGTGCGGCCCATTAGCGTGGAAGCCGGCCTTTTGGCGCGGCCCCATGGTTCTGCCTTGTTTACGCGTGGTCAAACCCAGGCGCTGACCATTACGACCTTAGGCGCCCTCGGGGACGAGCAGATTCTTGACGGCTTGGGCGTAGAAGATTCCAAGCGTTATATGCATCATTATAATTTCCCGCCGTACAGTGTTGGGGAAACCCGCCCTATGCGCAGTCCCGGCCGGCGTGAGATTGGTCATGGCGCTTTAGCGGAGAGGGCCTTAGTGGCCGTTGTGCCAGATGAAAACGAATTCCCTTATACCATCCGTCTGGTTTCAGAGATTCTGGAATCCAATGGCTCCAGCTCCATGGCTAGTGTTTGCGGCAGCACCTTGTCTTTGATGGATGCGGGCGTGCCGATTCAGGCGCCTGTATCCGGGGTTGCCATGGGCCTTGTTAAGGATGGGGATCATTACTCCATTCTGACGGACATTCAAGGTCTGGAAGATGCTTTAGGCGACATGGACTTCAAGGTGGCCGGTACGGAAAAAGGCGTTACTGCCATTCAGATGGACATCAAGGTTGACGGTTTGAGCGAAGACATTCTGCGTGACGCCCTGGCGCAGGCCCAACGTGGCCGCATGCATATTTTAGGTAAGATGCTGGAAGTATTGCCGGCTCCTCGTACAGAGCTGTCGAAATACGCGCCCCGCATGATTACTCTGCAGATTCATCCGGACAAGATCCGCGACGTCATTGGACCTGGCGGAAAAATCATCAAGAAAATTATTGATGAAACCGGCGTTAAAATCGACATTGAAGATGATGGACGCGTCGTAATTGCGGCGGTGGATATGGAAGCAGGCCAACGCGCCGTGAAGATCATTGAAAACTTGACGATGGACGTGGAAGTCGGCGCTACTTACGAGGGCCGCGTTACACGGATTATGAACTTCGGCGCTTTTGTGGAAATTCTGCCTGGCAAAGAAGGTCTTGTGCATATTTCACATCTGGCCCGCGAACGCGTAGGCAAGGTGGAAGATGTAGTGAATATTGGTGATGCCATTACCGTTAAGGTAATGGAGATTGACCGACAGGGGAGAGTCAATCTTTCGCGTCGCGAGCTTTTGCCGCCCCTGGCCGGAGGCGAAGAAGCCACTAAGCCCGCAGGCGGAAGGCCTCATCATGGAAATTCTGAGCAGCACCGGTAAAATTTGCTGTTAAGAGTATATGCCAGGAAGAAGCATAAACCGCACGGTTTATGCTTCTCTTTCTTTGGGAGGAACCTAAATGTATCAAAAGACGGTTTTGAATAATGGCATTCGCGTGGTAACGGAGCAGCTGCCGCATTTGCGTTCAGCCAGCATGGGCGTTTGGATTGCCTCTGGTTCGCGCAATGAGCCAGTGGCTATGGCCGGAGCTTCACATTTTTTGGAGCATCTCCTGTTTAAGGGAACAGAGAAATTGTCGGCTAAGGAAATTGCCGAAAAAGTGGATGCTGTGGGCGGTCAATTGAACGCTTACACAGGGAAAGAGCATACTTGTTTCCACATGAAGGTGTTAGACACGCATCTGCCGCTGGCGTTTTCTATTTTAGGCGAGATGTTGCTGCGTCCCAAACTGGCACCGGAAGATGTGAAAAAAGAACGGGAAGTCATTTTGGAAGAAGTAAGCATGTACGAAGACGCTCCCGATGAAATGGCGCATGACCTGCATATTGAACAGACCTGGAAGCAGCATCCGTTGGGGCATAATATTTTAGGTACGCGGCAAACTCTTAGCTCCATGCGGGCTGCAAATCTGCGGGCGTACTATGAAGAGCAATACACGCCGGAACGCTTAGTGATTGCCGCTGCTGGCAATGTAGAGCATCAGGCTGTGGTGGCGTTGGCGCAGGAATACTTTGGCGGTTTGCAACGGCCTGCTACAATACAGGAAAAAGTGTCGCCTGTTTTTTGTCGCCATACTTGCTTAAAGGAAAAAGAAGGAGAACAGTTGCATGTATTCTTAAGTTTTCCTGGCATTTCCTATCGGCATCCGGAGTTATACTGTCAGCATCTATTGAGTCAGGTGTTGGGTGGCGGCGTCAGCTCCCGCTTATTTCAACGCATTCGCGAAGAAAAAGGCTTGGCCTATTCGGTCTATTCTTCCGGCAGCAGTTACAGCGATACAGGCTTGTTGAGCATTTACGCCAGCACGCGGCCGGCAAATCTAGCCGAGGTGTGGCGTTTGGCTAAGGATATTGTGCAGGAAATGGCGCAAAAAGGCTTGAGCGAGGGTGAGCTGCACCGTGCGAAAGAGCAGTTGAAGGGCTCTATTTTTCTTGGCTTGGAGAGCTCTGGCAGCCGTATGTCGCGCTTGGGACGTCTGGAGATTTCCTTGGGGAGACATGTACCGCTAGAGGAAGTACTTGCCAAGATTGAAGCGGTTACGGTGGAAAAAATGAAAGAAAATGCTGCGGCTTGGCTGGATTGGCGTCAGTCTAGCTTGACGGTGCTGGGTCCATTGCAGGGGCTTGAGGACAGGGCATTTTTATATGCAGATCGGAGCGAGGAGGAAATGGCGTGAGAAACCGGGGGTTTGAAGTGGTTTCGGCTTACAAGAAGGAAGATATTGCTTTGCCGCAGCGCAAAACACAGGGGAGCGCCGGCTATGACTTGGCCGCCGCGACGACCACGATCATTGCGCCTGGCGAAGTAGTTTTGGTGCCGACAGGCTTGAAGGCGTATATGGCGGCTGGCGAATATTTGGGGCTGCATATACGTTCCGGATTGGCGACAAAGCAGAAGCTTTGCCTTGTAAACGGACAAGGCATTGTCGATGCAGACTATTATAACAATCCGGATAATGAAGGCCATATTTTACTGGCGTTGTTGAATATGGGCAGCACTGAAGCGGTCCTGCAAAAAGGAGAACGGGTAGCGCAGGGGATTTTTTACAACTATCTTCTTTGTGACGACGATCAAGCTGCGGCGCAGACACGCCAGGGCGGTTTTGGCAGCACTGGAGAAAAATAGTTGACATAGCTTGCGTTTATATTATACAATAGACAAAAGTTTATATTGTGGATGAATAGAGGTGCGAAAAACAAAAGTACTTCCGGGGAGATCGGGCATTGCAGATCCGGAGGGAAAGGGTTTTTCGCCGAAGTGGCTGACGCGCCCCGCGGCAGCTGCTGGTTTCGGGCTGAATAAGTACGGAACTGTCATCGGGTTTCCGGTGGAGAGCTAGCTCATCAAGGTAGATGCGAAGTATTTTGCATCCTAAAACCTTGCTCCATGTTTGCATGGCGGTTGGTGAGAAGTTTTCTTCTTACTGGCCGCTTGTTTTTTTATTACGAGAATTTTAGGTGAATAATAGGGAGGTATTATTGTGATTCGAGTAGCTGTGTGTGGAGCTTATGGGAAAATGGGCCGTGAAGTTTTGAAGGCGGTTTTGGCGGCAGAAGATTTAGAGCTGGTGGGAGCTGCGGACCCTAATGCGCCGGCTGGCGCGGATGTTGGTCTTTTAGCCGGAGAAGGCCCTATTGGCTTGCCGGTGGATCGGGAACTGGCGGTGATGCTCAGAGAGCGGAAACCGGAGGTGGTTGTGGAATTTACCAGCCCTGCGGTGGTGATGAATAATTTGAGGGTATTGCTGCAAAACAAGGTATGTCCGGTAGTGGGGACAACAGGTTTGTCTAAAGAGGATTTGGCGGAATTGACGGCCTTAAGCCAGGAACAAAATACGCCAGTCTTTATTGCTCCGAATTTTGCTATTGGCGCCGTGCTGATGATGAAAATGGCTAAATCTGCAGCTAAATATTTGCCTCATGTGGAAATTATTGAGATGCATCATGATCAGAAGCTGGACGCGCCGTCTGGAACGGCCTTGCGTACGGCGCAGCTGATTAAAGAGGTTAGAGAGTCTTTGCCGCAGGGACATCCGAATGAAAAAGAGCTCATCCCTGGGGCCAGAGGATCTGAGTTCGACGGCATGCGCATTCATAGCGTCCGTCTCCCCGGTTACGTGGCGCATCAAGAAGTTATCTTCGGCGGTTTAGGGCAGACCTTGAGCATTCGTCATGATTCGATTTCGCGTGAATCCTTTATGCCTGGTGTGGTATTTGCCTGCCGCAAGGTACAAAGCCTACAGGGCGTAGTGGTTGGCTTGGAGCACATTCTGGATTAAGAAGTGAAAATCTAAAAACCTTGAAATATGGAAAGGGGATTGCTAACGTGAAAAAGTACAATGTGGCGATTTTAGGAGCTACCGGAGCGGTTGGACAGGAATTTCTACGGTTGATTGAGGAACGCAAATTTCTTTTTGCAGAATTGAAGCTTTTGGCCTCTAAACGTTCGGCAGGCAAGCAAATTGACTTTATGGGCAAGACCTATACAGTAGAGGAGGCTACGCCGGAGTCCTTTGAAGGAGTGCAAATCGCTCTTTTCGCCGGCGGCTCCATTAGTAAAACGCTGGCGCCGGAAGCGGTCAAACGCGGGGCTGTTGTCATTGATAACTCCAGCGCTTTCCGCATGGACCCGGAAGTGCCCTTAGTTGTACCGGAAGTAAATCCCCAGGCGATTAGCGCTCATAAAGGCATTATCGCCAATCCGAACTGCTCGACCATTATTATGGTCATGGCGCTGAAGCCTATTTATGATTTGGCGAAGATCAAACGCATTGTAGTTTCCACGTATCAAGCAGTGTCCGGGGCAGGCAAAGAAGCTATTGATGAATTAAACGATCAGGTGAAAGCCAGTTTGGAAGGCCGCGAGATGGTGGCGAATATTTTGCCTAGCGCTAGCTTAGACAAGCATTATCCCATTGCCTTTAATTTGATTCCTCATATTGACGTATTTGTGGAAGACGACTACACCAAAGAAGAAATGAAAATGGTCCACGAAACCCATAAAATTTTGGGTGACTACACGATTGGCATTTCGCCTACAACGGTGCGCGTGCCGGTATACCGCAGCCACTCCGAATCGATTAATTTGGAGTTTGAAGGGCCTGTGTCGGTCGATGAAGTGCGTAAAGCGCTGGCTGCGTTCCCGGGAGTTATTGTGCAGGATGATCCGGCAAACATGGAGTATCCGATGCCTTTATATACCTCCAATGAAAATGAGGTACGCGTGGGTCGCATTCGCCCGGACCGTTCGGTGGAGCACGGCCTTAATCTGTGGGTTGTGGGAGATCAGATTCGTAAAGGCGCTGCCTTGAATGCGCTGCAAATTGCCGAATATATGGTCGCCAAGGATATGTTTTAAGCAAAAGGAGTGTAGAAGTTTATTATGCGGATTATCATACAAAAATTTGGCGGCACTTCGGTGGCGACGGCAGAATCCAGACAACAAGTGGTGCATAAAGTGCAGCAAGCCCTCGAAAAAGGATATGCGCCGATTGTAGTCGTATCCGCCATGGGGCGTAAGGGTGCGCCGTATGCAACCGATACGCTGATTGCCCTGGCTAAGGATGTATATGCCGAGGTAGCGCCTCGGGAACTAGATCAGATCATGCATTGCGGCGAGTTGATTTCCTCCATTGTGATGACAAGCACGCTGCAGGCGGCGGGGGTTCCGGCGAAAGCCCTTACTGGCGGACAGGCGGGCATGGTGACAAATGAGGATTTTTGCAACGCTCACATCTTAAAAGTGGACACCTGCAGGCTGCGTCGCGAGCTAGAAGCTGGCTTTGTGCCGGTAGTGTGCGGTTTTCAGGGCATGAGCGCTAATGGTGAAATCACCACCATTGGTCGTGGCGGCAGTGATACCAGCGCGGCTGCTTTTGGCGCGGCGTTGGATGCAGAGCTGGTAGAAATTTATACTGATGTCGACGGCATTATGACCGCAGACCCTCGGATTGTTAAACAAGCCAAAATGTTGGAATGCATTAGCTACGAAGAGGTTTGTCAGTTAGCGCATCAAGGGGCGAAGGTGATTCATCCCCGCGCGGTAGAACTAGTTATGCCCAAGAACATTCCGATGGTGATCAAATCGACTTTCTCCGATAATCCGGGCACTCTGATTACCCATGTTACCCAAGAATGCACCGAAGGAGTAGCTCTTTCGGACCGGGTAGCCAGTGGCGTAACGTATTTGGCTCATATTGCTCACGTAAAGGTAGCCATGGATGCAGCGCAGACTGGAACGGCCAGCAAGACGGTATTCCAAGCGATGGCGCAGCATGGCATCAGCGTAGATCTGATCAATGTTCATCCCGGACAAATTATGTTTACCGTTGCTGATGCGATGAGGGAGAAGGCGCAAGGATATCTGCAGGAGCTTGGTTTGCAGGTAGAAACGCGCGAGGACTGCGCCATGGTTTCCGTAGTCGGCGGCGGCATGGGAGAAGTGCCTGGCGTAATGGCTTCTTTCGTAGAGGCGTTAGCTGAAAATGACATTATGATTTTGCAAACGGTTGATTCGCAAACCTCCATTTCCGTGTTGGTACAAGGAACGCAAATGGTGGAAGCTGTAACCGCTTTGCATGAAAAATTTGCCTTAGCGGACTGAAGTGGAGGAACAGAGCATGAGGACCTTCGGACATGTACTGACGGCGATGATTACTCCTTTTCATGAAGATGGCGCAGTAGATTATAAAGCGGCGGCGAAAATCGCAAAGCATCTTATCTCTCATGGTTCGGACGGCTTGGTTGTCGCAGGCAGCACGGGAGAAGCGGCTACAATGACGCTGGACGAAAAGCTGCGCTTGTTTGAAGCGGTCTTAGAGGCGGTGGGGGATCAGGCTACCATTATTGGAGGCACAGGTTCCAATGACACGAAAGCCTCTATTGCAGCAACCCAGGCGGCGGAAAAAGTAGGCATTCACGGTGCGATGGCGGTCGTGCCTTACTACAATAAGCCGCCTCAAGAAGGCATGTACCAGCATTTTAAGGCGATTGCGGAAAATACTTCTTTGCCTTTAGTGCTGTACAATGTTCCTGGGCGCACTGGCTCTAATCTTATGCCGGCTACGGTGGCTCGGCTGGCTAAACTTTCCAATGTAGCGGCCTTGAAGGAAGCAAGCGGCAATCTGGAGCAGATTGCAGAAGTGGTGCGGCAAACGCCGGAGGATTTTTTGGTGTACAGCGGCGATGACAGCCTGACCTTGCCGGTGCTGTCTGTTGGCGGCTGTGGAATTATCAGCGTGGCCGCGCACCTAGTTGGTGAGCGGATGCAAGAAATGATTGCCGCCTTTTATGCGGGGAACAAGGAAGAGGCGATGCGGATTCATGGTGAACTGCTGCCAATTTTTCGACTGATGTTTATTACGACCAACCCGATTCCGGTGAAAACGGCCGTCAATTTGCTGGGCTTGCCGGGCGGACAGTTTCGACTGCCTATGGTGGAACCGAGTGAAGCGGAACTGCTGCATATTCGTCAGGGTTTGACGGCAGTGGGGTTGCTTGGTTAAGTCGTTCAAGGAAGGAAGTACTACGTGGAGTTTGTAGCCATTGATTTTGAAACTGCGAATCGAGATGCATCTAGCGCCTGCGCCTTGGGCCTGGCGATTGTCAAGGGCGGAAAAATAACAGCTAAGCATCATTGGCTGATTCGGCCGCCGCAGGACTATTTCCGTGCTGATTTTACGGACATCCACGGTATAACCGCAGCGGCGGTTCGGAATTGTCCAAGCTTTAAGGAGATTTGGCCGGAAGTGAAGCCTTTTTTGGAAGGGGCTTGCTTGGCGGCGCATAACGCTCGTTTTGACCGCTCTGTGCTGCAAGCCTCGTTGGAACACTATGGCTTGGCGCTGCCTGCGAAGAGTTTCTTTGTGTGCACCTTGGAATTATCCAGGCATACATGGAAACTGCCTAAAAACAACCTGGCTGCTGTGGCAAACTATTTGGATTTGCCGCTGCAGCATCATCAAGCGGAGAGCGATGCTCTGGCTTGCGCCGGCATTCTTTTGCGTGCGGCTGATTATTGGCAATGTACGTCGATTGAAGGCTTAATTGATAAAACCGGTCTGCGGCGCATCCTTTAAAAAATGTTACAAAAATGTCCTGGCTTTTGCGGTCAGGACATTTTTGGCGCCATAGTTGAATCAGCGGAAGAATTCCGTTATAATGGAAAAGACTAGAAGGAACGGCTGCTTTATTGCTCTTCTCGTGATGAACGGCGTGTATCCATTTATAGAATAGGAGGTGTATCTTTTTTTGGCCAAACAAAAATTGCAAATTATTCCCTTGGGCGGCTTGGGGGAAATTGGCAAGAATATGACAGTAATTCGTTTCGGAGACGATATTGTTGTGATCGATTGCGGGCTTATGTTTCCTGACGATGATATGCTCGGCATTGATCTTGTCATTCCCGATATTAGCTATCTGCAGGAAAACCGCAACCTTGTGCGCGCCATTATCTTGACTCATGGCCATGAGGATCATATCGGCGCCCTGCCCTATGTACTCAAGGAACTTAATGTCCCGGTGTACGGAACCCGGCTGACATTGGGGATTTTAGAAGGACGTTTGCAAGAAATGCATGTGTCTGCAGCGTCGCTCGTGCCGGTAAAACCCCGCGAACAGATTCAAGTGGGGCCATTTAAAATCGGCTTCTTTAGTATGTGCCACAGCATTGCGGATGCAGTGGGCATTTCCATCAAAACTCCTGTGGGTACCATTGTGCATAGCGGGGATTTTAAGTTTGATCAGACTCCTGTTGATGGCAATGTGGCCGACCTTCATCGCTTAGCAGAGTTGGGAGATCAAGGAGTCTTGGTTTTGCTGGCGGACAGTACCAATGCGGAGCGCCCCGGCCATACGTTGAGCGAACGTACGGTGGGCCTTGCCTTTGAGGAAGAGTTCCGTAGCGCTAAGGGGCGTATCCTAATTGCTACTTTTTCCTCGAATGTACATCGGATTCAGCAGGCCATAGATACAGCTGCTAAGTATCGGCGCAAAGTGGCGATACTTGGCCGGAGCATGATGAATGTTGTCAATATCGCCATTGAACTGGGGTATTTGCATATTCCAGAGAATGTGCTGATTGACATTGATGAGATCAATAACTATCCGGCAGCGGATCTTGTTGTTATTACAACCGGCAGTCAGGGGGAACCGATGTCCGCTTTGACGCGTATGGCCAGTAATGACCATCGGCAAGTGGATATTGTTCCTGGAGATACGGTTATCATTTCGGCTACGCCCATTCCTGGTAATGAAAAACTGGTTTCCCGCACCATCGACTTGCTGTTTCGGCAAGGCGCCAAAGTGGTATATGAACGCACATCCGGTATCCATGTGTCAGGACATGCCAGCAGAGAAGAATTGAAACTGCTGCATAATTTGATTCGTCCTAAATTTTTTGTGCCTGTGCATGGCGAATATCGGCATCTTATTAAGCATGCGCAGTTGGCTCAGGAGATGGGCATGCCCAAAGAACGCATTTTTGTCGCAGAAAATGGCCAAGTATTGGAATTTGGCCCAGATCGCGGCGTGATGGCCGGAAAAGTAACGGCGGGGAAAGTAATGGTAGACGGCTTGGGAGTAGGCGATGTCGGCAATATTGTATTGCGGGATCGTCGACAGCTCTCTCAGGACGGTATTTTGATTGTGGTGATTACCATTGATAAGCAATCGGGTATGGTTGTTGCCGGTCCGGATATTGTTTCCCGCGGTTTTGTGTATGTCCGGGAGTCGGAAGCTTTAATGGAGACGGCTCGGGAAAAAGTATTGCAGGCTTTAGAACGTTGCGATATGACAGGCGGAACGGAATGGGCAACCATTAAGTCGACTGTCAGAGATTCTATTGGCAAGTTTCTTTATGAAAAAACGCGCCGTCGTCCTATGATTTTACCCCTCATTATGGAGGTATAATGAAGAAGGAACCTTGGCATGCATTCTCCTTGCGGGGTGTGTCAAGGTTTCCTATTTTTCTAGGTAAAGGAGAGAATGCCTTGAGCCGCTTTGCAGAGTCCTTAGCAGAAAAACGATTTATCTTTTTGGCCATTCTTGTAACTTTAGTCCTTTGCGCCTTGGCGGTTGTGTCCTTATTTCACACTTTTCAAGGCTAAGCTGACTGTACGAACAGGAAAAAAATTTCTTGTGTAGAATTGTACGATGGTAGAGGTGAGTATGTTGCGTAAATTGTTGTCCGGGGTGCCAAAGGAAATGCGGTATGAAATTTGGGGCATCCTGTTGGTTGCAATCGCAGGCATAGCTCTTTGTGCTTTAGCGGGGCTCAATGTGGGGTCTCTTGGTCAAGCCTTGAAAAAGGTGCAGACCTATCTTTTCGGTTTGGGCGCGTTTGTTCCCCCTCTTTTAGTAGCAGTAATAGGCGCCAGATATATCTGGTTGCGGGTGGAAGCCGGCTTTACTCTGCGGTTTGTGGGCTTTATCGCATCCTATTGGCTGCTTTTAATGCTGGTGCACCATCTGTTGATTCAGCCGGGGCGGGAGATTTTACCGGAAAGTCTGACTGAAGGCGGCGGACTTTTGGGGGGCATGGCCTTATTTTTATTACGTAAGTTTGTAGGCGTCGATGGCGCTGTAATTTTAATTATAGCTGTGCTTTTGTGTACGATTATGGTGACGACGACATGGTCTTTAGGCAAGACCATGCATGTGGCTAAGGATAAAGTAGATACGGGACTGCAGGAAGCAAAGGAAAAAGTAGCGGCTACTTACGAAAAAGCTCAGCAGAGAGTTGCTTTATATAATCAGGAACGAGATGCGCGCTTTGCTTCGGAACACGCAGCTCTTACCGAGCCGGCAGAAAAATCCGCGGAAAATCCTTCCGTACCTGCTTTCCAAGAGGAACGCAACGAAGAAAAACCGGTGCGGACGACGGTTCGGGTACGCAAAGAACCGGAGCCTTTCGTCAGTGGCGCAGAGGCAACGCCGCTGGAGTTGTTTACGCCGCGCGAGGTGTCTCCCCATGGCTATCAACTGCCGCCATTGGATTTGATTCGCAAACCGCGCGCTGCGACGAGTGCTAACAGCCAAAAGGAAATGAAGGAAAATGCTAAAATTCTTGAAGAGACCATGGCTGATTTTAATGTGGCGGCGCGTATTGTAGAGATTACTCAAGGGCCTGCGGTTACTCGCTATGAAATAGAGCCTGCGCCGGGAGTAAAGGTAAGTAAAATCGTTTCCTTGGCAGATGATATTGCCTTGAAGCTGGCGGCCACAGGCGTTCGTATCGAAGCGCCCATTCCCGGTAAAGCCGCCGTTGGTATTGAAGTTCCCAACCGTCAGGTAACGGGCGTAGCTTTTTGTGAAGTTGTTGAAAGTACGTCCTTTCAAAAAGCGGCGTCCTTGTTGACCGTCGGTTTAGGCAAAGATATTGCCGGTCAGATTATTTTGGCTGATTTAGGGAAAATGCCCCACTTGTTGGTGGCAGGAGCTACCGGTTCCGGGAAAAGCGTCTGCATTAACACGATGATTGCCAGTTTGCTTTTTCGAGTGCGACCAGAAGAAGTAAAGTTAATTTTGGTAGATCCGAAATTTGTGGAGCTGTCAAAATACAACGGCATTCCGCATTTGCTGGTGCCGGTAGTAACGGATGCGAAAAAGGCCACAGCCGCTCTTAACTGGGCAGTCCAGGAAATGGAACGCCGTTACGCCGTTTTGGCAACGGCGCGTGTGAGGGATTTGGCGTCTTATAATGCCGGCGTCGAGGAAGACAAAAGGCTGCCCTATATTGTAATTATTATTGACGAATTGGCTGATTTAATGATGGCGGCGCCTGTGGATGTTGAGGATGCTATTTGCCGTTTGGCGCAAAAAGCCCGTGCAGCGGGACTGCATCTTATTTTGGCGACGCAGCGTCCTTCAGTGGATGTAATCACTGGGACGATTAAGGCGAATATTCCTTCGCGAATTTCCTTTTCCGTATCTTCACAGATTGATTCGCGGACTATTTTGGACATGCCGGGAGCGGAAAAACTGCTTGGCCGAGGCGACATGCTGCTGTATCCTGTAGGAATGGCAAAACCGCAGCGAGTGCAAGGCGCTTTTCTTGGCGACGACGATATTGAAAAGGTCCTTGACTTTGTCCGGTCACAGCAAGAGGAAGAACCGGAATATAATGAAGAAGTGACCGCTAGCGCCGAAACGTCAGGCGGCATGTCCGCGGATTTGCAGTACGATGAACTATTGCCGGAAGCGGTTCGCTTGGTTTTGGAAACTGGTACGGCGTCGGCGTCCATGCTGCAGCGCAAACTGCGCGTAGGTCATAGCCGCGCGGGCCGGTTAATGGATATGATGGAAGAAATGCGGATTGTCGGCCCTAATATGGGGAGCCGGCCCAGAGATATTCTTATGACCTATGAACAGGCTAAGGAAATGCTGTCAGGAGATACCGCATAAGGACTGACAAGGATTTGAGATGTGGTGATGAATTTGCATGAAACAATCTCGGTAAAGGACTCTTTAGCACTGGAGCAGGTTCTGTTTATTGATATGCGCACGCCTGCTGAATTTTCTAAAGGCCACATTCCGGGGGCTTATAACTTGCCGTTATTTGAAAACGAAGAACGGGCGGAAATCGGCACTTTGTACAAACAAGTAGGACCGGAGACCGCGAAAAGTCGAGGACTAGATATTGTGGCGCCCCGGCTTCCCGGCTTGGTACGAACCATCAGCGAATATGCCTCCTTGGGCAAAGAAATTGTCATTTATTGTTGGCGCGGCGGCATGCGATCCGGATCGGTCGTGTCTGTGCTGGCTATGATGGGGATTCGTACGCGTCAGTTGCAAGGCGGCTACAAGGCTTATCGCAATTATGTCTTAGAGCGTCTGCAAGGTTTTACTGTTCAAGCTAAGGCCGTTGTTTTATGCGGTTCTACTGGTACTGGTAAAACACAGCTGCTGTACCATTTGGCGCGGTTAGGCGTGCCTGTGCTGGACTTAGAGCGCTTGGCCAATCACCGGGGCTCTGTTTTTGGCCATGTGGGACTGGGCGGCTGCTGCACGGCGCAAAGCTTTGACTCGCTTTTGCTGGCGGAGCTGGAGCGAGTGAACCAAGGCGATTATTTTGTGGTGGAGTGCGAAAGCAAGCGAATAGGCAATTTGTATTTGCCGGAATGTCTTTATGAAGCGATGCAGGCGGGATATAAAGTCCTGGTAAAGACGCCCCTTGCCTTGCGGGTAAGCCGTCTATGCGAGGAATATGTGCAAGAAGACAGCGCAGCATCTGTAAAAGCTTTGATTGCCAGTATGCAACGGTTGCAGAAGCAGTGTGGCCAACGGAAAATTGCGGAATGGACGGAGCAATTGGAACAAGGAGATTTTCCCAACGTTATTGAAACTTTGCTCAAAGAGTATTATGATCCTATATATGGCTATGAAAAGGCAGAGTTAGACGAGTATGCGTTTTGTGTGGATGCAAGTGATTTTGAAGCTGCAGCAGCAACGTTGACAGCGCATTTAGAAACACTGAGGAGGTAACAGCACAATGGCAACGGTAGGTCAGCAACTTTCTGCAGCAAGGGAACAGAGGGGATATTCGATTACCGACGTGGAAAAAGGCACGAGCATTCGTGCTCTTTATATTCAAGCCATTGAGGCTGGCGACTATGAAGTGGTGCCCGGAGAAGTGTATTTAAAAGGTTTTATTCGCAACTATGCTACTTTTGTTGGCTTGGATGGTTCGGTCATGGTAGAATTATACAAGCAAGAACAGCAGATTACGGTTTCTCAGGAACCAGTGGAAGCCAAGACGCAAGCAGAGCCTGTTCAAGAGAAGAACGGCTCAGTCTCGCCGCTGAGGGAGAATGCTTCTTTTCCAGCCCCGGTTCGTGCCGAAAAGTCTTTTGGCTGGGCGGCAGGGTTGGCAGTGGCAGTGGTTTTAGTGGCGGGATATTGGTGGTGGTCGGGAACCTCTGCGCCGGCAGCCGGCGGTGCGCAGCCGTCTGCAGTTTCGAAGCCTGCGATGGCTGGAGGTGCGTCCCATGCAACAGCCAGCAGCGCAGCTAATACACCGGTAAAACAGGATGGCGTTCATCTGCAGGCCTTATTCCAAGCGGATTGTTGGGTTGATGTTTCTGTGGACGGCAAAAAGATTTTTAATGGTACGGCGCAAAAAGGGCAGACGCTGCGCTGGGATGCAACTAAAACGGTCCACTTGACCTTGGGAAATGCCGGTGCGGTCCAATTGACTTTCAACGGTTCGCCGCAGGCCGCCTTAGGCAAAGCGGGGGAAGTCGTGGAATACGAGTTTACATCGCAGGGGCCGGTTAAAAAATAGCAAGATGTTTTCGTGTTGAAAAGAAATAGAGGCTAAAATGGAAAAAAACTTTCTTCCTGTTTGTCGTGCCGATATGGAAGCGCGCGGCTGGGATTATGTAGATTTTTTATTTATCAGTGGCGATGCCTATGTAGATCATCCCAGCTTTGGTCATGCGATTATCAGCCGCTGGCTGGAGAAACAAGGCTATCGGGTTGCTATTTTGGCGCAGCCGGATTGGCGCAGCGTTAACGCGTTCAAGGAGTTCGGCAAACCGCGCCTTGGCGTGTTGGTGTCTGCAGGCAACCTGGATTCTATGCTCAATAAATATACTGCAGCTAAACGGTTGCGCAGCGAGGACCGCTACGCTCCGGGCGGCAAGGCCGGCTTTCGGCCGGACCGGGCTACATTAGTATATTGCAGCCGTATTCGGGAAATCTGGAAAGATATTCCTTTAATTATTGGCGGCATTGAGGCCAGTTTGCGACGTTTTGTGCACTATGACTACTGGGAGGACGCCTTACGCCGCTCCATTTTAGCGGATAGTCATGCAGATCTTCTGATTTATGGCATGGGCGAGAGGCAGATTTTGGAGATCGCTAAGCAATTAGAAAGCGGGATTCCAATCGCGCAGATCCGCCAAGTGCCTGGCACCTGTTTCCTCGTAGAATCGCAAGAAGAAGTTTGGGACGCTGTGAAACTGCCTTCTTGGAAAGAATGCCGGCAAGACCCCAAAGCTTTTGCCAAAGCTGGAGGCTTGCAGTTTTTGGAACAGGACCCTATTCGCGGCAAAACCTTGCTGCAAGAACAGGAACGAGGTTTTTTGGTGCAAAATCCCCCGGCGATGCCGCTGACGACGGCAGAACTGGATGCGGTGTATGATTTACCGTACATGCGGACGTGGCATCCTGCGTATGATCAAGCTGGCGGCGTGCCGGCCATTGAAGAAGTTCAGTTCAGCTTGGTTAGTCAGCGCGGCTGTTTTGGAGGCTGCGCTTTTTGTGCCATTACCTCGCATCAAGGGCGTATTATTCAAAGCCGAAGCCATGAATCTCTTTTGCAGGAAGCACGTCTTTTGACAACCCTTCCCGAGTTTAAGGGGTATATTCATGATGTAGGCGGCCCTACCGCCAATTTTCGCCAGCCATCGTGTGCGGCGCAGTTGGAGCGAGGCGCTTGTCGAGGCAAAAGCTGTCTTTCGCCGGAACCTTGCGTGCATTTGCAAGCGGACCATCAGGATTACCTGCGGCTGCTGCGCAGCTTGCGACAGGTTTCCGGAATAAAGAAGGTCTTCATTCGATCGGGCATTCGCTATGATTATTTGTTGTTAGCCAAGGATCGGGATGAATTTTTACATGAATTGTGCCAGTATCATGTAAGCGGCCAGCTAAAAGTGGCACCGGAGCATGTTGCGGCAAAGGTTACCCGGATTATGGGGAAATCGGGCAAAGACTGCTATTTGCGCTTTCAAGATGCGTATCGTCGCGTAAACCGTGAGTTGGGCAAGGAACAGTATCTAGTGCCGTATTTGATGTCCAGTCATCCCGGGTGCGGTCTGGCAGAAGCGGTAGAATTGGCGGAATTTCTGCGCGACCAAGGGTATCATCCGGAACAGGTGCAGGATTTTATTCCGACACCAGGAAGTTTATCTACCTGCATGTATTATAGCGGTGTGCATCCTTTGACCGGCCAGGCCGTGAAGGTTTGCCGCGACATACATGAAAAAAAACTGCAGCGTGCGTTGCTGCAGTTTCGTAACCCGAAAAATCGGGCTTTGGTGCATGAAGCGCTGCTTAAAGCGCGCCGGCAGGATCTTATCGGTTATGAAAGCCGTTGCCTGCTGCGGCCGCTGCCGGGAGAAGCGCAAGCTTCGCCGGCAGGGCGCCAAGAGAAAGATTCTCGCGCCAAAGGCGGTCATCGCGGCGCAGGTGTGCGCCAAGGCGGCAGAACCGCCAAAGGTTCTGCACGAAATCAACGGGCAAAAAGCAGCCGACATTCCGCAGATAAGAGATAACGAAAGATCATGGCATTAAGCAGTAAAGTCAAGCCGGCATCCAGATAGGCGCCGAAGAAGAAAAGAATAGGTACGGCGAGAATAATGGCTAGGGCGGAGATAATCAAGGAAAGCTTGCGTCCCCAAGGAAACAGTTGAGCGATACCTACGCTAGCCGGCAGATAGAGCAGGGCAGAGCATAGAGACACCCAAAATGTCGCCAGTTCCTGCTGGTCGGCAACGGCTTCGTAGAGACTGAAAAGATTGCTGAGACCGTAAAGAAAGAAGTAGACGACAATCAGAACCAAACGCAAAGTTAGCTTGGGGTGGATCAGTCGAGAGAGAAGCGAAGTTCGTTCCGCCTGCTTTTTCTTATGAGGAGTGTTTTTTTGAGGCGGTAACGGAGAAGAACCTTTAGCCAAGTGAATCCCTCCTAGATGTGTAAGGAACTTTGACGGAAACGCCGGTTCCTATCAATAAGTTTCGCCTATTATTGTACCATATTTATTCTATTGCGACAGGGGTGCTTTGGAGGAATAAATCCATGAGACGATATGCTCCTATTTTTTTGTTGTCTCTTTGCCTGGTGATGGTTGCTTTTGTGGGCAGTCTTTTGCTATCAGGGCATGCGGACGAAAAAACAGAAGAGTTTTTACCGGAACTAATGATCTATACGACACTGCCTGCGGAGACGGTGCAGTCCCTTTTGACAGAGGAAGCGCAAAAACAAGGGTTAAAACTGCAGGTGCGCTCGTTTAGCACTTCCGCAGACTTGTTGAAGCAATTGCAGCAAGAACAGCAGACGCCGCAGGCCAGCTTTATTTTGACAGAGCGCATGGCGCTTTTACGAGCCAAAAAGGAAAAGCGGCTGCAGGAATTTTTGTCGGAAGAGGCGGACCTTGTTTCCGACTCCTTAAAAGATGAAGATGATTTTTGGGTCGGTCTGTGGTATGATCCCTATGTCTTTGTTGTTAACCGAGATGCGGCAAAACAGTGGAAAAGCGTGCCCAATGATTGGGAAGATATTGTGAAGCAAAGTGAGCTGCGTGTGGCGATGACCGACTTTTTGGCGGCAGAGGCGCCTGCGCAGTTAATGGAGCAACTGAGCGAAGTATACGGCAGCCGAGAGTGTCTTGCCTATTTGGCTAAGTTGCATCCCCAAGTAGTGAGGTATGCCAAATTTTTATCAACTCCGGTTCGAATGGCCGGTATGGGAGAAGCGGATTTGGCGATTACTCCTTACAGCGAGGCGGAAAAATACGTGCGAGACCAATTTCCGGTGCGACTCGTCTGGCCGGAACATGGGACAGCCTATATGTTGACAGGGGGCGCTTTAGTTAAAGGCGGGCCCATGCAGAGTGAAGCGAAAAAAATGTTGGACTGGCTGTTGTCTCCGGCGTGCGCTCAAAAAAGGGAAGCTATTTCGCTATTGGCATTGCCTGCCAATCCGGAAATACAAAAAACTCCGCGGCCGGTTCTTTGGGAACTGCGTGACGAAGCGCTGCCTGAAGGAATGAGGCAAAAACAATTGGAAGCCTGGTTGCAGAATATTCGCTTGGGCCTGAAAGCCCCGGAAGGGAACGGAATACGAATGGAGGAACAAAAGAAATGATCAAAGCCGGCTTTGTGAGCTTAGGCTGTGTAAAAAATCTGGTAGATACGGAAGTCATGCTCGGCTTGCTGCAGGATGGCGGCGTCGAGCTGATTGATGATCCGGCGGAAGCCGATATTCTAGTTGTCAATACCTGCGGCTTTATTGATGCCGCTAAAGAAGAATCGTTGCAGACAATTTTGCAGATGGCGGAATTTAAGAAAACAGGACGCTGCCGCGGTCTTATTGTGGCCGGTTGTTTGGGGCAGCGGTATCAGCAGGAACTTTTGGATGAAATGCCGGAAGTGGATGTTATTTTGGGAACCGCTGCGTGGGGGAGAATCCAGGAGGCAGTGGCTGCAGCTCTGGAGGGACGCCGGGCCTTGTTTATTGACAGCCTGACAACTCTTTATGACGAAAAAACACCCCGTATTTCTACGATGCCTTCTTATAGCGCTTATGTTAAAGTGGCCGAAGGCTGCAGCAACTGCTGCACCTACTGTGTGATTCCCAGTGTGCGCGGCGCCTTTCGCAGCCGACCGATTGAATCGGTAGTGGAAGAGGTAAGGCACTTGGCCCAAAAGGGAGTGCGGGAAATCAATCTGGTGGCGCAGGATACCACCAGCTATGGCAAGGATTTATACGGGCAGCCTAACTTGGTGGCGCTTTTAAAGGAACTGGCTGTTATTGACGGGGTGGAATGGATTCGTCTATTGTATTGCTATCCCCGCTATTTTACTGACGAACTTATTGCCTACATGGCCAGTGAACCTAAGATATGCCGTTATGTGGACCTGCCACTGCAGCATATTCATGATGGTGTTTTGCAGGCCATGAATCGCAGGGATCGTCAGGCGGATATTGACCTGTTGCTGCAAAAAATCAGACAGGCTATGCCGGACGTAGTGCTGCGCACTTCTTTTATCGTCGGTTTTCCCGGGGAAACAGAAGAGCAATTTGCTTTTTTGGAGCAGTGGCTGGAGACCGCACGCTTTGACCATGTAGGCGTATTTACGTATTCACAGGAAGAGGGTACTGCGGCTGGCGCCATGGCGGAACAAGTGCCGGACGAGGTGAAACAGGAACGTTATCATCGTTTAATGGCGCTGCAAAGCAAGATTTCAGAGGAAATAAACCGCTCGTTAGAGGGGCGGGAGCTGCAAGTTATTGTTACCGGACTGGATGAGACGCGTCCAGAGGTGATTCTAGCTCGTTCTTATCGAGAGGCGCCGGATGTGGATGGACAGATTTACGTAGAAACATCTGGACAAGACGGGCTGAAAGTGGGCGATTCCCTCAAAGTGCGCATTGCGCAGGGATTCAGTTATGATTTGGTAGCGGAAATTGTTGACTAAAAAACCTGGGACCATGCAAAGGGGAGATCACGGTGATTGCGGAAATTATCAGTACAGGTACGGAACTGCTTCTGGGCGAGATTGTAAATTCCAACGCAGCCTATATTGCCCAGCGGTTAAATGAAGCGGGCATTACCGTACATTATCAGAGTACGGTGGGAGATAATCCGCTGCGGATGGAGGAAGTGCTTAAGCAAGGAATGGCCCGTGCCGAGCTGGTGATTACCACAGGCGGTTTGGGACCAACTCAAGGGGACATTACCCGAGAGGTGTCCGCGGCCCTGTTGGGGTTGGAAATGGTTGAGGATGCGGCTACCGTGGCGCAGCTGCAGGAATTTTTTCGCCAGCGAAAGCTTCCTATGGCGGAAAGCAATCTGCGTCAAGCGCAACTGCCGGCGGGAGCAATTATCCTGCCTAATTGCTGCGGGACGGCGCCTGGAAGCATATTGGAGCACGCCAATGGCGTGTTGATCAATCTGCCTGGGCCGCCTGTGGAGATGCAGGCTATGTTGGAGCAGCAGGTGCTGCCGTGGTTGAAGAATTACCGCCCGGCCTTAGGGTGCATCCGCTCACGTATTTTCCGGTGCGTAGGCATTGGAGAGTCTTTGTTGGAAGAAAAGCTGATGGATTTAGTTTTGTCTCAGGGAAACCCAACAGTAGCCTTTCTGGCTCGCAGCGGTGAAATGTTCGTGCGCCTTACGGCGCAGGGTGAAACGGAAGAGGCGGCGTTGCAGCTTATGGAGCCTTGGAGTACGCAGATTCGCGAACGCTTGGGTGATGCTGTCATTAGCGACGACGACGCGACCTTGGAAGAAGTTGTTGGCCGAGAAATGTTGAAAAAAGGCTGGACGATGGCGACGGCGGAATCCTGCACAGCAGGCATGGTGGCGGCTAGGATAGCCAATGTGCCTGGCTCGTCCGCTTATCTGACAGGCGGCATTATCGCTTATGACAACCGGGTAAAGCAGGAACTGTTGGCAGTGCCGGAATCCTTGCTGCGGGATTTTGGCGCGGTGAGCGTGCAGACGGCGGAAGCTATGGCTATTGGCGCTCGCAAAGCCTGCGGCGTTGAAGTAGCTTTGGCCACAACGGGGATTGCCGGTCCTGACGGAGGTAGTGAGGCCAAGCCTGTTGGGCTGGTGCACATGGCGGTTGTGGGTCCATGGGGGATTTGGCAGGAAGAGGGACGGTTTTATGGAAGCCGTCAACAGATCCGCAGCCATGCGACGGCTCGGGCGCTGGCGCTGCTGGTACGATATTTACGCCAGTTTGAGGCGAAAAAAGACACTGATGAAAAAACGACTTGATTAGTTGTTTGTTTATAAAATAGGAGGAATTTATTTTGGAAGAAAAAAACGTAAACTTTGAAGAACTGGGAATTAGCAAGAAAGTATTGAGTGCGCTGAGCGCGATGGGTTTTGAAGCGCCTTCGCCGATTCAGAGCGAGACCATTCCTCATGTGCTGGGTGGCAAGGACATTATTGGTCAGGCCCAGACCGGCACAGGCAAGACCGCCGCTTTTGGCATTCCCCTTGTGGAAAAAGTTACGCCTGATAAGGTGGTACAGGCATTGGTGCTGACTCCTACACGGGAGCTGGCGATTCAGGTGGCCGAAGAAATTTCTAATATCGGCAAAGGCAAGCGTGTGCGCGTGCTGCCGGTATACGGCGGTCAGCCGATTGATCGGCAGATTCGCGCCATTCGCGCTGGCGCCCAAATTGTAATTGGTACGCCGGGACGTCTGCTGGATCATATTCGTCGCCAAACATTGCGCTTAGATAAAGTGCAGATGGTCGTAATGGATGAAGCGGACGAAATGCTGGACATGGGCTTTGTCGAGGATATTGAGTCAATTTTATCGCATACGCCGGAAGAATCGCGGCAAACTCTGCTTTTCTCGGCCACCATGCCTGCGGCTATCGCTTCGCTGGCCAAACGCTATATGAAAGATCCCTTTACCGTGACTATTAGCCGCGAGCAGCTTACCGTACCGGCTATCGAACAGTTCTATTATGAAACAAGAGACAAGCTGGAGGCGTTATGCCGGGTGCTTGATCTGGAGGAAACCGGTAAAAGCATTGTTTTCTGCCGTACCAAAAAAGGTGTGGATGACTTGGTGGCATCCTTGCAGACACGCGGCTATCTTGTGGACGGCCTGCATGGCGATCTTAGCCAGAATCAGCGTGACCGCGTTATGAAACAGGTCCGCATTGGTAAGCTTGATATTTTGGTGGCTACCGATGTGGCGGCGCGCGGTATTGATATTGATGACATTACTCATGTTATTAATTACGATATCCCGCAGGATCACGAATCCTATGTGCATCGTATCGGACGTACGGGACGTGCCGGCCGGACCGGTGTGGCGCTGACCTTTATCAATCCTCGCGAGTTCCGCCAGTTAAAGAGCATTGAGCGGGCGACGCACAGCCGGTTGGTACGCCGGGCCGTGCCTAGTGCTTCCGACGTGTTGAAGCGTCATGAAGAAACGCTTAAGGAGCGGTTGGCCACCTTGATTTCGCGCGGCAATCTTGACGAGTATATTTCCATTGTTGAAGAAATGGCTGAAAGCCATGATGCGGTCGATGTCGCTGCAGCGGCCATGAAGCTGGCGCAAGAAGGCTTCAAGCTGGTGGAAGAGACACCGGTTATGATGGAAAATACAGAGGGCATGGTACGGCTCTTCCTGAATGTCGGCCGGGCGCAGAATATTCGCCCTGAGGACATTGTAAGGGCGATTGCTACGGAAGCCGATATTCCTGGTAAGGTCATTGGCATGATCAATATTTACGACCGTTTCACTTTTGTGGAAGTGCCCCAGAATATGGCGGAACGGGTAATGGCGGTCATGCATAAGGGCACCATTAAAGGCTACCAGGTTAATGTGGAGCCTGCCAAAGGAAAAAGATAAGCATTAGTTGTATAAAGGCTGCGGAAGACTTTCGAGTTTTCCGCAGCCTTTATTTTACGGCTGAAAAACCTAGGGTTATCAAAGCCTGGGAGCTTCTGTCTACACGGCGGCATAACTGTATTTGAGACAAGATTTGCGTCCTGCGGACCGTCTTGCTCCAATAAAAGTCTCAAATACAATCACGGCCGCCGTAGCCTCAGTCGCACCCTCCCGTGACTCCGATTCTCTTGTTCAATCCTTTATCCCTTTCAAAAGATCACACAGCAGCTTTTTCTTGCAGCCTCTTCTTGACTTTCCGAACCTTTGTTTGGTAAAATGAAAGAGGAAAAATGAAGGGGGCAGAACAATGGAGCGACAGAATGCGGAAAAGATGCGGGCGTTAGAGCAGGCAGTCAAGCAGATTGAAAAAGATTTCGGCAAAGGCTCGATTATGAAGCTTGGCGAGGCCGCCGCGAAGATGAACGTAGAAGTAATTCCATCAGGCGCATTGTCCTTGGATGTCGCCCTGGGCGTTGGCGGTGTGCCGCGGGGGCGTGTTGTGGAGATTTACGGACCGGAGTCGTCTGGTAAAACTACGGTTGCGTTACATATGATTGCGGAGGCGCAGCGTTTAGGCGGCGTAGCCGCGTTTGTTGATGCCGAGCATGCGCTCGATCCAGTATATTCCCGTAAGCTGGGCGTAGACATTGACAACTTATTAATTTCACAGCCGGATAATGGCGAACAGGCGCTGGAAATTACCGATGCTTTAGTGCGCAGTTCCGCTATTGACATCATTGTTATCGATTCGGTGGCCGCGTTGGTTCCTAAAGCGGAAATTGAAGGCGAAATGGGCGACTCCCATGTGGGGCTTCAAGCGCGCTTGATGTCGCAGGCCATGCGGAAATTGACAGGCGCCATCAGTAAATCTCGTTGTACTGCGGTTTTTATTAACCAGATTCGAGAAAAAGTAGGGGTCATGTTCGGCAATCCGGAAACAACGACAGGCGGTCGGGCGTTGAAGTTTTACTCCACCATTCGTCTGGACGTGCGGCGCATTGACAGTGTTAAACAAGGCAACGATATCATTGGCAATCGCACCCGGGTTAAAGTTGTAAAAAACAAGGTGGCGCCGCCTTTCCGGCAAGCGGAATTTGATATTGTGTACGGCGAAGGCATATCTAGAGAAGGAATTATCTTGGATATGGCGACCGATTTGGACATTCTTGAAAAGAGCGGTTCCTGGTATTCGTATCAAAGCAATCGGCTGGGACAAGGAAGGGAAAACATCAAACAGTTTTTCAAGGAAAACCCGGCAGTGGCAGATGAAATTGAAGTGCAAATTCGGCAAAAACTCCTTGGCAGCAAATTGCCGGCAGAAGAGGCGGAGGAAGCTAAAACTGCGAAAGAAACTGGGAATGACGAATGAATACGTCCCGTGAAGTAGTAAAAGCGGCGCTGCAGATGTTGCAGCGCCGCTTTTACAGCAAACAGGAATTGGCGGAAAAATTGCGGCGTAAGGGAGCGGCGGAAGAAGCGTTGCAGGAAGCGTTAGCACAATTGGAACAGTGGAATTACCTGAACGATCAGCGCCTTTGTAAACGCCAAGTGCTGCTGAAAGTGCAGGAAGGACGCTACGGGCGCTTGCGCATTGAGCAGATTCTCCGACAAAAGGGCTTTGCCGGAGAGGATGTAGCAGAAGCCTGGGAGGCGCAGGAGGACGAGCTGCCTAGCGAAGAGGAAAGGGCTTTGCGGCTATTACAAAGACGTTTTCGTTCCAGCGGTGAAGAAGAACAACGTTTACTGCGTTTTTTATGGCAAAGAGGATTTTCGGCGGCTGTGGCGCGGCGAACCGTGGCTTTGTACTTGGCGGACAACGGGGCGTCTTCTTGACACTGTTGTAAAAACCAAGTAAAATAAAATCGTTAACTCGCCAGAGGTTGACAACATCCATACGGTCATTTCCTTGCCGAGATGTCGGGGGGATGCTTAGGTTTGTTGATGCAAAAGCCGAGTGATAGCTCGGCTTTTCCTTTATGCATAACAAGAGGTCTCGTGATGCGTCTCGGCATGGAGAACGATGCCGTACTACAGATGAACTAGAGCCATATGAAGTAGTTATAAAAAAAGGAGGTGTCGAGTTATTATCGAAGTAATTGCAGCAGCCGTTGTCATGGGAGCAGTCGGAGTCGGAGCGGGATATTGGATTCGAAAAAGTACCGCAGAAGCCAAGATTGCCTCCGCAGAGGAAGCGGCGCGGAAAATTGTAGAAGAAGCCGAGCGGACCGGAGAAGCGCGAAAAAAGGAAGCTTTGGTGGAAGCCAAAGAGGAAATTCACCGTTTGCGCGTGGAAATGGAACGTGAAGGCAAAGAACGTCGTGGCGAATTGCAGCGTCTAGAACGTCGTTTGGTTCAGAAAGAAGAAAATCTGGATCGAAAAATGGATGCTGTGGAAAAAAAGGAAGAAGTTTTAGGCCGTAAGGAAGGCGAAGTAGAGCGCGCCCAGGAAAAAATTAATGCGGTCTATGAAAAGCAGTTGGCGGAATTGGAACGTCTTTCCGGCATGTCGTCGGAAGAGGCGCGTACGTTGTTGCTGGCTCGGGCACAAGAAGAAATTCGTCATGAAACAGCTATTATGATCAAAGAACTGGAGCAGCAGGCGAAAGAAGAAGCCGATAAGAAGGCGCGGGAAATCGTGTCTGCGGCGATTCAACGCTGTGCAGCCGATCATGTTGCTGAAACCACAGTTTCTGTGGTAGCCTTGCCTAATGATGAAATGAAGGGTCGCATTATTGGTCGTGAAGGCCGCAATATTCGTACCTTGGAAACATTGACAGGCATTGATTTGATTATTGACGACACGCCGGAAGCGGTTATTCTTTCCGGCTTTGATCCGGTGCGCAGGGAAGTTGCCCGCTTAGCTTTAGAAAAGCTAATTACCGATGGCCGTATTCACCCGGCGCGGATTGAAGAAATGGTAGAAAAAGCCCAGAAGGAAGTTGAGCAGCGCATTAAAGAAGCCGGCGAACAAGCTACCTTTGAGACCGGCGTTCATGGTTTGCATCCTGAAATCATTCGGCTTTTGGGCCGTTTGAAATATCGCACCAGCTATGGACAGAATGTTCTTAAACATTCTATTGAAGTATCTCACTTGGCCGGCGTTATGGCTGCCGAGCTGGGTGTGGATGTTATGCTGGCGAAACGGGCCGGTTTGCTCCATGATCTAGGAAAAGCAGTGGACCATGAAATGGAAGGGTCCCATGTTACCATTGGCGGTGATTTGGCGAAGAAATTTCGTGAGTCGCCGGAAGTGGTTAACTCCATCTTGGCGCATCATGGCGATGAAGAGCCGCGGACAGTGCAAGCAGTACTTGTGGCGGCGGCAGATGCCATCTCGGCAGCTCGTCCGGGCGCCCGCAGGGAAAGCTTGGAAAGCTATTTGAAGCGTTTGAGCCGGTTGGAAGAAATCGCCGAGTCCTTTGAAGGCGTAGAAAAATCCTTTGCCATTCAGGCAGGCCGCGAAGTGCGCATTATGGTCAAACCTGAAAAAATTGACGATTTAGCGTCGGTTCGCTTGGTACGGGATATTGTTAAACGGATTGAGAATGAACTGGAATATCCGGGACAGATTAAAGTAACGGTAATCCGAGAAGTTCGCGCTGTTGAATACGCAAAATAACGAAAAGAAACGACCTTGTTTAAGGTCGTTTCTTTTCCTTCTGCTTTGATTGGCTACAAGGCGTGCATAGCGCTGCAGCAAGGGGGAGAATTATGAGTAAAGTAATGCAGGAAGAAGCATTTCCAGAAGGCGTCAATCTATTGTTTGCTATTTTGACGCGGTATCCGGAAATCGGCTATCTGGAGTTGGGGGCGGAAGAACGAGTTCTTCACTTGACTTTCTTTGTACAAGAAACCTTGGAGGAAGAACGCGCGCGTTCGCTGGGAGAACTGCTGTTTGAAAGCGCAACCGCCTATCATTTGTTGGAGGGGTATGTGTATGACGCGATGGAATTTGAATACTCTTTTCATGAAGGCGTGACTTTTTTGACGATAGTGCGAGATCTGAACAGCTTGTCGCGCGGCGAAATTTCCGTGTTGGTGGAAGTGCTGAAGGATCAGTTGGGAGCCGAGTTAGTGGTAGATTATCAGGCGGAGCTGCCTCCGGGAACGGAGGAAATACCCGGAGATGAAGAGTATTTAGATGGTTTATTTCAAAGCATCCGCCGCTTACCGCCGCAAACCTTGATTGGTATTCGGGAAGAGGGACGCGTGTTGGTATATACGCAGTGAGGAGGCCGTTTTGAAAGTTCTCTTTGTTGGTGATATTTGCGGTCGTCCGGGACGACAGGCGGCGCAGACTTTGATTCCCGAGCTGCGGCGCGAACTGGATTTGGATTTTGTCATTGCTAACGGGGAAAACGCCGCAGGCGGCGTAGGCTTGACTCCTGACATTTTGCAGGAGTTTTTACAGCAAGGTGTTGACGTGGTAACAAGCGGCAACCATATCTGGGATAAGCGGGATATTTTCAAATGCATTGATGCGGAGCCGCGCCTTTTGCGCCCTGCCAACTATCCGTCCGGGACTCCCGGGAGGGGCTGGGGGGTGTTTGAAACTCCCTTTGCTCGTATTGCCGTTGTGAACTTAGCAGGCAGGGTGTATATGCCGCCTGTGGACTGTCCGTTTCGAGCGGCTGACGAGATCTTGCGCCAGATTGGCAGCAAGGCGGATTTGATTGTTGTGGAAATGCATGCGGAAGCGACTTCGGAGAAAAAAGCCTTAGGTTATTACTTGGACGGGCGTGTAGCTTGCGTGGTGGGAACGCATACCCATGTACAGACTGCGGATGAGCAGGTTCTCCCCCAAGGTACCGTTTATTTAAGCGATTTGGGCATGACTGGGGCGGATAATTCCATCCTTGGCATGGATAAGGACATTGTGCTGCAGAAGTTTCTGACTGGTTTGCCAGTGCGTTTTGAAGTGGCCTCTGGGGCGGCGTCTTTATGTGGATTTTATGTAGACTTTGATTTGCGGCGGAAATGCGTTCATGAATTTCGGCGCATTCAGAAAGCCTTATAATTTGCGCTTGTTAAAATTGTTTGAATTTTTTTCTGTAAGAAAAAGGATTTTTCTTTCTAAAACCGAATACCTCCTTTATGTGTACCGAACATCGAGGCTTTATACGACAAAGGAGGTCAACGGAAATGGAAGTTTTAAAAGTATCAGCAAAATCGAATCCTAATTCGGTCGCAGGGGCGCTGGCAGGGGTATTGCGCGAACGCGGCGGCGCGGAAATGCAGGCGATTGGCGCAGGAGCCTTGAACCAGGCTGTCAAAGCGGTTGCTATAGCCAGAGGATTTGTCGCTCCTCATGGAGTTGATTTAATTTGCATCCCGGCCTTCACAGATATTCTGATTGAAGGGGAAGAGCGGACTGCAATGAAGTTGATTGTAGAGCCGCGCTGAAACAGAGTTCAGAGAAAACCTGTTCATTCGCTGAACAGGTTTCTTATTTTTTATAAGAGGTGTATGACGATGAAAATAGAGTGGCTTGGAAAGAATACGGCAAAAGGAGCTGCGGTGGTTTTACCGGTCTTTCAGGGAGAAAATTTTCTGGGAGAAGAAGGCAAGAAAGTAGATGCGCAGCTGCAGGGGCGTTTGAGCGCTTGGCTAGGACAGGAAGTCTGCTGTAATGACAAGGGTGATACCTTTCTGCTCCGTTCCTGCCAAGATGATTTGCCTGACCTTTTTTTGCTGCAATTTGGCAAGCGCGAAAAGCTAAATGTCCAAGGGGTTCGTTTTTGTTTGGGCCAGGCCGTACGCGCGCTGGAAAAAGCCAAAGTCTCTCAAAGCATTTTTCTTTTTGATGAATTGGCTTTGCCGCTGGAAGAGAGCGTCTATGAAGCGGCTTTGGGAGCTATACTGGGAGGATACCGTTTCGACTGCTATAAGAGTAAAAAGAAAGAAACGGTGCTGCAAAAACTATTTTTTCAGACCCGGCAGGCAATAACACCATCGTTAGAACAGGCGATGCAAAACGCTATTATAACGGCGGAAGCCGTGCTGCAAGCCAGAAACTGGGTCAATCAGCCGGCGGCAGTTATGACACCGGAAAAGATGGCGGAAGAAGCGCAGCGTTTGGCGACGCTGCATGGCATGGATGTAGATGTTTGGGACGCTGCGCGGATAAAAGCTGCCGGCATGGGGGCATTGAGCGCCGTGGCTCAGGGCAGCGAGGCGCCGCCGCGGCTTATTGTACTGCGCTATTGCGGCGGGGTTAAAGGCAAGCCTTGGGATGCCGCTTTTGTAGGCAAAGGCATTACCTTTGACAGTGGCGGCATCAGCTTGAAGCCGGGCGATGGCATGCAGGAGATGAAAGATGACATGTCCGGGGCGGCTGCCGTGCTGGCGGCGATGGATGCAATTGCTGCTTTAAACTTGCCAGTGAATCTTTTGGCAGTGCTTCCTTGTGCGGAAAATATGCCTTCCGGTAAAGCCCTGAAACCGGGAGATATCGTAACCGCCATGGACGGACAGACCATTGAAGTGATTAACACCGATGCGGAAGGGCGCCTTATTTTGGCGGATGCTGTGGCTTACGCCCGGCATGAAGGAGCGCAGCGCATCATTGATGTAGCGACGCTTACCGGCGCTTGCATGGTGGCTTTGGGTCGAGTGCGCAGCGGTCTTTTGGGCAATGATTCAGCTTGGACCGATTTGATTGTGGCAGCTAGCGAGCAAGCAGGGGAGAAAACTTGGCTGATGCCGCATGACGAAGAATATGCAGAATTATTGAAAAGCGATATCGCGGATTTGAAAAATACTGGAGGCCGCTATGGCGGCATGATTACGGGAGGTCTTTTCATCGGCGCTTTTGCCAAGGAAACGCCTTGGGCGCATTTGGATATCGCAGGTACAGCGACACTGCTTAAGACTTCGGGGGCTTGGGTGAAAGGAGGCAGCGGCGCTGGGGTGCTTACGCTGCTGGAAATCGCCAAAAGTTTGGTGCGGTTATGAGTGTAGATCTGCATATTCATACGCTGGCTTCGGATGGACGGTGGACAGCGCTGCAAGTCTATGAGGCGGCTGTCGCAACTGAACTGAAGATGGTTTCTATTACCGACCATGATACTACGCGGGCGCTGGAGGAAGCGGAAGCATTTGCCTGGCCCGAAGGGCTGCAATTTGTTCCGGGCATTGAATTTAGCACCGACATTCCAGGTCATGAAGTGCATGTTCTAGGTTATGGAATGGATTGGCGGCGGTCTTTTTTTCAGAAGGAATTGGCCTTGCTGGCGGAAAGCCGTCAAAATAGAGCGGGAGAAATGGTAGACAAACTAAGAGGGCTTGGCTATTTTTTGAAGCTGGAGGATGTGGCGGCTCAGGCGGGGGGCGGCTCTATCGGCAGGCCGCATGTAGCAAGAGCCTTGGTGGCTATGGGCGCCTTTGCTACTGTGGGGGAAGTGTTTCACGCACTTTTGCATAAAAATGGGCCGGCTTATGTGCCGCATCGCCGTCTGAAATATCCTGAGGTAATCGAGTTGATTCAAGGGGCTGGCGGCGTAGCGGTGATGGCGCATCCCGGACTGGCGGGAGACGACCAGGTTGTGAAAAAAGTGTTGGCCGCCGGCGCAGAAGGACTGGAGGTATTCCATCCGATGCACACAAAGCAGCAGCAACAAGAATACCTTGCTTGGACGCAGGCAGCCGGAATTCTGGCTACAGGAGGGTCTGATTTTCACGCAATTCCCGGAAGGTTTCCTGAAATGCTGGGCGTATTTCAGGCGCCAGATACGATAGTCTTGGAATTGCAGCTGGCCATGGAAAAGCGCAAACTGTAAGCTCGGTCTCCCTTGACAAAGCGAGGGAGTTTCCAGTAAGGTGATAGAAACAGAGGATTTTATGAAAGGAGGCATGCTATGGACGTGTTTGCATTCGTTGGGCCAAGTGGTACTGGTAAGAGTCATCGGGCCTTGATTGTCGCGCATGAACAGGCTGCAGATGCCTTGATTGATGATGGTTTGTTCATTAAGGACAGTAAAATTATTGCCGGTAAATCGGCTAAAAAGGAGCCCAATAAGATTGGCGCGGTACGCCGGGCTATTTTTACGGATCCGGAGCATGCCGCCGAAGTAAGAGAAGCGATTGAAAGGGTCAAACCGCAGCGTATTTTAGTGCTGGGAACTTCCGATGGCATGGTGGAAAAAATTGTTAGAATTCTCAAACTCCCGCCTATTCAAAAAATTATTCGCATTGAAGAAATTGCCAGTCCGACGGAAATTGCTAAAGCTCGTAAAGCCAGGCTGCGGGAGGGGAAACATATTATTCCCGTGCCGACAATCGAGTTAAAACCCCATTTTTCAGGATATTTGGTGGATTCATTGGAAATTTTCAGCCGCCGTTCTTCGGCGACGCGGCGCAAGCTGGGCGAAAAATCCATTGTCCGTCCTACGTTCAGCTATTATGGCAAGCTGCTGATTGCCGATGACGTTCTGGTGGCGGTAACACAGAAAGAAGCTCTGGACACAGATTTTATTGCCAAAGTGGGGAAGGTGCAAATTCGCAAGGTAAAGGACAAGGGAGTCCAAATTACTGCGGATTTGGTGGTGCGCTTTGGGACGGTAATTTCTCAAGAATTGCCAGCGGTGCAACGGCGTATTCGGGAAGCTGTCGAATATACAACAGGCATGACGGTTTTTGAGGTCAATTTGGTGGTGCGCAGCTTGAGCATGGATTGATTATCCAAGAAAAGCGAGGCTGAGAAAATGGAAGTGTCCACAGGACGCATTGTACTTTACGGAGTGCTGGCTGGCGTACTGAGCGGGATGCTCGGCATTGGCGGCGGCATAGTGCTGGTACCTGTTATGGTATCTCTTCTTGGTTTATCTCAACACGAGGCTCACGCTACGTCTCTGGCGGTGATCATTCCGACTGCGGCTGCTAGCGCCCTCGTCTATGGTTTGCACGGCCAACTGGATTTTAGTGTTGCTGCCATGTTGACGGCAGGCAGTGTCGTCGGCGCCGCTGTGGGTTCTCGCTGGATGTCTAAGATACCTGCAGCGCAGCTTAAACGCATGTTTGGCGTATTTTTGGCGCTTGTGGGCCTGCGAATGGTGGTGGGCGGCTGATGGAAGCGTTGGCGGTTATTGTCTTAGCGGGAGTATCGGCTGGTATTTTAAGCGGCCTTATGGGCGTTGGCGGCGGCATGATCTTGGTGCCGATGATGGTGTTTCTCATGGGTATTCCGCAGCATGCGGCGCAAGGTATTTCGCTTTTGGTCATCATTCCGACCGCTTTGACTGGTTTGTGGCGTTTTCATCGCCAAGGGATTGTCAGATACAAGGTGGCTTTTTGGTTGGCTCTCGGGGCTGGTTTCGGCGCTTTAGGCAGCTCCGGCTTGGTGCAAAGCATTCCACCTGAGATGTTGCGCCGTTTTTTTGGCGTATTTGTCATTTGCATGGGCCTGCGCATGGCTCTGAACAAAAAGAAGTAAAACATAAGGACGCTTTCTTGAGGCCTGTCAAAGGCTCTAGGGAAAGCGTTTTTTCTATTGACGCTTTTACAGCGAGGGGATTTGCGGCTATAATAAAAAAGATAGACTTTTAGTATTAATGGATACGTAAAGGAGTTGCCATGAACGGTTTCTATTGCATTTTGACCTACGGATGCCAAATGAATGAGAATGACTCGGAGAAAATGGCCGGACAGCTGGCTTCCCAGGGGTATCTGGCGACAGATAATCTGGAAGAAGCGGACGTAATTGTCATCAATACGTGCTGTGTGCGGGAAAGCGCCGAGAAAAAGATATACGGGAAAATTGGCGAATTAAAGCGCCATAAACAAGAGCGCCCCCATATACGTATTATCATTACAGGCTGCATGGCGCAAAAGGACAAAGAGCGCCTTTTGCGCAAAGCGTCTCACGTGGATTTGGTTATGGGAACCAATATGATCCACCATTTGGCGGCATGGCTGGGGGAACAACGCACCGGCGAGAGGTCGGTGCTGGCGGAAGCGGAAACGCAAATTGTTGAAGAAATGCCGGTGGTGCGCAAAAGCGGCGTAGCCGCTTGGGTGCCGATTATGTTTGGGTGCAATAATTTTTGCACCTATTGCATTGTTCCGTACGTTCGGGGGCGGGAGCGCAGCCGGGAGCTAGCTGATATTGTGGAAGAGGTACGGGGGCTGGCGGCCGAAGGCTATCAGGAAATCACCCTTCTGGGACAGAATGTGAACTCTTACGGCAAAGGGACGTCCAATACCTTTGCGGCGCTGCTGCGGGCGCTGGATGATATTCCCGGCCTTTTGCGTATTCGCTATATGACGTCGCATCCACGCGACATGGACGAGGCAGTAATTGAGGCTGTGGCGCAAAGCAAGCATATTACTACGCATTTCCACCTGCCTATTCAAGCAGGGAATAATGAGATTTTGCGGCAGATGAACCGGGGCTATACGCGGGAGGATTATTTGGAACTTGTGCGCAAAGTCCGAGCTGCTGTACCAGACGCGGTGCTGACTACGGATTTGATTGTCGGTTTTCCCGGCGAGACGGAAGAAATGTTTGCTGATACCTTAGCATTAGTGGAAGAGGTTGGTTTTGACGCTTCGTATACCTTCTTATATTCCAGCCGTTCAGGAACGCCGGCTGCTGAAATGAAGGAGCAAGTGCCTTTGGCTGTGAAGAAGGAGCGCTTGCAGCGCTTGCTTACTTTGCAGGAAAAAGTAGCTTTGGCTTGCAATGAAAAATTGCTTCATACTTGTCAGGATATTCTTATAGAAGGGCCCAGCAAAACCAATTCCAAGCATTGGGCTGGTCGTACCCGCGGCAACAAGTTGGTGCTGTGGCCGCATCAGGCAGGACAAAAGCCAGGGGATTTGATTCAGGTTCGTATTACCAAAGCGCAGACATGGATTCTCAAAGGGGAATCAGTGTAACCAAAGGGGGAACCGGTTATGGCGACAGCCTATACGCCGATGCTGGAACAATATAGGGAAGTAAAAAGCCGTCACTCGCAAGAAATTCTTTTTTTTCGTTTAGGCGATTTTTATGAGATGTTTTTTGAAGATGCGGAACTGGCCTCGCGCGAGCTGGAAATCACCTTGACCTCGCGGGAAGGCGGCCAAGGGAAACGCATTCCTATGTGCGGCATTCCCTATCATGCGGCGGAAAACTATTTATCGCGGTTGGTGCAAAAAGGATACAAGGTGGCCATTTGCGAGCAGGTTGAAGACCCCAAACAGGTCAAAGGGCTGGTGCGGCGCGAAGTGGTGCGCATTGTGACGCCGGGGACTTTTTTAGGAGAAGTGTCCTTGAGCGAAAAAAGCAACCACTATTTGGCTCTTGTTCGAGAAGGGGAAAATGGGCGAGTGTATCTGGCGGCGGCGGATTTGTCTACCGGAGAATGTTTTTGGAGCGTCATGGACGGTGAAGGGGAAAAGCCGCTTTTATGGGATGCCTTGTATCGTCTGCAGCCTAAAGAGATTATTGTATCCGGGCATTTAAGCTATTGGACAGAATTGGACGATTTTTCGCAGGATCGCTTGAATTGCCGCCCGGAGCAGCGGGCGTTCGCGCCGGAGGCTGCGTCTTTTGTAAAACAACATTTTGCGCCAGAGGAGCAGCCGGGCGACAAGGAAGCCGGTCAAACAGTGGAGCATCTTTTATGCTACTTGCATGAGACCGTTAAAACTAATTTAGCCCATATCAATCGGTTGGCGGAACAGACGCAGCAGCAATATCTTCTGCTGGATGCGTCGACGCTGCGCAATTTGGAGATTACCCGCAACCTTCGCGACGGAGGTAGAAAAGCGACGCTGCTGCAGGTGCTGGATTTTACGCGCACCGCTATGGGCGGCAGGCTTCTAAAGCACTGGCTGGAGCAGCCGCTGCGGTATCCAAAAGATATTACCAAGCGCCATGAGGCGGTAGAAGAATTGACTGGCGCGCCGCTGCTGCGGCAAGGGCTGATAGAGGCGCTGGAAGGAATTTATGATTTCGAGCGCATTGTCACCAGGGTGGAGCTGGGAACCGCCAATGCCAGAGATCTGGTGTCTTTGTCCCAGTCGCTGGCGCAATTGCCGGCGCTGCGGGATGTGCTGAACCAGGCGCAGAGTCCGCTGTTGCGCGAGCTATACGCGACCTGGGAAAGCCATGCGGAGCTGGCTCAAGAGATTGGGACGGCTTTTGTAGAGTCCCCGCCTGTTTCGGTGCGTGAAGGCGGCATGATTCGCAGCGGTTATGACAGTGAGCTGGACGAACTGCGAGAAGTGGCCCGGGACAGCAAATGCTGGGTCGAAGAATTTGAGCGTTCGGAGAAGGAAAAGACAGGCATTCGTTCGTTGAAGATTGGCTATAACAAGGTGTTTGGCTATTATCTGGAGGTTACCCACGCGAATACCTCTGCGGTGCCTGCTTATTTTCAGCGCAAGCAGACCTTGGCTAATGCCGAACGGTATATTACGCCGGAATTAAAGGAATTTGAAACTAAAATTTTGGGAGCCCAGGAGCGTATTGTGCAACTGGAATATCATCTGTTCTGTCGCTTGCGCGACCGGGTGAAAGAAGAGCTTTGCGGACTGCAGGCTACGGCGCGGCGCGTGGCTTTGCTGGATGTACTGCATAGCTTTGCCGACGCTGCTGTGCGCCATCAATATGTGCGTCCCCGCCTTGAAGAAAACGGCAGCATTCAGATTCAGGATGGTCGGCATCCAGTTGTTGAGCGTCTCCTCAAGGGCGAACTGTTTGTGCCTAACGATACGCAGCTTTTTCCAGGGGTGGAAGACGTTATGGTTATTACCGGCCCGAATATGGCGGGGAAATCTACGTATATGCGCCAAGTGGCGCTGTTGGTGCTTATGGCGCAGACAGGCAGCTTTCTGCCTGTACGCAGTGCGGTTATTTCGCCGGTAGACCGGATTTTTACCCGCGTCGGCGCCAGCGATGACTTAGCAACCGGTCAAAGCACCTTTATGATGGAAATGAATGAGGTGGCCGCCATTGTGCGCCACGCTACGAAAAACAGCTTGGTTATTCTCGATGAAATCGGTCGGGGAACCAGTACTTTTGACGGGATGAGCATTGCCCGGGCAGTAGTGGAATACATCAAGAAACAGATTGGCTGCAAAACGCTCTTTGCCACGCACTATCATGAACTGACAGAACTGGAGAACGCTTGGAGCGGTATTCGAAACTACTCGGTGGCGGTGCGGGAAAAAGGCAATAATGTTGTTTTTCTGCGGCGCATTGTGCCGGGCGGAGCTGACAAAAGCTACGGCATTCATGTGGCGCAACTGGCGGGGCTGCCGTCAAAAGTCATTCAGCGGGCTAAAGAAGTGTTGGCTGATTTGGAAACCTGCGCCGTCAGAGAAGCAACCGCGCCGACAGTCAAAAAAGAAGAGCCGCCGCTTACCTTGTTCGGCAGCGCTTTGAGTGAAGAACTTTTAGCGTTGGATGTAATGAGCCTGACGCCCATTGAAGCGTTGAATACGTTGTTTCGCTTGCAAAATCAAGCTAAGGAAGAAATGGGGCGCTAGGCATGGAAGATATTGTACAGGTATTAGACACGCATACAGCAAACCAAATAGCCGCCGGCGAGGTGGTGGAACGGCCGGCGTCGGTAGTCAAAGAACTGGTGGAGAACGCTATTGACGCCGCCAGCCGCAATGTAGAGGTGGAGATCGCAGCCGGAGGCTGTGAAAGCATTCGCATCAGCGATGACGGCTGGGGTATGAGCGCTAAGGACGCGCAGACGGCTATGCTGCGTCATGCTACCAGTAAAATACGCAGCGCTGATGATTTATACCATATCGCCAGCCTGGGATTCCGCGGCGAGGCGTTGCCGAGCATTGCGTCTGTTTCCCGTTTTACCCTGACTACAAGGCGTCAAGAGGATGCCTTGGCGACGCAAATTGTCATGGAGGGAAGCCAAACGCTGGAAGTGACCGAAGCGGGAGGCGGCGTGGGCACAACTATTTTAGTGCGGGATATTTTCTTTAATCTTCCAGCCCGTCTCAAATTTTTAAAAAAACCGGCTGCGGAAAGCGCCCAAATCCACGATATTATAACGCGCCTTGCCTTGTCACATCCGGAAGTGGCCTTCCGTTTAATTAATAACCAGCGGTTGGTGCTTAGCACAAATGGCAGCGGGCGTTTGGAAGATGTGATTGCCTCTCTGTACGGCAAGGAGGCAGGCGCTGGCCTTTTGGAACTGTGCTACTCTCAAGAGGGGATCAGTCTGCAGGGCTTTTTAGGGCAGCCAACCCTTTTGCGCAGCAGCCGGCAATGGCAAACTTTCTTGGTTAACGGCAGAGTGGTGCAGAGCCGCGCCTTGAGTAAGGCGTTGGATAATGCCTATCATTCGGTGCTTCCGAAGACAGGCTTTCCCTTGGCGGTTATTCGCATTGACGTGCCGGCGGAAGATATTGACGTCAACGTGCATCCCCAAAAAAGCGAAGTGAAGTTTAAAAACGAGCAAGATATTTTTCGTGCCGTTTATAAGGCGGTTACGGTTTGCTTAACCAGGCCGGCGGCAGAGCAGCTGCGCCAGGCGGCGCCACTTGTTGCGCCTCGTCCTAAAGAAGAAACTCAATCTTTTGATTTTCAAAATCCCCCAGTTGCGACGGCGGCGCAGCCTGAGAAAGAGAGACTCGTGCAGCCAACGCCCCTGCCAGAACCATACCGTCCTATTTTTAAGCCTCTTGCAGAACGGCAGCGTCCGGTCGCAGCGGCGGAAAGCATTCCGGTCTATGAGGCGCCGCCTCTTGAAGCGGCAGCAGTGGCGGCATCCTTTGAAAAAATGGAATCGGAAATGAAGCTTGAACCGGCAAGGACAGAGACTTTCCAACAGGCTGAGGACGCGACGACGGACGAAGACAGCCAGGCGGAAAGCAGGGCTTCTTTGGCTCAGGCAACAACTTCGACCGAAACAGAGGCGGCTGAGCCTTTGCAGGTTTTGGGGCAAGTCTTATCGTGCTACATTGTCGCCAAAGATAAAGAACAAATGTATCTGGTGGACCAGCATGCGGCGCATGAACGCATTCTCTATGATAAATTTGTGCGAGAAGCGGCGGCTATGCCTGGACAGACTTTGTTGGTGCCTGTTTATCTTGAGGTGGATGCAAAAGAAGAGCTTCTGTTGGAACAGCATGGGGAGGCTTTGGCGTCGCTGGGCTTTCGTTTAGAGATGGCTGGCCCTGGAACGGCAAGGCTGCTGGAACTTCCGGCCGATTTGACAGGGACTTCTCCGGAGACAATGCTGCGCGAGCTATTGGTGCGCTTAGATGAAATGCAGCAGCCCACAGCGGCGCAGCTGCGGCACATGGTGTTTGAGACGGCGGCCTGCCATGCGGCCATCCGCGCCGGCGAAGAACTGAATCAACGGCAGATGGAGCGCCTTTTAGAGCAGTTGGCGCAGACGACATTGCCCTATAGCTGCCCGCACGGACGCCCTGTGATGGTGCGTTTTGGCGAGGCAGAGCTGATGCGATGGTTTAAAAGAACTTAAAGAGGGCTGTTAACGAAGCATGATGGATGAATTGCGAGTGACTACGGCGCGGAATGCGGGGACATTTTTAGTAGGGGAAGCCAAGAAGTTTGCCGAATGTTGGGGAGGCCAGTACGTAGTCCGGGGAGAATTATCGCTGGAAAAACTGCGACAACAAGAAGGTGTAGAAAAATTGGTGGTCTTTTCTGTTGACGGACCTGTTATTGAGGGGATTGGCTGGCGCTACTTTTACCATCCCAGTATGGCGGCCCTGCGTGCTTTGCAATGGGAAAGAAACGGCCAGGACGCGCTGGTGCAGGCGTTAGCGCTGCAACCGGGGGAAACCGTGCTGGATGGGACCCTTGGCTTGGGGGCGGATGCCGTTTTGATGAGCCTTGCCGTAGGTGAAACAGGCAAAATTTTAGGAGTGGAAAAATCTTTTTGGGTGGCCATGATTACCTCACATGGTTTGGCGCATGCCGTTGGGTTGAATCCGGTTCTTGAAGCTGCTATGCGAAGGATTGAAACCCGCTGCGGTGATGCGTTGGATGTCTTAAAAGACATGTCTGCCGGAGCGGTAGATGCAGTGTATCTGGATCCGATGTTTCGCTACTCTGTGCAAGGAAGCTCGAATATGCAGCCCTTGCACCAGATCGCCGATCGGCGGCCTTTAAGGCGGGAACTCTTGCAAGAAGCTTGCCGAGTAGCGCGACGCCGAGTGGTAGTTAAGGAAGCAGTGCATAGTCCGGAATGGGAACGTCTGGGTATTCAGGACTTTTCCGGCGGTCGTTACAGTCGTGTGCGTTATGGGATTTTGAAGGGGGCCGGTATATGAAAGAACGCTTGCTGGTGGTACTGGGGCCAACAGCTGTAGGCAAAACCGACCTGGCGGTAGAACTGGCCTTGCGCCATGACGGCGAAGTGGTTTCCGGCGACTCTATGCTGGTATATCGGGGCCTGGATATTGGTACAGCCAAGCCTTCGCTGGAAGAGCGCCGGGGAGTTCCGCACCATTTAATCGATATTTTAGACCCAAACGAGCCTTATGATGCCGTACGCTTTGGCGAACAGGCCGAAGCTGCAGTCAAGGAGATTCAAGGTCGAGGACGGCTGCCGGTATTAGCTGGCGGCACTGGGCTTTATGTGCAGGCTTTTTTGGAAGGCTATGTGTTTAGCGAAGTGGCTGAAGACGCTCCTTTTCGTGAGGAGATGGAAGCGTTGGCGCAAAAAGAAGGAAATGAGGCTGTGCACAGACTGCTGCAAAAGGCGGATCCGCTCAGTGCGGCAAAGCTGCATCCCAATAATTTGCGTCGTGTCATTCGGGCGCTGGAGGTAGCTCGCCAAGGGGGAGAAACACTGAGCCTGGAAAAAAAAGCGGGACCTGCCAGTCGTTGGCTGGAGCAGTCTTTGGTTGTGGGGCTGACTATGGAGCGAAGTGCATTATATCGGCGCATTGAGCAACGAGTGGAGCGCATGGCGGCTGCAGGGCTGGAAGCGGAAGTAAAGCGTTTACTGGCAGCTCAGGTAGAACCAACCTGCCAGTCAATGCAAGGGATTGGCTATAAGGAAATGGTTGCGCACTTGCAAGGACAGTACTCTGTTGAGGAAACTGTGGCAACCATACAAAAAAATACCCGTCATTTTGCTAAAAGGCAGTTTACTTGGTTTAAGCGCATGCCCTATGTGCAATGGTTTGATGTTGGCCAAGCCGGCTGGAGAGAAGAAGTATTTTCTCTGGTCCGACATTGGGAGCAAACAGGAAGTCGTTGCACTTAGAGCGAATAAATATAAGTTATGGAACCATTGTTGCGCCGGAAGGATAGCTGCAGCAACGGTCCTGTAGAGAGAAAAGGGGGAGTTGCAATGCTTGCAAAGCCGATGAACCTGCAAGACAGTTTTTTAAATCAGGTGCGGAAAGAAAATAATCCTGTGACCATTTATTTGGTTAATGGTTTTCAATTAAGAGGCCTTGTTAAAGGATTTGACAATTTTACCGTTATTTTAGACAGCGATGGAAAGCAGCAACTGGTTTATAAACATGCTATTTCCACGATTACGCCATTCCGAGCTTTTCAGCATGGTTTTGTGGAAAAACAAAGGGAGACGACAGGAAACGCGAATGCTATAGAATAGCTGTGTTTTCATAAGCGTCTTTTAACCGGAAAGGATGGTGGGAAGACGTGGCCAAGGTATTAGGGGATATACAAGGAGTCCGTAAATCGCTGCTGGCGCAGCTCGAAGAATTATATGAGCTGACAGTGCCGTCCGACCAGATAATCAGCAGTGAAATGGCGGAACAGATGCTGCAGCTTAGTCAATTGCTGAACCGAGAGGTTGCCGTTTATTGCAATCGCCGCGGCCGGGTTATGGCGGTATCGTTGGGGGATTCCTATACGGTAGACTTGCCGGAGGTGCGCGGCCGACGCGGCCAGCAACGGCTTTCCGGCATTCGGTGCATCCATACGCATCCTAGCGGCGATTGCCGCCTTAGCGCGGCTGATGTCAGTTCGCTGCGGGACTTGCGTTTTGATGTGATGGTTTCTTTAGCTGCGCCGCAACCGGAAACAGCGCTTTGTATGCTCGCTTTTTTAACGGGTGAGGACGAATGGCAGGAAGAAGGCCCGTTCTCCGTAACGCAATTAACGGCCTTGCCTTTTTCTCGCTGGATTTTGCAGCTAGAACGTCTTTTAGCCCAGCAGATGGCTTCTGGGCATGTCATGGAGGAAATCGAGACGGCCTTGCTGGTCGGCTTGGAAACCGGGAATAGCAGTTGGGATCTGGACGCTTCCTTGCAAGAATTGGCGCAGTTGGCGGAGACAGCCGGCGTGGAAGTAAAGGGCGTTGTCCGTCAAAAAAGAGACCGTCCGGATGCGGCCTTGTTCATCGGCCAGGGAAAGGTCAAAGAATTAGCGTTGCTGCGACAGCAGATGGATGCAAATGTCATCATTTTTGATGATGAACTGACGCCTGTGCAACAGCGTAATTTGGAACTGTCTCTGGGCGTAAAAATCATTGACCGTACAGCGCTCATTTTGGATATTTTCGCCCAACGGGCGCATTCTAGAGAAGGCAAGCTGCAAGTGGAGCTGGCGCAGATGCGTTACCGCCTGCCTAGACTTAGCGGCAAGGGTACGGAACTGTCGCGCTTGGGAGGCGGCATCGGAACGCGCGGACCTGGTGAGACTAAGCTGGAAGTGGACCGGCGGCGGGTGAGGACGCGTATCAACGATATCGAAAAAGAATTGGCGTTGGTATTGCAGCAACGCCAGCAGCAGCGTCAGCGTCGCAAGGATAACGAAGTGCCGCTGATTGCTTTAGTCGGCTACACCAATGCAGGAAAATCAACGTTGCTGAACGCCCTAACTGACGCAGGGGTATTGGCGGAAAATAAGTTATTTGCTACGTTGGATCCGACAACGCGCAGCGTGACGCTGCCTGATGGTGAAACGATCCTTTTTTCCGATACAGTCGGCTTCATTCAAAAACTGCCGCATCAGCTGGTAGCGGCTTTTCGCGCCACCTTAGAGGAAGTGGTAGAAGCCGATTTATTGCTTCATGTGGTGGATGCCAGCCATTCGCAGCGAGAAGCGCAGGAGCAGGCTGTTTACGAGGTGCTCAAGGAATTAAAAGTTGCAGAAAAGCCTATGCTGCTTGTTTTCAACAAAGCAGATCGTATGGAAGCGGGAGAGCCTGCGGTAGTCGAGCGCCTTTTGCGCCGCGGCGACGCGTTCTTGGTTTCGGCGCTGCAAAAAACAGGCTTAGAGGAGCTGCTCTTGGCCGTGGCCGCTAAGGTGAAACGGCGCAGCGTGCGGCGCGAGCTGTGTTTGCCGTATGAGCAAAGCGGCATGCTGCACAAGCTGCATGAGGATGGCAAGGTTACTGCCTGCGAATATGCGCCGGAAGGCATTCGGGTTTTGGCGGAGATTCCCTTATGGGCGGAGCCGTTTTGGAGTCAATATTGCATGGCTCAAGGAACAGTGAATGAGAGTGAGGAACAGGTAGATTGAATCGATTTAGTGCTAAAATTCAAGCGGCGCGGGAAAAGGCGCTGCAGCAGATGACGGCTATGGCCAAAGACGTGGATCAGGTCGCTGAAACCAATACGTTGAGGGTATTGGACGCTTTTCGCCGTCATCGAGTTTCGGATTATCATTTTCGGGCGACAAGCGGCTATGCCTATAACGATGCAGGGCGGGAAACCTTGGAAGAGACATGGGCAACACTGTGCGGCGCCGAAGCGGCGCTGGTGCGGACGCAGTTTGTTTCCGGTACGCATGCCTTGGCTACCGCTCTGTTCGGCGTTTTGCGTCCCGGAGACGAGTTGGTTTCTTTAACCGGAGCGCCGTACGATACGATGCAAAGCGTTATCGGCCATGTACGGGACGTTCCGGGTTCTTTGAAGGAATTTGGCGTTTCCTATCGGGAAATGCCCATGCCCACTGGCGGCATTGACTTGGAGCATCTGTCTGACTATGTGGATGCTAAAACGAAAATGGTGCTGATTCAGCGTTCGCGCGGTTATAGCCTTCGGGCGACATTGACGGTGGCTGAAATTGCCGCTGCTTGCGCGGCGGTCAAGGCCATTGCTCCGGAATGCATCTGTTTTGTTGACAATTGCTACGGTGAGTTTGTGGAAGTGCAGGAGCCAACAGCGGTTGGCGCGGATATCATGGCTGGCTCGTTGATTAAAAACCCTGGCGGCGGGTTGGCGCCGACAGGCGGCTACATTGCAGGCCGACGGGATTTAGTGGAGCTGGCTGCTTTTCGCTTGACTGCGCCGGGGATCGGGGCGGAGTTGGGAGCTTCTTTGGGAGGAAACCGCTTATTGTACCAGGGCTTGTTTGTAGCGCCTCATACAACGGCTCAAGCGGTAAAAGGAGCTATTTTTGCTGCGGCCTTGTTTGAGAATTTAGGTTATAAGACCTTGCCGCACTGGTCGGTGCAGCGAGGCGATATTATTCAGGCGATTACTTTGGGAACGCCGGAGCGGGTGGTTGCCTTCTGTCAGGGAATTCAAAAATATTCACCGGTTGACGCGCATGTACGGCCGGAGCCAAGCGGTATGCCTGGCTATGAAGACGCGGTGATTATGGCGGCGGGAACCTTTGTACAAGGGGCTTCCATCGAATTGAGCGCCGATGCGCCGATGCGCGAACCTTATGCGGTATATCTTCAGGGCGGTCTTACTTTTGAGCATGCAGTTTTAGCTTGTATGGGCGCTGCACAAGAATTGGAAGATAAAGGCCTTTCTTTTTCTTAAAAAAAGAAAGGAAATTTACTGATTGTGTAGAATAGGCAAATAGAAAGATCCATTTTATGATAGCGGTGGTTGACGTGGCTTTTTTTCTAATTATTTCATTTATTGTGCTGCTCATGGCTTCCTTAGTAGCTTTGCTAAGCAAAAGATTTCCTCAATGGCAGCTTTCTTGGAAAATTGTATTGTTTTGTGCCGGCTGTGCAATTTTATTGGCTGCGGTCTTGCCGCGGCTTTTATTGAGTTGGGCTAACTTGGAAATGACAGTTGCCATTTTGTTTGTCTGTGCTGTTGGCGGCGCTTGGGCGGCTGCTAAGCTGCCTGATTGTATGCCTGTTATGTCGGCAGCTGCTGTTTCACCGGTTGCCGCTGAAGCATCGGTTTTTTCTTTGACGGTTAGCGAGAAGCAGCAGGAAGAAGCGAATACAGGGGAGTTCTGGATGGACAGGCAAAAAGAACCTTTGCCCAAGAAAGAAGAAACGCAAGAGCAGTCTCTTGCAATAAGAAAAAAGAAGGCGCTCAAGGCGCCCAAAAAAGAACCTGCTGTTGCTGGAGCTTTGGCAGCGGATCCTGCTGGCGAGGAGCGCTTGCCGATTAGACGTAAGAAAAAAGCCCCGGTCAGGGCAAAGAACATGGATAATGCAGCACCTCAGACAGCAATTGAGCCTGTAACGATCAAGATGCCTGAGGCGGAACATGAGACATCTCCAATAACAGAGACAACGATTGAGCTTGCAACGGCTAAGATGCCTGAGGCGGAACCTGAGAAAACGGCAACAATAGCCGCTGCTGAAGACCTGCCAGCTGCTTCGGCGCTTGCTTCGTCCATGACAGAAGAACCTAAAGAAATTTCTGCGCCGGAAAAACCGGATTTTGTTGAGAAAACAGAAGAGATCCCGGCTGCGTTTGTTAATGTTGACGCTTGCTTGGAGGAAGCTTGGCGTTTTCGCGAAGCCGGTTCCTGGCAAACTGCGCAGCAAGTGCTGCAAGCAGGGATTACGCAGTTTGCTGACGATGAAGAATTGCCTTTTTTACTCATAGAAGAAGGTGCATTACTAAAGCGTTATGGACGTTGGGAGGAAGCCATTGCGGCTTTAGAAGCAGCGCTTGCCTTGCCGCAAGTAAGGCGCCAGCCTGTTTGGCAAAAAGATATTCAACAAACTTTAGGATATTTACAGATTTTTCTTGGCGTGTTGCGCCAGCTTAAATTGGAGGCGGTTGCGCCGGAAGCCATACCGGCTTCCGTGCTGGATAAGGTTGAAGCCATCTATCAACAATGGCGCAGCCGGCAATAAACTACAAGGGGATTCCATTTTTATGTTTATACATATGCGGGAGGGGTTTCATTTATGAAAAAAAGCACAGAAATTTTAAGCTTACCAGTATTTAGCATTCGTGAGGGTGAGGAACTGGGAACGATCAAAGCGTTTATCATTAATGCCGCAGCCAAATCGGTAGAAGCATTTTTGATTGACGACGGCAAATGGTATTTGGGGGCTAAACTGCTGCCGGCCAAAGCGGTAGCCGGTCTTGGCGAATTTGCTGTTACCGTCGAATCCAGCGATAATGTAGTAGGGGTTGCTGATTTTCCGGATATTGAGCCGCTGCTGGTAGCCAATACTTCTGTAATTGGGACCAAAGTGGTTACTACGGCTGGCCGTATTTTAGGGCGAGTTACCGATTTTATGGTTGAAAATGACGGCAAAATTGCTGTGTGTGAGTATACCGTAGATAATGGTGACAACCAACAGGTATTGTTGGAAAACATCATCACTTTGGGTAAAGACGTGCTCTTTATTCGGGATGCCTCGGAAGAGCCGGCTGCCCCGGCGGTTGCGGAAGTCCCGGCTCCTGTAGAGGAAACACCGGTTGTGACACCCGTTGCCGCTCCGGCGCCTGTAGTGGAGGAGCCTAAAGCAGAAGAAGCCAAAGTGGCAGAAGAAGCACCGGCGGAACCGGCTCCGGAAGTGGATGCCTATTCACGCAAGATTGAAGAAAAAACACGCAAATTTCTTCTTGGGAAAAAAGCCAGCCGCCGCATTGAGACCGACAATGGCGTTCTCGTTGTAGACGAAGGCGGAGAAATTACCGAGGAAGTCCTGCAAAAAGCCAAGTTGGCAGGGAAATACGTAGAACTGTCGATGAATGTACAATAAGCTGGCTTTGGACCGGGTTTTCGCTTAGGCGGAAGCCCGGTCTTTTGAAGGACAGGCAGAGGAGGACGGGATGGTTTCGTGAAACGATGGCAACGAGTCAGTTTATCTTTAGTGTTAATTCTTTCCTTTACTTTGGCAAGTTTGGCCGTTGCCGGCACGGCCGTGTATTTTCGTGATGGCATTTCACATGGCGTAAAAGTGGGGTCGCTGGACTTAGGCGGTTTAACAGAGACTGCGGCTGTAGCGGCTATTGAAGAAGATGCGCGCAGACGGCTGGCTCAGCAGACAATACGCTTTGTTTACGGCGAACAGCATTGGGAAAGCACTACAGATGAATTAAGCATACATGCGGATGCAGCAGCGTTGGCGCATGAAGCGTATATGATTGGGCGTACAGGCCCGGTTTGGCTGCAACTGCAGGAATGGTATCTGGCGACGCAAAAAGGCCGTCAGATTGCCTATCGTCTTGCGTATGAGCCGACAAAAGCCAAGGAATTGCTGGATAGAATCGTTCATGATGTAGAGCGTCCATCCCGTAAGGCTCACATTAATTACCAACAGGGGCAGGTGCAGATTGTACCGGAAATCATAGGACAGCACTTGGAGCGGGCGGAATTGGAAACAACTTGGCAGGCAGCGATGGCTGATTTTCAATCGTTGAAAATTTCTTTGCCTGTAAAAGAAGATGTGCCAGAAATACGGGCTGAGGATCTCAGCGGCATTGACCGTCTTTTAGGTTCGTATTCCAGCTATTTCAACGCCTATGACAGCAATCGCTCTAAAAATGTTTATTTGGCCTCACACAGCATTGACGATACGTTGGTGAGGGCTGGCAGTGTTTTTTCTTTCAATTCGCAAGTGGGCAAGCGGACGCAGGAAAATGGCTACAAGGAAGCTCCTGTGTTCATTAATGGAAAACTGGTGCCGGATTGGGGCGGCGGGGTTTGCCAAGTGAGCAGCACTCTTTATAATGCGGTTTTGTTGGCGGATCTGGAAATTGTGGAGCGGACTTCTCACTACAGCCCTCCTGGGTATGTGCCTCTTGGGCAGGATGCGACTGTAGCAGATGATCAATTGGATTTTCAATTTACCAATACCAGCCGGCATAATCTTTATATTTCCAGTAAAATTGAGGGCAATCGCTTGCTTGTACAAGTGTTTGGCAGTGCGGATGATCCGGTAGAAGTGCGTATCGTACCGGTGGATAAACAAGTAATCCCGGCGCCGGTTGTAGTAAGACCGGATGCCAATTTGGAGGCTGGACGCCAGGTCGTGGAAGAACGAGGAGAAAGCGGTTATCGAATAAAAATCGAAAAAATCCGCTTGCGTCAGGGCGTGGAAATCAGTCGGGAGATTATTTCTGCAGATGACTTTCCTCCTTCCGAGCGCATTATCCGCATGGGTACAAAAGCGGCGGCAGAGAAAAAGAGTAATTGAAGCGTAAACCTCCCAAAGAGGTTTACGCTTTTTGGTCTTTTTATCTAGATTTTCAAGAAAAATGAAATAGAGATAAAAGGAAAGATAATGTGAATAAAAAAACTTTATCTTTCTCTGGTTTTTGAGGGGGCAACTGTGGTATTCTATCAGAAATACCTTTTGGTAAGTAGAGAAAGGAGTAGAGACATGTTTGAAGAAAAGTTCGCCAAGCAAGGACTAACGTTCGATGATGTACTTCTCGTTCCCGCTAAATCGGATGTGTTGCCTAAGGATGTGGAGGTTAACACTCGGCTGACTCGCAATATCAGCCTGAACATTCCCATCATTAGCTCGGGCATGGATACGGTCACGGAGGCGCGTATGGCTATTGCTATGGCGCGTGAAGGCGGCCTGGGAATTATCCATAAAAACATGACGATCGAGCAGCAAGCGAACGAGATTGATAAAGTAAAACGTTCTGAAAACGGTATTATCGTGGACCCGCTTTTCCTTTCTCCTGAACATACCTTAAAAGACGTGCAGGATTTGATGGAGCGGTATCATATTTCCGGGGTGCCGATTACCCAACAAGATCGTCTTGTAGGTATCTTAACCAACCGGGATTTGCGCTTCGAAACCGACCTGTCCAAACGGATTGGAGAATGCATGACCAGGGAGCATTTGATTACCGCTCCTATGGGAACGTCTTTAAATGAAGCCAAGGAAATTCTGCGCAAGCACCGTATTGAGAAACTGCCTTTAGTTGATGAGCGAGGCCACTTAAAAGGGCTGATTACCATCAAAGACATTGAGAAAGCGCAGAAATACCCCAATTCTGCGAAAGACTCCAAAGGGCGTTTGTTGGTCGGCGCAGCGGTAGGCGTTGGCTCCGATATGCTGGATCGCGTGGCAGCCATTGTGGCAGCTAAAGTCGATGTCATTGTTGTGGATACGGCGCACGGTCATTCCCAAGGCGTTATTGAATCCGTTAGAACCATTAAAAATACCTATCCCAATGTGGAATTAATTGCAGGCAATGTGGCTACGGAAGAAGCTACGCGTGCGTTGTTTGAAGCTGGCGTAGACGCTGTCAAAGTGGGAATTGGTCCTGGCTCCATCTGTACGACCCGCGTTATTGCAGGCATCGGCGTGCCGCAGATTACTGCAGTATATGAGTGCGCCAAAGCGGCGGCGGAATTTGGTTTGCCGATTATCGCCGACGGCGGCATCAAATACTCCGGAGATGTCGTAAAGGCTCTGGCTGCTGGCGCCAACGTGGTTATGGTGGGTAACTTGCTGGCCGGAACCGAGGAAAGCCCCGGCGAGACCATTATCTATCAAGGTCGAAGCTATAAGGTGTATCGAGGCATGGGCTCGCTGGGAGCCATGGCTAAAGGCAGTAAGGATCGTTATTTCCAGGAGAACATGGATAAATTGGTGCCGGAAGGTATTGAAGGACGTGTTCCTTATAAAGGACCTGTTTCTGAAACCATGTTCCAAATGGTTGGCGGACTTCGAGCTGGCATGGGCTATTGCGGCGTGAAAAACATTGAAGCATTGCGTACGGAAACGAAATTTATCCGCATTACCAGCGCAGGCCTTAAGGAAAGTCATCCGCATGATGTCAATATTACCAAGGAAGCTCCGAACTACAGTCTATAAATAGAAAATCCGCATTCCCTCTAGGCTAAGAGAGAATGCGGATTTTTTGTATTCTTTACCAGGCGGCTGGTGTTTGCGTGTTGACTACGCGAAACTCATAGCCCTGGGCTTTTAAAGCTTGGATAATGCCCGGCAGGGCGCGGACGGTTTCGATATGTCCGGGACCGTCATGCATAAGTACGATGGCGTGGCTTTGTAAAAAAGTTTGCTTCATTTGGGTCAATACGTTGCTTTCAATCGCCGCGGCCTTGGCTGCCGAAGCATCGCCGGAGGAAACATTCCAGCCTACTTCTATGTAGCCATTTTGTTTCAGCAACTCCCAGTAGCCTTTGTTGAAGCTGCCTGTAGAGCCTCCGGGAGCTCTGGAAATGCGGGGACGGCAAAGAATAATGGATTTAAGCAGCTCGTCAGTATGGTTTAGCTGCGCTACATAACTTTGCGGCGATTGGTATAGGCTTTTGTAAATATGATCGTACGTATGATTGCCTATCGCCTGACCTTCGGCAAAAAGGCGTTTTACTAGATCAGGATGTTTTTCGATTTGCGTACCCACTAAAAAAAAGGTAGCCTTAACTTGTTCTTTTTTTAAGATATCCAGAACCGCCGGCGTATTTTGCGGATCAGGGCCGTCATCAAAGGTAAGATAAACTACTTTGGCGGCTTTATAGGGCTGCGCAGTTGGAAGACTGAGGGGGAGATTGGCCCGCAGGCGTTCATTGGTAAGATAGGAGTCGTACAAAGGGCGGCCTTCTTCCGCTAATGGCTCGTCGCCAGGATGCTCTGGCAACATAAAGATGGCGGGCGAGCTATTGCTTTGCGAAAGTGTCGGCGAAGGTTCATCTACAGCAATCGGAACGTCCCAGAGCTGAATCGCCCAAGTAATTAGGGGGAAGGCGGCGCAGAGCAAAATAGCGCTGAACAGGGACAAAGCGAAGGCGCGTCGCGAAAAAACAAAACGGGGGGACTTCATGATAAACAAGACTCCTTTGTGTATAGTGATTTGAAATATTGGACAACTGATCCAGTTCGTATTCTAGCACAGTAAAACGAGCTTGTTAAGAGGGGACAGGATTTTGCGTTCCCGAAGAAAGTAGGATATAATATTGATTTAGCGACAACTAGTTATGGTTGAATGAAGGAGGAATGGCGTGTTTTCGTTAGATGCCGATTTGATTTTTCGTGTGCCGGCTCTTTTGATTGCCTTAACCGTGCATGAATATGCCCATGCGAGAGCAGCTGTGGCCATGGGGGACGATACACCGCGCCAGCTTGGCAGAGTAACTTTGAATCCGCTAGCTCACTTGGATCCAGTAGGTTTGCTGATGCTTTGGCTGACGCAATTTGGCTGGGCCAAGCCGGTGCCTATTAATCCCAATCGTTTTCAGTCGTACCGCAGCGGTATGATCTGGGTTTCCTTGGCAGGTCCTCTCAGTAATGCAGTGATGGCTTTGGTAGCGGCAATCGCTTTAGGAGCTTGTAAAGTCTGGGGGCTGGGAATTCCGGAAGTGTGGAAAGTACTAGCTTGGACAAGAGATTATAACATTATATTAGCGATTTTCAACTTGCTGCCTATTCCGCCGTTGGATGGCTCTAAAGTAATTAGTGTATTTCTGCCTTGGAAATACGCCGAATTATATGAAAGGATTACTCCTTATAGTCCGGTAGTTCTTATTGCCTTAGTGTATATAGGCGTTATCGGTACTATTGTTTATCCTTTTCAAATTGCATTATATCTTGCCATTCAAACCATTGTTGGCATTTTATTTTTTTAGGAGGATTTCAACATGACAGTAAAAGGACGCATTTTCAGCGGCATGCAGCCGTCTGGAAATTTTCATCTGGGGAACTATTTAGGAGCGTTGGAAAACTGGGTCAAACTGCAAGACCAATATGAGTGCTTTTTTTGTGTTGTAGACTGGCATGCGTTGACTTCGACTTTTGAAAATACGGAAGCCCTGCCGCAACGGACGTATGAAATGGCGCTGAACTGGCTGAGCGCCGGCCTGGACCCGGAGAAAAATACTATCTTTATTCAGTCGCAGGTCAAGGAGCATGCAGAGCTGCATCTGCTGCTTTCGATGATGACGCCTCTGTCTTGGTTGGAACGGGTGCCTACTTATAAAGATAAACTGGCGCAATTGGGCAGCCAGGGCAAAGATATCAATACCTATGGCTTTTTGGGCTATCCTGAGCTGATGACGGCGGACATTGCCTTGTATAAGGCGGACACGGTGCCGGTAGGTATTGATCAGCTGCCCCATTTGGAGTTGACCCGGGAGATCGTGCGGCGCTTCAATAATCTTTACGGACGGGAAGTTTTTGTGGAACCGAAGGAAATGCTGAGCCAGGCTTCGCTGCTGCCTGGCTTGGACGGACGTAAAATGAGCAAGTCCTATGGCAATGAGATTCCTTTTGCCGCCAGTGAAAAAGAGATTCGTGAAAAAGTACGGCAGATGGTAACCGACCCGCAGCGAGTACGCCGTACTGATGTAGGAAACCCGGATGTTTGTCCGGTATTTACCTTCCATAAGGTATTTTCACCGGCTGTTGTAGTGACAGAAATTGACCAGGAATGCCGCAAAGCGGGAATCGGCTGCGTAGACTGTAAAAAACGTCTCGCAGACCATATGGCGGGCGCCTTGGCTCCAATCCACGAACGGAGAGTCGTGCTGGAGCAGCAGCCGGAGCGAGTGTACGAAATTTTGGCTGCTGGCGCTGAAAAGGCGCGCAAAGTAGCCAACGAAACCATGCGCAGCGTTCGCGAAGTTATGCATTTGCCGAACTAAGCAAATGGAAGCATATCGCATCCGCTTAGAAGGCTTTGAGGGGCCAATGGCTCTTTTGCTGCATTTAATTGAAAAAAACAGACTGGATATTTACGATATTCCGATTGCCGATGTGACGGTGCAGTATCTGGCGTACTTGCGCGAGATGGAAGAATTCAACATGGAGATTGCCAGTGGATTTTTAGTAATGGCCGCTACATTGTTGCAAATTAAGTCCAGGCTGCTTTTGCCGGTGGCTGCTGTCGAAGAAGAGGAAGAAGAGGGACTGGACCCGCGCAAGGAATTAGTAGATCGGCTTTTGGAGTATCGGCGATTTAAGATGCTGGCCCAGCTTTTGGGTGAGCGCTGGCAATTGAGGCAGGGGGTTTATACGCGCCCGTCACAGCTGCCGGAACCAGCCCGCCCGTTGCCTGCAGGTCTCACGCCGCAAGTTCTTTTACAAGCGTTGACGGCGTTGTGGGAAAGCCGCCTGCCCCAAACGCAGGCGGTCGTAGAACGAGAAGAAATCAGTATTCAAGATAAAATGGCCGATGTGGTACGCCTGTTGCAAGAACGTCGTTGTGTTCCTTTTGAAGATTTGCTGATTCGCAGTGGCTCGCGGGGGGAAGTGATCGCTTCGTTTTTGGCGGTGCTGGAACTGGTTCGCTTACAGCGGGTGCGCGTGCGGCAGCTTCAGTCCTTCGGGCCGATGGAAATCATTTTGTCTTGCGAGGAGGAACAGACTTGTTTTATCAGCACTTGAAGGCGCCGTTGGAGGCGCTCTTGTTTGCCCACGGAAAACCTGTATCTGTTTCGGTTCTCGCGGAAGTGCTGCAAGTGGAGGAAGAACATATTTTGTTGCTTCTGGCGGAAATGCAGGAAGAATATGGCCGAAGCGAACGGGGCATCATGCTTTATGAAGTGGCGGGCGGTTTTCAATTAGGCACAAAAGAAGAGTGGGCTTCGCTGATTACCGCGCTGGCCGGAGCTCGTGAAAGCAAGTTGTCAGCGCCAGCGCTGGAAACATTGGCTATTATTGCCTTTAAGCAGCCTGTGACGAAGCAAGAGATGGAAGAAATTCGCGGTGTGCGTATCGACAAAGTGCTCACGCAATTAGTGGAACGAGGCTTGATTCGTGAAGTGGGAAGAAAAGAATCTTTGGGGCGCCCTATCTTATACGGCACGACCGAAGACTTTTTGGAATGCTTTGGCCTGCGCGATTTGCAGCAGTTACCTGATTTGCAGAACTTGCTGCCGAATGAAGCTGCCAACACCGAAGAAAAAAATGAAGGTTAGGAGTTTCGGATTTTCATGGCGCGAAAAATTCTCTGGTTATTCGTTTTTACCAGTGCTTTTTACAGTTTGACAGTTGGCTCGGTGCAAGCGACACCGGCAGTGACGGCAAAAGCCGCTATTATCATGGATGCAACGACAGGGGAAGTCTTGTACGCCAAAGATGCGGAAAGCCGCCGGTATCCAGCCAGTACGACCAAGATGATGACCTTGCTGGTGGCTCTTGAAAAGGGGCGACTCGATGATTGGGTTGTTGCAAGTAAGGCGGCGCATGAAACCGAAGGATCGTCGTTGTACCTGGAAGCTGGAGAAAAGCAAAGACTTTTAGACTTGTTATATGGGATCATGCTGGTTTCGGGCAATGATGCGACAGTGGCTGTTGCTGAACACATTGCCGGCTCGGTGCCGGCCTATGCTCGTTTGATGACGCAAAAAGCGCAAGAAATTGGCGCTGTAAATACGCAGTTTGCCAATTCCAGCGGGTTGCCGGACCCTAAGCATTATTCGACAGCCCATGACTTGGCTAGGATTGCCGCTTATGGATATCGCACGCAGCCGTTATTTGCGGAGATTGTCTCTTCTAAACGCCGGGTCATGCCTTGGCCAGGTAAAGGCTATGATCGGGAAATTTTCAACGAGAATCGGATGCTTTGGTTATATCCTGGCGCTAATGGCGTTAAAACCGGTTATACGGACGCTGCGGGCCGTTGCTTGGTCTCGGCGGTAAAACGCAACGGCTTGCAATTAATTTCGGTGGTGTTAGACAGCGAACGCATGTGGGACGATTCCATTGCGCTTTTGGATTACGGCTTTGGCGTTGTTAAAGCTAAAAATCTGCTGTTGCAAAATCAAAAGGTAGCGGATGTGGCTGTTTTAGATGGTTTGGAAAAACAGATTTCTTTATATGTTGCGCAGGATATTGTTGTGCCGGAATCGCGTAACGGCGCAGGCAATACCTACCGCCTTGCGGTGCAAAAACCAGACACCATTGCCGCTCCGGTACGCCGGGGCGATGTTGTCGGCACGGTACGGATTTTGCGCGGGGAGGAAGAAGTGACGGTAATGCCGCTTCTGGCCGGACAAGACGTGGAGCGGCGGTCCTTATTTCGTTTGGCGGCTCTCTCGGCGGAAGATGTGTGGACTTGGGTAAAAGTGGCCTTTGCCAGGCTGCTGTCGGATGGAAGACAAGCCTAGAATAAGGCTGTCTTGGGAAAATTAAGGAGGCGGAAATGCAGGAACGCTTGCAGAAAATATTGAGTCATGCCGGAGTAGCTTCACGCCGTGAGGCGGAACGCTTAATCAGTGAAGGGCATGTAAAGGTGAACGGAAAGGTTGTAACCGAAATGGGAACCAAGGTGGATGCGGGGAAAGACCGTATTCAGGTGGATGGTCGTCTGGTAGCGAAAGAAAAGCTTGTATATTTACTTTTATATAAGCCCAAGGGCTGTGTGACGACATCCAAAGACCCGGAAGGACGCCAAACGGTTCTGGACCTATTAGAGGGAATTGACGCCCGCGTATATCCCGTAGGGCGGTTGGACTACCATACGGAAGGTCTGTTGTTGCTGACGAATGACGGCGAATTGACTCAAGCTTTAATTCATCCCCGGCATCAGGTCGAGAAAGAATACCTGGTACAGGTAAAAGGCATTCCTTCGGAAGAGAAGCTGGATCGCTTGCGGGCCGGCATTCGCTTGGAAGATGGTGTAACTGCGCCAGTAGAAGTGCGGCTGCAGGAAGTTTTGCACGAAAAAAACCGCTCCGTGTTGACGGTGGTGCTGCGTGAAGGGCGTAATCGGCAAGTGCGCAGGATGTTTGACGCCATCGGCTTTCCAGTGTGGTCGTTAAAGCGAATCCGGTTTGCTTTTTTGACGCTTCAAGGCGTGCGCCGAGGAAAATGGCGTCACTTGACGACGGAAGAAGTGGCCGACTTATATCAGTTTAAACCAGAGTAGATATGGAGAGACCCTATAATAGGGTCTTTCTTGATATATCGAAGTAGAAATATAAGCGTGGTCCGAAAAACAAATGAAGTCGGTTTTGTATTGATGAAAGGATAGAACTATATGGAAGAGCGGAAAACAATTGCCGTTATCGGCGCTGGCGCGGCGGGTCTCATGGCGGCTTTAGCGGCTGCCGAGGCTGGAGCTGCGGTGACAATATACGAAAAAATGGGTCGTCCAGGGCGGAAAATAGGCATTACCGGCAAGGGACGCTGCAATGTGACCCATGTCGGAGAGCGGGAGCGGTTTCTCAAAAACATGGTAGGAAACGGCAAGTTTCTTTATAGCGCCTGGAACGCCTTGGATAATGACGCTTTGCGGGAAATGCTGCGCTGCGCCGGCGTGGAGACGAAGGAAGAACGCGGCGGCAGAGTTTTCCCGGTCAGTGAAAAGGCGGCTGATGTAGTGGCGGCTTTTGAACATACCTTGCGCCGCCTCGGCGTGGCTTTTCGTTTAAAAACTCCTGTGCAGGAGTTGTGGCAAGAGGACGAGCGTCTTTGCGGCGTCACGCTGGCTGACGGCAGACGGGAGAAGGCCGACGCCGTGATATTGGCAACCGGCGGCGCTTCCTATCCAGGAACAGGCAGTACCGGCGACGGCTATCGCATGGCCGAAGCGGCCGGGCATACCTTAACGCCGCTGCAGCCGGCGCTGGTTCCACTGGAAGTGGAAGAAGAGTGGGTAAAAGAATTGATGGGCTTGTCTCTTCGCAATGTTGAAGCCTCGCTATGGGTGGACGAAAAATGCGTGGCCTCAGAGTTTGGTGAAATGCTCTTCACCCACTTTGGCTTATCCGGACCGATTATCCTGACGTTGAGCCGCCAGGCGGTCATGGCTGTAGCCGCAGGCAGTTTTGTGGAAATACGCGTTAACTTGAAGCCGGCGCTGACAGCGGAAGTGTTGGATAAACGCCTGGCACGGGATTTTGCTTCCTTAGGCCGTAAAAAGGCGGTACATTGTCTGGACGAGCTGCTGCCAGCTTCGCTGCGACCGGTAGTGCTGGATTTGGCTTTTATTAATACCGCGAAAGAGATTGGCCAACTGACGCGAGAGGAGCGTCATCGTTTACTGGAGCTGCTCCAAGCGCTGCCTTTTACGGTGACCGGAGCTAGACCCTTGGCGGAAGCTATTGTAACCGCCGGAGGCGTGTGCGTGAATGAGGTAGATCCGCGTACCATGAAGTCTAAAAAGGTAGAGGGGTTGTATCTGGCTGGGGAAGTGCTGGATATTGACGGCAACACAGGCGGGTTTAATCTGCAGGCGGCATTTTCTACCGGTTATTTGGCGGGCCGCAGCGCTGCGCAATAAAAATGCAGGAAACTAGTCTGGGGAAAAGGAAAATGCAAGGGGCAGCGTGAATTAAAATTAAGATAGAAGCAGATTTGTGAAAACGTATCGGAGGGCTGGTCATGATCATATTTATGCAAATGCCTACTCCCGGGCAAGTGCAGCGAGTGTTGGAAAAATTGCACCAGTGCGGCCTGGATGCCCAAGTATGGCAGACAGGCGGGCGGACAGTGGTTACGGCGATCGGGGAAAATGACGATGTAGACCCCGAGGCTTTCGAACGCTTAGATGGCGTGGAAAAAGTAGTGCAGACGCGGACGCCATTTAAGCTTGTCAGCCGTTCTTTTCAAGCGGAAAACAGCCTGATTCGCGTCGGCGAAGTTGTTTTTGGCGGCGAACAGGTGCCGGTTATTGCTGGTCCCTGCGCCGTGGAAAGCTATGAGCAGTTTGCGGAAACGGCTCGCCTGGTCAAAGCTGCTGGTGCAGTGATGCTGCGCGGCGGGGCCTATAAACCGAGAACGTCGCCGTATAGTTTTCAGGGCTTGGAAGAAGAAGGTCTGCGGATTTTGCGCGCTGTTTCCGATGAAGTGGCCTTGCCTGTAGTTTCAGAGGTAACCGATCCTAGAGCTGTGGAGACCGTCTGCAAGTATGTGGATATGCTGCAAATCGGCACGCGGAACATGCAGAATTTTGCGTTGCTGAAAGAAATTGCCCATGCGGATAAGCCAGTGCTGTTAAAGAGAGGCAGCTCAGCGACAATAGAGGAGTGGCTCATGGCGGCGGAATACATTATGGTCGGCGGCAACGACGCCATTGTGCTTTGCGAACGAGGCATTCGTACCTTTGAGCCATACACTCGCAATACCTTAGATTTGAGCGCAGTGCCTTTGGCTAAACATTTAACTCACTTGCCGGTGATTGCCGATCCCAGCCATGGAACCGGCAAATGGCGCCTTGTGACGCCTATGACCTTGGCCGCTGTGGCGGCTGGCGCGGACGGAGTCATTGTTGAAGTGCACCCGTGTCCGGAAGAGGCCGTCTCCGACGGCTTCCAGTCCTTGACGCCGCAGAATTTTGAGCAGATGATGCAGGCCTTGTCATCTATTGCCGCAGTAGTGGGCCGTAAAAGCTGAATTAATATTGAGGAGGATGTCTTATGACCCAGACACGTGTCATTCAACCAGTGCGTCAGTGGCAAGGAACGATTGTCGCGCCAGGAGACAAATCCATTTCCCATCGGTCAGTGATGCTGGCAGGCTTGTCCGAACGACCAGTTCGTTTGAGCAATTTCTTATATGCTGCTGACTGCCTTTCTACAGTGCGCTGCATGCGCGCTTTAGGGGTGAAGGTGGAAAAGGATGCAGAAGGGGTGCTGACGGTCAGCGGCAATGGTCTTTACGGTCTGAAAGAGCCGGAAGATGTTCTTGATGCTGGAAATTCAGGAACAACCCTGCGCCTGTTGAGCGGTATTTTAGGAGCGCAGCCTTTTTTCAGCATTATTACCGGCGACGCTTCTTTGCGCCAACGTCCCATGGGGCGGGTTGTAAAGCCGCTCCGCATGATGGGCAGCCAATTAGCGGGCCGCCAGGATGGACGCAATATACCCATGGCTATCGGGCCTAATCCGACGCTAAAAGGAATTAATTACGACCTTCCTGTGGCCAGCGCCCAGGTAAAGTCGGCCATTCTTCTGGCTGGTCTTTTCGCTGATTCTCCGACTACCGTAAGCGAACCGCACCGTTCGCGGGATCATACGGAGCGTTTGCTGGAGTTGTTTGGCGTGAAAGTGACCAGAGAAGGGACTTCGGTGACGGTGCAGCCGGCGCAGGAGCTGGAAGCGCCGCCGGCCATTGATATTGCAGGGGACATTAGTTCCGCGGCTTTTTGGATGGTTGCCGCCTCGATTGTTCCAGGCAGTGAAGTGACGATTGAAAATGTAGGCTTAAATCCCACTCGAACCGGCATTTTGGATGTGCTCGAGCAGATGGGGGCGGATTTAACGGTCTTGAACCGTCGACGCAGCGGGAATGAAGATATTGCAGATATTCTAGTGCGTTCTGCAGCATTAAAGGGATGTGAAATCAGCGGTGAAATTATGCCCCGCCTGATTGATGAAATTCCTATTTTAGCGGTTGCCGCTATGTTTGCAAGCGGAAAAACTGTTATCAGCGGGGCGGAAGAACTGCGGGTAAAAGAAACAGACCGTCTGCATGCGGTAGCTCTGGAGTTTGGGAAAATGGGCGCGGTGATTGAAGAAAAAGAGGATGGTTTGGTTATTGAAGGCGGGCATTCGTTGCATGAGGCAACTTGTTTCGCGCATCATGATCATCGCATTGCCATGTCGTTGGCTATTGCAGGCAGTGCGGCGCAGGGAGTTACTATTGAGGGAGCGGATTGCGTAGAAATATCCTACCCTGATTTTTATGAGGTGTTGGCAAGCTTTGCCAAGTAGCATGGCGCTAACCGGGAGGAGAGAATACGAGTTCATGGGGAAAAAAGTAGTAATTGCCATAGATGGGCCGGCTGGCGCCGGCAAAAGCACTGTTGCTAAAAAGGTAGCGCAGCAGTTGGGGTATGTGTATATTGATACTGGCGCTATGTATAGGGCTGTTGCCTGGAAAGCGACGCAAGCCGGCATTGGAGCTGACCAGGAAGAAGAATTGGCGGTGCTGCTGGAAAAGCTGCAGCTAGAACTGCTGCCTGGGGAAGGTGCGGCAAAGGTGTTAGTGGGTGGCGTAGATGTCAGCGAGGCCATTCGCAGTCCGGAAATCAGCCGCCAAGTATCTGTTTACGCTCAACAGCCTCAGGTTCGTAAGACTCTTCTTTCTCTGCAGCGGGAAATGGGAGCTGCTGGCGGCGTTGTTATGGACGGGCGCGATATCGGCACGGCTGTGTTTCCGCAAGCAGAGGTGAAGGTGTTTCTTACCGCCTCTCTTCAAGAACGGGCGCATCGCCGTTGGCTGGAACTGCAGGCCAAGGGAGAAGCGATAGAAGAATCTCTTGTGGCCGCTGAAATGGAGAGCCGAGACAAGCAAGATGAGCAGCGGGAGCTGGCGCCGCTTGTGCAGGCGGCAGACGCCTATCTCTTAGATACCAGCGGTTTAAGCATTGACGATGTGGTGGCGAAAATTACAGGGCTTTGTCAAGTTTACCGGGATGCGGGAAAGAAGGTCTGACTATGTATAGCCTAGTACGTTTTTTTCTGTATTGGCTGTTTCGGCTTGTCTTTCGCTGTCGTGTTTACGGAGTGGAAAACATTCCTGCTACTGGCGCTGTTATTATAGCGTCTAATCATATCGGTAATTTTGACCCGCCCGTAATTGGGTGTCAATTGCCGCGTCGTATTTATTTTATGGCCAAAGAGGAATTGTTTCAGGTGCCTGTTTTTGCAGGCGCAATTCGTTGGTTAGGAGCCTTCCCGGTTAAACGGGGCAGCGCAGACCGCCAGGCAGTCAAGCGCATGTTGGAAATTCTGGTGGCGGGTCAGGTTCTAGGCGTGTTTCCGGAAGGTACGCGGGGGAAAAACGGTGTTTTGGGCGAACCGGAGCCCGGTATGGCGATGATGGCCCTCAAGACGGGAACCACCGTTGTACCTGTGGCGGTGCAGGGAACTGATTTTCGCAGCGGCGGTTGGCCTCGATTTTCCGTGTATTTCGGCAAGGCGATTCCTGTAGAGCGTACAAAACCGGTTAAGGAAGCGGTTGATGCTTTAAGTCAACGGATTATGCGGGAAATTGGAATGCTCATGGCGCAAAAAGAAAGTGAGTGAGTCACGGTGATGGAAGAAAGCTTGTCCGTAATTTTATTGCAGCGTATTGCGATCCTTTCTGTTATTGCGTACATTTTTTCTCATACCAGAGCTTTTCGCTATCTTTTTAAAGAAGAAACTACTTTGCGAGAGCAGTTTATTCTGATGCTCTTCTTTTCAGCATTGTCTGTCGGCGGAACGTATATGGGCGTTCCTGTAGAAGGGGCGCTAGTTAATGTGCGGGATACCGGCGTTGTTGTAGGGGGACTGCTGTGCGGACCTCTTGTGGGCGGCGTGGCTGGCATTATCGGTGGGTTGCACCGGATTTTTATCGGCGGTTTTACGGCGGTGGAGTGCGGGATTTCCACGATTTTGGCAGGCTTTTTGGCGGGGTATATTCACTATCGTATGCGGCCGAGGACGCCGGAAGTGGTGACCGGCATGGTCACTAGTACAACGGTGGTTTTGTTTAGCATGGGCTTGATCTGGTTTTTGGCCAAACCGGACATAGTGGCTCAGTCCTTGGTTATTCAGGCTTTGCTTCCGATGGTTTTGGCTAATGGCTTAGGTATTGCAGCTTTTATGATTATTATTTATAACGCTCGTGAGCACCAGACTAAAATTGCCGCCATCCAAACTCATAAAGCCTTGCATATTGCCAATGCCACGCTGCCTTATTTTCGGCAAGGCCTTAACCGTCTGTCGGCGGAAAAGGTGGCAACAACGGTGCGGTATATTACAGGCGCAGCCGCGGTCGCCATCACCAATCAGCATACGGTGCTGGCTCATGTGGGCTTAGGGGCGGATCATCATCCGGCAGGCGGGCCAATCGTCACTTCCGTAACGAAAGAATGCATTCAAAGCGGGCAGATAATGACTGCTCGCAATGGCCGGGAAATTGGCTGCAGCAATGCAGAGTGTCCGTTGCATTCGGCCGTATTGGCGCCGCTTTTATGCCGGGAAAAGATTGTCGGCGCTTTTAAGCTGTACTATAGCCGAGACGATGCCATGAATCAATTGGACATTGAGTTTGCCCAAGGTTTGGGGCAGATCTTTAGTACGCAGTTGGAATTAGCCAGTTTGCAGCAAATGTCGGAAATGGCGACCAAAGCGGAATTGAAGGCTTTGCAGGCGCAGGTCAATCCTCATTTTCTATTTAATGCTCTGAACACCATTGTTTCTTTATGTCGGACTGATTCCGAGCAGGCCAGAACGTTGTTAATTGAACTAAGCGATTTTTTTCGGCGCACGCTGAAATCTTCCCGGGAATTTGTCAGCCTTCAGGAAGAACTAGAATTGGTCGATTCCTATTTGGTGTTGGAAAAAGCGCGCTTTGGCCCAAGGTTAAAAGTGGAAAAAGAAATTGACGCCACCATGCTGGGGATACAGGTGCCTGCATTTATTTTACAGCCTTTGGTAGAAAATGCCGTTAAACACGGTCTTTTAGCCAGAGAGAGCGGCGGGATGGTGGGGTTGAACATTACGCAGCGGGCGGGGCATATGGAAATTTGCGTATATGATGACGGTTTGGGAATTGAAGAAAAAGTAATGGAAAAAATTCTCCTGTTAGGGTATGGAAAAGGAACTGGCGTAGGCCTTACTAATGTTAATGAGCGTCTAAAAGTACTGTATGGCCCTTCTTACGCGCTGAAGATGGAAAGCGTCCCAGGCGAGGGCACGCGTATCTATTTGCGGATACCCATCCATGCTCATGAAAGAGAGGAATACCATGCCTAATGAATGCAGATTACGGGCGTTTTTAGTGGACGATGAAATGCATGCTCGCAATGAGCTGGCTTACTTGCTCTCCCTTCACGAAGATGTTCATGTTTGCGGTCAAGCGGCTGGCGTGACCGAGGGACTTGCTGGCGTATCCAGAGAAAAGCCGGATGTTGTCTTTGTGGATGTGGAGATGCCTGGACTTAGCGGTCTTTTATTGGCAGAGGCTTTTGCCGATAAACCGGAAGCCCCGTTGCTTGTCTTTGCTACCGCCCATGAAGAATTCGCCGCCAGGGCCTTTGATTTGAATGCTTTAGACTACGTATTGAAACCGTTTTCGCAAAAAAGGATTGGGCGCTGTCTGGATAAGGTGCGCACTGCCTGGAAAGAACGTCATAGTGACAATCGTTTTTGCCCTTCGCCTACTTACTTTAAAGAGAAGCTGGCTATTGACGATGGAGGCAAAACCGTCTTAATCAATGCAGAGGATATTCTGCTGGTGCAGGCGGCGAACAATCAAGTGCGCATTCAAACAAAGGATAAAACTTATGCAGCCAGCTTTAGTTTGAATGAACTACATGAACGGCTGGGCGAAGAAAGCTTTTTTCGCAGCCATCGCAGTTATTTGGTTAATCTTCGTAAGGTGAAAGAAATTATCCCCTGGTTTAACGGAGCTTACAATATTATCTTAGAAGACCTGCCTAACGAGGAGATACCTGTAAGCCGGCAGCAGGCTGGCCCGCTCAAACGTATTTTTGGTTTATAATGATAAAACCATTCACAGACCTATGCGGTAATTCACCCCTCATATACTGCATCTCACAGCATATGTATTGTCGTGCATTCCATTCTTTTGTATGCTAAAAACAGGAAATTTATGAAATTCCTGTGATTGGTGGAAAGGAGGGCGAGACAAGCATAGGCTGTTTTCTTTTTAAATTTTAAATAAGAACAGGAGGAAAAAGTATGAATTCCGCTTTACTTCTCATTGTATCCGGCTGCCTATTCGTTTTGGCGTATCGCTATTATTCCGCATTTATTGCTGCTAAAGTTCTCATGCTTAATGACACGTACGTAACTCCTGCCTATCGTTGCAACGATGGACGCGAGTTTGTGCCTACGAACAAGTGGGTGCTCTTCGGTCATCACTTTGCTGCCATTGCCGGCGCAGGCCCGCTTGTAGGTCCTGTATTGGCGGCCCAATATGGCTGGGGCCCTGGCTTTGCTTGGATTCTTTTGGGATCCATCTTTGCAGGCGCTGTGCATGACTTCATTATTCTCTTTGCGTCTATCCGTCATAATGGTCAGTCCTTGGCCGTTATCGCCCGGCGTGAAGTAGGACCCCTTACCGGTATCACGACTTCCCTTTCGATTTTCTTCATTATCATTGTAGCTTTGGCCGGCTTGGCCATGGTTGTTGTAAATGCTCTCTTTAAGAATCCTTGGGGCCTTTACACCCTGAGCATGACGATTCCGATTGCTATTGTTATTGGTTTGTACATGTTCAAGATTTTCCCCGGTGCTATTCGTTCCGGCTCGATTATCGGCTTTATCGCTGTAATGGGCGCTGTGTTGACCGGTCATTGGCTGCTTCCTGGCGGTCCGCTGGAAAGCTGGGCTGATGCATTCAACTGGAGCAAACCGGCTTTGTCGGTTGCTTTGCCTATTTACGGCTTCTGCGCCGCTACGCTGCCTGTATGGCTGTTGCTGGCGCCGCGCGATTATTTGAGCTCCTATATGAAAATCGGTACTATTGGCGCTTTGGCGCTGGGCATTCTGATTGTGCAGCCTTCGGTTAATATTCCTTTCACGACGCCTTTTATTAATGGCGGCGGTCCTATTATTCCTGGACCAGTATGGCCCTATGTGTTCATTACGATTGCTTGCGGCGCCATTTCTGGTTTCCACTCTCTGATTAGCTCCGGTACGACGCCGAAAATGATTGAACTTGAGACACATGCTCGGGCTATTGGCTACGGCGGCATGGTCATGGAAGGCTTTGTTGCTATGATGGCGTTGATTTCCGCCGTGGTTATGATGCCTGGCGACTATTTGGCCATTAACAGCCCGGCGGCTGCCTATGCCAAAGTGGCTGCGCAGTTCCCGACGGTAGAAATTAAACAGCTGTCCGCCTTGGTTGGCATGGATGTTATGCATCGTCCCGGCGGCGCCGTTTCGCTGGCCGTGGGCATGGCCCATATTTTCTCCAGCATCGGCGGTATGAAGCATCTGATGAGCTACTGGTATCAATTTGCTATCATGTTTGAAGCTCTCTTTATCCTGACTACGATTGATGCAGGCACCCGTGTTGCCCGCTACATTTTGCAGGATATTCTGGGAACCTATGTATACGCTCCTTTGAAAGAGTCTCATTGGTGGCCTGGCATTCTTTTCACCAGCGCCCTTGTAAGCGTAATGTGGGGCTACTTGCTCTACAGCGGTGATGTGGGAACCATCTGGCCGCTCTTTGGCGTGGCCAATCAGCTTCTCGCCATTGTTGCTTTGGCTTTGGGAACGACCATCATTTTGAAAATTGCTCCTAAGAGCTACTCCTTGATTACCTTTGTGCCAATGGTCTTCCTGGTAGTTACCGTTATTGCCGCAGGTATTATGAATGTCGGCATGTTTTTCAAGAGGGGAGACCTCTTGGGGAATATTAACGGAACGGTCAGCATTGTCTTGATCATTTTGGTAGTTATTACGTTGATCGACTGCGCTCGCAAATGGCTGGAACTGCTGAAGACGGATAAACCGGTCGGCATGAATACGGAAATCCAAAACTTCTGCGAGTATGGAAAAACACAACCCAACGTGACTCCTTGATGTCTAGTTAAAGGATCAAAGAGAGGGCCCGGGTCTGGCTTGCTGCTGGACTCGGGCCCTTTTTCTATACCAGAGTATATAAGTCTTGAGAGGCTGAGATAGAAGAAATGGCGGGGATAACGAACCGCGAAATACACGAACAACGCGAAAGGGGTTTTAAGGGACTGGAGGTTCTGTATAAACGGTGGCATAACTGTATTTGAGACAAGGTTTCCGCGCGACTCTCAAAAATAGGAGGCGACGGCAGTTCCGCGAACTCGCTGGCGCTCAGACATACGGAACTTTTCTCCGTCGTCTCCTGTTTTTGCATCCTGCGGACCGTCTTGCTCCCCAAAAGTCTCAAATACAGTCACGGCCATCGTAACCTCATACGTTCCCTCGCATTATTCCTCTGGCTTTTCTCTGTTACTCCCTTAATAAACAAGCAGTAGCTTCGATTTTCTTCTTTAATCGCAGTATTTCTCGATATATGTTTTTGTAGATTCTTTGGCTAGAC
>SAAJ01000010.1 GCA_009929485.1 Negativicutes bacterium
GGGGTTCCACCTGTTCCCATCTCGAACACAGCAGTTAAGCCCACATACGCCGAAAGTACTTGGCTGGAAGCGGCCTGGGAGGATAGGTAGTTGCCGGTTTATTCCTCGATAGCTCAATCGGTAGAGCACGCGGCTGTTAACCGCGGGGTTGTAGGTTCGAGTCCTACTCGAGGAGCCAGTTTTATCGAAGCCGTACATTAGTACGGCTTTTTTTAGTTGCTCTATTCTTGCATCTAGGCTTTTCTTGCTGTAAAATTAGCCAGAGTGAAAAGTATCACAAGGAGCGTTATAAATGATTGAAATTGCCATTTGTGTAGGAAGCGCCTGTCATTTGAAGGGCTCTTACCAAGTGATGCACGCGTTTAAATCTCTTTTGGAACTGCACCGTTTGGAAGGACGATTGGTGGAGCTAAAAGGAGCTTTTTGTCAGGGAGACTGTACAGAGGGTGTCGTTGTTCATATCAATGGAGAGCGAATTACCCGAGTTTCACAAGATAAAGTGTTTGAACTTTTTCAAGCAAAGGTGCTGGGGAGACAGTCATGAATATTATCCGTACGCTCAAGGTTAACTGCAAAGACTGCAATCGCTGTGTACGATCTTGTCCGGTAAAGGCTATTGGCGTAAGCCGGCATCATGCGTATGTGTTGGAAGAACGGTGCATTCTCTGCGGGAAGTGTGTTGCCGAATGCCCGCAAAATGCCAAGCAGATTCGCAATCAACTCACTGATGTACAACGCTGGCTTCAAGGAAAACGGCCGGTGTATTTAAGTTTAGCTCCTTCATTTCCCGCATTTCCGGTTCTTGGTGCGGCGGAAACGCTGCCGGAACGTTTAGTTGCGTTAGGCTTTGCGGCCGTAGAGTGCACTACTGTGGGAGCGGATCTCATTATGGAAGAGTATCGGCATTTGGTAGAAACTAAGTCTCATCCGATTCTTTCTTCCTGTTGTCCTGTAACTGTCGATTTGGTTAATAAGTATTATCCTCAAGTTTCATCTTGGCTGGCGCCTGTGATTTCCCCCATGCAGGCTCATGCAAAGGATATAAAACAACGCTGTCCTGATGCTAAAGTTGTTTTTGTCGGTCCTTGTTTAGGGAAAATGGGAGAATTGAAGGAACCTTTTAATTCGGTAGATGCTGTGCTAACTTTTTCACAGATGCAGGAATGGCTGCTGCAAAGCTCCGAAAATGCATTGGCGCAGGAAAATTGCTGGCGTGAAGGCGTTCATACTCGATCCTTTCCGCTCAGCAGCGGTATTACCCGCTCGTTTTTGGCTTGGGACGGCATGAGTGAAGACGTGGTTATTGCCGATGGCTTGGAACGTTGCACAGAACTGTTGCAAGGCTTGTGCCGACATGAGGTTCGGCCTCGTTTTGTAGAGCTCTTAGCTTGCCCTGGAGGATGCTTAGGCGGCCCTCTGGGTGGTCAAGCTGATTGTCTGGCAGCGCGGCGCGAAGCCATTTTGCAGTATTGGCGCAAGGTAGAAGCCGAGCAGCCTTCGTTGACCAAGGAAAGGCCTTCTTTGGGCGTGACAAACGAAGTGGAATTGGGAAGAACGCAATTGCCAAGACCGACACAGTTTGCGGCGCCGCCAGAGACGGAGATTCGGGCGATTTTGAGCCAAATCGGCAAATATACCCAAGCTGATGAGCGGAATTGCGGCGCATGCGGCTATTCAACGTGCCGCGAGAAAGCTACTGCCGTATATTACGGCGTAGCGGAAACGACCATGTGCGTGCCGTATATGCGCTCCAAGGCGGAATCTTTTGCAAAAATTATTGTACGCAATTCTCTTAACGCTATTATTGCCGTGGATTCCGATATGATCGTCCAGGAGTGCAACCCGGCGGCGGTGCATATGTTTTCAGGAAGACAGGCGTTGCGGCGGGGGCGTCCCTTAGGAAGTTATTTTGCGCCTGATCTTTTTATGGAGGCCTTGCAAAAGAATACAAAGCTGATTGGCAAGCGCGTCGAGTATCCAGAGCACAAATTGGTAACCGAGCAAATGATCTTGCCGGTTCCGGAGCACAATTTGGTTATTGGTATTATTACTAATGTAACAGCGCAAGAAAAGCGTCTTCAAGACTGGGAAAAAACGAAGGCGGAAACGATGGACAAAGCCAACGCCATTATTCGGCAGCAAATGCATGTCGCTCAGGAAATTGCCGGACTTTTGGGAGAAACAACAGCGGATACCAAAGTGGCGCTGCTTGAACTAATGTATCTGCTTCACGCCAAGGAGGAGCGGTAATGCTGTTTCATGCGGATGTGGCGGTTCGGCAGCTTAATAAGCACGGCGAAGAGCTTTGCGGCGATCATGTAAACATTACGCGTACGGCGGATGACACCTTTATCGTTCTTTCCGATGGCTTAGGGAGCGGCGTTAAGGCTAATATTCTTGCTATTTTAACAACGAAAATTGCGTCTTCCATGTGCCGCAAGGGCATCGCCATGGAAGACGTGGTAGCCACGATAACAGAAACTTTGCCTGTTTGCCGTCAGCGAAAAATTGCTTATTCTACCTTGCATTTGATTCATTTGCAGGCGGATGGGCAGGCGAAAATTGTAGAATTTGATTGTCCGCAGACGTTCTTGTGTCGTGACGGCGTTGTGATTCCCGTACCTACGGAGGAAAAGGAAATTGCCGGTCGTCTTGTGCGCGAAGGATCACTGAGGTTGGTGGAAAATGATCTCCTTGTTGCCGTCAGCGACGGCGTCATTCACGCCGGCATCGGCGGCTTGCTGAATCTTGGCTGGGGGTGGGAAGGAATTGCCGAGCAATTGCGGCAGATCATGCTTCAACCTGCGCCATGTGCGCGAGAAGTCAGCCAGAGTTTGATTTCCTGTTGCGAAGGCTATTATACGGGAAAACCAGGAGATGATTCTACGGTTGTAGCTGTAAGACTGCATCCGCCGCGTTGCCTTACGCTGATGGCCGGTCCTCCTCAAGATCGCCGCGCCGACTCCCGCGTAGTTTGGCGCTTGCTGAGCCAAACAGGGAAGAAAGCTATTGCCGGGGGTACGACGGCTCGGATTGTTAGCCGCATTACGGGACGTGAGCTGCGAGTGCTTGGCGTGTATGAGGACCCGCAAATACCGCCGACAGGAAAACTCGATGGTGTTGATCTGGTAACAGAAGGTTTATTGACGTTAAATGCCGTAGGAGAACGCTTATTATCTGAAGAGGGATTGCGTGCTTCTCGCAAACGGGATGGGGCGACTCTTTTGGCTCAGGAATTATTACAAGCAGATCGCATTACTATTTTGGCAGGCAAGGCGTTGAACGAGGCGCATGCACAGGCGCTGCACCTGCCGTTCCAAGTTCATTTAAAAAGTCAGGTGCTGCAGCGTTTAGCGGGGCAACTGGAAGCCCTGGGAAAAGCGGTGGTGTTGGAATGGTTTTAAATAGATTGGTGACTAGAAAGCGATAACGCTATTTGTAATGCAATGAAATGTGAATTGAATGAAAGAGGGTAGGTTCTAAAATCATGGCGCATATAACAGAGATTGTTTCGATTCGGCGGAGCGTATTGGCAGAATTGGCAAAATTAACTCGCGAGGGTAATTTAGTTGCTGAAATTGAAAATTCAGCGTTTAGTTTGGTCAGTGAAAACGGCAGCCGTTATCGTTGTTGCGTGCATAAAGAAAGGGCTGTGTTAAAGGAGCGCTTTAATTTGGCTATGGGGCAGGAAGTGGACATGCCCCTGGCGGAAGCTGCGCAGCGTACTTTGGCGGGGGAGTACGCCCAGATGCCGATTATCAGCGTCTTGCCTGAAGCCTGCGATCAATGTCCGATTGATAAGTTTTTCGTTACCAATGCCTGCCGTAACTGCATTGCCCACAATTGCAAAAACAGCTGCCCGAAAAACGCGATTATGATTGTGCAAAACCAGGCGTATATCGATAAAACCAAGTGTGTGGAATGCGGTATGTGTAAGAAATCTTGTTCCTATGGCGCGATTATTGAAGTTAACCGTCCTTGCGAGGGCGCTTGCGAGCTCAAAGCCATCAAGGCTGGCTCTGATCGTAAAGCGGTTATTGATTATGATAAATGCGTCCAATGCGGCGGCTGTAAAGTCGCATGTCCTTTTGGAGCGATTTCCGATAGAACGTATTTGGTGCAGGTTCTGCGGGCCATTGATGCGGGGAAACAGGTGCATGCTTTGCTGGCCCCGGCTTTTATCGGGCAGTTTGGGGCTAAGGTGCAGCCTGGTCAAGTCATTGCGGGTTTGAAAAAAATCGGTTTTTCCGAAGTAGAAGAAGTTTCTTTTGCCGCTGATATCGTCACGCTTGAAGAAGCGAAAGAATTTGCTGAAACGGTGCCGCAAGAACGTCCTTTTATGACTACTTCGTGCTGCCCGGCTTTTGTGGGCATGGTGGATAAGCATTTGCCTCAAGTGAAAGAATTAGTGTCAAGCACGGTTTCCCCCATGATTGCCGCAGGCAAAGTAGTCAAGGAAAGAAATCCTGAGGCGGTTACTGTCTTTGTTGGGCCTTGCGTGGCCAAAAAATACGAAGCGGAAGTCAAAGGCCAAGGGGTCATTGACTATGTGCTGACCTTTGAGGAGCTGCAAGGGATTTTTGAGGGGCTGGAAATCGATTTAAGCGCCATGGAGGCAGTTCCTTTTCAAACAACGGCTTCGCGGGACGGCAATATTTTTGCCAGAGCAGGCGGCGTGGAGCAGGCTGTTAAAGATACGGCGGCTCAACTGGCGCCAGACCTTGAAGTTTGCTCGCAACGCAAAGAAGGCTTGGGCGAATGCCGGATGCAGCTGTTGCTGATGAAAGCAGGGAAAGTTCCCGGGAATTTCTTTGAAGGCATGGCTTGCCAAGGCGGCTGCGTCGGCGGTCCGGGCTCTATTGCGGATTACCGAGTTACCAGCAAGCTGGTTGATAAATTTGGCGGCTCGGCGCAAGTGACCACGGCTCCTGAAAATGAGGCGGCCAAGGAAGCGGCGCAACAGCAAAAAAACTGGCATCATCACGCTTGATTTTTGCCAAATTCGTCGAAATATGATATCATTATTCCCGCTTAGTATTGCTGGGAGGGGAAAACTATGTCAGGACATTCCAAGTGGGCTAATATTAAACATAAAAAGGGAAAAATGGATGCCATTCGCGGCAAAATTACTACCAAAATAGCTAGGGAAATCACGGTTGCCGTGCGCATGGGCGGCGCGGATCCAACAGGTAACATGCGTTTGAAACTGGCTTTAGGCAAGGCCCGGGAAAATAATGTTCCCAAAGACAACATTCAAAGGGCTATTCAAAAAGGTCAGGGCGCTCTGGAAGGCAGCAACTACGAGGAGCTGACTTATGAGGGGTACGGCCCAGGGGGCGTAGCGCTGATTGTGGAAGTCATGACTGACAATCGCAATCGCACTGCTGCCGATTTGCGTCATCTTTTTTCGAAAAATGGCGGCAATATGGGTGAAAGCGGCTGCGTATCCTGGATGTTCAAACGCAAAGGCCTGTTTACCCTGGAAAAAGAAGAATCTTTTGATGAAGATGCATTGATGATGACGGTCCTTGAAGCCGGAGCTGACGATATGTCAGTAGAGGACGAAGAAGTGGAAGTGCTTACTTCTCCAGAGGCTTTTGCCGCAGTACAAGAAAAACTGGAAGCGGAAAAAGTGACGATTCTGTCCGCGCAGTTGGGCTTGTTTCCAGATACCCGCATAGCGGTGGAAGGCGACGAAGCAACCAAGCTGATGAAGCTATTGGAGGCTCTGGAAGACCATGATGATGTACAGGAAGTATATGGAAACTTTGATCTTCCGGAAGATGCAATCTGATTTTGGGGCGGCGCGAAGCGCCGCTTTCTTTACTGTTAGCAGGAGTTTCCTGAAATAAAGCGAATCTATGTTCTTGTACGCTGCGTAGCGTTGCAAGGAGGGGCTTTAGTGTTATGCGTATTTTGGGAATTGACCCAGGAACGGCGATTTGCGGCTATGGCTGCGTAGAATGGATACAGGGGCGGCTGCGCCCTATTGCTTATGGCGCTATCCGTACGGGCCCTGAACTGCCCTTGGAAAAACGCTTACTGTTGATTCATGAACGACTGCAAAAGTTACTGACAGAGCTTCAGCCGGAGCGAATCGGGGTTGAACAGTTGTTTTTTAATCGGAATGTAACTACGGCCATGGCAGTAGGACAGGCCCGTGGAGTTATTTTATTAGCCGCTGCACAGGCGAATTTGCCTCTTGAAGAATATACGCCAGGGCAGATTAAGCAAGCGGTAACAGGCTATGGAAAAGCGGATAAAGGACAGGTTACAGGTATGACGGTGCGCCTTTTGGGCTTGAAGGAAACACCCAAGCCGGATGATGTGGCGGATGCTCTGGCTATTGCTATTTGTACGGCCCATTGCTGTGAACAGCGCAATGTTTGGCCGAGGAGGTAACAAAAAATGATCGGATTTCTTCGGGGCCGGGTAGCGCAGCTACAGCCGGAAAGCTGTTTTTTGGATGTTCAGGGTGTCGGCTATCGTTTGGCTGTTTCTGAACAAACCAGACGTACCTTGTCAATGGGAGAAGATGCGATGCTCTTTACCCATTTGCAGGTTCGGGAAGATGCTTTATCTTTGTTTGGTTTTTCCCAAGAAGAAGAGTACGAACTGTTTTTGCATTTAATCGGGGTCAGCGGTATTGGACCTAAATCGGCTCTGGCTATTCTATCAGCGATTCAGCCTCAGGAATTGCGCCGTGCGGTATGCCAAAAACAGACTGCGTTATTAGTAAAACTTCCTGGCATAGGTAAAAAAACAGCTGAACGGCTTGTTTTAGAACTAAAGGATAAGTTGGGAGGCATTCCTGACTGGGATGAGACGGGTGCACAGGCAGTTTTAGTTCAACCTGACGCAGCGTCTTCCTTGGACGAAGCCTTGCTGGCTTTGGAATCGCTAGGCTACGGACGCAGTGAGGCCATGGCCAGTCTGCGTAAATTTGCCTCTGAATCGTTGGCGGTGGAGGAATTAATCCGTAAATCCTTGGGTGATTTAAGCGGTGGGAGGCAGTGATGGAAGAAACGCGCATCATTGGCGGCGATGAACTAACGGGAGATACTTGGCAGTATAGCCTGCGCCCTAAACGTCTCCAAGAATATATTGGACAGGATCAAGTCAAACAAAATCTTTCTATTTTTATTCAGGCGGCTCTGGCTCGCCAAGAGGCGTTGGATCATGTGTTGTTTTACGGCCCGCCTGGTTTAGGGAAAACTACCTTAGCTGGTATTATTGCGAATGAATTAGGGGTGCAGCTGCGCATTACCTCCGGACCGGCTATTGAACGACCTGGGGATTTAGCGGCCCTTCTCACCAATCTGGGAGAGAAGGATGTTCTCTTTATTGATGAAATTCACCGTCTTTCACGGCATGTTGAGGAAATACTCTACTCGGCGATGGAAGATTACGCTCTGGATATTATGATTGGCAAAGGACCTTCGGCGCGCTCCATTCGTCTGGATTTGCCTCCGTTCACTTTAATCGGCGCCACAACGAAAGCGGGGGCCCTGGCTTCGCCGCTGCGGGATCGTTTCGGCGTCATGTGTCGCTTGGAATATTACACCCCGGAGCATTTGTCTCATATTGTAACCAGGGCGGCTTCGCTGCTAAACATAGAAATTGAGGAGCGGGGCGCTTGGGAGATTGCGCGTCGTTCCAGGGGTACGCCGCGGGTGGCTAACCGTTTGTTGAAACGCGTGCGCGATTATGCGCAAATTGCCGGAGACGGCATTATTACCTCAGAAGTCGCTGATAAGGCGTTGGCTATGCTGGAAGTGGACGCAGCCGGCTTAGACCGCACGGACCGGGCTATGCTGGAAGCGATTATTCATCGCTTCGGCGGCGGACCGGTGGGCCTAGATACCTTGGCGGCAGCAATCAGCGAAGAAACAGAAACGGTGGAAGACGTTTACGAACCGTTTTTGCTGCAGCTTGGGTATTTACAGCGGACTCCCCGAGGGCGTACCGCTACGATGCAAGCGTACGAACATTTGGGGATTCCCTTTCCAGGCAGCGCTCCTGCCCAGCAGGACGAGTCGGCTTTGTCTTAAGGAGGCTTTCGGTCATGAATGTATTACTTCATATTTGTTGCGGCCCTTGCGCTATTTACCCCTTGCAGGCCTTGCGGGCGGAGGAGGGCGTTACTTCGGTAACCGGTCATTTTTTTAATCCCAATATTCACCCGTATAAGGAATTTCAAAGGCGCTTAGACACGCTGCGCTCCTGGGCGCAAGAGGAAAAGTTGGAGCTTTTGACAGATACGCGCTACTTGTTGGAAGAATTTCTGAGCGGCGCTTTACAGCGGGGCGCGAATCGCTGTAGCTTTTGTTATGAAATGCGGTTGTTTGAAACAGCCAAACAAGCAAAAGAACATGGCTTTGACGCCTTTACGACAACACTCTTGGTTAGCCCTTATCAAAATCAGGATACAATAGCCGCCGCCGCAGAGCTAGCGGCTAAGGAATATGGCATCCCGTTTTTGCGCCGCGATTTTCGCAGCGGCTGGCAGGAAGGCGTGCGCATTAGTCGCGAGCGGGAAATGTATCGCCAGCCGTATTGCGGCTGCGTGTTAAGCGAGCGGGATCGCTACGAGAAAAAACCAAAAAATGAATAAAAAGAGTTTTTTACAAGTTGCAAGCGCCAGAGGCGGCAAGGAGTAACTATGAAAAAATCTTCATTTCTGCTTTTTTTGACTTCCTTTATCCTGGTGTTCATGACGCCGGTTGCACAGGCAGCTCCACAGCCGCTTGTTCGGGTTGGATTGTGGACTGGTCAGCAAAGCGTTGTTGTCGGCTCCTCCGTGGCTTATGCGGTGGAAACAGAGCAAGAACAACCGAAGTGGGCTAGTTTTAAAGCTGGCGAGCAGGTTGTGATTGCCTGGAAGCCGAACGGTATGACTGTCAACGGCAAGACGCTGCGCGGACAAACCTTGTATTTGCGCAGCAATACGGAATCTGCCCGGTGGGAAGTCAATCGCAAGAAATATCGCGGCGATATTGTTTTGCGTCAGACAACAGGCAAAACCGGCTTGACGGTAGTCAATGAAGTTCCTATGGAAGAATATCTTTACGGTATTTTAGGCAAGGAAATTTCAGCCGGATGGCCGGCGGAAGCCGCTAAAGCTCAGGCTGTTGCGGCGCGAAGCTATGCGCTGAATCTGATGTTGTCCGGCGATCGGCACCGCCAAGACGGCTATGATCTTTGCGCTACCGTGCATTGTCAAGTTTATGGAGGCGTCGATGCGGAAGCGCCGGATATGATTCAGGCTGTTGCCGCCACTAAAGGCCTTGCCGCCTATTATAATGGTCAACCGATTCACGCCTATTTTCATGCTTCCAGCGGCGGTCATACGGAAGATAGTGAAAATGTCTGGGGTAATGCGTTGCCGTATTTGCGGGGAGTTGCTGATGTGGACGCTCAGGCGCTCGGCAGCGCCTGGGAAAAACGCTTTAACGCGCGAGCGCTGGAAACCTTGTTGACTCAGAAGGGCAAAGGCGTAGGCGTCCTAAAATCGTTAGATTTGTCTCCCCTGTCGAAACCAGGGGCTGATCGAACCGAATCTGGCCGCGTGCGTCAACTGCAGGTAGCGGGAGATAAACGCAGCCTTAGTCTCAGCGGCGTACAAATGCGCTCGTACCTGGATTTACCTAGCGCCTTATTTGATATTCGAGTCGTGCGCGCGTTGCCTTCCGAACTGGACGTATCAGTGGAAACCTCCTACGGGGCTACGGTGGAAAAGAAAATGCCTGTATCTCTTAAAGAACCAGCCGAGTCTGGACGTTGGAATGATCCCGCCAGAATTCATCGGATTATTCGTCCAGCAGACGATATTGTCATTTTCAGCGGCCATGGCCGCGGGCATGGCGTCGGTATGTCGCAATGGGGCGCTCGCTTGTTGGCGGAAAAAAACAAATACGATTATAAACAAATTCTCCAGTATTACTACCAGGGGATTATGCTGAAAAAGGCGTATTGACGCCAAAAGGGGAACAAATCATGAATGTCCAAGATTTTGACTACTACTTGCCTGAAGAATTAATCGCGCAGACGCCGCTGGCGCAGCGGGACGCTTCACGCCTAATGGTTTTGCCGCGTCAGCAGGGAGCCTGCTCGCATCGGCATTTCTTTGAGCTGCCGTCGTTGCTTCGCAAGGGAGATTTGCTTGTTTTTAATGATACCCGTGTCATACCGGCTCGTCTCCGCGGGCGAAAAAGAGATACAGGCGCTAAAGTAGAAGTGTTTTTACTGAAACGGCTGGATTTGGATCGTTGGGAGACGCTGGTCCGCCCTGGCCGTAAGCTTCGTCCAGGCACGGAGGTTGTATTTTCCGATGAATTATCTGCTGTTATTGAAGACACGACCGAATTTGGCGGACGTATCGTGCGTTTTTGCTGGCAAGGAGTTTTTGAAGAAATCTTGCAGCGTTTGGGGGAGGTCCCTTTACCGCCCTACATTCACGAAAAACTTCCGGACCCGGAACGATACCAGACTGTCTACGCCAGAGAAAATGGTTCAGCAGCAGCGCCTACAGCGGGACTGCACTTTACGCCGGAGTTGTTGTCTCAGCTGCGCGAGCAGGGAATTCAGACGGCCTATGTGACGCTTCATGTTGGGTTGGGTACGTTTCGGCCTGTCGCTGTTGAATCCATTCAAGACCATGTTATGCATAGCGAACAGTATGCTATTTCTGCGGAAACCGCTGCGTTGGTCAATGAAACCCGTCGGCAGGGAGGACGCGTGATTGCCGTAGGCACGACGGCGGTACGCACGCTGGAAACAGCTGGTCAAAGCGGTCAGTTGCAACCTTGCAGCGGCTTTACGAACATCTTCATTTATCCTGGCTATGAGTATAAAATTATCGACGGTCTCATTACTAATTTTCATTTGCCTAAATCTACCTTGCTGATGCTGGTAAGCGCCTTGGCCGGGCGGGAGCGCGTACTGGCGGCTTATAAAGAAGCCGTAGAACAGCGTTATCGCTTTTTCAGCTTTGGCGACGCTATGTTTATTTTATAAGATATCAAGAGGAGGTATAGCGTGGCTGTTACGTTTGAACTTATTCGCCAGTGTTCGCATACAGGAGCCCGTGCAGGAAGGCTGTATACGCCGCACGGCGTCTTTGACACCCCTATTTTTATGCCTGTAGGCACTCAGGCGACGGTAAAAACCATGTCTCCTAGGGAACTGGAAGAAATGGGCGCAGGTATTATTCTCAGTAATACGTATCACTTGTTTTTGCGTCCTGGGCATGATTTGGTAGCCGAAGCCGGAGGCTTGCACCGCTTTATGAACTGGAACCGCGGCATTTTGACTGACAGCGGCGGCTTTCAGGTTTTTAGCCTGGGGGCATTGCGTAAAATTACCGAAGAGGGCGTCACTTTTCGCTCTCATATTGACGGTTCCAAACAGTTTTTATCGCCGGAGAAAGCTACGGAAGTACAAATGACTTTGGGTTCCGACATCATCATGGCTTTTGATGAGTGCGTGCCATATCCGGCGGAACATGACTATGCGAAACAATCAACCGAGCGGACGACTCGCTGGGCGGAGCGCTGCTTGAAAGCGCATACGCGCAAGGATCAAGCGTTGTTTGGTATTGTCCAGGGCGGCATGTACAAGGATTTGCGGGCTCAAAGCGCTAGAGAGCTTGTGGGACTTGATTTTCCAGGCTATGCCATCGGCGGTCTCAGCGTCGGCGAGCCAAAGCCCTTGATGTATGAAGTGTTGGAGCATACGGTTCCTTTATTGCCGAAAAACAAAGCTCGTTATTTGATGGGCGTAGGCACGCCGGATTGCTTAATAGAAGGGGTGCATCGCGGCATCGATATGTTCGACTGCGTATTCCCCACGCGTGTGGCCCGCAACGGCACGGTTATGACCTGGCAAGGTAAGCTGGTCGTGAAAAATGCGGAGTACGCCCGCGATTTCCGGCCTATTGATACGGAATGCGGCTGCTATACCTGTCGCAACTTCAGCCGCGCGTATCTAAGACATTTATTTAAGGCGGAAGAAGTTTTGGCTTTGCGCCTGGCAACCATTCACAATCTATATTTCTTGTTGGACTTCATGCGACGCATGCGTCAAGCAATTATCGAGGATCGTTTTTTATCGTTCCGTGATGATTTTTGGCATATGTACGAAAAACGTTAAAAGGATTTTTTTAGTTTGTGTTGAATAGGGAATAGGTAGTTCTGAAAGCGAGGTGAACATACTTGTCAGAAGAAACTCTGCAGATGCTCTTTAGCTATGCACCGATTATTTTAGTGGGGTTGGTTTTCTACTTCATGTTGTATCGGCCCCAGAAGAAACAGGAGAAGACCCGTCACGAAATGCTGGACAACCTTAAAAAAGGTGACAGAGTCGTTACGATCGGTGGCGCTTATGGAACCATTACTGCCATCACTAAGGACAAAGTGACGTTGAAGGTAGCGGAAAAGGTAGAGATCGAATTTGCGCGTACCTCCATCGCCAGCAAGCCCAACGGCAGCACCGGCAATGGCGAAAAAATTTAACACCCTAGAGGCAAAGCAGGCGGCGAGACGTCATTTCGCCGCCTTGCGCCGTTCTCTAAGCCAGTCAGTAAAACAGGAGCGCAGTGCCGCGCTTTGCCAACAGATTGCAAACAGTTCGCCTTGGTCTCAGGCGGGAAAAATACTATTTTACTGGCCTCTTGCGGGGGAAGCGGATGTGCGGTTATTGCTGCAGCAAGCGCAAAAGCAGGGAAAACAGCCTTATTTGCCTTTGCTGGACGAGCAGCGTCCTGGTTTGATGGAAGCCGCAGCCTACACTGGCGAAGCGTGCTTGCAGCAAGGGGAACATGGCATCTGGCAGCCGCAGAGTACGAGCGTTCTTGTGCCGGAAGAGCTGGACCTGATTTTAATCCCAGCCTTGGCGTTTGATGTTATTGGCTATCGCTTGGGCTTCGGCGGAGGATATTATGACCGCTATCTCTTGCGTACGCAAGCAATCCGTTTGGGTGTTTGCTGGGAATGCTGTTTTTCTTTAAAACCATTGCCCAGAGAAAAGCACGACGTACCGGTACATTACATAATGACAGAAGAACGATGTCATATGGTAAATAAATTTTTCTAACAAGGAGGAAGGACTAGTGAGATGGTCTTATTTCGGCAAGTTTTTGGCCATCATTGCCGCTATATTGCTGGTGGCTGGAGTATATACGCTTCCTTTAGCGCTGTCCATCAAGCAAGGCCTTGATTTGCAAGGCGGCACTCATGTTGTCATGGAGGCTGTGGATACGCCGGAAGCCAAGGTGGACGATGATTCCGTCCAGAGAGTAGTAAAAATTATCGAACGCCGCGTGAATGAACTGGGCCTTACAGAACCCATTATTCAACGGCAGGGAGAGCGGCGCATTATCGTTGAACTTCCGGGCGTTAAAGATCCTGAAAAAGCGATCGAAATGCTGGGGAAAACAGCGCTGCTGGAGTTTCAGGATGAAGCCGGTCATACCGTTCTAAGCGGTATGGATCTTAAAGATGCCAAAGCACAAATCGACCAGGGAAAACGGAATTTGGTCGGTTTGGAGTTTTCCGACGAGGGCGGTAAAAAATTTGCTGACTTGACGCGGAAAAACATCGGCAAAAAAATCAGCATTCTTTTGGATAAACAAGTGCTGACCAGTCCGGTAGTAGAGGAAGTCATTCCTAACGGCAAAGCCGTTATTACCGGCCAACGCAGTATTGAAGAAGCGCAGCAGTTGGCTATTTTACTGCGTTCTGGTTCGTTGCCTGTTAAGGTGGAAGTACTGGAAACCAGAACCGTCGGCCCAACGCTGGGTGAGGATTCCAAGCAGAAAAGTCAGTTTGCCTTTACTGTCGGCGTAGGCGCCGTTGTGCTCTTTATGGGACTTTTCTATCGCATTCCCGGTATGGTGGCCAATGTGGCTTTGATACTGTATGTACTCATGCTGTTATTGGCGCTTAAGCTGCTGAATGCAACCTTAACATTGCCAGGTATTGCCGGCATCATCTTGTCTGTCGGTATGGCGGTTGATGCGAACGTTTTGATCTTCGAACGTTTTAAAGAAGAATACCGCAGCGGCAAGTCTCTGCGCGCCGCTATGGATGCAGGCTATAACCGAGCTTTTATGACCATCTTGGACTCGCATATGACCACGCTGATTGTTTCGGTTATCTTGTTCTTTACTGGTACAGGGCTCTTGAAAGGCTTTGCCATTACTCTTGGCCTAGGTATCATCCTCAGTTTGTTTACAGCAACCGTGGTAGCTCATTACATGCTGAAGCTGCTCTTTAAGAGCAAGCCCTTTCAAAATCACAAAATGTTTGGCGCATAGGAGGTGACGAAGAAAATGAAGTTCGATATTATCGGCAAGCGCTATTTTTGGTTTGCCTTGTCTCTTTTAATTATGGTCCCTGGTCTGCTTTCTATTGCAGTACAAGGATTCAATCTGGGAATTGACTTTACCGGCGGTACGCTGTTGGACTTGAAATTCGCTCGTCCCGTCACTGTCGCCGAAGTTCGGGAAGTCATGAAAGACGTGCATATGGAAAGCAGCACCATTCAGCTTGTAGCGAATGAGCAAGTGGACGCAGCGCCGAATGTGTTTATACGTACCGGCGTGCTGACCGAAGAGCAGCGCAGTGACATTATGGCGGATATGACTGCTAAACTGGGGCATTATGATCTCATGCGCGTAGAAAAAGTGGGGCCGACGATTGGTGCGGAACTGGCAAAGAATGCAGTTATTGCCTTGCTTTTGTCGTGGGCGACGATTATTGCGTATGTTACTTACCGCTTTGAGTTTAAATTCGCCATTTCCGGCATTTTGGCCTTAGTGCATGACGTAATAGTCGTGTTAGGTGTATTCTCAATCTTTCAGATTGAAATTGACAGCGCCTTTGTGGCGGCATTGCTGACTATTGTCGGTTTTTCCATCAACGACACTATTGTTATTTTTGACCGTATTCGGGAGAATTTGAAAAATCATCGCAAGGCTGAAAATATTCACGAGTTAGTGAATCGCAGTATTTGGCAAACGATGACTCGCTCCGTTTACACGGTTTTGACGGTGTTGTTTGTTACCTTGGCTCTGTATCTTTTTGGCGGAGAAACGACCAAGAATTTCTCCTTGGCCATGTTGATCGGCTTTGCCAGCGGGGCGTATTCTTCCATCTTTTTTGCCAGCCCTCTATGGGTTACCTTTAAAGACCATGAAGGAAACAAACGCAAGTCTGCGAAAGCTTCCTAATAGCCAAGGCGTACTAGGACTGCATACCAAAGAACTTGGTGTGCAGCCCTTTTTTCATGTAATCCCTTTCTTTTTCTCATTTGGAGAAAGGTATTCTCAATTCAAGAGAGAATAGTAGTATCAATCAGCACTAACGTGGTTGCTGTATTTTCTTTAATCAGGTGATAAATGTTGAAAAAATACTGGCAGATCGCTTCTGCCGAACGAAAAAAAGTTGAAATGCTTGCAGCCGCTTTAGGGCTGGATGTGCTTTTGACCAGATTATTGGTGTTACGCGGTATCAATACGGCAGAGGCGGCTCGAGATTTTTTATTTGGCACCGTAGACTCCTGTCCTGATCCTTGGCAAATGAAGGATATGGATCACGCAGTGGCACGGACCCTGCAGGCAATTGCCAAGGGAGAACATATTGTCGTTTATGGCGACTATGATGTGGACGGGGTAACGGCGACGACTCTTTTGACAAGGGTGCTTCGTCAATTGGGAGCTTTGGTGAAGACATATATTCCAGATCGCCAGGAAGAAGGCTACGGCGTTCATTTGGAAGCGTTGCGCAAACTGCGGCAAGATGGTTGTTCGTTAGTCATTACGGTGGATTGCGGCATTTCCGCCATACAAGAAGCCTCGGCGACAGGCATCCCCGATTTAATCATAACCGATCATCATGAACCAGGACCCACCTTGCCGGAAGCTGTCGCGGTTTTAAATCCGAAACGACAAGACTGTTCATACCCAGATAAAAGCTTGGCTGGCGTAGGGGTAGCGTTCAAGCTGGCGCAGGCTTTATGGAAAAAGCTGCAGCCGGCAAAGCCTCTTCCAGGCTATTGTTATGAACTAGTTGCGGTCGGCTCGGTGGCGGATATGGTTCCCCTCCAGGGGGAAACGCGTCTTTTGGTGCGGGAAGGACTGAAGCGGCTAGCAAAGCCGGAATGCTGCGGCTTGGAAGCATTGTTGAAGGTCAGCAGCGTTAAAACACCAGTTTCCGCTGGAAACATTGCTTTTTCGCTGGCGCCGCGCCTGAACGCCGCCGGCAGAATGTCGTTGGCTCAAAGCAGTCTGCAATTGCTGCTGAGTGCCGAACCGGAAGAAGCGGAAATGCTGGCGCAGGAACTGGATGAAGAGAATAAACTGCGTCAGGAGACGGAGCGCAGCATTGTAGAAGCCGCTCTTTGGCAATGCGAAGAGGCTTCACTGGCCTCGCAGAAGGTACTTCTTGTAGCAGGCGAAAACTGGCATCCCGGTGTCATCGGCATTGTTGCGTCTAGACTGGTAGAGCGCTACTATCGTCCCACGATCGTGCTCAGTTTGAGCGAAGATGGCTGGGCTAAAGGCTCTTGCCGGAGTATCCCTGGCTTTGATATGCATGAGGCCTTGCAGGGTTGCAGCCATTTACTGGAGCGTTTTGGCGGACACAAACAGGCGGCAGGCTTGACGATGCGGGCTGAAAAGGTGGCTGCGTTGCAAGAGGCCATGAATCAACAGGCGGAGCAGATGCTGCAACAAGAGGATTATGTACCAAAGGTGTCTGTGGATGCTGTCGTTTCCTTAGACATGGTGAATGAAGCCTTGTTAGAAAAGCTGGAGCTCTTAGAACCTTACGGGATCGGCAATCCGCGTCCTCGGCTGTTGCTCCAAAACCTTCACTTGCAAGGAGAGGCTCGGTGTTTGGGAAAAGAAAAGGAACACTTAAAACTGACAGTCCGGCAAAATGAAGCGACTTGTTCGGTTTTGGCTTGGCGTCAGGGAGAAAAAGCGTGCTATTTGCCTCAAGATACCTTGTTAGACGTAGTTGCAACGCCAGAGGGCAATGTTTGGCGAGACGAGCTGCAGGTTCAGCTTGTAGCCGAAGATTTTGCTCCCTCCAGGCAGGAAGAGAACCAAACAAAGATATTAGATTATCTAGCGCCGGATATGGCCGGACTGCGTCAGCTTTATGCGGCCATGCGTCATTGTTTGCAGCTTTCTAATTGCCAAGAAGGATTGACGCCGGAACAATTGCGACGCCAACTGCAACAGCACTGTCGTTTGCCAGTAGCTTCGTCGGCTTTGGCCCAGGCTTTAGACGTTTTTTCTGAAGTCTGTCTGATTGCTTATGCCGGAGAGACCGCTAAAATAGCCTTGTTGCCGGCGCCTGAAAAACGTCTGGACATTACCAGCACCCAGGGATATGAACAAGGTTGCCTGCTGCGCCAAAAAGTGCTGGATAAATGGCTGCAGCGCGTGGAAATACAAGGGTTGTCACAAACATGGATTTGACGAGGTGCGCATATGCTCAACGGACCAGAGCTTTGTATTGAAGATATTATTCAAAAAATCAAAACCTACCAACCCGATGCCGTGAGCGAACAAGTGCAAGAAGCGTATGAGTTTGCCAAAGAAGCTCATGCCGGGCAAACCCGCGTTTCCGGAGAGGAATACATTATTCATCCTTTAGGGGTTGCCAATATTTTAGCGGACCTGCAGATTGATGCGGTGACGATCATCGCTGCGTTGCTTCATGACGTGGTGGAGGATACTACGTTTTCCCTGGAGGACGTGGAAAAACGCTACGGCAAGGAAGTGGCGATGCTTGTTGACGGCGTCACCAAATTGAGCCGAATTGAGTATAAATCCAAAGAAGAGCAGCAGTTGGAAAATTATCGCAAAATGTTTTTAGCCATGGCAAAGGATTTGCGGGTGGTTTTAATCAAACTGGCGGACCGTCTGCACAACATGCGCACGCTGAAATATATGAGCGAAAGCAAGCAGAAGCGAATCGCCCAGGAAACCTTGGAAATTTTTGCTCCTTTGGCGCATCGCTTAGGTATTTCCAATGTAAAATGGGAACTGGAAGATTTAGCTTTCCGCTATTTAGAACCGGAACAGTACTATAGTTTGGTGGAAAATGTCAAACAAAAACGGCGCGAGCGGGAACGGTTGATTAATGACGCGATCGCCATGCTGCAGGAACGATTGGCGCTTGTTGATATTGCCGGTGAAATTCAAGGGCGGCCTAAGCATTTCTACAGCATTTTCCGTAAAATGCAAAAAGATAACAAAGAATTAAGCCAGATTTATGATTTGCTGGCTATTCGCATTCTTGTGGACAATGTGAAAGATTGCTACGGCGCGCTGGGCGTGGTGCATACTCTCTGGAAACCGCTGCCAGGGCGCTTTAAAGACTACATTGCCATGCCTAAATCCAATATGTACCAGTCCCTTCATACCACCATTATTGGTACCGAAGGACAGCCGCTGGAAATACAAATTCGGACGAAAGATATGCATCGTATTTCCGAATACGGTGTAGCCGCTCACTGGCGGTATAAAGAAGGCGGCCGCGGACCTGGCAAGGAGTTTGATCAGAAGCTATCCTGGGTGCGGCAGCTTTTGGAATGGCATCAGGATCTGCGGGATCCGAGAGAATTTCTGGAAACTGTCAAAATGGACGTTTTCGCTGATGAAGTGTTTGTGTTTACGCCTCGCGGCGATGTGTTAGATTTGCCTACGGGCTCAGTTCCTATTGATTTTGCCTATCGTGTGCATACCGATGTGGGACACCGCTGCGTAGGCGCAAGGGTCAATGGCAAGATGGTGCCATTGGAGTACAAGCTGACGAATGGGGACATTGTAGAAATTATCACGGCTAAACAAGGGAATGGTCCCAGCCGGGATTGGCTTAACATTGTCGGTTCTTCGGAAACGCGCAACAAGATACGCAGCTGGTTTAAAAAGGAAAAACGCGAAGAAAATATTATTAAAGGCAAGGAGCAGCTGGAGAAGGAAGTTAAAAAGTTTGGCTATGAATGGAAGGAAATCGTAAAAAGCGATCGCCTCCAGGAAGTGGCTAAAAAATTCAACCTTACCGGAGGCGACGAAGACCTGTTTGCCGCTCTTGGTTATGGCGGCTTGACGGCGCATGCTGTACTGACTAAGCTGCTGGAAATATACAAAAGGGACACGAAAAAAGCAGTTCCTCAAGATATTACCGAGCTGTTGAATGAAATCAAGCCCAAAGTAGTGAAATCGAAAGTGAGCCAGGGCATTCTTGTAGGCGGCGAAGGCGGCTATATGGTGCGCCTGGCGCGCTGTTGCAACCCGGTTCCCGGTGATGCGATTGTCGGTTATATTACGCGGGGCCGAGGCATTACCGTCCACCATGCGGAATGCAATAACGTTCTTAGCAACCGCGAAGAATATGAGCGCATGATCTCCGTCAGCTGGGATATTGGGCAAGGACAGACCTATAAGGTCATGGTAGAAGTAACTTGCGCGGATCGGCCAGGTCTTCTGTCGGAACTGATGATTATTCTTTCTGAAAGCAAAACCAACGCCAGCTCGGTCAACGCCAGGGCGCACAAAGACAAAACAGCTACGGTGACTTTTATTCTTGATATTACCAACACAAGCCAGTTGGAGAGCATTATGACGAAGCTGCGCCGGGCCAAGGACGTGTACAGCGTCTATCGGGTCAAGCAAAGCAAGGGAGGCATTGTGTGAGAGCCGTTGTACAGCGTACAAAATCTTCCAGCGTGACCGTAGACGGCCGCTTGGTTGGCGCCATCGGCCCGGGCTTGACGGTGCTTTTAGGAGTAGGAGAAGGAGATACGGCTAAAGATGCGGTGTATTTGGCCGATAAAATTGTTGGCTTGCGAATTTTCCATGACGAAGCAGGGAAAATGAATTGTTCCCTTAAAGATGTAGGCGGTTCTTTATTGGTTATTTCCCAATTTACCTTGTATGGAGACTGCCGCAAAGGACGGCGTCCTGGGTTTGACCAGGCCGCGCCGCCGGGGGAAGCAAAAGCTCTTTATGAATATTTTTTGTCTCTTTGTCGAGAAAAGGAGCTGACGGTGGCCGCCGGGGAGTTTCAGGCGGAGATGCTTGTGGCTTTGGAAAACGACGGACCGGTTACTATCTTGCTGGATAGCCGAAAATTATTTTAAGATACATGGGTAAGGAGAACCAAGGAATGGAAATTATTCAACTGCCAGTAGGGCCTTTGGGTACGAACTGTTATATTGTGATTAGCAAGGAAGAGCATGTGGCGATGGTCATTGATCCTGGCGGCAACGGCGGTGATATTTTGCGCAACCTGCGCGAAAAAAACGCTGTCTTAACCTATATTGTCAATACCCACGGCCATGCAGACCATATTGCGGCTAATGGTATTTTAGCGGAAGCTACCGGCGCATCTGTGCTGATTCACGAAGCAGATGCTGCAATGTTGACAAGTCCGCACCGAAATCTTTCGACCTTTATTGGTGATGCGGTTATTTTAAAACCAGCCGACTCGTTTCTTAAAGCAGGGGACGTATTGACGCTGGGAGCGCTTTCTTTTACCATTTTAGAAACGCCGGGTCATACGCCAGGCGGTCTCAGTCTTTACGGCGAAGGCGTTTTGTTCAGCGGGGACACGCTTTTTGCAGAATCCGTAGGCCGAACTGATTTTCCCGGCGGTTCCCATCAACAATTGCTGGCAAGCATTCAAGAACAGCTTTTTGCGTTGCCGGGAGAAACCAAAGTATTACCAGGCCACGGGCCCAGCACGACTATCGGCTGGGAAAAAGAGCATAACCCGTTTATTTTTTAGGCAAACAGCCGAAAGGGTGTGGAGTTTATGCAACTTGATATGACAGATGTGCGGAAAACTTTTCGCGAACGGCAGTTTAAGCTGACGCCGCAAAGACAAATTATTTTGCAAGCCTTTCTAAATCATCAAGATGAACATCTTTGCGCGGAAGACGTCCATCAAATCGTGCGCCGCGAAGCGCCGGAGATCGGTTTGGCTACTGTTTATCGTACGCTGGATCTGCTGAGCGAACTGGATCTGCTGCAGAAAATGGACTTTGGCGATGGCCGCAGCCGCTATGAAATCAATGGGCCGGACACCGGACATCATCACCATCATTTGATCTGTGTTTCCTGCGGCAAAGTAAAGGAATTTGAAGACGATCTTCTGGATTCTTTAGAAGCGGTCATTTCAGAACGCAGCAAGTTTCAAATTGTTGACCATCAGGTCAAGTTTTACGGTTATTGTCAGGAGTGCCAGAAAAAGAATGATGCTTGATGGATATATTCGTACAACAGCAGACCAAGGAGATGACCGCGCCGTACAGGATGTAATGAGCCTGTACGGTATTCCTCTTGTTAAGGAAACTACTGCCAACACCTTGGTCGTAGGCAGCGAGCTGTTGCCGGATCGGGTGGTTACGTCCCTTGCCTGGCAAGGAAAAACGTGGCAAGAGACGCATGAAATCGTCATTTTTCATGCGCAAGATCAGGCTGCGCCTGGGCGGGTGGTGCGGCGCAATCTGGCTTTATTGCTGGAGCAGGCCGTACAGCTTCCTCGCAGTTCGTGGGGGATACTGCGAGGCGTTCGGCCGGGGAAAATAGTCCGGCGTCTCTTCGATGAAGGATATACCAAGGCGGATATTGCTGCGGTTTTCGAACAAGAATACTTGGCAGCGCCGGAAAAAGCGGCTCTGCTGCTGGAAATAGCCCTGCGGCAGCGAGATATTCTGCCGCCGGAAACACCCCGCTCTGTTGGGGTATATGTGGGGATTCCTTTTTGTCCCAGCCGCTGCTTATACTGTTCGTTTCCTTCGTTTGTATTACCGCCCCAAGAGAAGCTGCAGATTTTTATGCAAGCCCTTAAGGCGGATATTGTGAGCGCCGGCCATCTTTTGCGTCAGCAGCTCTTGCAGATGGAGACCCTCTATATCGGCGGCGGTACGCCGACAAGTCTGCCAGCCAAGGAACTAGAGCAGCTTCTTTCTTGGATCCAGGAGTACTTGGGCAGGCCGAAGCTAGGGGAGTGGACGGTGGAAGCAGGACGCCCGGACAGTCTGAATGCAGAGAAGATTGCCGTGCTCAAAGGCTTTCCAATTTCGCGTTTGAGCTTAAATCCGCAATCAATGCAGGAAAAAACGCTGCAAAGGATTGGACGGAAGCATAGTGTACAGGATATAATAGAAATGTTCGCCTCTTTGCGGCAAAACGGTTTTAGCAATATAAACATGGATATTATTCTGGGTTTGCCTGGTGAAACGCCAGCTGATGTGCAGCATACGCTGCGGGAAATCGCTAAGCTTTCCCCAGAAAGCCTGACGGTTCATACATTGGCTCTTAAGCGGGGATCCGCGTTGGCGGAAAAGCTGCTTTTGCAGGAAGAAGTACCGTTGCCTGACGCCGCTGCGGTGGCGGAGATGATTGAAGCCTCGAAAAATGGCGCTAGAGCGATGGGGATGGCGCCATACTATCTTTATCGCCAAAAGCAGATGGCAGGCCAGTTTGAAAATATCGGCTACGCCAAAGAGGGACGCGAATGCGCTTATAACATTCGCGTTATTGAAGAACGCCAGAGCATCTTGGGAATTGGCCCTCATGCAACAAGTAAAATTGTTGAACCAGACGGTTATCGACTGCATAATTGTTATCATGCCAAGCAGGTAGACTGCTACATACGCGATATCGATCGCTACATTGCAAACCGTGAAGACGCATTTAGGCGTTTTGCGGGAAGGGAGTGACCAATTTGCTGACAAGCGCACCTCGAGGTACTAAAGACATTTTGCCTGCAGCCAGCGCGCAATGGCAAAAGCTAGAGAAAACCATCCGCCAGCTGTGCAGCCGTTTTGGCTACCAGGAAATTCGCACACCTGTTTTCGAACATACAGAGCTGTTCATTCGGGGTATTGGCGAGACCACCGATGTGGTGGAAAAAGAAATGTATACCTTTACTGACCGCGGCGAACGCAGCCTGACTTTGCGTCCGGAAAATACGGCTTCCGTCGTGCGGGCGTATCTGGAAAACAAATTGTATGGTGAAGCTGAACAGCCCACCAAACTGTTTTACATGGGTCCTATGTTTCGCTATGACCGTCCGCAAGCAGGCCGTTATCGCCAATTTCATCAATTTGGCGTAGAAGTCCTCGGCGCAGCAGCGCCAACGGTGGATGCAGAAGCTATTGCGTTAGCTATCCAGCTTTTCCAAGGACTGGGACTTACAGAACTCACTTTATTCATTAATTCCGTGGGCTGCCCGACATGCCGGCCTGCTTATCGGGAGCAACTGCAGAACTATTTGCGGCCGCAGTTGGATTCACTGTGCCCGGACTGCAAAAGCCGCTTTGACCGCAATCCGATGCGCATTCTGGACTGCAAAAGCGAAGCTTGCCGCCAGGCCAGCCAAGGAGCGCCGCAGATGCTGGATTGCCTCTGCGAAGAATGCCATGACCATTTTGCCGGTCTAAAAGCGTTGCTGGATGCTGCTGAGATTCCGTACAGTATCAACACCAATCTGGTGCGCGGCCTGGATTATTACACCAAAACCGCTTTTGAAATTCAGTACGCTCCTTTGGGCGCGCAAAGCGCCGTCTGCGGCGGCGGCCGCTATGACGGACTTGTAGCCCAATGCGGCGGTCCGGATACTCCTGGTATCGGCTTTGCTGTCGGCTTGGAACGTTTGCTGCTGGCGTTGGAAAAGCAGGAACTGCTTCCAGCTGCAACTCGCTGCAGTGACGTGTTTATCGCTCCCTTGGGGAAAGAACAGACGCCGATGGCCTTTGCGCTGCTGTTGCAGCTGCGTAAAGAAGGTCTGACTGCGGACATGGATTTTCTGGGACGCAGCTTGAAGGCGCAGCTTAAACAGGCTAATCGCCAAAAGGCGCGCTTTGCGCTGCTGCTGGGCGAGGAAGAACAGGCCAATCAGCAAGTGCTGTTGAAGGATTTGGAAACCAGCGAACAACGCTTGGTAAATGCCCAGGAGGCAATTAACGCCATAAAAGAAGAGATGGGGGAATAGCAAGATGTTAGATACAATGACAGGCTGGGTGCGCACACACAGCTGTAACGATTTACGGGCAGATCACCAGGGCCAGGAGGTTATTCTTTGCGGCTGGGCTGCTAGACGCCGCGATCACGGCGGCTTGATCTTCGTGGATCTTCGGGATCGCTCCGGCATGGTTCAGCTGGTTTTTGCTCCGGAAGTGGGCGAAGAGGCTTTTCGCAAAGCGGAAACCGTGCGTTCCGAGTTCGTTTTAGCGATAAAAGGCGAAGTGCGCAGCCGCGACGCTGCTACGGTAAATTCCAACATGGACACCGGCGCTGTTGAAGTATTCTGCCGGGAATTGCGCATTCTCAATGCCGCTAAAACGCCGCCGTTCTACATCCAAGATGATGTGGACGTTGATGAAATGGTGCGTTTGAAATATCGTTATTTGGATCTGCGTCGGCCGGAAATGCAGCGTAACCTAATGTTGCGTCATCGCGTGACCAAAGCCATGCGCGACTTTTTTGACAATCAGGGCTTTTGCGAAGTGGAAACGCCCATGTTGACGAAAAGCTCTCCTGAAGGCGCGCGTGACTATCTTGTGCCTAGCCGCGTGAATCCAGGTCGCTTCTATGCGTTGCCGCAGTCTCCGCAGTTGTTCAAACAGCTGCTGATGGTAGCGGGCATGGAAAAGTACTTCCAGATCGTACGCTGCTTCCGCGATGAAGATTTGCGCGCTGATCGTCAGCCGGAATTTACTCAGTTGGACGTTGAGATGTCCTTTATTGATAGAGAACAAATTCTGTCGATGATGGAGCGTTTGGTAGCCCATCTTTTCGAAGAAGCCCTGGGTGAAACCATTGCTACTCCTATGCTGCGCATGACCTATGACGAGGCGATGAGCCGTTACGGTTCGGACAAGCCGGATTTGCGCTTTGAGATGGAACTTATTGATGTGTCCGAGGTTATCCGCGGTTCGAACTTCAAAGTGTTCGAAAGCGTGCTGCAAAACGGCGGACAGGTCAAAGCGATTAACGTCAAAGGCTATGCAGGCATTCCGCGGCGCGAACTGGACGGCTTGGTGGATTTTGTGGCTCCCTACGGCGCCAAAGGTCTGGCTTGGATGTGTTTCCAAGCAGACGGCATCAAATCGCCGATCGCCAAATTCTTCAGCGAAGACATGCTGGCTGAATTGGCTAAAGCTGCCGGCGCCGTCGAAGGCGATTTGCTGCTGATGGTAGCGGATAAACCCTCTGTTGTAGCCAATGCCTTGGGACATTTGCGTTTGGAAATGGCGAAACGTCTTAACTTGATTGACGAAAACAAGTTGTGCTTCTTGTGGGTAGTTGACTTTCCGATGTTCGAGTACGATGAAGAAGAAAAACGCTGGGTGGCGATGCATCACCCCTTCACCTCGCCTCGGGACGAAGATATGGAATTCTTGGAAAGCGATCCAGGACGTATCTATGCGAAAGCCTACGACATGGTGCTCAACGGCACGGAAATCGGCGGCGGCAGCATCCGTATTTACCAACGTCCGATTCAGGAAAAGGTATTCAAAGCCATTGGCTTGACGCCGGAAGAAGCATATAGCAAATTCGGCTATCTCTTAGACGCTTTTGAGTACGGCACTCCGCCCCATGGCGGCATTGCATTTGGTTTGGACCGTCTGGTAATGCTTATGGCGAAACGTCCTTCCATCCGCGACGTTATTGCTTTCCCCAAAACGCAAAGCGCCAGCTGCGCTATGACGCAAGCGCCCAGTGACGTGTCTGAACGTCAGCTGCGGGAATTGCATATTAAGTCGACCGTTATTGCTAAAAGCTAAGGTTTCTTTTCTTTCAGCCAGGCTTCAAAGCGCAGAAAACCAGGCGACACTTGTCAAATAGCGATAATTCTGCTATTATGAAGTTGAAGAAAAGAGCAACACTCTTAACCCGACTGTGTGCGTATGCTGCCTGGTATGTTTTGAGCCAACACTTTTACGACGGGAGTCCGGTCTCTGAATAAGACGTGCAGGCCCTTTACGGGGATCCATTGATTTTTCAGGAGGGCACCCACCTGCTAACGCAGGTTCAAAACTAGTGGGCGAGACGGCATGGTGGGGTTAGTTTTTTCATAACAATTTTTTAGACTCGACAATTTTGTCGAGTCTTTTTACCTATTATGAGAGCTCTATGTTGTGTTTTCTTAGATCATGCAGGAGGCTTCTTTAACTATGCATCGTTTTTCACGCACCGAAATGCTTATAGGTTCTCAAGGATTACAGACCTTGCAAAATTCCGCTGTGGCCGTTTTTGGCGTCGGCGGCGTTGGCTCCTTTGCGGTAGAAGCCTTGGCGCGAGCAGGGATTGGTCAACTGACGTTAATTGATCATGATGTGGTTAGCCTAACGAATTTAAACCGACAGCTGCCGGCTTTATCAAGCACCATCGGGCTGCCTAAAGCCGCCGTGCTGAAAGAGCGAATTTTGGATATTAACCCGGATTGTCAAGTGGAAGTCATTCTAGAAGCCTATGGAGAAGAAAAAGGAGACTGGCTGCGGCCTGAACGTTGGAATTTCATTGTGGATGCCATCGATTCAATGGATGCTAAAATTGATTTGCTTGTCCGCGCCCATCGTCTCGGCATACCCATTGTCTCGAGCATGGGCGCAGGCAATAAGCTGGACCCTGAGGCTTTTCATATTGTAGATATTGCTAAAACCCACACTTGCCCTATGGCCAGAAACGTCAGACGTCTTTTGAAACAAGCAGGAATCACTAAAGGAATTCCTGTGGTGTTTTCTACGGAAAAGCCCTTTGCTTCGGCTGACGCCGAGCCGGAAGAAGCCCATTTGCGCCGCCAGGTGCCGGGAAGCATTTCCTTTGTTCCCTCTACGGCGGGGCTGTTATTAGCCGGCTATGTTGTGCGTTCCTTGCTGCGTTTAGCATAGGAACAAAGGAGGCTGTTATTTTGGATTTGTTTTCATTGGCTGAAGAGAAGAACACGAACCGCAAACCACTCGCCGTGCGCATGCGCCCGCAAAAGCTATCTGAACTGGCAGGGCAGGAGCATCTTCTTAGTCCCGACTCTTTTCTGCGGCGTATGATTCAGGCGGATACGCTGCCCAGCCTGGTTTTGTACGGTCCCTCCGGTACAGGAAAGACGACATTGGCGGAACTGATCGCCACTACTACCGGAGCGGTTTTTGAGCGCCTGAACGCGGTAACTGCGGGCACGGCGGATTTGCGCAAAGAACTGGCGGCAGCGCAGGAACGACGCCAGCTCTATGGCAAAGCTACCATTCTTTTTGTCGATGAGTTTCATCGTTTTAACAAAGCCCAGCAGGATGTGCTGCTGCCTTATGTAGAGGATGGGCGGATTACGCTGATCGGCGCCACGACGGAAAACCCTTATTTTGAAATTAACGGGCCCTTGCTTTCGCGCATGCGGGTTTTGCGTCTGAAGCCGTTGACTCCGCAACAACTGGAAGCTCTGCTTAAGCGGGCCCTGGAAGATAAAGAGCGCGGTTTGGGCAAAAGACATTTGCAGGCGGAAGCTTCTCTTTGGAGCGGTATTACCGGCTTAGCCGGCGGCGACGCACGTACCGCCTTGAATCTTCTGGAGCAATGCGCCGCCATGGTGGAAGATGAGGCAACGCTGAATTTGGCGGTGTTAGAAAAAGTTGCCGACGAAAAGCTGCAGCGTTTTGACAAAAACGGCGACGCTCATTACGATACAGTATCCGCGTTTATTAAGAGTATGCGAGGCTCCGATCCAGATGCGGCAGTACATTATTTGGCCCGGCTGTTGGCTGCAGGGGAGGATTTGCAATTTATTGCGCGGCGCATCGTAATTTGTGCGGCCGAAGACGTGGGCAACGCCGATCCCCGGGCGCTGGTACTGGCTATGGCGGCGGCTGAGGCGGCCCGTTTTGTAGGCTTGCCGGAAGCGCGCATTCCTTTGGCTCAGGCGGTCGTCTATATTGCGACGGCGCCCAAAAGCAATGCCTCTTATCTGGCTATTGACGCAGCCTTAGGAGATGTGCGTCATCAGGAATGCGGCAGCGTTCCGCTGCATCTACGAGACGCTCATTATCGCGGCGCCGCCCATTTTGGTCATGGCGCGGAGTATCGCTATAGCCACGATTTCCCCGGCCATTGGGTAGATCAAGAGTACTTGCCGGAGCCGCTGCAAGGCCGGCGTTACTATGAAGCCGCTCTGGGACCGGAAAAGACGCGCTGGGACGAGACAAAACGCCGTCAAGGGCGGGCCGAGGGGACCGGAACAAGAGTAACGGAGTAACAGAGGGATACGAAATAATAAGGAATAGTTGCAAAAGATAAACCTGACTTAGCTTTAAAACAACCTCAGATTGGGGTTGTTTTTTTTCTTGTTATTTGCTATAGTAAAAGCAAATAAAACCAATCGTATTAGTCGGAAAAGAAAGGGGATTGCCGTGAAGCTATCAACCAAAGGACGTTATGGCGTATCCGCCATGTACGATTTAGCCGTTCATTACGGTCAGGGGCCCATTTCTTTAAAAAATGTCGCACAGCGTCAAGAAATCTCCGAGCATTACCTGGAGCAGCTGATGGGGACTTTGCGCAAAGCCGGCTTCGTTAAAAGCGTTCGCGGCGCACAAGGCGGTTACAGCTTAACCAAGACGCCCGAAGAAATTTCGGTAGGCGATATTATCCGCGTGATGGAAGGGCCTATTGCTCCTGTAGACTGTTTGCTCTCAGGCAAAGAGGATAACAAATACTGTACTAAAGCCTGTACTTGCGTCACCCGCGGCGTATGGGCTAAAGTTGGAGACAGCATTACGCAGGTGTTGGATTCCATCACTTTGCAAGATTTGTGCAACCAGGTGGAAAATGAGGCAGGAAAACCGCAGCTTTAACCTGCGGCTTCATAGGGGAAGGAAAATAAAGGGGAGGCTTTATTCACATGAAACAGGTATATTTGGATCATTCTGCAACAACACAGGCTCTGCCGGAAGTGGCAAAACTTGTAAGTCATTATATGACCGAAGACTTTGGTAATGCATCCAGCGTACATGCTTTTGGTCGTACGGCGCGGCAGGCTGTTGACGAAGGCCGTCAGCAGGTAGCGGCCCTGATTAACGCCCAGCCTGGAGAAATCTTCTTCACCAGCGGCGGTACTGAGTCTGACAACTTGGCCATTAAAGGCATTGCTTCAGCTAATCGCAAAAAAGGCAATCATATCATTACTACGGCTATTGAACATCATGCCATTTTGCATCCTTGTGAATATCTGGAAAAACAAGGCTTCCAGGTTACCTACCTGCCTGTGGACGAGTACGGCATGATCCGTTTAGAGGATTTGCAGCAGGCCATTACGCCGCAAACCATCTTGATTAGCGTTATGTTCGCCAATAACGAAGTAGGAACCATTCAACCAATTCGTGAAATTGGTAAAATCGCTCGCGAAAAAGGGATTATTTTTCACACTGACGCGGTACAGGCTACAGGCAATGTGCCCATTGACGTGGTTGATATGAATATTGACCTGCTGACCTTGTCGGGGCACAAACTGCATGGTCCCAAAGGCATCGGCGCTCTCTTTATCCGACGCGGCGTCCGTATTGACGCGGTACAGCACGGCGGCGGTCAAGAACGCAAACTGCGTCCCGGAACGGAAAATGTCCCCGGCATTGCCGGCTTAGGTAAAGCTGCGGAAGCAGCAAAAGAGGAAATGGCGGACAAAGTGGCTCGGATTACGGCTCTGCGTGATCGCTTAATGCGCGGCATTGAAGAACGCATTCCTGAAATCAAGCTGAACGGCCATCCGACACAGCGCATGCCTGGTAATGTTAATTATAGCTTCCGCTATGTAGAAGGTGAATCCTTGCTGCTGAGCTTGGATATGAAGGGAATTGCCGCTTCCAGCGGTTCTGCTTGTACTTCCGGCTCCCTGGATCCGTCCCATGTGCTTTTAGCGATGGGGTTGAGTCACGAAATTGCTCACGGTTCGCTACGGCTGACTTTGGGCAGAGGCACTACGGAAGAAGATATCGATTATGTTTTGGAAGTATTGCCGCCGATCATTGAACGCCTGCGCAGCATGTCCCCCTTGGCGGCTAATGCGGGCGCCATGTTGGAAAGCAATCCTTGCCAAAATTGTCGCTCCTAATGTGTTTTACCTTGAAAGGAGAATTGAATTATGTATACCGAAAAAGTAATGGATCATTTCAGCAATCCCCGCAATGTTGGTGAAATTCCTGATGCCAATGGAATCGGCGAAGTTGGCAACGCCAAATGCGGCGATATTATGCGCATTTACTTGAAAGTCAAAGACAATGTGATCGAAGATGTGAAATTTAAAACCTTCGGCTGCGGCGCCGCTATCGCTACGAGCAGCATGGTCACGGAAATGGTTATCGGCAAAACGCTGGAAGACGCCTTGGAGATTTCCAATCAGGCAGTAGCGGAAGCTTTGGGCGGCTTGCCGCCGGCTAAAATGCACTGCTCCAATCTGGCAGCCGATGCTCTGCACGAAGCCATTAAGGATTATATGAGCAAGCAGCCCAAGGAAGCTTAAGTGCTTAACGCAAAGACAAAAGTGGTTGTCGCCATGAGCGGCGGTGTGGATAGTTCCCTCACCGCCGCCCTTTTAGTGCAGGAAGGGTACGAAGTGATTGGCGTCACCATGCAATTATGGACAGAGGATGTTCCTGTTGATGATCCCAATCATCGCGGCTGCTGTTCTTTATCCGAAGTGGAAGATGCGCGTCGCGTCGCGCAGACTCTGGGAATTCCGCATTATGTGATGAACTTCCGCGACGATTTTCATCATCTGGTAGTAGAGTATTTTATCCGCGAATACACTGCTGGACGCACGCCTAATCCCTGCATTGCCTGCAATCGCCATATCAAGTTTGAGCGCCTTTTGACCAAGGCGGCAGCCTTGGGGGCTGATTATGTGGCTACCGGCCATTACGCGCGCGTTATAAAAGACGAGCAATCTGGACGGGTGCTGTTGTGCAAGGGCGTGGATACTACCAAAGATCAGTCGTATGTGTTGTATCATTTAAATCAACAGACACTGCAGAAGTTTTTATTTCCTCTGGGCGGCATGGAAAAAACAAAAACAAGGGAATTGGCGCGGCAGTTTAATCTGGTAGTGGCGAACAAACCGGAAAGCCAGGAAATCTGCTTTATTCCTGATGACGATTACAAGCGCTTTTTGCGCGAACATGCGCCGCAGTCGCTGAGGCCCGGAGATATCGTAACCCAAGACGGGCAAGTTTTGGGCCGCCATGAGGGACTGCCGTTTTATACGATCGGCCAGCGCAAAGGGCTGGGTATCGCTGCGGCGCATCCTTTGTATGTCGTGGAAATAGATGCGGCCCATAATCGTGTGGTCGTTGGACCACCCGAAGCAGTATACGCTTCGGAACTGCTTGCAGATGACTTAAACTGGATTGCCATAGACGGCCTTGAAAAGCCACTGCAGGTACATGCAAAAATTCGCTATGCCGCACATGAAGCGCCGGCGATGGTTTTTCCGGAAGCCAACGGCATGGTGCGGGTGAAATTTGAACAACCGCAGCGAGCGATTACCCCGGGGCAGTCTGTTGTTTTTTACCATGGTGAAAAAGTGGTTGGCGGCGGTGTCATCCACAAAGCCTGTTTGTAAAGGAAGCATACGAAGTAAATTGAACAGGAGTAAAAGGAGTAGATGGAGGATACGCAAGAGAAGAACGGGGCAACGGTTTTGAACAGAAATAGGGATGGTGCGGTTAGACTGCACCGGCGGCAATGATTGTATTTGAGACTTTTATTGGAGCAAGCCGGTCCGAAGGACGAAAAAGCTGGCTAAGACGGATTACAGTTTCGCTTGTTTGAGCACAGCGAGTTAAGAAACTGCCGACTTAGTCAGTTTTTTTGAGGCGCGCGCAAATCGTGTCTCAAATGCAATTATGCCGCTCCGCAATAATCAAGAGGCTGACGGGCTGACCTTCCCTTTGACACGTCCTGGCTGGTCGGGTATAATTTTTAAGAATAAGCCATCTGTAATGAGCGGAGGATGAAGTACGTGAAATCTATGACAGGTAATGAAATTCGCACACGCTTTCTGGAGTTTTTTAAATCAAAAGAGCATTTGGTAATGCCCAGTGCTCCCTTGATTCCTCATGATGATCCTACGTTGTTGCTAGTCGGAGCCGGCATGGCGCCCTTTAAGCCGTTTTTTACCGGCAAGATCAAGCCCCCCCATACGCGCATCACCAGCAGCCAAAAATGCGTCCGTACCGGCGATATTGAAAATGTAGGCCGTACCGCGCGGCACCAGACCTTTTTTGAAATGTTGGGCAATTTTTCCTTTGGCGATTATTTTAAACGGGAAGCCATTGTTTGGGCTTGGGAATTTTTAACCAAAGAATTGGAACTTCCTGCTGATCGTCTGTGGATTACCATCTATACGGAAGACAATGAAGCCTATGACATCTGGCATGATGAAATCGGCATTGATCCAGAGCGCATTGTGCGCATGGCTGATAATTTTTGGGAAATCGGCCCTGGCCCCTGCGGCCCTTGTTCGGAAATACATATCGATTTAGGGGAAGAGCGCGGCTGTGGTCCTGAGTGCAAGCTAGGCTGCGACTGCGATCGGTTTTTGGAAATCTGGAACCTCGTTTTCACGCAGTATGACCGGGATGACGAAGGAAATTACCATCCTTTGGCTAAGAAAAACATTGATACTGGCGCCGGCCTGGAACGGTTGGCTTCGGTGCTCCAGGGCAAGCCTTCCAATTTTGAGACGGATTTGCTGTTTCCTTTGATTGCGCATATGTCAGCCTTGTCTGGCGTCGCCTACGGCGTTGATAAAAAGAATGACATTTCGCTCAAAGTCATCGCCGACCATGCGCGCAGCATGGTCGTCATGATCAATGACGGCGTATTGCCGTCTAACGAAGGCCGCGGCTATGTGCTGCGCCGAATTTTGCGTCGCGCCTTGCGTCACGGACGCTTGTTGGGCGTAAAGAAAGCCTTTTTGGCCGACTGCGTGGACGTAGCTGCAAATATTTTCAACACGGCCTATCCGGAGCTGTTGGAAAAAGCAGACTACATCCGCAAGGTAGTAAGCCAAGAAGAAAGTCGCTTTCAGACTACATTGGTTACTGGCGAAGAACTTTTATCGCAAGAAGTGGCTTCCTTGCGTACTAAAGGGGAAAATCAACTGCCGGGTGAAACGGCTTTCCGTTTGTATGATACCTATGGTTTCCCTTGGGAACTTACGGAAGAAATGTTGTTTGACGAAGGTATGACCCTCGACAAAGCCGGTTTTGATGCTGCCATGGAAGAGCAGCGCTTGCGCGCCCGCGCCGCGCGTCATGAAAACGAGCGTACTTTTGTGTTGGAACTGACAGGTCTGCAAACCGATGGCCTGCGTATAGACGCTGCAGCGCAGCAAGGACGCATTTTGCGTATCTGGAAAGAAGGCGTTGTGGTTGAGGAAGCCGGCGATGGCGAAGAAGTCGCTGTGCTTTTGGATGTCACTCCTTTTTACGCGGAAGGCGGCGGCCAGATCGGCGACAGCGGCCGTTTGGAAACAGCCCTGGGCAAAATGGAAGTGCAAAGCGCCAAAAAATTGGCTAACGGTGCAATTTATCACCAAGGATTTGTGCAAGAAGGCATGCTGCGGACCGGTGAAACCGTGGAAATACGCCTAGATGCAGCGAAACACCAAGATGTTGCCCGCAACCATACGGCAACCCATTTATTGCATCATGCGCTGCGCAAGGTTCTAGGGGAGCATGTGCATCAGGCAGGCTCTTTGGTAGAAGCGGATCGCCTGCGTTTTGACTTTGCGCATTTTGCGGCGGTTACGTCGGAAGAACTGGCAGCCGTAGAAGCCCTTGTTAATGAAGCCATCTTGGAAAACCGCGCTGTCTCTTGCTTGGAGACAAGTCAAGAGATCGCCAAAGACATGGGCGCCATGGCTTTGTTTGGTGAAAAATATGGCGACGTGGTTCGGGTAGTTGTTATTGACGAGGTCAGTAAAGAACTTTGCGGCGGCAGCCATGTAAACAATACCTCGGAAATCTCCCTGTTCCAAATCGTCGGCGAAGCCAGCACGGGCGCCGGCGTACGCCGCATTGAAGCGGTGACGGGGCGTGCAGCTTATGCGCGCATGCAACAGCAGCGCTCCTTGCTGTTAGAAACAGCAGCTATTTTGAAAACCCAAGCGCCTGAAGAAGTTCCCGCCCGCGCCGCCCAGTTGCAGCAGGAACTTAAAGCGCTTGAAACCGTAATAGCCGACAAGGAAGCTCAGGCAGCGCAGACGCAGCTTCAGGCGCTGCAACCGGAAATGATCGGCGAGGTAGAAGCCGTGATTGCCCAAGTGGAAGTTCCAAACCAGGAATTATTGCGCTCCTTAGCCGACCAATTGCGGGATCGCATGAAAAAAGGCGTTGTGCTCTTAGCCAGCGTACAAGAAGACAAAGTCAGCTTGGTGGCGATGGCGACCAAAGAAGCGGTGGCCGCTAAAGCGCATGCAGGCAATTTAGTGAAGGAAGTAGCCAAAATCGTTGGCGGCGGCGGCGGCGGCCGGCCGGATATGGCGCAAGCTGGCGGCAAGGATCCGGCTAAACTGGCTGAAGCGCTTTTAAAAGCCAAAGAAACGCTGCGCCAGCAGCTGGGTCTCTAAAGGCCTAGGTAAAAAACTAATTCCTGAAAAAGATAGCAGGGAATGGCAATGGATCGTCGAATAGAATTATTATATTAAGTTTAAGGGGCTCGCTGATTACAAGCAGCTCCCTAACGGCGCGAAAGGAGGATGGAACGATGTCGGATCATGAGCAGAATGTATCGCAGGATACGATGATGTTTCGCGCTGGCAGCGAAGGAAATCATGTTGCCGCCCTCACCATTGCTACCGTCTGTCAGGCCTTGAAGGAAAAGGGGTACAATCCTATCAATCAACTGGTGGGGTATCTTTTATCTGGAGATCCTACCTATATCACCAGTCATCGCAACGCTCGCGCCTTAATTCGCAAATTGGAGCGAGATGAAATTTTGGAAGAATTGGTCCGGGCCTATGTGAAGGAAATTCAATAGTCAGTATCAAGGGGCAGGGAGCATGCAAAGTGCGTGGCTCCCTGCCGCTTTTTAGGAGGAAGATGTGTTGTGCGCAGTATGGGCTTGGATGTAGGAGATAGAACCATAGGCATAGCGGTGAGCGATTTATTGGCTCTAACGGCGCAAGGCGTAGAGGTCATACGGCGTACTTCCCCGCAAGCTGACTTTGCAAGACTGACTGTTTTATGTCAGGAATACGAAGTGGGTACCATTGTTGTGGGTCTGCCCAAAAATATGAACGGTACTATAGGCCCCCGCGGCGAGTTAGTCCAGGAATTTGCCGCTCAGCTGCAAGAGCAGCTGCCGGACGTTAAAATTGTTTTTTGGGATGAACGCCTTTCCACGGTGGCGGCGGAAAAAGCGCTTATTGAGGCGGATGTGCGTCGCAATAAACGGCGTAAAGTGATTGATAAAATGGCGGCCATTATTATCCTGCAAGGCTGGATGGATCTGCAGAGCCGCAGCGGTTGACAGGCTATGCCGTGTAAGATACAATGGCAATAGCAATAAGAGAAAGAGGTGAGCGCCCATGACAGATGAAAAATTCAACCCTGAAGAAATGGAAGAAGATGAGGATGTTGTTGTTGTCATGACCGATGAGGAAGGCAACGAATTTTACTACCGCGAAGAATTAATCGTGGAAGTCGGCGAAAAGCGCTTTGCTGTTCTGGCACCGATTAAAGTGGATGAAGAAGGCGGCTGCACCTGCGAATGCGGTTGTGAAGACGAAGATACGGATGTCTTCATCGCACGTATTGATGTGGATGAAAATGGCGAAGATGTCTATACCGATCCAACGGACGAAGAGTTTGACGAAGTTCGCAAAGCTTATGAAGAACTGGCGGACGACGAAGAGTAGAATGCCTGAAGCAACCGGAAACGGTTGCTTTTTTTTTGTTGCTGTGTGTATAATAAAACCCGTGACAGTAAGAAACGAATTTAAGACTTTTAAAATAGAATTCTAAAGGCGGAACACGAGGTGTTGGAATGAAGGATCGACTTTGGGAAAAAGGATTTCGGGGCAAAAGTCTCTGGATTATTTTGGCGGGCATTACGGTCTTTTTTTTCACCGTGCTTATTAGCGCCTTTTTGGTGCTGCAGTCGCCGCCTTCCAGGACTACTGATGCTGTATTGACTGTAAAAGACGGCATGAGCGCCGGTGAGATTGCCAAAGAGCTGGAAAGCCAGAAGGCTATTCGCAGCATTTGGCTGTTTCAAGTATTGGCTAAGTTCAGCCGTTTAGATCACTCCCTTCAGGCTGGCGAATACGTTTTTGCTCCAGGCATGAGTACGCGAGAGGTAGTGGCGAGACTGGCGGCCGGAGAAACGCGTTACGCCAATCTTACCATTCCAGAAGGATATACGGTGCGGCAGATTGCCAAATTGCTGCAAGAGCAAAAACTTGGCAATGGAGACCGGTTTTTGCAGTTAGCCCGCCTTTCCGGTCCTGCTGCAGGAGAGAGCGTGCAATTTCGAGCGGAAGGCTATTTGTTTCCGGATACTTACCGGATTTCGCCGGGAATGAAAGAGGAAGACCTAGTTGCCAAGATGCAGAAGGAATTTGATAAACGCTTCGGCTCTTTGCTGAAAAGCGGCAATGCCAGCGGCCTTGCGCCAACACAGGTTGTCGTGCTTGCTTCTTTAGTGGAAAAAGAAGCGCAGCGCCCGGAAGAGCAGGCTGTTATTGCCAAGGTGTTTTTGAACCGACTGCAGCAAAACATGCCGCTGCAGTCTTGCGCTACAATTCAGTACTTACTGGGATATCCCAAAGAAGAATTAAGCTTGCAGGATACGCAAATTCCTTCACCGTATAATACCTATCTAAATCCTGGCCTGCCGCCAGGGCCGATTGCCAATCCCGGGTTAGGCGCTCTTAAGGCCGCTTTGAATCCAGCCCAGACGGATTACTTGTATTTTGTTGCAGATAAGCAGGGTAAGCATCATTTCAGTCGGACCTATGAAGAACACTTGGCCGCCATTGAGCAGGTGCGGTAATGAATGAATTGTTACTTGAAATGAGAACCTTTGCAGATCAACAAGGCGTTCCAGTGCTTCGCCAAGAAGCGGAACGCCTCTTGCGTTTATTGATGGAACGCTATCAGCCGCTGCGTATTCTGGAAATTGGTACGGCTATTGGCTATTCGGCGCTGCTGATGGCGCAGTTAGTTCCAAACTGCCGCATTCTCACTTTGGAAAAAGACGAAGAACGCATTCGCGATGCCCAGCGCTTTTGGCAGCGCGAGCCTGGCATCAGTGAACGTATCCGCCTTTGGGAAGGCGATGCAGCTGAACGGTTAAGCGCTTTGAACGAAACGTTTGATTTTGTTTTTATTGACGCTGCCAAAGGGCATTACCTAAGCTATTTGCAACAAGTACTGCCGTATTTGCGTCAGGGCAGCGTTATTTTAGCTGACGATGTGTTGTTTTACGGCCAAGTATATGGTCCCTGTCCCCGTCGTATGCGCACCATCGCCAAGCGCATGCGACAGTATTTAGAGTTTGTACAAAATACGGACCAATTCCAGACTACTCTTTATCCGGAAGGCGACGGTCTGGCGGTCTCGATTTATAAAGGAGCAGAAACTAATGAAATTACCTGAGCTGCTTGCCCCTGCAGGCAATTTGGAGAAATTAAAGACCGCCCTTCTTTTTGGCGCTGATGCGGTATATGTAGGCGGAAAAAACTTCAGCCTTCGTGCGCAAAGCGACAATTTTGACTTTGCTGCGCTGCAGGAGGGCGTACAATATGCTCATGAACTTGGCAAAAAAGTCTATGTCGCCCTCAATGTTTTTGCCCATCAAAAAGAGTTGCAGGGAATTGCCGCCTATTTGCCAGAACTGCTGGACGCTAAGATTGATGCCGTTATTGTCGCCGACCCCGGCGTTTTTCGTTTAGTACGCCAAGAAGCGCCAAACCTGGCCGTTCATATCAGCACCCAGGCCAACACGGTTAACGCCTCGGCGGCCTGCTTTTGGCAGGAGTTGGGAGCCAAACGCGTTGTACTGGCGCGGGAAGTGACGTATAAGGAACTTTTGGATATCCGCAGTCAGGCGGAGGTGCAATTGGAAACCTTTGTACACGGAGCGATGTGCGTATCCTATTCCGGGCGTTGTTTATTAAGCAATTATTTTACCGGCAGAGACGCCAACCGCGGCGCTTGCACACAGCCTTGCCGCTGGAAATACGCGTTGCAGGAAGAAACTAGACCCGGTCAGTTTTATCCTGTTGAAGAAGACGCTCATGGCACTTATTTTATGAATTCCAAAGATTTGTGCTTGCTGCCGCACTTGCCGGCGTTAGTGACTGCCGGTGTTGACAGCTTGAAAATTGAAGGACGCATGAAGAGTATTCATTATGTCGCTACGGTGGTGCGCGTCTACCGTCAAGCGCTGGATCTTTTCGCTAGGAATCCCGAAGAATTTGCAATCCCTCCGGAATGGCTGGAGGAATTGCAGTTGGTATCCCAACGAGCGTATACGGACGGCTTTTTTCAAGGTCCGGCTGCCGGCGACGCCCAAATTCACGCAGTAGAGAAGGAGAACGCCGCCAAAGTGTTTTGCGGCGTGGTGACCGGCCACAGCGGTTCGGACTTGCTCGTGGAACAGCGCGGTCGTTTTGCCGTAGGAGATTGCTTGGAGGCGCTGCCGCCGACTGGTGAGCGGCAGCAACAATGCTTGCGTTTTTTATGGGATGCGAAAAGCGGCGCTGTCTTGGAACGGGCGCCTCATGCTCAACAGCAACTGCGTCTGGCTTGGGATGGGCTTCTGCTGCCGGTTGGAACGCTGCTGCGGCGTGTTTTGTCGCCTGGAGAGGAGGCTTAAGTATGTCGGAATCTGTTGATGCAAGCGTTTATTTGCGAGTACAGCCTCAAGATGTTAATTTTGTCAATCGTATTTTTGAAGGCTGTGAATATCTTGGCGTTGTTACCACCTTGGAACCCAAAGGCGGTCTTTTGGTCATTCGGGCTACGCCGGACACACGCCTTGAGGTGCTGGACATTTTGGCGCATCTGCCTGTTCCTTGGCAGCTTGTGGAGAAAGTATAGGCAAGCAGCAAGGTTTTGTGTTACAATGTCCTATGATACTTTGCGTGCAAAGGAGCTGACGACGTGCGCATACTGGTTTTGCACGGTCCTAATTTGAATCAATTAGGGCGTCGGGAGCCAACCATATATGGAACTTTGACTTTGCAGGAAATTAACCGCAGAATTGAAGAAAAAGCCGCTTCCCTAGGCGTTGCAGCGCAATGCCTCCAGTTCAGCCACGAAGGGGATTTGGTGGACGCCATTCATCAGGCTCAGGAAACAGCGGATTATATCATCATCAATGCCGCCGCCTACACCCATTACAGCATTGCCTTGAGGGATGCGCTGGCCAGCGTGTCCGTACCGGCGATCGAGGTGCATCTTTCCAACATTCACCGCCGCGAGGAGTTTCGGCATCATTCCGTGCTGGCAGCGGTTGTTATCGGTCAGATTTCCGGTTTTGGGGTCTATAGTTATTTAGCGGCGGTTGAAGCGGCGCACGGTCTTTGGCAGGAAGCAAAGAAAAAGGAAGCCGATGCTAATGAATGAATTGCGTTTGCAACGGCTGCGTCGACATCTTGCTGAAGCTGGCCTGGACGCTGTTTGGGTTGGTAATGCGCAAAATAGACGTTATTTAAGCGGTTTTAGCGGTTCTGCCGGCCTACTGCTCCTTACAGCTGAGACGCAGCAATTGTTTACAGATTTTCGTTATCACGAGCAGGCAGCGACTGAGGCGCCTCTATACGAGCTTTGTCTATATAAGGGCGCTGCAGCGAAGGCGATTGCAGAAATTGTTTGCCGCAAAGGCATTCGCCGTCTCGGTTTTGAAAGCAAGCATTGTACGGTGGCCGCTTATAAGGAACTTCAAGCGTTGCTGCCGGTGGAATGCGAATTAATTGATACTGAATTAGAGCCTCTCCGTTTTGTCAAAGATGAAGAGGAATTAGAAGCTATTCGTGAAGCCGTACGCATTGCGGATGCGGCGTTTACGCACATTCTTGGCTATTTGCGTCCCGGCTTAGAGGAACGACAAGTAGCGGCTGAGCTGGAGCAGCATATGCGCTGTCTTGGCTCGGAGCGTCCGGCTTTTGATACCATTGTCGCCTCTGGTGTGCGCGGCGCTTTGCCGCACGGCGTTGCTTCCGAGAAAAAACTAGCTGTTGGCGACTGGATAACTATGGATTTTGGCGCCGTCTACAGGGGCTATCATTCCGACATTACCCGCACTGTTTGCTTGGGACCTGCTACAGAGCAGCAAAAAGCCGCTTATTCTCTAGTGCTTGCAGCGCAAAAGGCGGGAGTTGCAGCCATTCGCCCTGGCAAATTGGGCTGCGAGGTTGATGCCGTATCCAGAGATATTTTAACCAAAGCTGGTTATGGAGAGTATTTTGGCCATGGTTTGGGGCATTCGCTGGGCTTGGCCATTCATGAAGAACCCCGCTTGTCTTCTTTAAACACGCAGCAGGTGCTGCAGGAAAATATGGTGGTTACGGTGGAACCGGGTATTTATCTGCCTGGGCAGTACGGAATCCGTATTGAAGACACCGTCCGCGTTTCTGACGCAGGAGCCGTCGTTTTGACGGAAAGCGACAAGGAACTGATAGAAATCGCTTGTAAAATGGAGGATGAACCATGATTTCAACTAATGATTTTCGGACTGGCACAACAGTGGAAATTGACGGCGGCGCTTGGCAGGTCGTTGACTTTCAGCACGTAAAACCAGGAAAAGGCGCCGCCTTTGTGCGGGCCAAGCTCAAAAACCTGAAAACAGGCGCTGTTGTAGAACGCACCTTCAACGCCGGTGAAAAAATGCCTAAAGCTCATGTAGAAAACCGTCCTATGCAGTACCTGTATGAAAACGACGGCATGTACACCTTTATGGACAATGAGACCTTTGACCAAATTGAGTTGACTCGCGAGCAGTTGGGCAACGGCCTGAACTTCCTCAAGGAAAATATGAATATTGGCGTCAGCTTTTTCCAAGGAAACATCATTGGAATTGAACTTCCCAATTCGGTGGAGCTGGTTGTAGCGGAAACCGAACCTGGCATTCGTGGCGATACGGCTACAGGCGGCACCAAAATTGCTAAAATGGAAACAGGTTATAATGTCAAAGTTCCTCTGTTCATTGAAACCGGCGAAGTACTGCGTATTGATACGCGTACTGGCGACTATATCGAACGCGCTTAATTGGCGCATGGCCTCCCGCTGTGAAATGATCTTCGTTGCTGCGGGAGGTTTCCTTTTGTCCGCAGGAGCGGCGGTTTGTAAAAAGAAGTAGGGTCTGTTATAATTGAAGAAAATTTCCGATGCGCTTCATAAAAAAGGAGGCTGCTGCAGATGCAAACACGCAAAGAAAAGGGCGAGCAAAACGAAGTGGGAACCATTCGCATCGCTGATGAGGTCGTAGGAATTATTGCCGGCATGGCAGCTACGGAAATCCCCGGAGTCGCTGGCATGAGCGGTGGTTTGGTCGGTGGAATCGCCGAAATGCTGGGTAAAAAGAACTTGGCTAAAGGCGTAAAAGTGGAAGTGGGCGAAAAGGAAGCCGCTGTGGATCTGTACGTCATTATGGAATATGGAGTCAGATTGCCTGATATTGCAATTCAGGTACAGGAAAATGTGAAGCACGCCATTGAATCTATGACTGGCCTGGAAGTGGTAGAAGTGAACGTTCATGTGCAAGGCGTCGGTTTTACCGCCGAAGGACGGGATGAAGATAGTCGAGTGCGATAAAAGGGAGGAAAAGCCATGGGAATTCTTGATCGCATTTTGCTTTTGCTCTGTATAGTAACTTTTGCTTTGCTGATGCTGTCTACCGTTTTGGCAGCGTTTACTATTGTACCGTTTGAATGGCTGGATGATGCCTTGGCGCTTCTCTATGGACACTGGGAAGCGGCTGCTGTCGCTGCGGTGTTTTTCTTGGCGTCTGTGCGGTTGCTTTTCACAGGCATGACTAGCGGCGAGCCGCGCGATACCATGCTTTGTCAAACGGAAAACGGTCAAGTGCGTGTTGCCATTTCCGCCGTGCGCAGCTTGGTGGAGCGTGCGGCCCGCCAGATAAAAGGCGTCAAACAAACAAAAATTCGTCTGGAAAATGGTCGGCAGGGCATGAATATTTACTTGCGTATTGTTGTGCTGCCAGACCTGATTGTTCCTGAACTCACGGCCGAGCTGCAGCAGCGCGTACGAGCTACCTTGCAGGAAACTTTGTTAGCAGAGGTTCATGATATCCAGGTACTCGTAGAAGAAATTGCTGCCGAAGGCAAAGTGCGGGCGCGTGTGGAATAGGGTTGGAGGAGAAGGAAACATGAACATGGAATTTGATCGGGAATGGCTGCTGGCCTTCTGGCAACGCCATAGCGGCAAAATAATTTGCTGTACCATCGGTCTTCTTTTCGGCGTACTGGTTTTGGCTCTGGGCTTTTTCCGGACGTTGTTTCTTTTTCTGTGCATCGGTATCGGTTTTTTTGTAGGCAAACGCCTGGATAACAAAGAGGATCTGCTAGAACTGCTGGATCGCATTTTGCCGCCAGGTTATCGAAGATAGGAAACATCCCAAAGGAGTAATATATGAGTCGACGTTTAGCGCGAGAATTGGCTATGCAAGCCTTGTATCAACTGGATTTTCAAACAGAATTAGAGCCGCTGGCGGCGCTGGAAGCAGCGGCATTTGAGCTGGAAGTTACCCCTGGTGCTGTCGATTATGCCAAACGACTAGTAGAAGGCATTTGCGCACATAGTGAGCAAATTGACCAGCATTTGAGCAGCACCTCTTCGCAATGGAAACTGGAACGTATGGCGGCAGTGGATCGCAACATATCCCGTATTGCCGTATATGAACTTTTGTTTGGCGAAGAAGAAATGACGCCTGGTATCGTCATCAATGAAGCTGTAGAAATTGCCAAGAAATATGGAGATAAGGATTCTGCACGCTTTATTAATGGAGTGCTCGGTTCTCTGGCTAAAACTAAAGAATCGTCATGAAGGCTGTTTTAGGCATAGATACCAGCTGCTATACTACTTCGGCCGTTTTGCTGGGTTTGAACGGCAGTTTGCTGGCGGCAGCCAGACGGCTGCTGCAGGTGCCGCAAGGCAAACGCGGCTTGGCTCAATCGGAGATGGTATTTCAGCATGTCCGAGCGTTGCCGGAGCAGTTGGATTCTATTTGGCGCCGCTTTCCTGAGGCAATTTGCTGCGCCGTAGGCGCGACGTGTTGTCCGCGAGACATAGAAGGCTCGTATATGCCGGCTTTTTTGTGCGGTTATGGCAGTGCTAAAGCGGTGGCGTTGAGCCAAAAAATTCCTCTTTTTCCCCTTAGCCATCAGGCTAATCATCTTTGGGCCGGCATTTGGTCCGCAAAGATGCCCCAAGAGGTGCAGGATTTTTTGGCGGTTCACGTATCTGGAGGAACGACAGACCTTTTGCAAGTAAAACGCTGCGGCGCTCAACTGAAAATTAAGCAATTGGGCGGTAGCGCCGATTTGCATGCAGGACAACTGCTGGATCGTCTTGGAGTAGCTTTGGGCCTGCCGTTTCCGGCAGGCCCTCATTTGGAAAAACTAGCTTCAGGATTTCATCAGGAAGCTCCAGAAGTTCCGGTAGCGGTTCAAGGACTGCAGCTTAGCCTTTCGGGACCGGAAACGCATTTAAAAAAGCTGCTGCAAAAAGAATTATCTCCGCCCTTGCTTGCTGCGGCGGCTGAAAACCTATTGGGAGAGACTCTGTTTCGTCTCCTGCGGCGTGCTGTGCGGCAAACCGGCGTGCGTGTTATTTTAGGCGTAGGCGGCGTGTTGGCAAATACGCGTATTCGCGAACATAGCTTGGGCCGGTTGCAAGCAAAACTGGGTTGTCATATCTATCTGCCGGAACCATGCTGGAGCGGCGATCATGCTCTTGGAGCCGCCTATCAGGCCGCGTTAGCATTGCAAGAGCAGGAGCAATAGCCAGGTTCTGCCGGCTTTACGCAAAGGAGAGAACCATGGGAATTTTGACAGTCAGCGACGTGACTGCCTATGTTAAGCGTTGGATGGACAAGGACGCTCTCCTCTCTTCCGTATATGTACGGGGAGAGGTTTCCAATTTTAAGCGTCATTCTTCAGGCCACTGCTACTTTACTTTAAAGGATGCCGGCGCTGTCTTGCGGGCGGTTCTTTTTCGCAGCCGCGCGCAATATCTGAAATTTGAGCCGCAAAACGGTATGCAGGTTATTGTCAGCGGTCGCCTAAGCGTTTTTGAAAGAGACGGACAATATCAGCTGTATGGTGATCGTATGACACCGGACGGCATTGGCGAGCTGAGTCTTGCTTATGCGCAATTGAAGGACAAGCTGGAACGCGAGGGCTTGTTTCAAAAAGAAAAAAAACGTCCGTTGCCGCTATTGCCGCGAGCAGTAGGCATCATTACTTCCCCAACAGGAGCCGCTGTACGCGACATTCGCACCGTGGCTAAACGTCGCTTTGCCGGCATTCCCCTTATTTTATCTCCTGTTGCAGTGCAAGGACCGGCTGCTGCTGGAGAAATTACGGCAGCCATTCGCCTGTTGGCGTCGCATCCGTTGATTGACGTGCTTATCGTCGGTCGAGGAGGCGGTTCCATTGAAGAACTCTGGGCTTTCAACGAAGAGATCGTCGTAAGAGCTATTGCCGGATCATCCATTCCAGTCATTTCCGCAGTGGGTCATGAGACCGATTTTACACTGGCTGATTTTGCAGCGGATATGCGGGCGGCAACGCCTTCGCAAGCGGCAGAATTTGCCGTTCCGGATCGTGTGGAATTGGAGCGGCGTTTGCAGCAAGGACAAATTCGCTTGCGCCAAGCTCTTGCTAACGATTTATTGCGCCGCAAGCAGCACTTGCGCCAACTTTGGAAAGCCTCCGTATTTACCAAGCCGGAACGGCTGTTGGCGCCGCAACGACAAAGCTTAGATGGCTTGCAAGAACGTCTCGTACGGGCTGCAGCAAGGCAATGTGAGGAAAAAAGGCGGCAATGGCTGCTGGTTTCTCAAAAGCTGGCGCTTTTAAACCCCTTGGGCATGCTGCAACGCGGTTACGCTTTTTTAAGCCTTGAAGAAACGGGCGAGCCTATCCGGTCCGTTGAGCAAGTGTTCGTTGACTCTCAGCTTAACGCTCGTGTGCAAGACGGCGCTTTGCGTCTGCGTGTCATGGAAATAAAAAGAGGTGACAGTTGATGGCCAGAGCTAAAAAAGAAGTTCAAGAACCTTTAAAATTCGAAACTGCCATGGAGAAATTGGAAGACTTGGTGGAAAAGCTGGAACGAGGCGAGCTGTCTTTAGAAGAAGCGCTGAAAAGCTATCAGGACGGTATGGAGCTGGCGGCTGTTTGCCATAAACATTTGCAACAGGCGGAAGCGGTATTGAATGATTCCGTAGTTACGCAGGAAGACGGCGTTATCAAGGCAAGTCCCTGGACAACGCCACAGGAGGATGTTGAGTAATGTGGAAAACCTATTGCAACGAACGCATCACGTTAATCGAAGAAGCATTAAATCATTGGATTCCTGCGCAAGAGGGGCTTCTAAAGTTTCTTTTTGAATCCATGCGCTACAGTCTTTTTGCCGGAGGCAAGCGCCTGCGCCCGGTTTTACTGATGGCGGCGGCAGATGCAGTGGGCGGCGAGGGCCGGCGGTATTTGCGCGTAGCCTGCGCTTTGGAAATGATACATACATATTCTCTGATTCATGACGATTTACCGGCCATGGATAATGACGACTATCGTCGGGGCAAGCTTACCAATCATAAGGTGTTTGGCGAGGGGATGGCAATTTTAGCGGGCGACGGTCTTTTGACGGCCGCCTTTGAACAAATGCTGCTCCAAGAAGAGGTGGATGCTGCCTGCCTGACCCAAGTGGTAAGAGAAATTGCTGCTGCAGCTGGTCCGGCCGGCATGGTCGGCGGGCAAGCGGTTGATCTGGCTGCTAGCGGCCAAGCTCAACCTTTAAACCAGGAAGAACTGCGTTTTATGCATCGCGCGAAAACCGGAGCGTTGTTCCGGGCCGCCCTGCGCGGCGGCGGTTTGTTAGCAGGCGCTACACAGGAGCAATTGGCCGCTTTGACTGTTTATGCTGAGGAATTTGGCTTGGCCTTTCAAATTACCGATGATATTTTGGATGTCACCGGCGACGAAGCTACAATCGGCAAACCTGTAGGCAGCGATGAACGCAATGAAAAAGAAACCTATGTGTCTTTATATTCGCTGGACGGCGCCCGCCGCATGGCGGAAGAAAGCGTACAGCGCGCGTTAACGGCAATAGAAATCTTTGGCGCTGAAGCCGATGTGCTGCGGAGCTTGGCTTCGTATCTTGTATCAAGGGAAAAATAGCATGCAGGTTTGTTGCGAGTAGTTTTTACACTTGCTGTAGAAAGAAGGGACTTTCTTTTGCATTATCCGTTTCTTGATTCCATTCGCTCCCCCCGGGATATGAAAGGGTTTTCCTTACGGCAATTGGAAAAATTAGCCGTAGAAATTCGCCAGCTTCTGGTGGAAACCGTTTCTCATACGGGCGGCCATTTGGCGCCTAACCTGGGCGTGGTAGAATTGACTTTGGCTTTGCATAAAGTGTTCGATACGCCTCATGACAAAATCGTCTGGGACGTAGGACATCAAGCATATGTCCATAAACTTTTAACAGGGCGGCGTGAGCAGTTTCATACGCTACGCCAAAAAGGCGGGCTCAGCGGCTTTCCCAAGCCTTGTGAAAGTCCCCACGACGCGTTTGGAACCGGGCATTCCAGCACGTCTATTTCGGCTGCCTTGGGGATGGCTTTGGCTCGGGACATGAACAAAGAAACCCACCAAGTTGTAGCCGTCATCGGTGACGGCTCTATGACCGGCGGGGAGTCCTTTGAGGCGTTAAACCATGCAGGACATCTCAAGACCAATATGATTGTTGTATTAAACGACAATGAAATGTCCATTGCCAAAAACGTAGGCGCTTTATCCTCCTATTTGGCAAAAATGCGGGTAGCTCCCACTTATACGCGGGTCAAGCAGGATGTCGAATTTTTGCTCAAACGCATTCCTGCCATCGGTGAGAGCATGCTGAAGACCGCGGAACGATTCAAGGACAGCGTCCGTTACATGCTGGTTCCGGGAATGCTTTTTGAAGAACTTGGGTTTACCTATTTAGGCCCTATAGACGGTCATGACCTGCCTCTTTTGATGGAAATGCTGGAAAAAGCCCGCGATTTAGGGGGGCCTGTCCTTATTCATGCGCTAACGCAAAAGGGAAAAGGCTATGCGCCGGCGGAAAATCATGCAGACCGCTTTCACGGGGTCGGCCCTTTTTGCATTGATTCCGGCGAAGTGATCCATTGCGCCGGAGCGCCTTCCTATACAGAAGTGTTTGGCAATACTCTTGTCGAGTTGGCGCAGCAGGATAAGGCGATTGTCGCCATTACAGCGGCCATGCCCGGGGGAACTGGCTTAAAGAGCTTCTCGCAAAAATATCCGGAGCGCTTCTTTGATGTAGGAATTGCCGAACAACATGCCTTGACCTTAGCGGCTGGCATGGCTACGCAAGGAAAAAAACCGGTTGTAGCGCTGTACTCCACCTTTGCGCAGCGCGCTTATGATCAAATTCTTCACGACGTCTGCCTGCAAAAATTGCCGGTAGTTCTGGCCTTAGACCGTGCAGGCTTGGTGGGGGAGGATGGCCCGACTCATCACGGCGTCTTTGACTATTCCTTTTTACGGCACATCCCGGACATATGCGTCATGGCGCCGAAAGACGAAGGCGAACTGCGTCAGATGCTTTATGCCGCTTTTCAATGGAATCGCACCGTTGCTTTGCGTTACCCTCGCGGCTGCGGTCTGGGCGCTTCCTTGAACAGGCCATTGGAACTAATGACGCTGGGGAAAGCGGAAGAGTTGGCTTTTGGCGAGGATGTCAGCATTTGGGCGGTTGGTACGATGGTAGCGCCAGCTGTAGAGGCAGCGCAAAAATTAGCTGCCGAAGGCATTCGAGCCGGTGTAGTTAACGCTCGCTTTGTAAAACCTTTGGACGAAAAATTGCTGACCCGCTTGGCCCAAGAATGCGGCCGCATTGTTACGGTAGAGGAAAATGCCTTAGCTGGCGGCTTTGGCAGCGCGGTTTTAGAATTTTTGGAACAGCAGGAACTCTACGATCTCCCTGTGCTGCGCCTGGGTATTCCTGATGCCTTTATTCCCCATGGCAAACGTCAGACGCTATTGCAGGAACTGGGTCTTGACGCTGCAGGCATTGCTGCAAAAGTGCGCAAGTTTGTTAAACAGGGAAAAGAATTGACGGAAGAAGGCCTTGCATGAAGAAAGAACGTCTGGACGTTCTGCTGGTCACAAAGGGGCATTTCCCCAGCAGAGAACGCGCTCGAGCTGCGATTATGGCCGGCATGGTACTAGCAAATGAGCAAAAAATAGAAAAGCCAGGTACTACGGTACCTGAAGACGCCACAATTCGCATTCTTGGAGACTCCATCGGCTATGTCAGCCGCGGCGGACTTAAGCTGGAAAAAGCGTTGCAGCATTTTTCACTGGATCTCAGCGGTAAAGTCATGGCCGATGTCGGAGCTTCTACAGGCGGATTTACCGACTGCGCCTTAAAACGCGGCGCAGTCAAGGTATACGCCATAGATGTCGGCTATGGACAATTGGCTTGGTCGCTGCGTACTGATGAGCGCGTTGTCAATATGGAACGCACCAACGTCCGGAATTTGGCAGCGGATTCGCTGGGAGAAAAGGTTGACTTTATTTCCATAGATGTCGCTTTTATTTCCCTTGATAAAGTACTGCCTGTGGTACGGCAGCTTTTAGCTTCGCCTCATGGTGAAGTAATCGCTTTAATTAAACCTCAGTTTGAAGCTGGCCGCGAGCATGTTGGCAAAAAAGGCGTTGTCCGTGATCCGGATATTCATAAGCAAGTGATTCAAAAGGTATTGCAAATAGCGAGGCAACTTGACTTTACCCCATTAGGCCTGACCTTTTCACCGATTAAAGGACCGGAAGGAAACATCGAATATTTGCTGCACTTGGGAGTTTCCGAAGAAACGGCAGCGGAAGACGTAAATGTGGACGCCATTGTGCACGAGGCTCATACGCATTTAAAAGAAACTCGCTAAGGAGGCTGCGGCATGCTGCGAATCGGTATATTCCCTAATAAAAATAAACCGTTAGCCAGAAACATTTTAAATACACTGTTGCAGCTGATCACAGAACGAGGCGGCCAAGGCCTGCTGCCGGAATCTTTAGGGACCGAATGGCTGGGAGACCAGGCTGCTTGCCCTGATGAAACTTTGCGAGAACAGATTGACGTGGCGATTACCCTGGGCGGCGACGGCACCTTGCTTAGCGTTTCCAGAAGGCTGGCTTGCAGCGGCATACCCATTTTGGGAATTAACCTGGGACAACTTGGCTTTCTGGCGGATGTAGAGGTAGCGGAGCTGACCCAAAGCATGGATTGCCTTTTTTCAGGCAACTATACGCTGCAACAGCGCATTATGGTGGAAGCATGGGTGGAACGGAGTACAGAGCGGGAGTTTCTTTCTTACGCTATGAATGAAGTAGTAGTAACCAAAAGCGGCTTTTCCCGTTTGATCGATCTAGAAATAGCTATGAAATGCGAACCTGTGACCAAATTCTCCGCCGACGGCGTCATCGTCGCTACGCCAACAGGTTCCACCGGATATTCGCTCTCTGCAGGAGGCCCTATTGTACATCCTGAACTGGATGTGCTGCTATTGACGCCAATCTGCTCAAATACGCTGCATGCAAGACCCTTTGTCATTCCCGGACATGAAGAGCTGTGCATCCGGGTTCCTGCGCCGCAAGGGGATATTTTGGTTACCGCCGACGGGCAAAACGGGTATCATGTACAGCCGGGAGAAGCCATCTGCATTCGTCGCGCTTCAGCCAAAACGCCATTTATTCGCTTGCCGGGAACCTCCTATTACGAGGCGTTGCGCCGCAAACTCTGGAGAAATTATGAAGATCGCGATTAACGGTCTTGCCATCTGGCAGTCCCTGTTTTTATCCAAACTTACTTCGGTTCGTTTGGCTGTAGACGCTACTGCCGGCAACGGCTATGACACGTTGTTCTTGGCCGCCCATACGCAGCCGGACTGCCGCATCTGGGCTTTGGACATTCAAGCACAGGCGCTGGAAAAAACAAAGACGCGTTTGACAGAAGCTCATTTTGAGGATAAAGTATTTTTTTGTCGCCACAGCCATGCGGATCTGCTGAAAGTCATTCCGGAACCGCCTGACTGTATCGTTTTTAATCTTGGCTATTTGCCGGGAGGCGACCATACTATGACGACGCAAGCGGCTACCACGCTGCCGGCGTTGGGACAGGCGATGCAGCTGTTGCGCCCCGGCGGCTGGTGCAGCGTTATGATGTATCCAGGCCATGAAGCTGGCAAAATTGAACGGGAGCTTCTTCTTACCTGGGCGTCCTCCTTGGAGCGTACGACAGCCAGCGTTAGTCATTGGCATATGGTGAATCATCAAGAAGGCGCTCCAGAGCTGCTCTTGTTAGAAAAGCCTTGTTAGAATGAGAACGGCACAGGAGTAGAGGGAGTAAAGTGAGTAAATAGAGGGTACGCCGAAGGTCCATAATGGAACCTTCGGTTTTTAAATATACTCTTCATAGCCAGCTTTTCCGCGCCCTCCATCGTGCCCTCACTCTACTCCTTTTACTCCTGTAAAAAAGCCGTACCCATCTGGCTTTTTTCTGTTCTCTGAGTTCCTTTTCTATTGAATAAACCATCACTGCCGCGCTCTTTTTCTGGATAAATATTCATTTATAAGGTACACTATAAGCAAAGAACGTTATTTTTGATTATTGGGGCTTCTTAAAGATGGAGAAAGAGGTGCAAGGGCAGTGAAAATATTACGTCATGCGAAAATCAAGGAAATCGTTGAACAACAAGTAATCGAAACTCAAGAGGAGCTGGCGGAGTCTCTGCGCAGCCATGGCATCGAAGTAACGCAGGCTACGGTATCCCGGGATATTAAGGAACTGCGTCTGATCAAAGTCCCCACTGGCGATGGTCGTTATCGCTATGCCTACCCGATGGAACAAAGCTTGCTTTTTTCTCAATCCCGCATGGAGCGGATGTTTCGCGATTCCGTAGTAGCCATTGATTACAGCGAGAATATTATCGTTTTAAAAACCTTGCCAGGAGGCGGGCAAGCGGTAGCCGCCACCATCGACCATGCTAAATGGCCGGAAGTTATCGGCACCGTAGCTGGCGATGACAACATTTTAGTAGTGGTTAAACCCGCGCAAGCGGCGCCGACTGTTGCGGATCGTTTCCGAGGACTTCTCTAGAGGTGTCTAAAGATGTTAAAACGTTTAGGAGTTACTCAGTTTGCTATTATTGAACAAGCTTCCCTTTCTTTTACAACTGGCTTCAATGTACTCACAGGTGAGACAGGCGCCGGTAAATCCATCTTAATTGATGCCTTGAACGCCGTTTTAGGCGGCAGAGCCTCTTTGGAATGGGTCCGCCAAGGGGCCGACGCATTTCGCGTGGAAGCTGTTTTTTCTCAACCCTGGGGGGAAGAAGTGGAGTCCCTCTTAAAGGAACAAGAAATTCCTCATGACGAAGAAGAGCTTATTCTTGTGCGGCGCTACAGCACCTCCGGGAAAAGCCGCTCTTTAATCAATGGCTGTCAAGTTCCTTTAGCCGTATTGCGCCAACTGGGCCTGCTGCTGGCGGATATGCATGGACAGCATGAAAATCAAACGGTTCTTGACTCGGCCTTTCAAAGGTCCCTTTTGGATTCGTTTGCACCGGAAATGATGCAGCTTCTTGGTTCTTACAAGCAATTGTACGATCGTTGGACGGCTATGGCTGCAGAAAAAAGAAAATTGGCAGCCCAAGAGCAAGAACGGGAACAGCGTTTAGATCTCTTGCGCTGGCAACTTCAAGAAATCAGTCAGGCTGCCTTGCAAAAAGGTGAAGATCAAGAATTGGCGCAACAAGAAAAGCGCCTTGCTAATGCGGAAAAGTTGGCCGCTTCGTTGGAACGAGCGGTTTTACAGTTGAATGGAAACGAGGAAGAGACGCCTGGGGCTTTGGCGTTGCTGTATAAAACTCGCCAAGAATTGGAGCAAGTCAATCGTTTTGATGATTGTCAAGAACAATGCAAAGTTCTAGATGATTTTTTATACCAATTGGAAGATGTTTCTGCTGTATTGCGTGAGCGCTTAGAAGAAATAGAATACAACCCGCAAAAGCTGGCCAAAATACAAGAACGCCTTTCTTTGCTGCAAAAGTTCAAACGCAAATACGGTCCGGAATTGGAAGACGTTTTAAACTATGCAGCCCAGGCGCAAGAAGAACTGGATTCCTTGCTTTCAGGGGAAGGCCGCTTAACGGAGCTAAGTCGCGAATGTGAGGCGGCACAGGAAGAAGCCTGGATGCAAGCGCGTCTGCTGCACGCAAAACGGCGGCAGGCAGCTCCTTTGTTGGAAGAAAATTTAGCGGCTCACTTGCAGGATCTTGGTATGACGCCAACGCTGCAATTTGCTATTGATGAAACGTCAGAACTAGGACCGGACGGTTGTGATCGCGTGGAATTGTTGTTTTCGGCCAATGCGGGAGAAGCGCCAAAGGCCTTGCAAAAAATCGCCTCCGGCGGCGAGCTTTCGCGTTTGGCGCTTGCTATCAAATCAGTCGGCGCCGCTTGCAGCGGTACGCCAACTATGATTTTTGACGAAATCGACAGCGGCCTTGGCGGCCGGGCGGCTCAGCAAGTGGCGGACAAGATTGCCGCCATCGCCCAGAACAAACAAGTGTTATGCATTACTCACCTGCCGCAGTTGGCTCTTGTTGCCGACCGTCACATTCACCTGGTGAAAGAAATGGTGGACGGGCGCACGCAAACACGACCAGTCCGTTTGGAAGAATTTGAACGTGTAAACGAATTGGCGCGCATGTTCTACGGAGATGCGGTAACGCCGGAGCTTCTTTCCGCTACAGCCCGCTTATTGGAACAATATCAGCAACAGGATAAAAAATAAGCATTTTCAGCTCCTGCATTATGCAGGAGCTTCTTTCAACAGGAAGAACTTTTATAGTTTGATAGGGAAACGTTTTTTAAGAGCAAGATAGAGGAGGAAAAACGATGCAGGAAGAACAACGCATTCGTATTTTTATTGGAGAGTTCGGCAGCGGCAAAACCGAACTGGCTCTAAACTACAGCGCCTGGCTGCGCGAGCAAGGTTTGAAAACGGCTGTAGTCGATTTAGATGTAGTAAAGCCATATTTTCGCACCCGCGAAAGCCAACAATGGCTGATGCAAAAAGAGATTGAGCTGGTAGCGCCGGAAACGCGTTTTACTCACAGCGATTTGCCGATATTGCCGCCGCAATTTCAACGTGTAGCCGCTGATTCGTCCTATCAGGTTGTGGTTGACGTAGGCGGAGGCGATGCAGCCATTGCGTTGGGGCAATATCAGAAGATGCTGGAACAGCAAGGTTATGAGGCGTGGATGATCATTAATACGCGCCGTCCTTTTACACAGTCTGTTGCGGAGATTTGTCAGCGCTCCCAGGAAATTACCAACGTTGCTAAGCTGCAGCTTAGCGGCTTAGTATGTAATACCAATCTGGGCGCGGAAACAACCTGGGCGGAAGTGGAAGAGGGGATCGCCCTTGTCGAACAAGCCGCCCAAGAATTATCTTTGCCTTTGCGCATGGTCGTTGTACCCCAGTGGCTTGCGGAAAAAGCCGCTGCGTTGCCGCACCGCGTTTTTGTTTTGGAGCCGCAGACACGCTATCCTTGGATGGAAATTTAATTTTAAGGAGTCTTTGCTTTACTCACAATTCACGCCAAAACGGCTCTGAGCTAAGCAGTAATGATTCAAGAGAAGAGGTTATTGTCGATGAATTTAAGAGAAGAACAAATTGCTTCTAAAAATGTTTTTGTCGGGCGCATGCTGCATGTGCAGGTAGATGATGTGCGTCTGCCGGACGGGAGGGAGGCTACGCGCGAATTGGTGCGGCATCCCGGGGCGGCTGCGGTTGTACCGGTACTGCCGGACGGACGGATCGTACTGGTTCGACAGTTCCGTTATCCTTTAGGGCGGGAAACGCTGGAAATCCCGGCAGGCAAGCTGGAACCCGGGGAAGATCCTCAAGAATGCGTATTGCGTGAACTTCAAGAGGAAGCTGGCTATAAAGCGGAAGTCATCAAGCATCTTTCTACGATTTGCACGGCTCCTGGTTTTACGGATGAAGTGATTCATCTCTATGAAGCCAGCCAATTACAGCCAAGCCAGCTGCAGCCGGATGATGATGAGTTCTTGCAGGTGCAGGTATTCACGCCGGAAGAAATAAGGAAGATGATTCATTCCGGTGAAATTGAAGACGCAAAAACCATCGTATCGCTGCTTCTTTATGGGGCTAACGGAGGGAGTCTATGAATCCCATATACGGGGACTTGCATATTCATGTGGGAAAGGCGCAAGGACGCTGGGTTAAAATTCCTACCTCCAAGAACCTCACCAGCGAAAATATTTTAGAAGAGGCTGCCCAGCGCAAAGGGCTGCAGCTAATCGGCATTGTCGATGTGCTCAGTCCCTGGGTGGATGCCGATTGGCAGCAGTTGCTGGACGAAGGACGTCTGCGGTTGCTTCCAGGAGGCGGCTATCGCTACGAGGAGGCGCTGACGCTGTTGCCGGGAGCGGAAATTGAAACAGCCGAAGCAGACGGCTCTTTGGCGCATACACTTTTATTTCTGCCAAGTCTCGCGGAAATTAGGCAATTGCGTAAACTCTTGACTTCTCATATACGCAATCTTCATCTTAGCTCCCAGAATGCGCATCTTTCTTTAACGCAACTTTTGGAGCTGACTCATCCCCTAGAGCCTATTGTCATTCCCGCCCATGTTTTTACGCCGCACAAAAGCCTTTTCGGCTGCTGCACGAATCGTCTAGCTCAGTTATTACCGGAAAAACAGCTTTCTTGGCTGGATGCCATTGAACTGGGCTTAAGCGCCGATACTTTTTTGGCGGATTGCCTGCAAGAATTGAGCGGTTACACATTTTTGAGTAATTCAGACGCACATTCTTTGGATAAAATTGCCAGAGAATATAATGTTTTTTCTTTAAGGCAAATCGATTTTTCGTGTTTTCGCCAGGCTTTGCGCCGCCAGGGAGAAAATAAACTCCTAGCCAACTACGGTCTGGATCCTCAGTTGGGTAAATACTATCGCACCGTTTGCACTCAGTGCGGCGCCCTCTGGGAGGCAGGGCAGAGCCAATGCGCCTGCAGCTGCCAACGCAGCACCAGAGGCGTCTGGGAGCGTATCCAAGCGATTGCTGATTGGACGAAGCCGCAGCATCCCGAACATCGTCCGCCTTATTATCACCAGATCCCGCTTTCCTTTGTGCCGGGCTTGGGTCCAAAAACCAAAACACAGTTGCTTCGGGCGTTTGGCAGCGAAATGAAGGTATGCCACGAGTCCAGCCTACGGGAGCTGACTGCTGTGCTGGGAGAACGAAAAGCTAAAAACCTTTGGCAGGTGCTGCAACGGGAAGTAACGTTCGCCCAAGGAGGAGGCGGCTCTTATGGTCGCGTACATTTATCATAAATTTAGAATTATGTAAAAGGATTTTTCTTACAAACAGAGAATATACATAATATTATAGCTTTTATGGTTTTTGATCCAAAGAGGCTCAGCAGAATAATGCGAAAAGGGTGGTGGCAATGGAGAATTATGTGCAGCATTTCATTTCGTATTTAGCGAGCGAACGGGGGTTGGCCCAAAATACGCTGGAATCCTACGGCAGGGATTTACGGTACTTCCAACAGTATTTAGAAAACAACCGGCTTACCTTCGCCACTGGCTCCACAAACGAAATTATCCGCACCTACCTGGATGAACTCAAAAAACAGGGGAAGGCTGTTTCTACAATTTCTCGCAATTTAGCTGCACTCAAATCCTTTTACCAATATCTGCTGAAGGAACAGCATCTAGATGCGGATCCGGCATCGAAAATTGAATCGCCTAAGTTGGAAAAAAAGCTTCCTCAAGTACTCAGCGTACAACAGGTGGAATTGCTGTTGAAACAGCCTAATATCAATTTGCCCGCTGGTTTGCGCGATAAAGCCATGTTAGAACTGCTTTACGCCACAGGCATTCGGGTATCAGAATTGATAACTATCAATGTAAATGATGTAAATTTGGAACTTGGCTATATTAAATGCTTTGGCCGAGGCGCCAAAGAGCGTGTTGTGCCGCTGGGTTCTATCGCCTCCAAGTGCGTAACTCAGTATTTGCGTAAAGGTCGTACGGCGTTGGTACGAAGCAAACAAGAAGAAGCTATGTTTGTCAACCACCATGGCCGACGCTTAACGCGGCAGGGCTTTTGGAAAATCATTAAAAAATACGCCTTAGAGGCTCAGATTGACCAAAAAATCACGCCTCATACGCTGCGCCACTCTTTTGCTACTCATTTGCTGGAAAACGGCGCAGATTTGCGTTCGGTTCAGGAAATGCTGGGGCATGCGGATATCTCTACTACGCAGATTTATACACATGTCACTAAAAATCGTCTTAAAGAGGTTTATGACAAGGCCCACCCGCGGGCTTGAAAAAGAGTCGCGCTAAAAACGCAGCTAGGCAGGGCCGACGCAGACTGTTTGTCAGTTTGCCAAGGCTCTGTCCTGTTTTATGACATAAGGAGGAACAAGCATGTTTCGACGTATATTTTTGGTAGTTCTCGATAGTGTCGGTATTGGCGCGCTTCCTGATGCGCCTCGTTACGGCGATGCGGGAGCCCATACCTTGGGACATGTCGCCGCAGCGGCAAAAGGACTGCATTTGCCGCAACTGCAACGACTTGGCCTGGGACTGATTGATAAATTGCAGGGAATTCCTCCCTGCGATCATCCATTGGCGTCCTACGGAAAAATGGCCGAACGCTCCGTTAACAAGGACACTACGAGCGGTCATTGGGAATTGGCAGGCACTCCTGTAATGGAAGCGTTTCCCGTTTACCCGCAAGGCTTTCCAGAAGAAATTACCGAGCCTTTCTGTCAGCATATCGGCCGCGGCATTTTAGGAAACAAAGCGGCTTCCGGTACGGTAATCATTGAAGAATTGGGCGAAGAGCATCTGCGCACAGGCTTTCCTATTGTCTACACTTCCGCAGACAGCGTGTTTCAGATTGCAGCGCACGAAGAAGTAGTGCCGCTGGAGCAACTATTTGAATGGTGCCAAATAGCGCGTCAAGAGATTTTGACAGGAAAGCACGCCGTAGGGCGGGTTATTGCCAGACCTTTTATTGGAACTCCCGGACAGTTTTCTCGTACGCCTCACAGGCATGATTACAGTCTGCCTATGCCGCAGCCTAATTTATTCAGCCGTCTGACGGCAGCTGGTTTGACGACTGTAGCGTTGGGGAAGATCGGAGATATTTACGCTGGTCAAGCCTTCAATTATGCTGAAGGAACGCTTAATAACGAAGATGGCCTGAAAAAATTGCAAACTTGGATTTGCGATCATGCCTGGAGCGGAGTGACGGTTCTAAACTTAGTTGATTTTGACATGCTCTATGGACATCGCAATGACGCTAAGGGCTACGCGGCCGCTTTAGAAGCGGTGGATCACCGCCTGACGGAACTTTTGCCACAGCTTGCCGGAGATGATTTGCTGCTGCTCACGGCGGACCACGGCTGCGATCCGTTGCACCCCGGCACCGATCACACGCGCGAATATGTGCCGCTGCTGGCGTATTCTCCGCAGCGTATTGGAACTTCCCTGGGAACCCGCAACACCTTTGCGGACGTATCGGCTACTATTCTGGAGAATTTCCGTTTAGAGCCCTTAGAAGCGGGGCTTAGCTTTCTTAACTTGCTGCAAGGGAGACATCCTGCATGAAATCAATGACACAGCTGATCACCGACAAAAAAGCAGGTCTGGCGCACACGGAGAAAGAAGTGCAATGGCTTGTGGAGAACTACACAAACGACCACATTCCGGACTATCAAATGTCAGCCTGGTTAATGGCGGTTTGTTGGCAGGGGATGACTTTTGACGAAACAAAAGCGCTTACTTTAGCTATGATGCGCTCCGGGACCTGTCTGCAGTTGCACAGTGTAGGCAGACCTCTGATAGATAAGCACAGTACCGGCGGCGTGGCCGATACGACCACACTGGTGCTCGCGCCCCTATTGGCAGCAGCCGGCGCTGGGGTTGCGAAAATGTCGGGCAGAGGACTTGGCTTTACCGGCGGCACCATTGATAAACTGGAATCCATTCCTGGCTTTAGCGCCACTTTACAAGAAGAGCAGTTTCTGGCGCTTTTGCAAAAGCAAGGGCTGGCGTTAACCGCGCAAAGCGCCTCCATTGCGCCGGCAGACGGAAAAATGTACGCCCTGCGGGATGTTACGGCTACTGTTGACAGCCTGCCGCTCATTGCCGCTTCGGTTATGAGTAAAAAATTGGCCGCTGGCGCTGAGCATATCTTACTGGATGTCAAAGTAGGCCAGGGAGCATTCATGCAAACCAAAGAAGCCGCTGTTGAATTGGCGCGTTACATGGTAGCCATTGGCCTAGGCGCGGGACGCAATGTGAAAGCGGTCCTTACCTCCATGGAGCAGCCTCTGGGCTTAGCAGTCGGCAATGCCTTAGAAGTTGCGGAAGCCATTGAAATTTTACGCGGCCGAGGGCCGTTGCGCTTGCGCCAGGTATGCTTGCGCCTGGCGGCGGAAGCGCTCTGCTTGGCAGGAATGGCGAAAACGCAGGACGAGGCAGATTTACAGCTCGCAGCGTTGTTGGATTCGGGCAAGGCGTTGGAATGCTTTCGCCAGTGGATTCTTTCTCAAGGCGGCGCAGATATTGTTGCCACCCCAACGCTGCTGCCGCGGGCGGCCTTAGAGGAAGAACTGCTCAGCCCCTATTCCGGCTATGTACAGCAGATTCAAGCCCGCATCATCGGCGAAGCCTCTGTAGCCTTAGGGGCGGGACGCCGTTATAAAGGAGAAACGTTGGATTTGGCTGCAGGCCTTGTTCTGGCATGCGAGCAGGGAGATTTCGTGCAAAAAGGGCAGAAGCTTGCCACGCTGCATGCCGCTTCCGCCGAAAAAATGGCAGCAGCCAAGAATATGCTTTCCACAGCCTTTGTGCTGAGCGAAACGCCGCCTCTTTCTTATCCTGATGTGCTGGGCTGGGTTGATGCTGACGGTTTTCATGCAGAAGCCGAGTAAGGGCCCCTTTTTCGTAGTTGGACGTAGTTCTGGCTTTATGGTAAAATGAATACGAATTTTTGAAACTACGAGGACGCTATGAAGCAAGAACGAAGTTGTATTACCATATTGGATATTCCCATTGACCGGTTGGATATGAATCAAGCTGCTCAGCAGGTGCAGAAGTTTACAGAAGAGAAAGATTCCTTTCATTTGGTAGCTACCGCCAATGCGGAAATGATCATGCAGGCGCAAGACGATCTTGAATTAAAAGAAATTCTCTGTTCCGCCGCGTTAGTCGTGCCGGACGGAGCGGGCGTGGTTTGGGCTGCTAGACATTATAATACGCCTTTAAAAGAACGGGTTGCCGGCTTTGATCTGGCGCAGAGGCTCTTAAGTGACGGCGTAAAGCAGGAGTATGGCTTCTTTTTTCTTGGTGCGGCTCCGGGAATAGCGGAAGCAGCTGCCGCCAGCGCCAGGAAAACGCATCCGAACCTGCGCATTCTCGGCTGCCGGGACGGATTTTTTAAAGAAGAAGATGAAGCAAAGCTGATCGAAGACATTAATGCCTCCGGCGCTACTATTCTTTTTGTAGCTTTGGGGGTGCCCCGCCAGGAGAAATGGCTGCGCCGTCATGCTGCGCAATTGCGCGTACCTGTAGCGATGGGCGTGGGGGGAACCTTTGATGTTATGGCGGGCCAGGTAACCAGGGCGCCGCAGTGGATGCAAAAAGCAGGCCTGGAGTGGCTGTACCGTCTTTTATGCCAACCAAGCCGTTGCCTGCGAATGCTGGCTTTACCTCGTTTCATTTGGCATGTTTGCAGTAGGAAAAACAGTTAGACAACCTCGAAGGTATATATTATAATTATTTGAGAATATGGGCCACTTAAAGAAAGCCCTTTTCTTTTTGCCCCGACGAGGGCAGGAGGTGAAACGAAGTATAATGACAACAGGCCTCATTGTAAAAGAGGGGTACCGTTATATTGCCTTTTTATTTCTCCTTACCGTTATGGTTGCCTTCTTTGCCGAACCGGTATGGAGCATTTTGCCAGGCGTACTGACTTTGTTTGTAACTTTTTTCTTTCGCAACCCGAATCGTGTTATTCCAACTGGGGATAATTTGGTGCTTTCCCCAGCCGACGGCAAAGTGATGAGTGTTTGCGAAGTGACTGATGAAGAATTTCTTCATACCCAAGGCACAAAAGTTACGATTTTCCTTTCCGTCTTTGACGTACATGTCAATCGCAGCCCCATTGGAGGGGAAATCAAGTATCAGCAGTATGTATGCGGTCGCTTCAAACCAGCCTATAAAGCTTCGGCAGGCTGTGAAAATGAACGCCATGCCATCGGTTTGGATAATGGACGCTTGCAGGTATTGGTCACACAAGTGGCCGGTCTTATTGCACGGCGCATCGTCTCCTGGGTTACTCTCGGCAGCCAGCTGCATTCCGGCGAATGCTTCGGCATGATTAAATTTGGCTCCTGTACGGAAATCATCATGCCTGCTGCAGTGGAAGTGCTGGTCAAAAAAGGAGATCGCGTTTATGGCGGCAAGACCATCATAGGGAGGTTACACGAGTGAAGTATTGGATTCCCAATGCCGTTACAGCCCTCAACCTAGTTCTGGGCATGATTTCTCTCGGCTTTACGATGCAGGGAGATTTCGTACCGGCTGGTTTTTTTATCGTCGCCGCTATGATTGCGGACGGTTTGGATGGCAGGGTGGCACGGGCGCTTGGAGTCAGCAGCGAGTTTGGCAAGGAACTTGATTCGCTTTGCGATCTGGTTTCTTTTGGCGTTGCTCCGGCATTGCTGGCCTATCAGTTTGCGCTAAAGGAGTTTGGCTGGATTGGGTTTTCTGTTGCGATCTTCTTTGCTTTATGCGGCGCTTTACGCCTGGCGCGTTTCAACGTAAACACCACTACGGTCAAAGGGTATTTCATGGGTCTGCCCATTCCGGCAGGCGGCTGCCTGGTAGGTACTTTTGTGGCTCTCGGCTACAAGCCCAGCGGCTGGACATTTCCCATTCTGATTGCTATTTTCGCCTATTTAATGGTCAGTTCGGTTCATTACCCTGATTTCAAGGGGAAGGGAAATGAGCAGATTCACGCCATTCCCGTTATATTGACTGCTGTCATGGCCGGTTATATTCTCTGGCATTCCCTAGAGGCCATTGTTTTTGTCATTTTCTTCTCTTATGCATTTTTTGGCGTGCTAAATTTTGCCTATGGACTTTTTGGACGCCAACGGATAACAGCAGCAAAGCAATAGACGGACACCATCTTAGAATTTTGGTGTGCGAAAAGGAGCGTCTCCCATGAACTATATAATGGATATTATCATGATCCCCATTCAAGCAATGATTGCTTTTTTCAGCGTGTACTATTTTGTTCTCGCTTGTTTTGGTTTTTGGAAGAAAAAAGAAAAGAAAAATTTCCAACCGAAACATACTTTTGCCATTGTGGTTTCCGCCCATAATGAGGAATCGGTTATTGGGCAATTAGTAGAAAATTTGCATGTCTTGCGCTATCCTAAAGAGCTTTATGACATCTTTATTATCGCAGATAACTGCACAGACGCTACCGCGAAAGTAGCCCGCGAATACGGCGCTATTGTGCATGAACGCTTTGACAAGGAAATACGTGGCAAAGGCTTTGCCATGGAATGGATGTTCGCGCGGCTTTTTAAGATGAAACGCCAGTATGATGCCGTTGTGGTTTTTGATGCTGATAATCTGGTGCATCCAAATTTTCTTTTGGAAATGAATAATCGTTTGCAAAAAGGGGAGACCGTTATCCAGGGTTACATGGATGCAAAAAACCCCACAGATACCTGGATTTCCGGAACCTTTGCCATTGCCTTCTGGCTGATCGATCATATTTGGCATTTAGCCAAGTATAATATTGGTTTATCCAGTGTTCTAGGCGGCACGGGCATGTGCATTTCCACTAGTGTCCTGCGCCGTTTCGGCTGGGGCGCTACCTGTCTGACGGAAGACATGGAGTTTACCATGAAGGTCTTATTGAAAGGCATTCGTACTACCTGGGCCCATGATGCCATTGTTTACGATGAAAAACCGCTAACGTTCAAGCAGGCTTGGAATCAGCGCAAACGCTGGGCACAGGGACATTTCGACATTGCCGGACGCTATATTCCCACCATGATTAAGGAGGGCATCCGCCGCCGCGATATTCGTCTGTTGGACGGAGTGCTGCACTTGGTACAGCCGCACTTTTTGCTGATGTCTACATTCTTCGTTATTGCCAGTTATGCTGGTGCGGTTTATCCTTTTTACACGAATATTTTAGAGCGAGTTTTACCTCTTGAAGTTTGGACTATTCTCGCTTTTGGCCAATATATTTTCCCTGTCATTATTTTGGCCAAGATTCGAGCAAATTGGAAGTGCTGGCTGTATCTGCTGATGTATCCTGTCTTTGTCTACAGTTGGATTCCCATCACCTTCCTGGGCTTTTTGCATCGGCACGAGCGCGTTTGGAGTCATACGCAGCATACCCGTGCACTTAGCTATCAGGACATGCTGATGAAAGCCAATGATGAATTCGCTAACGAGCCGGTATTCAGCAAACAAGCAGCGAAATAATTCAAAAAGAGGTGAGTCTAACTCACCTCTTTTTCTCCATTTCAACAACACAATCTCTTAGAAAAGAAAGGAAAATAGTATGTATGACTTAACGATAAGCCTCGATTTTGAAGCCGCGCATTGTATTCGCGAGTACCCCGGAAAGTGCCGTCGTCTGCACGGCCACAACTGGCGTGTTGAGGTTAGCGTCTGCGGTGAGACCTTAAATGAACTGGGCATGCTTGTCGATTTTCATGATCTTAAGGACGCTGCCAAAGGGGTTCTTAATGAACTGGATCATCATTATTTGAATGAATTGGAAGCTTTCAGCCAGTTGAATCCTACAGCGGAAAATTTGGCTCGTTATGTTTATGAAAAACTAGAACAATTGCCCCTGCTGCGTCAGGGGGATGTGTTTCTGACGCAGGTAAAAGTTTGGGAATCGCTTCATTCCGCTGTAGCTTATACTAAGGCACGGGCAAACTGATAGGAGGCGCCTCTCTATGCGTATATTACTGACAAACGACGATGGAATTGACGCCTCCGGCATTCGCGCTTTATGGCAAGAGCTTTCTCCTTGGGCGGATGTAATTGTTGCCGCCCCGGACCGAGAGCGAAGCGCTACCAGCCAGGCCATTACTGTGACCCATCCCATTCGCGTGGATCGCCATGTTGTAAAAGAAGACGGCATTAAAGCCTGGCGAATCGGGGGTACGCCTACAGATTGTGTGAAAATTGCACTGGAAGCGCTCCTTAGCGAGACACCGGACCTGGTCATTTCCGGTATCAATCACGGCCCTAACTTAGGCACGGATGTGCTTTATTCCGGTACGGTCAGCGCTGCTATGGAAGGTTCCCTGCATGGTATTCCGTCCTTGGCGGTCTCTCTTAATGCTTGGAGCCATGGCGATTTCAAAAGCGCAGCCAAAATCACGAGACGCATTCTGGAAACCATAATTCTACCGCATCAACTGCAGCCTGGAATGCTGCTGAACCTCAACATTCCGGCGCTGCCGGAAGCGGAGCTTAAAGGAGTCGCTGTTACCAAACTGGGTGTGCGCCAATATACAAATACCTTTGAACGTCGTCTTGATCCCCGCGGACGCATTTACTATTGGATGGGAGGCGAAGTGTTAAACGTCAGCAATGACGAGGATAGCGACATCGCTGCCGTTGCCAAAGGATGCGTTTCCATTACTCCCATTTGTCTGGATATGACGGATCACAGCCTTTTGCCGCTGGTAAAGTCTTGGGCTAAGGAACAGTAAGCAAAAAAGTCCGGCAGGATAAAGAATAAAGAGAAGTGAATTATTGTACAAAGTACGAAATAACCATTTTGCAAGCAGGAGGATCTTTGTGAAATTTGCAGGCATTTTATTTGATCTGGACGGAACGTTAATTAATACTTCACCCTTAATTATTGCGTCTTTTCAGCATACCTTTCAAACCGCTTACGGACGAACGCTGCCGGAAGAGGCCATTTCACGGTATTTTGGCGAACCCTTACGTACGGCCATGGAGGTTCTGGGAGAACCAGGAGACGCAGATCACTTGATTGAAATTTATCGCGCTTTTAATCTAGAGCACCATGACCGGCTGGCTGCCTCCTTTGAGGGAGTTGAGCAAGCGTTGCAGACTCTTGATAAAGCGGGCGTCGCCATGGGCGTAGTTACTTCTAAAACGGAAAAAACAGCCTGGCGCGGTCTGCGTCTGTTCCATTTAGACGGTTATATCCGGCATGTAGTGGGCATGGAATCAACACAGCAGCACAAGCCTCACCCGGAACCGGTGGAAAAAGGCTTGTCCCATTTGGGTCTGCCGGCTTCCGCTTGTCTGATGGTGGGAGACAGCCCTGCCGATATCGCCAGCGGTCATGCAGCTGGCTTAAAAACAGCTGCCGTTTCCTGGACGCTAGTGCCCTGGGAAAATCTTGCGGCATCGAAACCCGATCATGTGTTGCAAACAATAAACGACCTGGTCTTCCTGGTGACGGGAAACCGGTAAGTAGGAGGCGTATTCATGACCACCACACCGCATCGTTTGGCCGTCATCGGCGGCACAGGAGTATACGATCCCCGTATGCTGAGTTCTCTTTGGGAAGATACCATGTCGACGCCCTTTGGCTCGGTTCCGTATCAAGTGGGACGTTTGGAAGGTCAGGAAGTTGTCTTTTTGTCACGTCATGGCGCTGGACATTCCATACCGCCGCATTTAATTAACTACCGGGCGAATATCTACGCTTTAAAAAAGCTGGGTGTTGTGGCTGTTTTGGCCACGACAGCTGTCGGCTCGCTGCGCCTGGAATATAAGCCAGGCGATTTTGTTGCGGTAGACCAGTTTCTTGATTTTACGAAAAATCGCGTCAATACTTTTTTTGACGGCGGTCGCCGCGGCGTAGTGCACGTAGACGTTACCCAGCCTTATTGTCCTTCGTTGCGCGCCGTTCTGGCCGAAAGCGCCCAGGAAACCGGTATAACTCTTCACTCCCAGGGCTGTTACGTCTGTGCAGAAGGGCCGCGCTTTGAAACACCGGCGGAAGTTCGGCTTTTTGCGTCTTTCGGAGGCGACGTTGTGGGCATGACCAATATACCGGAAGCCGTGCTGGCAAGAGAAGCGGAAATGTGCTATGCCACTGTTTCCATGGTCACGAATTACGGTGCAGGAATTTCGTCGCAAAATCTCACCCATGGCGAAGTTGTCGAGATCATGAAACAAAATAGCGCCAAGCTGCGCTTGCTTTTAGAAAAAACGCTGACTCGCATTAAGGCGGAAGCGGACTGCTCCTGCCGCCACGCGCTGCAAGAGTACGGCGGCTTTGACATGACGAAATTTGAGTAAAAGGGGAACGGCTTTCATGAAAACCATGAAATGGAAAGACGGCTGCCTTTGGCTTTTGGATCAAACAGCGCTGCCGCTAGAAGAATCCCAGCGTTGCTGTGAAGATTACCAGGCTGTAGCTGACGCCATCTGTAAATTGGAAGTACGAGGCGCCCCGGCGATTGGCGCTGCAGCCGCCTACGGTCTAGTACTGGGAGCTAAAAGCGTTGAGCATGCCGACGACTTTTCTGCGCAATTACAGCGCATTGCCAAAGAACTTAACGCCACAAGGCCTACTGCTGTTAATTTATCCTGGGCCATTAAGCGCATGCTGCAAGCAGCCCAAGCCCATGAGCACCAGCCGCCTGCCGTAATTGTTGCGGCTTTGGAAGAAGAAGCAAATGCTATTGCCCGCGAAGATGTGCTGATTAACCAGCGTATGTCCCGGTTTGGGGCTGCTTTATTTGATGCATCCAATCCCATAACGGTTCTGACGCACTGCAACGCTGGTTCGCTGGCCACGGTCGAACAGGGAACCGCCTTAGGCGTTATTCGTGAAGCCTACCGACAAGGAGGCGTCAGCGGAGTCTACGCTGACGAGACCAGACCGCTATTGCAAGGCGCCCGCTTAACGGCTTGGGAGCTTTCCAAGGATTCTATTCCTGTTACGCTGATTACGGATAATATGGCTGGCTATGTTATGAAATTAGGCCGTGTCAAAGCGGTTATTGTCGGAGCTGACCGCATTGCCGCTAATGGCGATGTGGCCAATAAAATCGGCACCTATAGCGTAGCGGTTTTGGCGAAAGAACATGGTTTGCCTTTTTACGTAGCCGCGCCGTTTTCTACTTTTGATGTTTCCCTGGCTACCGGAGAGGGTATTCCCATTGAAGAACGGCACGCAAGCGAAGTTACGCATTTTGCGGGTAAAGCCACCGCTCCACAAGGCATTGCGGTCTTCAATCCGGCATTTGATGTAACGCCTCACGAATATGTATCTGCCATTATTACCGAGTACGGCGTTCTGCGGGCGCCTTATGACCAAGCCATTGCCGCCATGCGCCAACAAGCGGCGCAGCCTGCGCAACAATAAGTACAAATAAAAAGGAGAATGACACTATGACTACTTCCATGATTCGCGACAGCAAACTGGCCCCCGGCGGCCACGACAAAATCAATTGGGTAAAAAACTTCATGCCTGTACTCAGCCTTTTGGATAAAGATTTGAGTAAAGAACAGCCGCTCAAAGGCAAGCGAATCGTTATCACCATGCATTTGGAAGCGAAAACCGCTTACTTGGCTTTGGTTCTTAAAAATGCCGGCGCTGAAGTAGCCATTACCGGCAGCAACCCGCTTTCTACGCAAGATGACGTGGCGGCGGCGCTGAGCGAGCAAGGCGTTTCTGTTTTCGCTTGGCATGGCTGCACCGATAAAGAATACGAAACCTTCCTGCATCGCGCTTTGGATACCAAACCGGACATCATCGTTGACGACGGCGGCGATCTGGTTTCCTTGCTGCACGGCGAACGCAGCGACTTGGCCGCTAATATCCTTGGCGGCGCCGAAGAGACCACTACCGGCGTACATCGTTTGCGCGCCCTGGCGGAAGAGGGAAGACTGAAATTCCCAATGGTTGCAGCTAATGATGCTTATTGCAAATACCTCTTTGACAATCGTTACGGTACCGGCCAATCGACTTGGGACGGCATCATGCGTACTACCAACCTCACCGTGACTGGCAAGACCGTTGTTGTCGCCGGCTACGGCTGGTGCGGCAAAGGCGTTTCCATGCGCGCCAAGGGCCTAGGAGCCAATGTCATCGTTACCGAAATTGATCCCATTAAAGCCATTGAAGCCGTATTTGACGGTTTCCAGGTTATGCCTATGGAGGAAGCCGCCAAGCAAGGAGATATTTTTGTAACCGTCACCGGCTGCAAGGATGTTATCCGCAAAGAGCATATCGAAGTCATGAAAACTGGCGCGATTCTTTCTAATGCCGGCCATTTCGATGTGGAAATCAACAAAGGCGATCTAGATGCTTTAGCCGTGCAAAAGCGAACCGCTCGCCACAATATTGAAGAATACTTGATGGCAGACGGCCGCCGCATCTATCTGTTGGCGGAAGGACGTCTGGTAAACCTGGCCTCCGGTGACGGCCATCCGGCAGAAATCATGGATTTGTCTTTCGCGGTGCAGGCCATGGCAGTTCTGCATATTTTGAACCACCATCAAGAGATGGATAACTCCGTTCACACCGTTTCCGATGATCTAAACAAGGAAATTGCCAGCTATAAGCTGAAAGCCATGGGCTTTGGCATTGACGCCCTTTCTGCAGAACAGGAATCCTATTTGAAACAGGCTTAAATCAAGGAGGGCGCTACAATGTTTGAAGTTTCTTGCCAACAGCTTGTGCTGGCCGGGCAAAGTCTTTTGGCTAAAGGCTTGGTTGCAGGGACCTGGGGCAACCTCAGCCTGCGCGTAGCTGAAGATCAAGTAGCGATTACTCCTTCCGGCCGTGAGTATGGCTCCTTAAAAAGCGAAGATGTTGTTATCGTCGATCTAAACGGCCAGGTTGTTTTCCAGGCATCTGGCCGTACCGCTTCTTCGGAAATGCCTCTTCATTTGGCGATCTATCAAGCACGGCCGGATATTATGGCTATTGTTCACACGCACAGTGTTCACGCTAGTGCTTGCGCCGTAGCCCATAAGCCCATTCCTCCGGTGATTGAAGACATAGTGCAATTAGCGGGCGGCGAAATTCCTTTAGCGCCGTATGCTCTGCCTGGAACCCAAGAACTGGCGGCCCAAGCTGCCGCCACTCTTGGCTCCAAACAGGCCGTATTACTGGCCAATCATGGAGCAGTATGCTGCGGTACTACTTTGGCGGAAGCCATGACAGCAGCAGAATTAGTAGAAAAAGCGGCGCAAATTTATCTTTATGCCAATCTTTTAGGAGGAGCCAAGGCCTTAAGCGACGAAGATGTAAACATTATGCATGAATTTTACGTTTCGCATTATCGCAAGCGGAGAGGGGATACAGGGAATGACTGAACGCATCTTGATTCGCAATATCGAATATTGGAGCCCGGATGGAACGGTAGTCACCGGCGATCTAGCCATTGCAGAAGGAAAATTTGCTCATGTAGGCACAGTACCTGAAGACTGGGCGGCAGATCGCATTATGGAAGGCAAAGATCTCTTAGCCATGCCTGGCTTCATTAATACACATACTCATGCGGCGATGAGTCTATTTCGAAGTTATGCCGATGATATGCAGCTCATGGACTGGCTGCAAGAGAAGATTTGGCCGGCAGAGGCTCGCTTAGAAGCGGATGATGTCTACTGGGGAACGCAGCTGTCTATTGCGGAAATGCTGCGCACCGGCACTACCACTTTTGCCGATATGTACTTTTTCATGCCGGATGCAGCGCGCGCTGTCGCCGAAAGCGGCATTCGCGCCAGCCTAGCCCGAGGCATGGCTGGTGTGGCGCCAAATGCGGAAACGGCACTGACCGAAAGCGCTTCCTTCTTCCGGGAATTTCACGGCGCCGCTGATGGCCGAATCACCGTCATGCTCGGACCGCATGCGCCTTATACCTGCCCGCCTGCCTATTTGGAACGCGTGGTTTCCATGGCCCATTGCCTGAAAGCCAACATTCACATCCATCTGGCGGAAACAATAGGCGAAGTGGAGGATTGCAAAAAGGACCATGGCGCTACGCCCATGGCTTTGATGGAACGCCTTGGTCTGCTGGAATGCGGCGTCTTGGCTGCTCATTGCGTGCATCTCTCACAGGAAGATATCGAACTAATGGTGCGTCGCAACGTCCGTGTAGCTCATAATCCCGGCAGCAATCTGAAGCTGGCCAGCGGCATTGCACCGGTGCCGGCTATGTTGAAAGCCGGTTTATGCGTGGCCCTTGGCACCGACGGAGCCGCTAGTAACAATAATTTGGATATGTTGGAAGAAGTCCGTTTGGCGGCAACTCTGCATAAGGCTAATACCGGCGATCCATTGGCCGTATCCGCAAGTGAAGCCTTGCAGATGGCTACTAGCGCGGGCGCCCTTGCCTTAGGCTTGGAGCAGCAAATTGGTCAAATTGCTCCCGGTAAAAAAGCGGACTTGACTCTTTGGAACATGAACGGCTTGCATTGGCAGCCTCGTTATGATCGTATTTCTCTTCTGGCTTATGCCGCTAATGCCCTCGACGTGCACTCCGTCTTGGTCGATGGCAAAGTACTGCTGGACAATAGCGAGTTCACAACCATCGATATTGAACGACTGCGCCATGAAGTGGCTGTACGCAGCCAGCGTCTTACTGCTCGTAACTAAGGAACCGAGGAGGAATTTACTTGTTTCATCCAGTTTGCTCTGAACGGTTGAACGGACTTTCGTCCGCTGTTTTTTCGGAAATTGACGCTTTGCGCCGCGCGGAAGAAGCCAAAGGCCGCGACATCATTACCTTGAGTATTGGCAGTCCCGACTTAGCTCCAGCGCCGCATATTGTTGATGCTTTATGCAACGCCGCTAGGGAGGGGCATCAGTATCGCTACGCCTTGTCACGCGGCAAAAGCGAACTGCTGGAAGCTATGGCGCAGTGGTATCAAGATAAGTTTGACGTCACTCTTTGCCCGGAAACAGAAGTACATACGCTGATGGGTTCCCAGGACGGTCTGGCTCACATCGCTCTTTGCCTGCTTAACCCGGGCGATGTAGTGCTGGTTCCCGATCCAGGATATCCGATTTTCAGCGCAGGACCTTTGGTAGCCGGCGCCGAATTATATCATATGCCTTTGCGCAAAGAAAATGAATTTTTACCTGACTTGGAAGCCATTCCGGCAGACATTCGCAAGCGCGCCAAGCTGATGATTCTAAACTATCCCAATAATCCTTTAGCAGCTGTGGCGAACGAAGAATTTTTTGGCAAGGTAGTGGCTTTTGCCCAACAAAATGAAATTGTTGTTTGCCATGATTTTGCCTATAGCGAGCTGGTCTTTGACGGCTATCGCCCGCCAAGCTTTCTGGCAACACCCGGAGCCAAGGAAGTCGGTATTGAATTTCACTCTCTTTCCAAAACGTACAACATGGCGGGCTGTCGGGTAGGGTTCGCTTTAGGTAATGCAGAGGTCATATCCTATCTAGGACGCCTTAAATCCAATTTTGATTATGGTATTTTCCTTCCCGTCCAGGAAGCCGCTATCGCCGCACTGCGCGGACCACAGCAGGCTGTTCAGGATACGGCCGCCATCTACCAACGTCGCCGAGATCTTTTGATTGACGGCTTAGGCGCTTGCGGCTGGCAGATTCCCAAGCCTAAAGGCACCATGTTTGTTTGGGCGCCGGTGCCAACAAAGGAAACCTCTATGGAATTTACCTTATCCTGGTTACGTGAAGCAGGGGTAGCCGTAGTGCCGGGAAGCGCTTTCGGACCACAAGGAGAAGGATATGTACGCATCGCCTTGGTAGAAGAAGAAGCAAGTTTACAAAAAGCAGTCGATCGTACCGTGCACTGGTTGAAAAAAAGCTAAATTACAGCAATATCCAGATTGACAAAGGAGGAATTGTCAATGAAAGCATTGAATTTTTATTCATCCAATTACCATGTACAGTTAGTCTGCCGCCGCAAATCCTGTACCATCCGCTTTGGTGATAAGCGCAGCAAATATCAAGAGGGCGATATTGTCTGGGTAACGGTGGGCAAACGGTTTCATCAGCGTAAGAAAATATATGCAGCCGTTATTGACCGCGTTTTGGTCAAACCCATCGGTCAATTAACCCGTGAAGACCTGCAAGGAGAAAATCCGGATATTGCCAGCGTTGAAGAACTGACCCGTTTCTTAGAAGGGGTCTACGAGCGCAGCATTGCTCCAGACGATACGGTAACAGTTGTTTATTTTTCAGAAATCATTGAGTAACATTTCATGATATAATAAACCGAAGCTGTCTTATTGACAATTTCGGTTTATTTTTATATTTAAGGAAAATTATGCTTTTGTAGCATGATTCCTTAATGAAAATGACGCTAAAACAAAACAGGGAGTGTGTTGTTCATGTCCAACAAGAAAGTAACTGTAGGTATTTCCGCCCGCCACGTTCATGTGACTAGAGAGCATTTGGAAATTCTGTACGGAGCCGGTTACCAGTTGACCAATAAAAAAGATCTCTCTCAGCCTGGACAGTTTGCTTCTAATGAAACCGTTGATGTTGTTACGGAAAAATCCACTTTTAAAAATGTGCGTATTCTCGGACCAGAGCGCAGCAAAAGCCAAGTAGAAGTTTCCATGAGCGATGCCATGAAATTGGGCCTAAAAAATATTCCTGTACGTGATTCCGGCGATTTAGCGGGCACTCCAGGAGCTAAACTGGTTGGTCCTAAAGGCGAAGTAGAGTTGAAGGAAGGCGTCATTGTAGCTTCCCGCCATATCCATATGACTCCTGCTGAAGCAGCTACTTTTGGAGTTAAAGACAAAGATACCGTTAAAGTCCGCTGTGGCGGCGAACGCGGCTTGGTTTTTGAAAACGTGCTGATTCGCGTTCATGAGCAGTACGCTTTAGAAATGCATGTCGATACTGATGAAGGAAATGCCGCTCTGTGCAAAACAGGGGATCAGCTGGAAGTCATTGTCGGCTAATGCCGGAATGAACAGTGCTTCTAAACTATAAATGTTAGTGATCAGTATACAAAATACCCGCAATTTTTGCGGGTATTTTTATGTACAAAAGCAGGAATTTTTATGTTAGTTCCGAATAAAGTGAATATACCGAGTTAGTGGTTTACAACATTACAGGCGAAGAGAGGAAAGGGGTTATTTTCATGGCAAAACCGGTCATCAACGAAGAGCGATGCAAAGGTTGCGGCTTATGCACCGTTGCTTGCCCGAAAAAAATTCTGACATTTGCAGATCATTTCAACAGTAAAGGCTATCGTCCCGCTTTCTGTACGGACGAATCGCAGTGCATCGGTTGTGCTCTGTGCGGTAAAACTTGTCCAGATGTAGCTATTGAAGTCTATAAATAAAGGGGAGGAAGTACTGTGGCTGAAAAAGTTCTAATGAAAGGCAATGAGGCGATAGGTGAAGCTGCCATTGTTGCCGGGTGTCGTCATTATTTTGGCTATCCCATTACCCCTCAAACCGAACTTACCGAATATATGGCCAAACGCATGCCGAAAATTGACGGGGTGTTTTTACAGGCGGAAAGCGAAATTGCCGCTATCAATATGGTTTATGGAGCAGCCGGTGCAGGCGCTCGTTCCATGACTTCTTCTTCAAGCCCCGGCATTAGCTTAAAGCAAGAAGGAATTTCCTATATTGCAGGGGCCGAACTGCCTTGTGTCATTGTCAACATTGCTCGTGGAGGCCCGGGCCTGGGCAGTATCCAGCCGGCACAGTCCGACTACTTCCAGGCTACTAAAGGCGGCGGTCACGGCGACTATCGTCTGATCGTCCTGGCGCCGAACTCTGTACAGGAAATGGTTGACTATACGATTCTTTCCTTTGACTTGGCCGATCAGTATCGCACGCCGGTCATGCTTTTGGGCGACGGCGCTTTAGGCCAAATGATGGAGCCTGCCGAATTCAAGGCCAGCACCATCACTCCTCCGGCTAAGCCTTGGGCTGCAGCTGGCTTGAAAGGCCGTAAAAAACCGAATATCATCAATTCGCTGTATCTCCAGCCGGATGCGATGGAACAGCATAACCTGCATCTGCAGGAAAAGTTCGCCAAAATTTCCGCTGCTGAAGTTCGCTATGAAGAGCTTTATACAGATGATGCCGAATTGGTCATTGTAGCCTATGGCATTAGCTCCCGTATTGCCCGCACAGCGATGGAAAAAGCGCATAAAGAAGGACTGAAAGTCGGCATGCTCCGTCCGATCACTTTGTGGCCTTTCCCCACAGCTCCGCTCGAAGCATTAGCGCAAAAGGCTTCCGCCTTCCTGACGGTAGAGCTCAGCGCCGGCCAAATGGTCGAAGACGTAAGGCTGGCCGTCGGTAAAGACAAGCCGGTTCATTTCTATGGACGCATGGGCGGCGTAATGCCCAGCCCCAATGAAATTTACGAAAAAATCGTTGCTATTATGAGCGGCAAAGGAGGGAAATGATCTCATGGCTGAAAAAGTTTTTGGTCGTCCTGCTTCACTTGTAGATGTACCTACACACTATTGTCCCGGATGCCATCATGGCATTATCCACCGCCTGGTAGCAGAGGTTATTGATGAATTGGGCGTGCAGGACAGCGCCATTGGCGTCGCACCTGTCGGCTGTTCGGTACTTGCTTATGATTATTTCAACATTGATATGTTTGAAGCCGCTCATGGCCGTGCTCCGGCTGTAGCTACCGGCATCAAGCGCGTTCATCCGGAAGCTCCGGTATTCACCTATCAGGGCGACGGCGACCTTGCCGCCATTGGCGCAGCAGAGATTGTTCATGCTGCGGCGCGCGGCGAGAAAATTACTACTATTTTCGTTAACAACGCTATTTACGGCATGACCGGCGGTCAGATGGCGCCTACCAGCTTGGTAGGTCAAGTGACCCAAACCTCGCCTTACGGTCGTAAAGCGGAAACGGCAGGCATCCCAATTCGCGTCTCTGAAATGCTGGCTACCTTGGACGGCGCTGCTTATATTGAACGCGTAGCTGTCAATAATCCCGCCAATATGGCTAAGGCGAAAGCCGCCATTAAAAAAGCCTTCAAGATGCAATTGGAAGGCAAAGGATTCACCATGGTAGAAGTTCTTTCCACTTGTCCGACCAACTGGGGATTAAGCGCCATTGACGCTGTAAAATGGATGGAAGCCAATATGATGCCTTACTATCCCCTTGGGGTTTTCAAAACACCTGAGGAGGTGGCTAAATAATGTCGCAAACACACGAAATTATTATGTCCGGCTTCGGCGGTCAGGGCATCATGCTCATGGGACAGCTGTTGACCTATGCGGGCATGCTTGAAGGCAAGGAAGTAACCTGGATTCCCTCTTACGGCCCGGAAATGCGCGGCGGCACCGCTTATTGCTCGGTTATTGTGTCCGAAGACCCCATCGGCGCTCCTATGGTCAGCGAGCCGTCCATGGTTGTGGCCATGAATCTGCCGTCTCTGACTCGCTTTGAAGGATCCCTGCAAAAAGGCGGCACCTTGATCATCAACAGTTCCCTCATTGACAAAGATGCTACTCGTAAAGACATTAATGTCTTTAAAGTTCCTGTCAATGAAATTGCTGCTGAACTTGGCAATCCCAAAGTAGGCAACATGGTCATGCTCGGAGCTATCATTGCAGCAGGGGAGCCGGTGAAAACTGAATCCATGCTGGGAGCTTTCAAAAAAATGTTTGAAAAGAAATTTGCCAATAAGCCGGAACTCTTTAAAATTAACGAAGCAGCCATCCAGCGCGGTGCCGATTTCATTAAAAAGTAAAAGAGAAGACCTGCAATATTCGAAAAGGCGGTTTTATCCAAAACCGTCTTTTCTTGACTCCATAACTCCTTATAAGTATAATTATAAGGAGTTAAGAGAACGATAATGTAGATTCCGAGGAGGAGATAGATATGAATGGGCAGCAAGTAACTATTCCGGCCGCATCCTCTTTGCTGAGTCCAAATAGTTGGAGTAAAGAAGAATTTTTGCAACGCTTTGGTGAGTTTCTCCGTTTGGACGTAGCCCATGGCCGCGCCGCTGCCGACACCATGGCTACCTATCTTTCTCACATTCGCCAATTTCTCCTTTGGTGCCGCGAAGAAGGGCTACAGCCAGAACAGGCTACTATGCACCAGTTAAAAGTATATCGGCAGTACCTTTGGGAGAAAAAGCGCTATAAAGTCAGCACCATTGCCTTAAAGCTAACAGCGCTGCGCCGCTTTTACGCAGCCGCCGTTTCCAGAGGCATTCTCAAAGAAAATCCGGCTTTAGAAGTGTACGCCGGCGAAGACCGCCGCGCTCGGCTGCAGCCGCAGTCTTTTCTTACCGCCGCCGACATGCAGCATTTGCTGTCGCTCATTCCCAAAGAAGGAGAAGAAGCGCTGCGAGCTAAAGCTATTTTGGTACTTATGGCTTTACAAGGCTTGCGTACCGTAGAAATCCATCGCGCCAATATTGAAGATGTTGATTGGAACAACGGCATGATGCTGGTGCACGGCAAAAAAAGAGACGGCTATGTATATCTGCGCGAGGATGTCCTTGCTGCGTTGGACTCCTATGCCAAACAGCGCCGCCCTGTGCAGGGAGACACGGAAGGCACGCCGCTTTTCGTTTCCATCAGCCGTCATCATAACGGCGGACGTCTTTCACGCTGCGGCATCCGCGATATTGTTGATCATTGGTTCCAAGAAGCCAAGCTTAAAAAGCCGGGAAAAAGCTGTCATTTATTGCGCCATACCTGCGGTACCTTGCTCTACCAGGAAACGAAAGATTTGCGTATCGTCCAGGAAACCCTGCGCCATGCCAGCCCCACTACGACTGCTAAGTACGCCCACTTGGATGATCAGCTGTCACATCGTTACACCAGCAAAATTCCCATTCAAGTAGATTGAGAAATGAACGAACAAGAGAACCTTTATGGAATGTGGATTTTTTAACACGAGTAGATGGAGTAAAGTGAGGGTTACAGAATGAACAGCAACAGAGGAAGCAGAGGAAATTAGAGGAGTTTCGGCCACAAAAAACGACGCTCACAATTGCCCTGTGAGCGTCGTTTTTAACAATCCCCTTACAATACCCCTTGGGAGTTTCGTGCACATTGTCTCTTTAAAGAGGACATCAAGTCAACAAGCATATTCTGGTTCAGGGGGACGGTTCTCCCGAACCAAAGTAAATCCAAATTGGTTCACAAGAACCGTCCCCCTGAACCAAAAAGCTTAGACGGTCGGTTGGCCGCGTCGACTGTACCAAATGAAAAAGCCACACAAGAAAACATACATCACCAAGGAATACATTTCCGGGTTTTCCGTACTTCCCCAAGAAAACTGGCTAAAGTCATAACCCAGTACGCGCAAGCCGGCGCTGCATACGCCCATGATCGAGCCTCCGGCAATAAAACCGGAGCTAATTAGAATACCGCGCCGCTGACGCCATTGGTTCAGGAGCGCATCCCGGCTGCCATGAGCCATGAGATAGGCAATGCCGCCTCCGGCTAACAAAGGCATATTAAGTTCCAACGGGACATATAAGCCCAAACCGAACGCCAACGCCGGCACCTTCAACCGGTCTAACAAAATAGCCAATACCGCGCCAGCAAGATATAACATCCAAGGAGCTTCTTGGCCTGACATGAGCGGCCCAATAACCGCTGCTACCGCATTGGCTTGAGGAGCCGCTAGGGCGCCAGGTCCGCTGAAGCCCATGCTTTTGGCGAGAAGAAGCATGACTCCAGCGGCAATGAATGCGGAAACCAAAGTGCTGATAACCTTCCAAATCTGCAGGGTCTTCGGTGTAATGCCAAGCCAAAAGGCCACCTTTAAATCGCCTACAAAGCATCCCGTCATCCATAGACAACCGGAAACAACAGCAGCCATAAGCAGAACCGCTAAAATGCCGCCCTCACCGACTAAGCCCGTACTGATCATGGCTTGCGCGCCAATAATCAAAGTCAATAAAGTTAAACCGGATACAGGTTCCGAGGAGGTAAAGGCAATCGATGTAGTTCCTACGACGGAAAAAAGAAAAGACCCTGCCAGCAGCACCAACGTTAACAAAAGCGCCTGCAGCCAGCTAGCCCCATAGTGGAGGTGAATGAGTAAAGCAAACACCAAAGCAATAGCTGCAATCATTCCCACAACCCAGGCCATAGGAACATCTTGTTGCGTCCGCACATAGGCGGATGTATTTTTTTTGTCTTCCCATATGCCTACGATAGCTTCCTTAAAAGCCATGCCGATAAAAGGAGCCATCTTTAAAACTCCCAGAATTCCTGCCATCGCCAAGGTCCCAATACCGATAAAGCGAACGGATTGCCGGAAAATAGCCTCCGGCGTCATATTCTGAAATACTTTTTCCACAGCAGTCCCAAGAAGCCAAGCTTGATTGTCAGCTGATAAAGAAGCCACGAAAGGAAGCAGAACCCACCAACCAAACAACGATCCTCCTGCGATAATAACCGCATAGCGCCAACCGGTCATATAGCCGATGGCTAAAACAGCGGCCTCTACATTAATGGCAAAAAAAAGCTTATATTTTTCCGCCAAATAACTGCCAAAAGTACAAAAGCGGGAAGTAAACGCCGCATTCCACCAGCCGAAGGAGTTAGTAGCAAAATCAGCCGCACCGCCGACCAGACTGCTAAGTAAAATTACGCGCAGACTGCCGCCGCCTTTCGCTCCGGACAAGAGAACCTCTGTCGTCGCCAAAGAGCCGGGAAAGGGGTAATGCCCGTGCATATGTACCACAAAATAGTTGCGCAAAATAATAGCGTAGGCAATACCCAAAAGGCCGCCCAAGAGCGTAGTCCAGACCATTTCCGTAAACGCGGCCTGCAATTGTAGAATAAACAAAGCAGGGAGTACAAAAACAAGGCCGGAATTGACCATGGACCCAGTAGAACCGATGCATTCCATCAATGTATTTTCTCCCAATGCATCGGTTCTCTTTAATACCGCCGCCAGCGCTATAGCCATGGCGGCTATAGGCGTATCCGCCGAAACGCCTTGGCCCACTTTTAACGGCATATACGTGCAAGCCACCGTAAAAACGGCGCCAAAAAGCAAGCCTAACAGGACCGCGTAACGTGTCGCTTCCTTTGGCTTTTGGCGCGGCTTCAAGATGGGCTCATAGGTTTCTCCCTCACGCAGCGGCAAAAATGCGGCCTCCGGCAGAGAGCAAGATTCAGCAGCCCCAGAGGCTGCCTCTTTTTTATCCATTCAGGCATCTCCTTTGGAAATAGCTATTTTCATTATGTAATAAAGTATAAACGGCAGCATGACTGCATTTGAGACAAGATTTCCGCGCGCCTCGCAAAAACAGGAGTCGACGGCAGTTCCGCGAACTCGCTGGCGCTCAGACATACGGAACTTTTCTCCGTCGACTCCTGTTTTTGCGTCCTGCGGACCGTCTTGCTCCAAAAAAGTCTCAAATACAGTCACGGCCGCCGCAATATCACTTGTTCCCTTACACTCTCCCCTCTAGCCTTTCTATGGCTTTCCGCTACGTGCAAAGGACCTCGTAGCGGTTTTTCTTACTAGGTCAGTACCCCGAGCGGTTTCAAACTAAAGTAGTCAAGTGCTTGATTGACGCTGTCGATATTGTAAATCTTTTTCTCCAGGCAGAAACGAATTACCAGGTCAAAGGTTTCATTTTCCGACAGAGAATAACCAGCGGCGCGCAAAAGGCTGTCGGCATCATCTTGACTAAGGTTAAGCGCTAGCGCAAAGGCGACTGCAGTATTTTTATTTGGCCGATAGTTCGAATTTGAACGGATTTTAGAGAAAAGACGACGATCAATACCAGCTTGTTTATAGATTTCTACTTCGCTGACTTCCTTTTGATCGATAAGGCCGAATAGGACTTGTGGGAAGGTTGGTTTTCTATTTGTTTCAATGAATTTTTTGATTTCAAGCTGAGGCTGCCCAGGAGAGACTTCCTCTTTCTCCTGGGCTAACTCTGGAATATAAACGCAAAATAGAGCTTTGGAGGAGGGTGGCTTTCGATTGGTTTTGATGAGTTTTTCAATTTCAAGCTGATGTTGGTCAGGAGGGGCTTTTCGTTTCTTGGTTGCTTCTGATTCATAGGTAAGACTGTGTTCACTAGAGAGCAATTCTTCATGAAGCAACGTATGAGATTGATGATGCTTTTCTACAAACGCCTGAAGTTCAAGAAGCAGTTTTTCATCAAACATGCTTGCTACCTCCATTTGAAAATGTCGCTTGCTAAGCGACCAAATTTACATTTTAATTCGCTATTATTATACCATGAAGAAACTTTGGAAAGGATGAGTTGTATGAACGAAAATCTGACAGAAATCATCTTTGTATTAGACAGAAGCGGTTCGATGGCAGGGCTTGAACTTGATACAATCGGCGGATTTAATTCGTTTGTTGCCCGACAGACGCAGCAAGAAGGAGATGTAAGAATCACTGCGGTTTTATTTGACGACAAGTATGAACTGCTGTGGACCGGCGTTACAGCAAGCCAGGCTGTGCTGACAAAGCGGGAATATTTCGTTCGGGGCTGCACTGCATTATTAGACGCTGTAGGCAAGACAATTCTTAACGTGGGATGCCGTCTGGCTGAAACGAACGAAGACGAACGTCCGGGCAAGGTGATTTTTGTTATTACAACAGACGGTCTGGAAAATGCAAGTCGCGAATTCACCTATGAAAAAGTACGAAAGTTAATCCAGCATCAAAAAGAAAAGTATGGCTGGGAATTTATCTTCCTGGCTGCCAATATCGACGTGGAGCATGAAGCAGACAATTTAGGAATTAATCTAGAAGAGGCATACAGCTTTGAGGCCTCCAAGGCGGGTGTAAAAAAGATGTATTGTGTAGTTATTGATGCGGTAACTCAACTGCGAAAAACGAACCCCAAAAATTGAAACGCAAAAATCATTCAAGTTAAACGGGGCGCCGCCTCGTGTCGCTAGTCTCGCTACTGTCGGAACGATCAGAGTCATTAACCGAGCCTATTTTGCAGATAACAGGCTCGGTTGTTGATTTTGTCATTTTCTTACTACATTTTGACGACTGGTTCAGCTAGCAATGAAATCGCTAGTACGACACAGGCCCAGAGCTCCCAATACCAGGCATACAGAGATGAAATGGAACACAAAGACGCCGAACAGAGAAATTGACTCTTTGTGCCTCTAGGTATAATATTGAAAGAAAAGCAAGATTTTACAGAAAATAAGAGGAAAGTTTGACTGAATGAGTATTCCGGGCCAAGTTGCACCGCCTGTCCGGCTCTGTGATACCGCGATTCCGTTGGAACGCTACCACCATTCCGGTAAATAGTACCACCCATCCTATAATGAAAATATGCATGTAGTAGTGCAAATTTCATTGTGGGAGGTCAAATAATGACCAAGTATCGAGAAATACTAAGGCTTCATTCACTTGGATTGAGCCAACGGAACATTGCTTTGAGTTGTAGTGTTTCAAAAACAACCGTAAATCGCGTTGTAAAAAGAGCTGTTGAATTGAACTTATCGTGGCCACTGGACGAAAAGAAAACCGAAGCCGTGCTATCTGAAATCTTGTTTTCATCAACCCATAAAAGCGCAGAAAGAAAACGACCGCCAAGTTTTGATCACGTTCGTAACGAACTATTGAAAAATGGTGTCAGTAAAAAATTGCTCTGGGCTGAGTACATGGAAGAATGTCGGCTTAACGGCGAAGAACCTCTGATGTATTCACAGTTTTGTCATTACATTCAGCTTGATGAACAAAAGCGTCGCGCAACCATGCACATTAGCCGTAAACCTGGCGAACAGGTCGAAGTGGACTGGGCAGGAGATCCCGCCAAGATTATTGATCCTGACACAGGAGAAATTACTGAGGCATTTCTTTTTGTTGGCGTTATGACTTATAGCCAGTACGCTTATGTTGAAGCATTTATCAATGAAAAGCAGCGGGCTTGGATTACCGCACATGTCCACATGTACAACTACTTCGGTGGTGTCGCCAAAATCCTTGTTCCTGATAACTGTAAAACGGCTGTGGTTCATACGAAAGATTGGTATACACCCAAGCTCAATGCCACTTATCACGAAATGGCGGAACACTATAATACAGCAATAATCCCAGCCAGGGTTCGGAAACCTAAAGATAAAGCAAGTGTCGAGGGTACCGTTGGCAACATTTCTACTTGGATTACTGCTGCACTCAGAAATGAACAATTCTTCTCGCTAGTAGAACTTAATACTGCAATCCGAGAAAAACTTGAAGCTTTTAATTCAAAGGATTTTCAAAAGAAAGAAGGTAGTCGGTGGAGTCTCTTCCACCACGAAGAGTTGCCGTTCCTAAGCCCTCTGCCAGCAACCTCTTACGAACTGGCGAATTGGAAACAAGCCACCGTTCAGTTCAATTATCACATATCACTTGAAGGAATGATATATTCCGTACCCTATGAATATATCAAGCGCAAGGTCGATGTGAGGGTTACTGATAGGGTTTTAGAAATCTTTTATAATCATAATCGTGTTGCATCCCACAAGCGACTTTATGGTCGAAAGGGGCAATACAGCACCATCTTAGAGCACATGCCACCCGACCACCAGAAGTATCTGGAGTGGAACGGTGATCGCTTCAAGCATTGGGCACAGAAAATCGGGGCCAGTACCCACAAATCCATTATTGCCATCTTATCCTCCAGCTCCGTGGAGCAGCAAGCCTATAAGAGTTGCATGGGTTTACTTAAATTAGCTGAAAGGCACTCAGAATCGCGCCTAGAAGCAGCTTGTGAAAAAGCTTTGAGTTATACGGCAAGTCCAAGTTACAAGAGTATCAAAAATATTCTTACCACTGGGACAAAAGAGGTACCAAAGCCAGACACACAGAAGCCCCTGAAGAACAATTATGGCGTGACTCGCGGTGCAAACTACTACGGAGGTAAAGGCGATGATAAATAATCCAACAATCGATAAGCTAATAGAAATGCGTTTAACTGCAATGGCTGATGCCTACATTCAGCAACTATCTGATCCTACCATGAAGGAGGCTGACTTTGATGACCGCCTTGGTATGATAATCGATATCGAGTATACCAGACGAAAAAACAATCGATTAGACCGACTTATTAGACATGCTGAGTTTGAGCAAACAGATGCCAGTATTATCGGAATTAACTACTCATCTGGTCGAAAAATCAACAAAGACTTAATCAAAAGGCTTGCCACTTGCGAATATATCGCTGAATTTCGAAACATTTTCATCACCGGAGCAACCGGCTGCGGCAAGACGTATCTAGCCAATGCCTTCGGAATGGAAGCTTGCAAGCATTATTACAAAACGCAGTACGTTCGACTTCCCGATCTCCTTTTGGACTTGGATCATGCAAGAAATGAAGGCATTTACAAGACGGTCATACAGAAATATTCCAATCCCGTACTTCTGATTATCGATGAATGGCTACTCTTAAAGCCAACAGCGAATGAAGCAAAGGATATCTTTGAACTCCTTCATCGACGCAGGAAGAGATCATCTACAATTTTTTGCTCCCAATACCGCCATGAAGGTTGGTATGAGCAGCTGGGCGGTGATGATTCTCCATTGGCTGATGCTATTCTTGATCGCATTGTCCATGATGCCTACAAGATCAATATTGAAAGCGTCGATCCAACGAAAGATTTATCCATGAGAGAGGTTTATGGTTTGGATAAAAGGCTAAGCGAATAATTCTTAGCGGTATCGTGCGTCCGGACATGCGGTATTCACCGCACCGGACGACCGGTACCGGTCATCAAGAATATTCAACTGAAGCCACGACAGAAGATTAACAGAAATAGATATAGCTAGTATCCACGCTTTAGATTAATGTGGTAAACATACTTTGCTAAAAATGAATAGCAGAAGAAGGTGAAACCATGAGACCGCATGGCATGGATTGTCCAGAAGATACTGAGCTTAAAAATCATTCTGAAATGCCAATCAATCAAGATATACAACCGAAGCAAATGGTAAATATTTATCCAGGATGCAAATTGTATCATAGAGCAAACTACATAAGAGATAAAGACAATTCTTTGGGCGAGATCATAGTAAAAAATTTTGAAGGAAAATACATTACATGCAGCACACGAAAAGGGGAAATGCTTTTTAATATTTCAGCTTTAGGTACATTTCTCTCTTTAAGTAAAGATGCTCTCACTGACGAAATAGTAATTGATGGGCAATTGGATATACCCTTAGAGGAATTGGCAAACTATAATTGTTTTGATAATGACGATAAAGTTTTTTTCGAAGAAAAAGATTTCTTTGCGAATGTCCGACTAAAACTAGATCAAAAGTTCAATGTCCTATCAGGAAAATCCAATCTTGTCAAATATGAGTTCAACGACTTTTCAGACAGCTTTAACAAAACTTCATTTAAAAGATATTCAGATTATGAAAATGAACTAGTCATAATTGGAGACTTACTAAAAAAACCCTATTTTGGAAGGATCGATTTGAGTGAAAACGAGCAACAACGTATATATGTTGCCGATAGATCCATACCAGATATTGGCAACATGATTCATGATTGGCGAGAGCCGATTTGTCAGGTGTATTATCTAGATAATCCTGTTTTGTATAACAAATACGGAGTCTCCTTGATAAGAAATTTCGATATTCACAATGGTTCTTTTTGTGGATATTTTGACAGGTATGTTAAAAATGAAGACGATGAAAACACAAAAGTTTTTGATAACTTTTTACTATCCATACTGAAAAAGCGCAGAGAAAATGAGAAAATACAAGATATAATCCAAACAATACAAGATACGCAATATGAAATCATTTGTGATGACTTTACAAAAAATCTAGTTATTCAGGGTTGCGCTGGCTCAGGAAAAACAATGATACTAATGCATAGACTATCCTATGCTATTTACAATCGAAAAGATTTGGCAGAAAATAGCATTAAAATTATATCGCAAAACCGTAATTTAAATTTAGAACTAAGCGAACTTGCTCAAAAATTGCAATTGAACAACATCGATCGATTTACATTGTATGAATATTACCACCATCTTATAGAAAGAGTTTTTAAAGAGAATAGAATTTATGAGATTCCTAATCTTCTGGATTATAGTTCGGATATGTGCTCTGACAATGAAATAGCTGACACAAAACTTAATGACATATATCACATAGCTTTCGGGTTAGACTGTACTGAATTTGAGCTTAATAAAAAGGAATTAGAAGTATTAGAAAATTTAATTCAATCTTTTACGATGGAAAAAATTTATTTTCACAACAGCAATAGAAATGAAATAGTAATAAAGTATTTCAAGCACTTGCAAAGTTTGAATATTTTATTAAAAAAAACTGTAAGGATATTAAACCATAGCGAAAATTATGATTTTACAAAAGAGGTAAAAAGCAGAAAGAAACCTCTAGATAAAAAAACAAAAGATTGTCACAAGTATTTCAGTCTTATCATTGACAAAATCCGGAAAAACATTGAAGATTATGATTCGTCAAAAAGTTTTTTCGTAAAAGAGTGATTTTCATATTCTCGAACCCTAGAAAAGCCAAAGGGTTTTTAGGCAATAAAAAGGACTTCACCCCCACAAATGCGAATCAGTAAGTGCTAACC
>SAAJ01000133.1 GCA_009929485.1 Negativicutes bacterium
CCCCCACAGGTCATCCAGATAATCGGCCTGTGCCTTCAGGACTGCCAGAATGACCTTCTCGCACAGACCGGTTTCCTTGTGGATGTGAGCCAGCATCTCATCGAAGTCGATGTCCTCTGCCGGGTCATCTGCTTCAGCATCCGGCTCCTGTCCGAAACCGTAGTTGTACGAGGTCATACGCTCATCCATGTGGAGGTGCAGATTCTTGATGCTGAGCGAAAGGAACGGAACACCAGACGGGCGTGCCGGCATCGACTTATCCTGCTCCTGAGTTTCCGTTTTTTCCTCTGCCCTGGCAGGAAGCGGAACCTTTACCACCTTGGCGTCCTTCAGCATCTCGCTGATCATTTCCTCCAGAGTCATGCTCTTCTCGTTCTTTTTCTCCATTGTCTTCCTCACTTTCTGCAGCTTCCTGCTGCTCTTCGGTTTTATCTTCCATTGGAATGTGATACTGCTCGGAAAGCCTCTTCAAAAGCAGCTCGACCATGCGTCCCGGCTCCGGGAGATTGCAAACAGGCTTCTGCAGCTCATGCGCTCTCTTGATCTCCGCTGCCATACCCTCGGATATGGTTTCGCCGAACACCCACACTTCATCCGCGGCTTCCAGCCACTGCATTCCAAATCGGATTCCTGTTGCACGCTCCTGCGCATCCTCATCCTTTAAGAACTGAGTAAAATACAGATGCGGAGCCAGTGGCAGAACTCCCATTGTGGCCAGAATCCTGCAGGCGGTCTTTGCCCTCTGGATGTTTGCCTCCAGCTGCGCCTTCCTGCACGGCGGATCGTTTGCCGTCGGTTGGTACGGCGAGCAGATAAAAATCTTCTTCGGTGCTGATGCCAGCGGGAAACCGCCGGGCGGACGAGCCTCCTTAGAACCTTCTATCTTGGCGGTTGCATTCGCCATATTCATGCGTTCTGCATTCATAGGTTTTTCCTCCTGTCGATGTACTTGAGAGGTGGCCCTCTCATAAAGACCACCGTTTTGGGGCAAAAGTTAAGTAGTTCTTCAAAA
>SAAJ01000082.1 GCA_009929485.1 Negativicutes bacterium
TATACTCTTTTTTCGGATTTATCTTGTGAAAAAATCAAAATGGACACAAAAAAGGAGCTGTGGACAAAATGATTCCTCATTTTGTCACAGCCCCTTTTTTTCCTATCCCAGAATTTATAAGTTTTTACGGATTCAAAGAGCCCTTGACCAGTTTTTCTAAAGCCGCCAAGGGAGGCGACAGCCACTTTTCGCGATGCAGCACCATTTGCGCCACTACCGAAATGCTGCTGCTATCCCATGGCAGTCGTACCAATGTTCCCCGCTCCAGTTCTTCGGCCACGACAATTTCCGGCAGCAATGACAGGCCTAAGCCGTTCTTTACACACTGTTTAATGGCTTCCAAGCTTTCAAATTCCCAGAACGTTGCTACAGGCGCCTTGGCTTGCGCCAGCAGCTCTTTCATCTCCGCCGGATAGCCGCTGTGACCTTCGGAAAAAATAAAAGTTTGCCCGGCTAATTGCTGCGTCTCTACTACTTGCAACTTCGCCAAAGGATGCTGCGGCTCCGCTACTAATACGGTCTTTCCTTGAAACAAGGTTTCTTGTCGCAGCTGCGGCTGGCCGGCTTCGTCTTGAAATCCAAAAGCCACATCAACCAGATTTTGCTGCAGCCATTGTCCAAAATCGCTGCAATGACCTACTTTCAGATACAGCTGCACCTGCGGATACAGAGCTCGGTATTCCTTTAATAGCGGCGGCAGCCAAAATGCGCATAACGACTCGGAAGCGCCCAGGCGAATCATTCCTTCCAGCGTTTCCTTGCCGCAAAAAGCTTGCCGCACTTCGTCTTCCGCCTGCAGCAGCCTGGCCCCCAAGCCCACCAGTCTCTCTCCTTGAGACGTCAAAAATATTTTTCGCCCCAAACGCTCGAACAGCCGAACTCCCAGTTCTAGTTCCACCAACCGAACATGTTCGGAAACAGTAGATTGGGAGTAGTTCAACTCCCGCGCCGCCTGCCCAAAGTTCAACGTTCGCGCCACTGCTAAAAAGGTTTCCAGATACTTGCTCTGCATCTCATCACATCCATCGGTTTTTCCGATTATTTTACACTATATTATCGTCTTATCAAATCTCTTTTTTCATGATACGATTTTTTAAAGCTTTTACTACATTTGCAGAGGAGAAACAACGCCGCGATGAAAGAAGCCGTTCAGCTCAAAAAAAGCATCACTTGGCTCCAAGGGGCCTCCTTAACTACCGGAGCCGTTCTGGGCGCCGGCATTTTAGTACTCCCCTCCCTGGCCGCCTCCATAGCGGGACCAGCGTCTTTACTCAGCTGGCTCTTCATGGGCCTGCTCTCTTTGCCCATGGTGGCCGTCATCAGCATGATGTCTTCACGCTATCCTGATTCCGGCGGCATCGCCACCTATGTCCGCCAAGGCTTGGGAGAAAACACCAGCCGTATCGTCGGCTTGTGGATTTTAGGGGCTATGCCCTTTGGCATGCCTGTTACCGCCTTAATCGGCGCCCATTATCTAGGCGACGTGCTGGGCTGGTCCTCGGCGGCCATTTATGGCGTGGCGGCGGTTATGCTGCTTCTGGCGGTAGCCCTAAACTACCGAGGTATTGATCTATCTGGACGAGTACAGGTTTTAGTCGTCTCCTCCATTCTCGGTATTCTGCTTTTAGCGATTACAGCCTCCTTGCCCCAAGTTCAGCCTGCAGCTTTTTCCCCCTTCTTGCCGCACGGCTGGCTGCCTGTAGGACAGACTATGTCCTTGCTCTTTTTCGCCTTCATTGGCTGGGAAATGATCGGCCATTTGGCGGAAGAATTTCGCCGCCCCCGCAAGGACATCCCTTTAAGCCTGGGTCTTGCCGCTTTGGTCATTAATGTTTTATATTTACTCATTGCCTTCGTCACCATTGGAACGTTGGCTTACCAATCCGCTACGCCGCTTACCGCCATGATCACGTTGGCAGCTTACGGTTGGGGCGAACAGGCGAGTCTGCTGGTTTCTTTTCTGGGTCTAGTCGCTTGTTACTGTCCTGTCCATACGTTCATCGCCGGTTTCTCCCGGCTGGTTTACGCCCAAGCCCGCGACGGCGCCTTACCGCCTGTTTTTTCTCGCCTTCATCCTCGCTTTCAGACACCGCATTACGCCTTACTGTCGTTTCTTCCTGTTTTAGGTTTCGTTCTTGGAGTCAGCTATCTTCTGGAATTGCAGTTGCAAACCTTGATTCAATTTCCTTGCGCTAATTTCTTGGCCGTTTATACGTTGGGCATGATTGCATCTTGCCGGGTTCTTCCCAACCGAACCGGAAAAGTTCTCGCCCTGCTCAGCGCCTCCTTGTCCGGACTTGTCTTCTTGTTTTCAGGCTGGTTTATGCTCTACCCCCTGGGGTTAGCCTTAGGGGCCTGGGTTGCATACAGGCTTTTTTACATTTAAAGGAAAGGATTTCGCCACCATTTCCAGAATGTATCCTACATATAAGCAAGTTATGCTCACACTACTGCGCAAAGGAAGATGACACGATGAAAAAGTATTGTTTCACCGCCTTTCTGGCGGCCATTCTGTTTTTAACCGCTCCTGCTACGCTTTGGGCTGCCGACAAAGTTCCCGCTCGACAAGACATAGCCCCTCAATATCAGTGGCATTTGCAGGACATTTACGCCAGCGACGCCCAATGGCAGCAGGACTATGACAAGCTCAAAAGCCAGCTGCCCCAACTTGCGACATACCAAGGCAAACTTGGCGCCTCGCCACAACTACTGCTGCAATGTCTAAAACAGCGAGATCAAATGAGCATCACCCTGGGCCGCCTGTACAGCTACGCCAAAATGCACCGCGATGAAAACACAGCTAACGCCGCTTATCAGGCGCTTACAGACAAGGCGGCTTCTCTGGGCAGCGCGTATATGGCGTCCGCCTCTTTTATCGAACCGGAATTACTGGCGCTTTCCCCTAAAACGATTCCCGCCTTCCTGCGGCAAGAACCGGCACTTAAGGAGTATTCTCGCTATCTGCAGAATCTTTTACGCCAGCGTCAGCATATTCTTACCCCAGCCGAAGAGTCTCTTCTTTCTCAGGTGTCCGAAATTGCTCAGTCGCCGGAAAATACCTTTGACATGCTGACCAACGCCGATCTGCATTTTCCAGCAATCACCGACAGTCAGGGAAACACGCTACCCCTGAGTGAAGGAAAGTACCGGGCCTACATGTCTTTTGATGACCGGCAGTTACGGCAAAATGCATACCTAACCCTCTATCAAACCTATGCACAATATCGCAACACCCTTGCTTCTACCTTGAACGGCAATATCAAAAGCAGCCATTTTTTCGCCTCCGCCCGGAAATACCCCTCTACCTTGGCGGCGTCTTTAGATAACGACAATATTCCAGTTGCCGTCTATGACAATGTCATCACTACAGTCAAGCAAAATCTGGGCCCGCTGCACCGCTATGCATCTTTCAAAAAAACAGCCTTGGGCCTTGACGAATTCCATCTCTATGACGCGTCTGCGCCAGTGACGACGCAAAAAGCACAGTCGCCTTACACCTACGAAGAAGCCTGCCAGCTCGTACAGACTGCGCTAGAGCCATTAGGCTCGGAGTACAACACCGTACTAAAACAAGGTCTTAGCTCCGGCTGGGTCGATGTATATGAAAACCAGGGCAAACAGTCCGGGGCCTACTCGTGGGGCGCCTACGGCACCCATCCGTTTGTGCTTCTAAACTACGAAGGCACGTATGACAGCGTATCTACGCTGGCCCACGAGCTAGGCCACTCGATGCATACCTATTACAGTTATGCCAACCAGCCCTTCACAACCTCCGACTACTCTCTGTTCTGCGCCGAAGTAGCTTCTCAAACCAATGAGATTCTGCTTGTCGAGTACATGCTGAAGCATACGCAGGATACAGCCGTGCGCAAGCATCTGCTCGAACAGTATCTGGACACCATTTTAGGCAGCGTTTACCGTCAGACTCAATTTGCAGAATTTGAAAAAATAGTTCATGAACGCACTGCCAAGGGCGACGCTCTTACCGCCGACGATTTTGACGCCATCTGGCACGACTTGAATGTGCAGTATTGGGGGCCTGACGCTGTACTTGATAAAGTAAGCGATGTCGGTTGGTCCAGGATTCCCCACTTTTATCGCAACTTCTATGTATATCAGTACGCCACCGGCTACGCAGCGGCGACGGCTTTAAGCGAGCAAATTCTCACAGGCGGCGAGCCGGCCCGTCAAAAATATTTGCAGTTTTTAAAAAGCGGTTCTTCCGACGATCCTTTGCAATTATTGCGCCAAGCCGGCGTTGATATGACGACTCCCTTGCCTCTGGAAATTACACTGCAAAAATTCTCCCGTCTGCTTGACGAGTTAGAACGCCTAAACTAAAAAAGGGGACAGGCCTAAAAGGCCCGTCCTCTTTTCACTTTCACCGCAAATTCATCATTACCAGCAAAACCGTCATAATTACAATGCTAATCATAATAGAAACCGAATTCGTCAAGCTGGCCAAGATGCCATTCCCTTGGCATTTTTCCGTAAACAATGGCGCAATCGCGGGAATCGGCGCAAAAACAAGCAACACCAGCACTTGCCGAATCTCCAAGGAAAAAGAAGTATAATAATAAAAAAGCCAGGCAAATACAGCAGAAACAGCGTAACGAAGCAATAAAACAAGGCTCAGCTGCTGCACATGGCGCGCCTCCAGCTCCAGTTCCAGCATCATGCCAATCATCAGCATTGCCAAGAAACTGTTGGCGCCGGCAATAACCGAGCAAAGATTCAATACCTCTGCAGGAAAACGGAAACCAACCCAAGAACACAACAGCATCAACATATAAATATCAAAAGGCACGGAAGACAAAAGCTTTTTCGCCAGTCCCGTCAGCTGGCTTTTTCCGCCAGTTCCCGCCACCCCGGCGGCGGCAGCGTAGGTCCCGCCTGTACACATAATTGAATTTCTGGAATCAAACATGCAGGTAGCCACTACCCCAAAAGGCCCCAAAAATCCTTGCGCAAAGGGCATCGCAAAACAGCCGATATTATAACCGGACGCATTCAGCATATAAAAAGCTTTAGTTTCCCCGTTGCTGCGCGCGCCAGCTAAAAAACCTAAGCCAACCATAATCAGGTTGCAGCCCAAGCCAAGCAACGCCAAAATCAACAAAGAAGCGTCCATGTCAAAATTGGCAAAGGCGGTAATTACTGCCGCCGGCAGCGTAATATTGAGTACAATCTTTGAAATCAGCCGATAGTCGGTCGCCGTAAAAAATCCGATGCGTTTTAGCGCATATCCTAAAAAAATAGGTTCTATGTCAATGGTTGGGGTAAAAGCATAAAGTAATGTTGGCAGCGAGGATGCAAATTCTCGCTGCTATCTATTTTTAGTAACCGCAAGATAGA
>SAAJ01000134.1 GCA_009929485.1 Negativicutes bacterium
GTTTGCCGCGTCGTAGATTTCAGAGTACGCTGTACGGTAGTTGTCGGAAGTTGGGTCGCACGCGTCCTTGAAGGTCATGTGCATACGAGAGTTCACGCCGCCGATGCCTACGTGCATGAAGGTGTAGATGCTGGCGTCGCGTACCACCAGGTCATTCATCTTCATCCACTCGTCCAGGGTCGCTTTCTCTTCGAACTCGAAGCCTTCTTCTTCCGTTTCCACGTTCAGCGCTGCGGAGTTACGCAGTACCGCAGACGGGCCAGCCGGGTACATAGCTTTCACCAGTACGTCGGAGCGGACCATGGCTACTGCGCCCTGCAGAACCAGCTGCTGTGCTTCCAGCAGTTGATAGTCGCCGGAGGTCAGCTCGGTGATGTTGAAGCCGATACCGTAGATGCCGTCGAAACGATCATCACGGTCACGATTACGACGACGACGACGGTCGTCACGGTCTTCGTCTTCACCGATGTAGACGTAGTCAACGTAACCGGACACGGTACCAACATGACGGCTGGCGTCGTTGGACAGCGGGTTAGCGTCACGACTGCGTGCCAGTGCGGACTTGGTAACTTCCAGGCTCAGGTCGCGACGGTGAGGCAGACCGAATGCGTCCACTTCGTCGCCCGGCTGATAGCGCACAACGCCGCTCAGCTGTTCGGTTTCAGAATCAACGAAGTCGCTGATTTTGAAAGACTTACCTTTGGTCAGCTCGCTGTACAGGCTGAAACGCAGGTCGTCGATGGTGCGGCTAATCATGGTGGTGATAGCCACGTCGGTTACCTTCACCTGTGCAGGCAGCGGGATGTTACCTACGACAGAGATGGAGCCTGCGTTAGACACGGTCTCAGCGATGAACGCGACAAGTTTGTCACGATACTCGCCATCGAAGATGTCAGATGCGACGCCCTGATATTTGTAGGCGCGGTCGCCAATCTCAGCGGTGACAACCATCTGCTCAGGCGAGATTGCCGGAATCAGTGCGATGGCGTGAGTTACCGCAGCACGG
>SAAJ01000083.1 GCA_009929485.1 Negativicutes bacterium
TGTCTGAGCGCCAGCGAGTTCGCGGAACTGCCGTCGACTCCTGGTTTTGCGAGGCGCGCGGAAATCTTGTCTCAAATACAGTTATGCCGCCGTTTATACCACATAATCTCGAAAACCCCTTTCGCGTCTTTCGCGTATTTCGCGGTTCGTTTTATAAATTCTAGTGTATCAAAAAAAAGAGCACGACATCAAAATGCCATGCTTTTAAAGTCTACTTAGCGTTCTTTGTTTTGCTGCTGCCGACGTTCATTGATATCCTGCAACAACGTCTGCTCCGAGTTGGCCATATGCTCTACCGCCAATTGCTGCGCCAAATCGACGTCGCGCGCCGCAATGGCTTCCACTAACTGCGTATGTTCTTCAATCGTCTTTTTCAAGCGTCCCGGATAAGCCATGGAGATAGTCCGGAAACGTGTCAGCTGCTCCCGCAAATTGTTGATAATGCCAACTAGCCGGTCATTGCGGCTGGCGCGGTATAAAATATCATGAAACTGACCGTCCAATTCCACAATTTTTTCCATATTGCCATTATCTACGCACGCACCGATCTGCACCAGCAAGCGCTCCATCTGCTCCAGCTCTTCCTCCGTAATGCGTTCCGCCGCCAGACCATTGGCCAGCGAATCCAGCGCTGAACGGACTTCAAACACTTCATTGATGTCTTTAATGGACAAATCCGCCACATACGTACCGCGGCGCGGAATCATAATCACAAAGCCTTCCAGCTCCAGCTTGCGAATCGCTTCGCGAACCGGAGTCCGGCTAACGCCAAGCTCTTCCGCCAACTGAATCTCCATCAAACGCTCTCCCGGGCGCAACACACCGCTAATAATCGCTTCCCGCAATGTCTCGCACACCACTTCCCGCAAGGGCTGGTAGCTATCTAATTTTACCGGCAACAATCTCCGTTCCATATCACTCACCATCCACTTTCCTCACTGTCTTTGCTGTAAAAATAGAGACTCTATCGCCCCAGCTACTACGGAGCCGCTCTGCTACGTCACCAGCTGCCTCTTCGTTTTCTGTCAGAGCAAATACTGTTGGGCCGCTGCCGGACATCAGGGAAGCCTTCGCGCCCTGGCGCAGCATATCGTCCTTCAATTTTTGAATCTCCGGGTGTTCACTAATCGTGACCGATTCTAAAACATTGCACAGCCGCGAAGCTATACCTTCTAAGCTCCCCTTTTTCAGCGCCGTTTTCAACCCTAACAAGTCTGGCCTCTGCTTTACCCTAGCCGCCGCAAAATGACCATAAACCCAGGCTGTTGAAACTGCCACAGGCAGCTTTGCCAAAACAACGCCGCAAACAGGCATCGCCGGCAATTCCTCCAGTTCCGTTCCTCTGCCAGTCGCAAGACGTGTGCCGCCTAAGAGGCAAAAGGGTACATCCGAGCCCAGCTGAGCTCCTAATTCCAAAAGCTCCTGCTGCGTCAACCCCGCCTGCCATAGCTTATTCACACCGCGTAGGACAGCCGCTGCATCGGCGCTGCCTCCAGCTAAACCAGCCGCTAACGGAATTTTCTTTTTCAATGTAATGGCTACGCCTTTAGCAATAGCGCATTTCTGCCGCACAAGCTCCGCCGCACGCCAAGCTAAGTTTCTTGAATCCGCTTCCAAGCCGGGGACGTCTACTGTCAGTGAAATATCTTTTGCCTCTTGCAAAATGATTTCATCCGCCAAACTAACACTCTGCATAACCATAGATACTTCATGATACCCGTCCGGACGCTTGCCCAGCACATCAAGAGAAAGATTAATCTTGGCGTTTCCTTGAAGAACTACCGTTTCACTCATGCGTTAATCTGCTTCAGCATAATTTCTTCGTCAGAGGTAATGATACTGTCAATCTCCAATAAAATGAGCAACCGCCCGTCCACCTTGCCAACGCCTTGTATGTATTTCGCGTCCAACACAAAGGATGGCGGCGGCGGTTCAATGTCCGATTGCGACAGCCGAATCACCTCAGCTACCGCATCAACAATCACGCCAATAGTCTGTCCAGATACTTCCACGATAATAATACGAGTATCGTCGTTATAGGCTCCTGCTTCTAGTTGGAACCGCTTGCGCATGTCCAAAACAGGAATAATGCGTCCTCGTAAATTAATGATTCCTTCCACAAAGGAAGGAGTCTGCGGCATTTTGGTAATCGGCACTAAACGATTGATCTCTTGCACTTTGGTAATGGGTAAAGCATATTCCTCATTGGCCAAACGGAAGATCACCATCTGCAATTCATCGAGCTTCAGTTCTTGATTAGCTTGCACTTCTTCCATTTCACAGCCCTCCTGTCTTTTGTTCTTTACAGAAACATCCACTATACGCTTTATTATAGGTGATTCTACAGCTAAATTCAAAGAAATCTATATGCCACATCATGGAAATTCGCCATTTCCTTCGTTTTTCCTGCCAACAAAAAAGCACGCTGCATAGAAATGCAGCGTGCTTTTTGTTGTCATAATTTCTCTTCGGTACGTTTCTGAGCGAATAGACCATTAGCAATAGCAGCAAATTCATCTAATGAAAGAGTCTCGCCTCGCCGCATAGCATCGATACCGGCTTTTGCCAATACCAATTGAAGCTGTTCCTGAGGAAATCCTCCGGCCTTTAGGGCATTGGCCAAGGTTTTTCTCCTTTGGCCAAAGGCCGCTTTTACTACGCGGAAAAATAAGGCTTCATCCTCTACTTCGACAGCCGGTTTTTCCCGACGTTCGCAACAGATGACTGCCGAATCTACAGCCGGTGCGGGAATAAAAGACCTAGGCGGTACTATCATCAGCACATGCGGTTTGGTATAATACTGCACCGCCACCGACAACGCACCATAGGCCTTGCTCCCCGGTTCGGCCGCCATGCGTTCGGCCACTTCTTTTTGCACCATTGTCACCATGTAGTCGATGGGAAGGCGCGCTTCCAGCAATTCCATGATGATGGGCGTTGTGATGTAGTAGGGAAGATTGGCTACTACCTTAAACGGGCCGCAGCCTACTTCTTGCAGAATATCGATTTTAAGAATATCTCCATGCACAATCCGGACGTTTTCATACCCTTCCAGGGTATGGGCCAAGACGTCCAACAAATGCCGGTCCAATTCTACGGCAACCACCTTGGCGCCTGTCTCGGCTAAGCCTTGCGTCAAGGTGCCGATTCCAGGTCCAATTTCTAATACTACATCTTGTTCTTGAATGCCTGCAGCTTTGACGATACCAGCCACCACTGAGGGATCCACTAAAAAGTTTTGTCCAAGTTTCTTACTCATACGAATGCCAAAGCGTTTCAGAATATGCAAAGTCACATCCTTCTTCGCAATGACAGGTTTCAGGCTTAACAAGATTTAGGCTCCTCCCCGGCTGCCACTGCAGCCCAGAATTCTTCCACCGTAATGCCATAATGGTTCAAGCGATAAAAAAAGGTTTTTGCATTGGCATAACCAATCCCCAACGCTGCACCCAATAGAGCGCGTCGTTTCGCCGCCTCCGGGTGAGCCGTCAGCCCTGCTTGCAGCATATCGCTCCAAACAAAAGGTTCTTCCGGCTGCCACTGTTCCACACGAACTTTTTCTAAAGCCGTACGAATGGATTCCGGCGATGCGTTTTCCACCCCAATATCGCCTGCCGCCTGGGCCTCTTCCTTCGGAATGAAGGCATGGCGCGCTTCCGGGAAATGGCTGCTTAGATAACGTCGAATTCGTTCTCCAGCACTGTCCGGGTCTGTCAAAATAATGACGCCCCGGTGCCGCATAGCTTGAGCAACCCGCTCCAACACACGCGGTCCTAAGCCAAATCCGCCGGTAGCAATACATTCGGCATCAACAGCGCGTTTCACTGCCTGAATATCTTGTTTTCCTTCTACCACAATGACATCTTTCAGCATTCGATACATTACCTGCCTGTTGTACTGTTAGTCTTCCAGCACATATACTTTGACGTAACGTCGGCCAAATCCCCATGCCTGTGCATAATCCTCCATACAAAGGTCAATTTTCATTCCTTTGATGGCGCCGCCGGTATCTGCAGCCACTGCATAGCCATAACCAGGGATATATAACCGTGTTCCCAACGGAATCACTCTGGGATCTACTGCCACAACCCCCCAGCGAGCCGGAATGCCGCTGGCGGTAATCCCATGACCGCCTCCGTCCGTGGGCAGATACGCCGTAGCTTCCATAGTCAAAGTCCGGCTAAAGCGTTGATCGCCGCGTGACGTATTTACTACATCGCGTGTACCAACTCTAACCGTCTGCGCTTTGGAGGCTACCTTGACTTTCTCTGACACCACTTGTTCCCCGATAGATTCACCATCCGCTAAAGTAACACGGACAGCCACTTCTTTCACTCCGTCGGTGCCTGTTTCCAGCACCTCTGTTGCCCCTTTTTCAAGAGTAGCATCAGGCTGTTGCATCACGGAGAAGGGATCAGGAATCTCCCTTGTTTCCATTCTTGTTTCGATTTTTACGAGGCGTACCGTCATATTCGGAGACAGGCGTACCCCGTCCCCCGGTTCGGTTCGCACGGTTTCAGGCTTAAAGCCCAGCGCTCCTGCCAATTCCCCAACCGTCTGCTTGGCCGTCATAACGGTTTTAGTTCCTTCTTTTAATTGAACTGTCACGGGGAAAGCACGAAGCACCTCCACCACCGTACCATTCTGCACCGAAGGCGTCGACAAGCGATATTCGTCCTGCGGTCCCATTTCCACTCCGGCTTCCGCCAAAATGTCCGTGGGCTTGCTGTGTAGCGTGCGAATGGAAACAGCTTGCCCATCGACCTGCACATCGACCGTTTTATATGCCCATACAAAGCCGGTCAAAAAGAAGATCGACAGTGCCAGCGCTGAAATCAGCACCAGCTCTTTCCGCTCAGAAAGTACCTTTAGAGACAGAGTGTTTTTCATTCCACTCCCCCTTTCTAAAGGTTTAGTCATTGTAACATGATTTTTTTGGGCTGTCAAACCGCCATGTGTTTTGGGGGATGATTTTTGTTTTTATTTATTTCGTTTTTTGTTACCATTTTATCTATTTTGTTTTTAAAATATTAAATTTTGTAATCATCGCTATTGCGACTTGCATATCTATCCACAAACAAAGTAATTCAACACAACTTCCATTTTCATCAAATAAACGCCAATTGTAATTTACTTTTTAAGTTTTCATAAAATTACTCATAAGAGTGATTTTCATATTCTAGAACCCTAGAAAAATCAAAGGGTTTTTAGGCAATAAAAAGGACTTCACCCCCACAAATGCGAATCAGTAAGTGCTAACAA
>SAAJ01000011.1 GCA_009929485.1 Negativicutes bacterium
ATGTGAGTTATTTACTTTATGCTCATTTTTTTGTGCAAAAAAATGTTGAGGTAAACATGCTCTTGCGTGCTTACCCCAACATTTATTATAGAACCGAAAAAATTCGACGCCCTTGGAGACATTCCTGCCAAGGGCGTCGAATTTTTACAAAGAATTTCCGAAATCACATTTGATGTTTCTTGGAACGCATGCTTTCCAAAAGCAAATACACCAAAGGAACCACCACTAAAGTCAGCACCGTCGAAGTAATCAAACCGCCAACAAGAACAACCCCCATGGAAGAACGCATCTCCGCACCGGCCCCAATTCCCATGGCTACAGGGAGCATACCAAAAATCATAGCCATCGTGGTCATTAGAATCGGGCGCAAACGCACCGATCCCGCCTCAACCAAGGCCTCCCGAATCTCCCAGCCTTCTCGGCGCAGCTGATTCGTGTAGTCAATGAGCAAAATGGCGTTCTTCGTTACCAGGCCCATAAGCATGATAGCGCCAATTAAGGAAATCATATTGATCGTCTTGCCTGTCATCATCAACGATAAAATGGCGCCTACCAGCGAAAACGGCAAGGACAGCATAATGGTCATGGGATGCACAAAGCTTTCAAACTCCGCCGCCAGCACCATGTAGATCAAAATAACAGCTAAGAGAATGGCTTTACTGATTTGTCCAAATGCGCTGTTCATACTGTCAGCCTGGCCAACAAATTTATAGGTATAGCCTAAAGGCAGGTTCAAATCTGGAATCAACGCCTTGACTTGGTTGAGAATCTCGCCGGCGGAAACGCCTACAGCGTTGGCGTACACAATAACTTGCCGTTGCCTTGACTCGCGGTCAATCTGCGTCGGTCCTGCGCTGACTTTTACGTCAGCAATATCCGCCAAGCGTACAAAAGAGCCGTTAGCCGTTGTACTGACACGCAAGTTGGCTACATCATCATAGCTAACGCGCCGTCCTTCCTGCAGCCGCAGACGGATATCATAATCATTACCGCCTACATTATACTGATTTTTAGTTACAACTCCCAAAAAAGCCAATTGAATAATATCGCCGGCTGTGGCGGCAGTAATTCCCACGCTTCCTGCCTTAGCAGGATCCAGTTTTACATGGATCTGCGGTTCGTACTGCTCGCTGGAAATGTCAACATCCGCCGTTCCCGGCAGTTGCCGGATCATGTCGGCCAGTTCCTGAGCCTTTTGATTCAGCACTTCCAGCTCCGGTCCGCGTAAGCCCAGCTGCACCGGGCGGCTGTCGCCGCGGCCAATCCCCTGATTGGTCACCACCGCTACTTTGAGGCCTTTAATTTTTCTGGTTTGCACCCGCAGATCGTTCATAATGTCATCCATCGTACGGTTGCGTTCTGAACCAGGTATCAAACGAACCCCTATAGTACCCTTATAAATAGGATCGCGCCTAGCCCCAGTCACAACAAACGCCGATTGCAATTCTGGCAGCTCCAGCACCACTTTCTCCAAGGGCTGCGCCAACTGAATCATTTGATCCTGAGACGTACCGGCAGGAGCGGAAAAGTTAATGGAAAACTCGCCCGAATCATAGCTTGGTTGAAACTCAACGCCTACAAAAGGCAGCAGCAAACCGTTAATAAACAAAGATAGAAAGGCGATTGCCACTAGCTTTTTAGGACGCTGCAGCGCCCAGCGCAGCACTTCCCGATAGATGTCGCGCAGCCACAAAAAAGACTGCTCCCACAGATCCAGCGCCTTTTGAATAAAAGGCAGCGATTCTCGGCCGCCATGGCCTTTCAGCCAATACGCGGAGAGCATCGGCGTCAGGGTAAATGCCACAAAGAGAGAAAAGGTAACCGCAAAGGCAACAGTCAGACCAAACTGCTTAAAAAATTGTCCGACGACTTCCCCCATGCTGCCCACAGGCACGAACACAGCTAAAATAGACAGCGTCGTCGCCAATACAGCCAGGGAGATTTCCTGCGTTCCTTCTTTGGCCGCCTGCAAGGGAGGTTTACCTTCTTCCATATGGCGGAAGATGTTCTCAATAACCACAATGGCATCGTCAATCAAAATACCTACGGCCAAACTCAACCCCATCAAAGACATATTGTTAAGGGTAAAATTCATCACTTTCATCAAAAAGAAGGTGGCAATAATGGACGTCGGAATGGCAATGGCCGAAATAAGCGTAGCCCGCACATTCTGCAAAAACAAAAAGGTAATGATAACCGCCAGAAAGCCGCCAAAAAGGAGCGAGACCATAACGTCTTCCACATTGTCCCGAATATAAGTGGAACTGTCACGTACAATGGTGACAGTAATATCCTTAGGAAGAACCCGCTCCTGCATGCTTTGCATCGCTTTTTTGGCACGTTCGGCCACATTAACCGTATTAGAGCCGGACTGCTTCTGCACCGCCACCATGACGCTAGGTTTGCCGTTAGTATGGGCAAAGCCCCGTTCCTCTGCATAGCTGTCTACGACTTCTACAACGTCACCGACACGAATGAGACGTCCGTCGCGGTTAGCCAGCACCAAATTACGCAATTCTTCTACCGACGTGTATTTCCCCAGGGTACGCACGGTCAGTTCCAAACTTTTGGCACTGACCTGCCCGCCCGGAGTGTCTATGTTTTGCGCATTTACTGCTTCATCTAGGTGCTGATACGTAATATTGTAGGCTTCCATTTTGGCCGGATCGATACGCAGTTGAATCTCCCGCAAGGTCGACCCAAATACATTGACATCGCCCACGCCATCCAGCCGCTGCAGCTCGTCTTTAACAATGTCTACCGCCAATTTACGAATTTCCTGGCGCGGCCGTTCATCCGAGGCCAAGCTGAAATAAATAATGGATTGCGCACTAATGTCAAAGCGCTGCACTACCGGTTCATCAATCTGATCCGGCAGCTTTTTGCGCACCCCTGCAACTTTTTCCCGCACTTCATTGGCCGCCATTTTGGGGTCAGTGCCAAATTCAAATTCCAAGGTAATTTGCGAAGAGCCTGTTTTAGAAATAGAAGATAAAGTCTTTATGCCGGATACCGAGCTAACCGCATCCTCGATCGGTTTGGTAACTAAAGTTTCCATTTCCTCCGGTGAAGCGCCGGTATAGGTTACCGTCACATTAACAATAGGAAATTCCACATCTGGATACAAATCCAAACCAATGCCGGAATAGGAGCTCAGGCCAAATACCACCAGCAACAACACCAGCATGGTAGTAAAAACCGGCCGCCTGATAAATGTTTCGATCATTTTGCGGCCTCCGCTTCACTGTCGCCTGCGTCAATTTTCGCTCCATCACGCAGTTTGTTCTGACCGGAAACCACAATTTGTTCTCCCTCTTGCAAGCCTTCCAAAATTTCAGCCCAGCCGCCGCCAATATAACCGGTTTTCAGCAAGCGCTGCTGCACCCTTCTTTCAGCATTAACCACATATACCGTTTTTTGGTCTTCCCTCATAACTAAAGCGCTTTCAGGCACAACCAAGGCATTGGGGTGCGCCGCGCCTGTCACTTCCGCCTTAGCGAACATGCCCGGCTTCAAGATCCCTGTAGGATTCGAAATCTCAATTTCCGCCATAAAGGCCCGGGAAGCCGTCGCCGCCGAGGGCGACACACGCACAATAACTCCCTCAAAGATTTGATTCCCCAAAGCCTCTATCCGCACAGACACTTTCTTTCCCACAGCAACATCACTTACCTGCGCTTCACCGACGGTTACCTTCGCCAGCAGAGACGTTAAATCGGCCACCGTTACAATAGCTGTGCCCAGTTTGGTATAGCCCCCAGACTGCAAAAAACGTTTGGTAATTACACCGCCCTTAGGAGACCGGACCTGAGTATGATCCAGTTTAGCCTTGGCTAAAGCCAAACTCCCCTCATAAGAACGTACCTGGCCGATAGCCAAGTCGCGCTTCGTCCTAGCCGTATCCAAAGAGGAAACTGACACAGCGCCTTGTTCCGACAAAGATTCCATGCGCTGCAAATCCAGCCTCGCCTGTTCTAAATCCGCTTTCTTCGACAACAGGTTTCCTTCCGCCTGAATAACCTGCGCTTCCAGCTCCGCCGTATCCATTTGCGCCAGCAAGGTTCCCGCAGCTACTTGATCGCCTTCTTCTACGAGCACGCGATCAAGACGGCCATCCACCTTCGCAGATACGTCTGCATTCCAGACAGGCTCCAAACTGCCCGAAAAAATCAGTACCGGCTGCAAATTTTGGCGTCCAACTACAGCAGTCGTAACATTGGGTATTTTCCCCTGGGCCATGCGGGCCGCGCGCTCTTTATTCGCTGAAATATTGCTGTAGATACGAAAGCCAATGACCGCGGACAATACGACTACAACTAGAACCGTGACTGTAAGTATCTTTTTCTTCCGTGTCACCCTTGCTTCAACTCCCATTTCTCATCTATGTTGTTTATACAACTATAATTACAAACATTTAAAATGATTCCACTTATAAAGAAAAATTCCTCCCACAATAGCAATAAAAAATACTCTTGTTTGGAAAATTCTCCAACCAAGAGTATTTTTGTTTTTCATTTACCGCAAATATAACATAATGCCGCTAGTACATCCGCCTCAGTTACTTGCTTAGTCACTAAAGCCGTTCCAGCTTCCTGCAGCAACACCCAGTGCAGCGTCCCTTCAGCCACTTTTTTATCATGCATTAAAAGCGGCGCCAATTGCTCCGCAGAACATACCGTGCTCCGTATGGGAAGAGCAATGGCTTTTAAAATGCGCTCCAGCCGTTCACATGTTCCCGGAGCCGTCACGCCGCAGAGTTCTCCCAAGTAAGCCGCTCCGATCATGCCAATCGCCACCGCTTCGCCGTGAATATACTGTGCAAAGCCAGTAGCGCTTTCCAAGGCGTGGCCCATCGTATGGCCAAAATTCAAAAGCGCTCTCCGGCCTGTTTCCTTCTCGTCTTCCGCTACAATCGCCGCTTTATGGCGACAGCAAACGCCAATAACGTATTCTATTTCTGCGCAGCTCTTTTGACGCAAAGCCTCCGCATGCTTCTCCAGCCATTCCAGAAACGACGCGTCAAAAATCGCTCCGTACTTCACGACCTCCGCCAAGCCGCCGGCCCATTCGCGTTCTGGCAGGGTATCTAGGGTCGCCACATCCGCCGCTACCAAATGCGGCTGATAGAAGGCGCCGATCAGATTCTTGCCCTGCGGATGGTTCACCGCGACTTTGCCGCCCACGCTGGAATCCACCTGCGCCAATAAGGTCGTCGGCAGCTGCACAAAAGGAACCCCCCGTAAAAACGTAGCCGCCACAAATCCCGCCAAATCCCCTACAACACCGCCGCCTAAAGCCATAATAGGCCGCTTTCGGTCAATTCCCGCCAGCAGCGCTTCATCATACAGCCGTTGGGCCCAAGCGAAGGTTTTGGCACTTTCACCGGCCGGAACCACAGCCAAGCGTACTTGCCATCCCGCCGCCTCTAATACGTTTTTCACGGCCTCGCCATATAAAGGCCGCACATTCTCATCTGTCACCACCAGCGTTTTTCCCGCCTTCAAGGCCGCTTGCGAACACAAAGCCGGTAATTGTCCCAACACTCCGGCTGCAATATGAATCTCGTACCTTCTTTCACCGGTGACCACTTCTACGATGTCCACGCAACCAGCCTCCTTGCCTTACAAACTCCACTATTTTTTCCGCTATTTCCTGCGGCCCGCATTCGCTTGTATCAATAACTACGTCTGCTGCTTGCGTATATACCTCTTCACGCTGGGTCAACAAGGAGCGCACGCGTTCTTCCCGTTCTTCTACCGCTAACAACGGGCGACTTTGACGTCGGCCGGTACGCTCCAAAATAACTTCCGGCGAGGCTTGGAGTAAAACCAAAATTCCATTGCGCCGCAAGCGCTTTACATTCTCCTCGTCCAGAACCACACCGCCGCCGGTAGCAATGACGGTACCTGTATAGCGCGACAGGCGAGCAATCATTTCCTTTTCCTTGCCGCGAAAAACTGCTTCGCCGGCTTGCTCGAAAATCTCGGAAATGCTTTTTCCTTCCTGGCTTTCTAATTTACGATCGCTGTCAACGAAAGGGTAGCCAAGTCTTGCCGCTAAAATCCTACCAATCGTAGTCTTGCCAGTTCCCATAAAGCCAATTAGAACAAGATTGCGTCTCATGCTCGCTGCTCCAAACGCTGTTTATAAGCTGCAATGTTATGTTTTAGGTCCTGGAAACAATCGCCGCCAAATTGCTCGCTAATTACCTGCGCCAAAGTAATGGACAGCATGGCTTCCGCCACTACTGCCGCTGCCGGCACAGCACAGACATCGCTGCGTTCCTTGCAGGCGTCTACGGCCGCCTTAGTCCGCAAATCCACCGTCGCCAACGGCTGCATTAACGTGGGAATCGGCTTCATTACGAGGCGCAGCCACAACACTTCCCCGTTGCTCATGCCGCCTTCTAAACCACCGGCATGATTGGTGCGGCGAAAAAAGCCTTTAGGGTCAGCATGAAAAATTTCATCATGCGCTTGGCTTCCAGACAAGTTTGCATATTGGAAGCCTTCGCCAAACTCAACGCCTTTAATGGCGGGAATCGAAACCATGGCCGCCGCCAAGCGCGCATCCAAGCGCCGATCTCCTTGGGCATAGGTGCCAAGTCCCGCCCACAGTCCGTCTGCAAAGAGCTCGATCACGCCGCCTAGGGTATCGCCTGTGCTCTGCGCCTCTGCTACTCTCTGTTTCATAGCCAGCGAAGCCGCCTCATCCAGACAAGCTGTCTGCGAATCCGGCTGCCGCCAAGCCTGAAAAGCCTCCATACCTTGCAACGGTGATTTCACGCCGCCTAAATTGACAACATGAGAACGCACCTGGACGCCTAAGGCTGCTAAAAGCTGTTTGCATACCCCGCCGGCCGCTACGCGCGCTGCCGTTTCTCTAGCGCTGGCTCGTTCCAGAATATCGCGCGCATCCTGACGGTCATACTTTAATACGCCAGTTAGATCCGCATGCCCAGGCCGCACGGCAGTAACCGCTTCCCCTGCGGGGGCCCCGAAAGGCGCCATTCTATCCAGCCAATTGGCATGATCCCGGTTCTCCACCACCAAAGTCAAAGGCGAACCTAGGGTTTCCCCAAAGCGCACGCCTGATGTAACCCGGACTGTATCGGTTTCTATCGCCATCCTGCCGCCGCGACCTACGCCCTGTTGCCGACGCGCCATCTCTTGTTGCAGCAACTTCTCTTCCAGCTTTACCCCTGCGGGCACTCCTTCCATAATCACCGTCAAAGATGGTCCATGTGATTCTCCCGCAGTCAAATACCGTATCATGATCGCGCCCTCCTGCTTTATGCTTCAATTCTCTTTATCACAGTATATAGTAATAGTAAGCTTTGCTTGCACATTTTCTTGCTGCTCCTGCAAAACCAGGCTTTGCAATACTGCCAACCGATTCAGTTTTCCCAGGGACGTCAAAAAAAGCTGCATATTTTGAAACGAGCCGCGCGCCGCCAATTCCACAGGAAGCTGAAGCCATGAGGCCTCTTGTTGCACCTCTCTAGGACGCACCTGCACAATCGCTACCCCGGAATCTCGCGCCGCCTGCTCCACCTCCAGCAAAAACGAGCCCACCTCCGGCCCCGGTGGTAGTTTCTGCTGCAGCAACACATACTTTTCTTGCAGCAACAGTTTCCTGGAACGTTGATCCTGCAAGCCATACTTCTCCAATTGTTCGTTTTTTTCTTCTTGCTGCCTGGTTTGCGCTTCCAACGCCAGCAGCCGCTCACGGCATGGCATAATATAAGAAAAAACAATTCCCATAAACAAAAGAAAAACGCTCACCAAAAAAGCACCTGATTTACGCAACAAAGACTGGTTCTGCCAAAAACGATAAAAAGAAAGCAAGGAAACCTTCATCTCCCTTTAAAACGTAACGACAATTCAAAATGATCCAGCCTCTGCTCATCCGCCTCTACCAAACCTAGGCTTAGGCCGCTAAATGACGGCTGGTTCTCTAGATTCTTCATAAAAGCCACTAAATCCCGTTGCGTAAGCGCCATCCCCTTTAAGCGCAATTGACCGCCTGCTTCAGCACTGATTTCCTGCAACCAGACTTGCGGCGGCAGCCTCTGTCCAAGAGTTTCTAAGGCATAGCCCCAAGGAAGGCTCCTCTGCAGCACCTGCTGCACACGACGCCCCTTGCTTTCAATTTGCTCCTGCAACTGTGCTTCTTCTCGTCGGGACGCCTCCACCGGCAGCAACAGCTGATAGTGATTCCAAGCCTGCTGCCATTTTTCTTCTTGCCGTTGCAACAGGCAGAAATAAAAAAAGCTTAAAGTCATTGCCAAAACAAAAAAAACACCTGTAAGAAACCATACTAATTTTTGTAACCGATCCCGGCCGCCGCGTTGAGCTAGCGGCAGAAAGTTAACGCAAACCACTTTGGACCCCCCTCATGGCCAAACCGATGCTAAGAGACAAGGCCGGAGCCGCCGTCTCTAAAAACGACTTGTCAAAAAGAGGCGCCGCGGTTACCTGCTGCCAACAAGCATTCTGCAGCACAGGCAACCCAGTCTGTTTGGCTGCAACTCGTCCTAACGCCTCTTTCTCTAGAAGTTCGCCTCCTAAATAAATGCTTTGCAGAGGATACTCCGCATGCAAAGCCTGATAAGCCGCCGTTCTTTCCGTTAAGACTGCCGCCAATTCCACTATAGAAAGCTCTGTTTCCGTTCCGTCTATCGTTTCGACGGCCCCAGGAATCCCTTGATGAACAAAACACAAATGCGCATGTTCCGCTTCCACCTTAACCAAAAGCGCCTCTTCAGGCTCCCCGTTGGCTCGCGCGAAAGCCACAGCTTCAGGTTCCACCGCAGCCAGCTTCATTCCCGCCTCGCCGGCTGCAGCAGCAAGCCAGTCAACACGCTCTCTAAGTGCGGCAGCAGCAAACACCAAGGTGTCCCCAGCAACAGAATCACTCTCCAGAACAGCCGCATCATAATAATACTGTTTAGCCTCCTCTGCCAGAAAAGGCTGCAATTCCCAGCGCGCTGCTTCCAAGAGTTCCTTTTCAGGCATAAACGGCAAGCGAAGCACTTGAAAACAGGAGTGCTCTGCTCCAATACCCGCCACAGCAACTTCTGCCTGCATACCGTTACGGCCTATGGCATCTCGCAGAAGTTCCCCGGCTATTTGAGAAGAAACCGCCTTCTCCCCCCGCGGCCTGTCTTCAATAGCAAATTGCCGTAAGCTCATCGGCCCGTCAGGTGTTTGCCCCAGTTCCGCTACTGTTAGATGGATGGCGCCAAATTCAAACCCCACAGCTGCCACAGATTTCCGTCGCCGCCAAATCTGCCGCATCCGCTCCCACAAAGTTCTTTACTCTTCTGTATGACGAGGATTTTTATTAACAATAACCGCCGCCATACTGATTGCACTAATCACATCGACCGTAAATTGCGCTTCCAGCCCTCTGATTTTAGTGAAAATCTCGCCACGGTCTGTGGCGACATAGCGCGGCGGCAGAAAATTCAGCGCCAAGGCCGCCAAATCATTCCGGCAGCGCGGACAGCGGCAGACGTTTTCAGGGTACGAATCCAAGACGCGATCCAAATGGCTCCAGACCAGTTCTTCCATGCAGTTTTTTACATTCATTCAAAGGCCCTCCTTTAATTCGTAAGTATTCCAGGAACGAAGCAAAAAGACATCTGCACTAGCAGAAGGAAGCTCTGAAAATAACGGCGGCGCAGCTCCGTATAAATGAGCTTGTTCGCCAATCTGAAGAAAGTCCTTGCTCCAAGCTCCTCCAACAAGCTGCACCCGGTCGCCCGCTATCAAATGCTGTCCGGCCCATAACCATACTTGTTCCAGTTTGGCATCATGGCCGACAATAATGGAGCCGCTCGCCGCCAACAGCCACGGACCTCGAAAGTGATAGTAGGCAGGTACATAGACATCGCCATCCACATAAACCGTACCGCTGGCCCCCAGACCGACCGAAGGCTGCACGAGCAACAGCGTGCCGGAATAATAAAAATCGCCGTTAACAAATTGATCCGGCGACAACAAGGGCGCATCGCGGTGTCCAGCAATAGGAGGAGTTGGCACCGTCAAGTCTGCCGCAGGATGGCAGCCGCCCACGCTCACGCCCCCATCGGTCTCAATTTTTTGTCCTAAACAAGGGCCATCCACAAAAACGCCTTGCCTGCCGTGTATCGTTCCTCCTGCTGAAACTAAGCCTTGCAAATAGTCCTGCTCACTCAAAAACAAATCGCGTTCCGTCGCCAGCAAGCAGCGAGAAAGAGTCAAGGAAAGGTCGGCTTCCACAACTAACTGCCGTGCTTCTCCCTGGCAATTCGCCTGAGACACCAACAGACGACGCCAGGGCTGGCGAGCTAAAATGCTTACTTTATAAGTTCCTTCACTGCCTAGGTTACGGCTATACGAGCCGTTAAACGCCCTATCAGAAGCTAATTTGACGATACCATCCTGAATTCCTGCTTCTGCCAGATATTGCGCCTGAATTCCCCGGCTCAAGGCGGCGGCGGTAGCCGCTTCGCTATGTACATAAGCTGCAATGCCAGTTCCTAGAGCTAACAGAAAAAAACAAAGAACCAAAACGGAAACAAGAATAGACCCTCTTTTTCTTCGGTCTTTACAACCCATGTCCACGCCCCCAACCACTGCAGGAAGCGGCTTGTGTTTCCAGCGACAATAGCTTTTGCCCGTCTTGTACTGTCAGCTGAATGCGCACGTTGTCTACACCGCCGCTATGAATAAGAGTAAACGCACAATGGCGCAACGGCAAGGTTCGCACGGCCCCTGCGCCGCTGCTTACCGGCTGAGCGCCGCCTCCGTTCTGTTCCCGCCGTAACAACAGCATAGATTGATCAAAGCAATAGCTGACATTCGTACAAGGTTTTTCCGCCTGATATTTCATATAAAGTTTTAAATGCGTTGAGTCCGGCACCTCCACATAGCTGGCCAGCATCACATCCCTGGCAATAGCATCTATCAAAAAGCGAGCTTCCCTCTGCAAAAGAATTTGCGTGAAACTTTCCTGCGTCAGCGCTACGCCTAGTTTAGCTGCAGGAACTACACAACTCAGCAGTGCGCTCCATAGCAACATGGCGACCAGGAGTTCCGCTAAAGTAACCCCCCTGGAATTTGCGATCCCAAGCCTTTTTCTCAGGGAAGCAAGGTGCTGTATTGCAGTTCGTGCCTGAGACCATCTGCGCCTTGCCAGCCGAACCATACAACCGCCTCCTTTAAGGAGGGGCTGGCTGTGCTGCTCTGCAACGTTCGGCGGCACTGCACGACCAAGCTTCCTGAAAGCTGCCGCTCTTCCTGTCCTGGGAGAGCTTCCCCTGTGCGCAGTCGTTCCATTTCTTCCTGCGCTGCCAGCGCCGCCAACGAACGCGCTTTGGCTTCTTGCACGGCAAGCCATTCCGTCTTCAAAAAAGCAAAAACAGCGCCGCCGACACTGAAAAAGATAAAAAAAGCCAGCAACGCTTCCGCTAAGATAATTCCTGCCTGCGTCTTCTTACATCCAGCCATTGCGCACCTCAATCCGCCCCGGCATATCCAAGACTACGTTCATTGCCTGCGTCGGCCAACGATTGCGCCGTAATGTCAGGGTAACGCCAACAGGCATACGCCCGGCTTGATTAAATTGAACTTGACGACCGCAGGGAGAATTGACTACCACTTCGTCAGGCAGTTGAACGGTCTTGCAAACAGCTCCGTTTCGCAGCAATTGATAGCCCGTAATCGGAACGCCAACAAAATATAACGAGGGAAATACGGGCTGCTCATAAAGGCGATCCGACGTTCCCATGGCTGTATTAACCGACCACTGTCGCAGCAAAGCTAAATCCGCCGCCAACTGTTGCGCCCCTACCTCCGTAGGGGCGCCTCTAGGCAGCCGCCAATAAAGCGCACTTGCCGCCATCAAGATCATAATTACTGAGCAAATCACCAACAGTTCTAGCAGCGAAGCTCCTTGCTGGCGAAATTGTTGCATCCCAAGCGCCTCCCGACCTATCCAGTCCTGCTAATTCCGCTTTGGAATTCACATAACTTTTACATATTGTATAGGTCTTCGTCGCTCACTAATAACTTCCTGCCTTAAGTTTGCAAATTTCCGAAGTAAATTAACGTAAATCCATCAGCCAGCTTTCCCGAAAGGTGCGTGCCTGCAAAAAATAAGCATGCAGCTTCTGCCGATCTCCGGCCTCAACCGCTTGAGCGCATTCTGCAAGAATATCCTGCAGCTTCCCGATTTGCCGGTGTATCTGCGCAGCATTGCTAATGCAAATATCCGCCCACATGTCTGCATCGGAGGAAGCAATGCGCGTAGTGTCTCGAAAGCCGCCCCCCGCCATTTGCACCCGAGCGTCTCCCAGCTCGGCCCTAGCTAACAAATGCACCAGCGCTGCCGCCGTTACATGGGGAATATGGCTAATTACAGCCGCCCATTGGTCATGCTCTTGAGGATGCATGACGGCAACCTTAGCCCCCAAGGGAAGCAGCAGGGTTCGCAACATTTCCACTTGCGCCTCTGAAGCTCTTTTCCCAGGCAGCAGCAAATACCACTGTCCCTGAAACAGGTTTTTTTGCGCCGCTTTCATGCCGCTTCTTTCGCCGCCAGCCATAGGGTGCCCGCCAATATAAGAACAATGCTCCGGCAACAGCGCTTCTAACGCTTCTGAAACAGCCGATTTAGTGCTTCCCACATCGGAAACAACGCATCCGGCAGGTAATTTTTCCGCAATTTCGGCCATTAAAGACGCCATTTGCAGTACTGGTGTCGCCAGAATGACAATGTCAGCCTGCGCCACCGCCTCAACAGCGGTAGCAAAGCAAATGTCCGCAGCTCCTCGTTCCAGCGCCAACTGCCTTGCTGCCTCCGCTTTATCAAATCCATGTACAAACACATCGGCGCCGCTGTTCCGCAGCGCCATGCCCAAAGAACCGCCAATCAGGCCTAAGCCTAAAATCGCAACCCGCTTCACGATAGGCTCCTACCCATCAAACCGGCAAAGGAGCGAACCTCGTTCATCAAAAGATTAAAATTCTTAGGCGTCAAGGACTGATTGCCATCACAAAGAGCCCGCGCCGGTTCCGGGTGAACTTCTACCATCAGGCCGTCAGCACCAGCGGCAATGGCGGCTCTGGCCATCGGCGCCACCAGGTTCCACTTACCGGTAGCATGACTCGGGTCCACGATAACCGGCAGATGGCTTAACATTTTCGCAGCCGCAACAGCGCTCAGGTCCAAGGTATTGCGCGTGAATGGCTCAAAGGTCCTTATCCCTCGTTCACAAAGGACCAATTGAAAATTCCCTTCGCGCAAGATGTACTCAGACGCCTGCAGCCATTCTTCAATCGTCGCCGACAAGCCCCGCTTCAACAAAACCGGCTTGCCTTTCTTGCCCACTGCCTGCAGCAGCTTGAAGTTCTGCATATTGCGAGCGCCGATTTGCAGCATGTCCGCGTAATTGCTTACCAGATCCAAAGATTCCACATCCACCACTTCGGTAACCACTTGCAGGCCCACTTCCTGACTGACTTCCGCCAAAAACTTCAGGCCTTGCTCCTCCAGCCCTTGAAACGCGTAAGGAGAAGTGCGCGGCTTGTAGGCGCCGCCCCTTAGAAATTGAGCGCCGCCGGCTTTTACCGCCAGGGCCGCTTCCCGCAGTTGTTCCTTGCTTTCCACAGCGCAAGGTCCCGCCATGACGGCCAATTCTGTACCGCCAATCTGCGCGTCGCCAACCGTTACGATGGTATTGCTTTCCTTAACATCCCGGCTCACCAAATTCAGCCCCGAGCTGACAGGCACTGCTTTTTCAACACCAGGCAGCGCTTCTAAGGCCAGTACGTCAATCGCCTCCCGCGCGCCAATTACGCCAATAATCGTATGGGTGGAGCCGTCCGAAAGATGCGGACGCAAGCCTGCCTGCTCAATGTATTCCACTACACGCTGTACGTCTTCCTGGTGGGCGTTCTTTTTCATAACTACGATCATGATAAATATCTCCTTTTAGGCGCCGCAGGGCGCATTTATTTTTTTCCTCGTTTTTTGAATGCACTGTATCTGATAGGCATAGCCATCTTCCATGGCAACCACCTCCTTAAAAAACAAAAAGCACCCGTCCCCTCTCAGGGACGGATGCATGCATCCGCGGTACCACCCTGCTTGCAAAGCAAGCCTCTCATTTAGGTACAGGCTGGTCAATGCCGATACCTTAGCCTCTGATAACGGTGGCGCTCCGTCGTATCCTACTTGGAAAAATTCCGTTCGGACCGCAGCTCACGAGTGTATTTCCACCGTCTTCTTTACTGTGTCACAGCGCCCCACAGCTCTCTGTAAAAGAAATTCGATGTACTTCTCCCGGTCATTGCCTGTTCTTTTTTTCCTTGGGTCTTACTATAACAGGCAAGTACAAACAAGTCAATACATTTTACCTGTTTCGTAAAATTTTCTTTTTCTGTTAGCCTAGGAGTACATATTGTTCTGGCTGTAAGGACGTATTTCTCTCCACGGAGAACGAACGACAAAACTCTTTTTCCCATTGCCGCAAACGCTGTCCTAAAAAAGGCTGTTCCGCCAGAAAAGCCGACAACTGCAGTGTCACATTTCCCTGGAGCAAATTCTGCCGCTGCCGCCGCCGAAGTTCGCGAGCTACTTCTAAAAAAATAGTTTCACTGGAGCGAATGCGGCCGCGACCGCTGCAGCAAGGACAGGGCGCATGCAGCAAGGCGCCGATGCTCTGCCGCGATTTCTTGCGAGTCATTTCTAATAGGCCTAAAGCCGTAAAGCCCATAACATGTGTTTTGGTTCGATCCCGGCGCAATTCTTTTTGCAACGCCTCCATAACTCCCTGGCGCGCTTCTTCGCTCTCCATATCGATAAAATCAATAATGATAATACCGCCGATATCGCGCAACCGCAGTTGTCGAGCTATCACTTGCGCCGCTTCCAGATTGGCGTGATACACAGTTTCAGCCAACGTACTTTTACCAATAAATTTCCCTGTGTTTACATCAATTGCAGTAAGCGCCTCGGTCTGATCAATAACAATAAAACCGCCGCAGTCCAAGGGGATTTCTCTACCGGATAAAAGAGCCAGCTGCTCCTCCACGCCAAAACGCACATACATGTCTTCTTTGGCTGTATATAGTTTCACTCGCTCCGCCAGTTCCTGAGAAATGCGCAACAGTAATTCCCGCATGCGTTGGTATGCATCGCCTTGATCCACAAGCACTTCCTCTATATCCTGGGTGAACTGGTCTCGGATCAGGCGAATGACTAAGTCAGCATCCCGATACAGCAGATGCGGCGCCTGGCTGCGTTGATGCCGCGCCAGCAGAGTTTGCCAAAGATTGCAAAGGTAGGCTATATCTTTTTCCAGATCCTCCCGGCCTGAACCTGCCGCTACAGTACGCACAATCAGACCCATGCCCTCTGGCCGCAGTGATTCAGCCAGCTCTTTCAAGCGTTCTCGTTCTTCTTCCTGCTCAATACGTCTGGAAACGCCAACATAATCAGCGCCAGGCATCAGTACCACATAGCGTCCTGGCAGAGTAATCTGCGCCGTAGCGCGGGGGCCTTTACTGCCTACTGCATCCTTCGCAATCTGTATAATCAGCTCCTGCCCGACACTCAGGGAGCCGGCCTGCGCCGAAGCTTCCGGCAAATCGCCTAAATACAAAAAAGCGTTTTTCTCTGTCCCAATATCAATAAAGGCTGCCTGCATCCCAGGCAGAACATTTTGTACCTGTCCCTTGTAAATATTACCAACCAGCGGACCTGCCCCTTGACGTTCCGCGGCAATTTCCAAAAGAATGTCGTCTTCGCAAAGAGCCAGACGCGTCTCTTCGGGGGTCACATTTACCAAATACCGTCTCATGACGGCATGGCCTCCACAACCTCACCAGTTCCAAACAGGCTTTGCTCTTGGCCTTGCGCATCGTCGACGTACAAGCCCACGCGATGAATCCGCGCCGCAGCCCGCCAGCGTTGTCCCTGCCCTGCTAACGCTCCTGCCGCTTCAACCACCTCCACAGGCTTCATACTGCCTGTAGGCGTGATACGAATGGAAAAAGAAAGAGCGCACTCCTCATCTGACAACCGCTGCACGGTCAATGTTCCCGGCACATACGTCTTGGCGTCAATCGCCCGATTTCCTTTGGGTGACAGCTTAGTATACGGAACGGTTGCGGCATTTTGAAAAGCCGCAGCCCCTTGAACCGCTTCTATTTCGGGCAGACGCAAAACCACGCGGTAAGAAGCGCGATTAATTTGCGACATCAAAGAGGGCGCGCGCTCCGGCAGATAGCACAACCGTTTCACGCGAATACCCCGAGGCAAGGCTTGGTTCAGCCTGGCGGCGCAGTCCTCTAACGCCACCGTCTCCGTTAGTTCTAAATCCATATACTCCCCTTCGCTGGTTACTCCCACCGACAAAGCCGAAGCAAAGGCCAGTTTCATGTGCGGATTGAACCCTTCGGAATACGCCGCAGGCAGTTTGGCCCGACGGATGGCCCGTTCCATGGCGCGGGCATAATCCAAATGCGAAATAAAGCAAACTTCTTCTTCTTTGGTAATCTCCATCCGAACCTTATGCATTTTTGCTCCTCCAATCCTGCACAGAAACGCCCAACGCCGGGCAGACGCCGCAAGCGCCGCAAGCCCCCCGCCGACAGTCTTCGGTTAGCGTCTCCGCCAGCGCTGCTGCATACTCGCTCTTTAAAAACTCCTTATCCACACCACAGGATAAATGGTCCCAAGGCAACTTCTCCTCAAACCGTCTTTCACGGTTGGCGTATTGATGCGGATCTACATTACAAGCTTCAAAGGCTTCCATCCAGGTCCGGTAGTTAAAATGCTCCGACCAGCCGTCAAAGCGCGCACCGCCGCGCCAGGCTGCAAGCAACACCGCTCCCAAACGCCGATCTCCCCTGGCAAAAGCGCCTTCTAAAAAGCTGGTTCGCGAATCATGCCAGCTCAACGAAACACCGCCGCCTCGGATTCGCTCACGCAGCAATTGCTGCTTGCGCTCAATTTCTTCACGGCTGTTCTGAGGAAACCACTGAAACGCCGTGTGCGGTTTGGGCACAAAAGAGGAAACGCTGACCGTCACTTTAACGCCTTTTCTTCCTTTTACAGCCTTGTACCAATCTACTACTTTATACGCCAAATCAGCAATGCCCAAGACGTCTTCATCCGTTTCCGTAGGCAAGCCTATCATGAAATACAGCTTCACCGTCGACCAGCCAGACGAGAAAGCCGCACTGACCGCTTGGCGCAGATTCTCTTCGGTAACCCCTTTATTGATTACATCCCGCAGACGCTGCGTTCCCGCTTCCGGCGCAAAGGTCAAACCGCTTTTACGCACTTGCTGTACCTTATGAGCCAGATCCACCGAAAAGCTGTCAATACGCAGGGACGGCAGCGATAGGCTAACCCCCTCCGCTTTGTGCTTCTCCAGCAATGTCTCCACTAAGGGTTCCAAGCAGGAATAATCAGCGGAGCTCAGGGAGGTTAAGGACATTTCGTTGTAGCCCGTATTATCTAGCATCTCCTTAGCCAGCGCCTGTAAGGTCTCTTGCTGTCGCTCCCGTACCGGGCGGTAGATAATGCCAGCTTGGCAAAAACGACAGCCTCTGGTGCAGCCGCGAAACAGCTCCAGCATAATCCGGTCATGCACCGATTCCACATAAGAAACAATGGGCCGCGTTGCCGTTCCCATCGCATCCAAGTCTGCCACCACGCGTTTTTGCACGCACGCCGGCGCCTCCGGCTGCAGCGGCGTTATGGTCGTATCAAACGAGGCTTCATCATAATGAATCTCATAAAAAGAGGGGACATAGATGCCGCGGCAAGTCGCCAAACGACGTAAAATCTCCTGACGTCCGCCCGGTTTGCCGGCTTGTTTCCAGGCGCCGTACTGCGCAATCACTTCCCCTAGGACTTCCTCGCCCTCGCCCAGCACAAAGCAATCAAAAAAGTCAGCCGCAGGCTCTGGATTAAACGCACAAGGACCGCCGCCAATTACCAACGGCTCATCCTCTTGACGTTCCCTCGCCAAAAGGGAAATCCCCGCCAAGTCGAGCATGTTCAGCACATTGCTGTAGCTCATTTCATATTGCAAGGAAAAACCAAGTAACTCAAAGTCCCGGATCGGCGTGCGTGTTTCCAGAGAATATAAAGGCAAGCCAGCCTGGCGCATCTCCTTCTCCATGTCCACCCATGGCGCGTATACTCGCTCCACGGCGGCGTCCTCTCGCTCATTCAGCAGCTGATACAGTATTTTCAACCCCAAATTAGACATACCTACTTCATACACATCAGGCAGGGATAACGCCACACGCACTAGCCCAGAATGCAATTCTTTACGCACACTATTATACTCCTGCCCAGTATAACGGGCAGGCTTTTCCACACGACTTAGCATGGCCGCATCTAATTGAAGCATGCTCATCCTCCTCTTAATAAAACGTCAACAAGACGCCTCCAGCGCCATAGCACCGAATAGGCGCATGACCACTACGGGGCGTCCTGTTACAATATGTTTCGCCATCAGGCCTCTTCAGAACATAATTTTCTGTCTGCGCATATAAACATTTAACAGCAAGCCGACACTAAGCAAATTAGTAGTCAGCGCACTGACGCCATAACTCATAAAAGGCAAAGGAATACCCGTCACAGGCATAATGCCAGCAGTCATGCCGACGTTAACCAGCACATGGAATCCCAGCATCGACGTTACGCCTGTCGCCAAAAGAGAACCAAAATTGTCTCTGGCCTCCCCGGCGATCTTAACGCCCCTGTAGAGCAGGACAAAGTACAATAGCAGCAGCAGCACAGCGCCCAAAAAGCCCAATTCTTCCCCAATAACTGCAAAAATAAAATCCGTATGGTTTTCAGGCAGAAAGTTCAGCTGACTTTGGGTACCGCCAAAAAGTCCCTTGCCAAATAGCATGCCCGAACCAATAGCAATTTTCGACTGAATAATATGATAGCCAGAGCCCAAAGGATCTACGTTAGGATCCAAAAAAACAGTCAAGCGCTTTTTTTGGTACTCTTTAAGAAAATGCCAAAAAATAGGCATAAAAGCCAAGCCGGCTCCAAAAATAGCCATCAAATGTTTCGCATTAATCCCGGCGATAAAAACCATACCGAAAAGAATGGCTAAAAACACCAGGGACGTTCCCAAATCCGGCTGCTTCATCACCAGCAGGAAAGGTACGGCCACATACAAGAACACCGGCAAGATTTCCCGGAATGAGTTGAGTTTGCCGACCCGCCCCTCTAACAATTTTGCCAAAGCAATAATCATGATCAGCTTGGAAAATTCCGAAGGCTGCAAACTAATGGGTCCCACCTGAATCCATCGCTGCGCGCCCAGCGCGCTCTGTCCAACAAACATTACTGCCAGAAGCAGTACCAAGTTAAATCCATATAGCGGCTGCGCCAGCCGCCCTAAGGAACGATAGTCAAAGTTCAACAACCCCACTATCAGCACCACATTCAAAATAGCAAACAGCCCTTGCCGTTGCACAAACCAATATCGTTCTTCTGAAGGATTATTGATGTGCGTGGCGCTGCCGATGATAACCAGGCTCAACAAAAGCAACAACACTGTTACTCCGATAAGAGTCCAGTCAAGATTGCGCAATAGTCTTCGGTTAAGCATTGCACGCGATGTTTCCTTCCTCTTTGATCTGCCCTTTCGCCATGCTGCATGCCTGGAAACGGTCTATTAACGCTTCATGCGCTGCACGGGAATATTAGCGATCAACGCCACTGCAGATTTATCATTTGTCAAACTGAATTCCATATCGTGTTCATTGATTTCCATATATTTGGAAATTACTTTGATCAAGTCATCACGCATGGCTTCCATAATCTGCGGCGATACACTGGCCCGGTCATGTACAAGAACAAGACGCAGACGCTCTTTGGCAATATCTTTGGACGCATTGTTTTCACGTCCGAAAATTTTTTGGATAAGTGCTAACATCTTTGTCCCTCCTTACAGGCCCAAAATCCGTTTTAACCGTCCAAAAAAGCCGTCTTCTTCTTCAAAAGACAACAACGGGACTTCTTCGCCCATCAAGCGCTGCACCATATTGCGATAGGCCTGGCAAGAAGCGGCCGCCGGGTTGGTCACAACCGGCTCGCCGCGATTGGTTGATACGACAATAAACTCGTCCTCTGGAATAATGCCCAGTAAATCCACCGCCAAAATTTCTACAATATCGTCAATACTCATCATATCGCCGCGCTGCACCATTTTAGGACGAATACGATTAACGACCAAGCGGGTGTTTTCCTTTTGCTCCGAATCCAAAAGACCAATAATACGGTCAGCATCACGAATTGCGGACACTTCCGGCGTTGTTACCACAACCGCCCGGTCCGCGCCGGCAATGGCATTTTTAAAGCCCTGCTCGATGCCAGCGGGGCAGTCAATGAGCACATAATCAAACTCCTGCCGCAATTCCTCGCACAAAGCTTTCATTTGCTCTGGATTAACAGCGGATTTATCTCTTGTTTGCGCCGCCGGCAGCAAAAATAAGGTTTCATAGCGCTTGTCACGAATCATGGCCTGTTTCAGACGGCAGTTGCCTTCCACCACATCCACCAAATGATATACAATACGATTTTCCAGACCCATGACCACATCTAAGTTGCGTAAGCCGATGTCTGCATCAACCAACGCCACTTTCTTGCCTTGCAATGCAAAACCCGTGCCAAGATTGGCAGTTGTTGTCGTTTTGCCAACACCGCCTTTACCGGAAGTAACAACAATAACTTCTCCCATGGTTAGTCCTCCTCTTGCTCGATCGGCGCAATTACAACAATTTCGTTTTCAATGCGGGCCATTTCCGTCTGTTTAGGTTGTTCCAACACCTCATCCGGCGCCCTGGCAATCAAATCGGCAATGCGAATCTGGCTGGCCATCAGGCGATCCGCGACAATATAGGCGCTGCGGTCTGATGGAAACCCGGCATGAACCACGCCTCTACAAGCGCCGAAAATGCGAATATTCCCCCCGGCTACAACGACAGCCCCAGGATTAATGTCCCCGGTAATTTCAATATCGCCTTCATGGCGAATTTCTTGGCCGCTGCGCAGGGTCCTTGTTACATACAAGGTTTCCGTTTGAAGAGGCGTTGCTTCCGTTTCTTCAAATGGCTCCCACTGCAACTCGTACTTCGCCAGCAGCTGCGTCAATTTTTCCTGTTCGACCGCTTCTTCCCGCCAGGAAGAAGGAATTTTTACCTGCAGGCGCGTACCGGCCAGAAAAAACTGCGATGCATTCGCTAGCTTTTCCGCCAATTCTTTAAACAACGCCTCCATATTGTCAGTATCAGCCAGGAAAAGTTGAATGCCTCCCCGGTTCCCCTTAAACACTACCATATCTTGCATGACGACTCCCTATATCTCGCTAAAAATGAAAACATTCTTGCTTATATTCTCTGTTTTTATCGAGATTCCTTCTTTACTCTCCAGAGTTCCAACATCTATAGTATGGTTCCGGGCCGAAGGAGCCTCGCACCTTCACCTGGCGGCTGATTAAGATTAAAAGCAGCTTCCAGTATCTTTTTGACGATCGGCCCCGCAGAACCTGCGCCAAAACCGCCTTGCTCCACAAGCACAACAACAACCACGCGCGGGTCCTCATAGGGAGCGTAAGCTACAAACCAACCATGATCGCTGCCATGAGAATTTTCCGCGGTACCAGTCTTGCCGGCAATGCTGACCGGGAAGTCTTGGAATAACGAAGCGCCTGTACCGCCTTCTTTCGCTACATCACGCAGTCCCTCTCTCACTAATTGAAGCGTTTTGGGAGAAACAGGCGCATCACCGACTTTCTCCGGTCCAAAGGTCTTGATCGTCTCACCGCTTGGCGATAAAATTTTATTCACTAAATACGGCCGATAACGCTGGCCGCCATTAGCAATTTGACTCATCACTACGCCAATCTGCAGCGGCGTTGCTAACTGGAATCCCTGCCCAATAGCTGCGTCAAAAGTCTCTGAAAGATACCAGTCTTCCTCAAAGACCTTTTTCTTATAGCGTTGATTGGCCACTAAACCGTCGGCTTCTTCTGGAAGCTTAATACCGGTATAGTCACCCAAGCCAAAAAGCCGGGCGTATTTCTCAAGATTATCAATCCCAAGGCGATTACCCATTTCATAGAAATACACATTATCCGACTTGGACAAGGCTTCATTGAAATTAATCCACCCCAACGCCTCGCCTTCGGCATTGCCCTTAGGAATCAGCCAGTGTTTGCCGGTATCCAGTATTTTTTCTTCCGGCGTCACCTTGCCAAGTTCCAAAGCGGCTACGCCGGTGACGATTTTAAAGGTTGACCCGGGCGGATACTGACCGGAAATCGCTTTATTATTCATAGGATAGAAAGGATTGCTGTTTAACGCGTTCCAATCCTTGCTGGATATCCCACCGGCAAACAAATTCGGGTTAAACGTCGGCCGACTGGCCATCGCCAAAACTTCGCCCGTTTTAGGATTAAGCACCACTGCCGCCGCCGCCCGGGCGTTACGGAATTGACTTTGCGTCTGCAAATAGTAAAGCTGCGCATCCATGGCCTCTTCCGCCGCTTTTTGAATGCGTGAATCAAGAGTCAGCACCAGATTATTTCCTGGCTGCGGCTCTCGTTTTCCCAGCACCGTCACCGGGCGACCAGTAACGTCGACTTCCATTTGCCCGCCGCCGTCCACGCCGCGCAGCTCGGAATCGTATACCTTTTCTAAGCCAAATTTACCAATAATATCGCCTGATTTATAACCTTCCGCCTTTTTCTTTTCCAGCTCGTCCCCGTTAATTTCACTGACATAGCCAAAAACATGCGCCGCCATTTCATTGAAATTATAATTGCGGATAGGTTGAATTTCGATCATCACGCCCTTTAGCTCACTGCGCCGTTCTTCAATGCGGGTAACAATATCCGCCCCTACATTCGTCTTGATGCGCACCGGTTCAAAAGAGCCAACATGTTGCTCCAGCTTCTGCTTGATTTCATCTACAGGCATGACTAGAATAGCCGACAGCTGCTGCAGCACTGAGTCTTCCACAGGTCCCACCAGGGGCAGCAAAGAAACAGTAAAGCCAGGACGATTGGATACGACCGCGACGCCATTGCGGTCATAAAAAATGCCCCGAGGAGCCATGGAGGGAATCAGACGAATCCGATTTCCATCCGCCAGCAGGCTGTAATAGTCGCCTTGATACAATTGCAAATAAGCCAAACGGCTTATTAGGGCAACAAAAATAAAAATGACAATTAAAAATAAGACATCGAAGCGATGACTCAAGCGTTTGGTTATAAGCACCAGCCATCCCTACTTTCGCCTTTTTTGCACATGCTTACCATCCTCAAAAAACAAGTGAAAGCACAGACCTATTGCCGTGCTTCACAATCATTACCTCTTAGGGAATCCGGTATAAAAGGCGAACCAAGCCATATACCGGCACAGCCACTGCCATATTATAAATCGCTTGAGGCAATACAATCTCATACAAGCTTTCGCCCCATCCCAAAGACAAACCAAGGAGTTTGAGGAAAAAAACTGCAAAAATGCCTTCGCTCAACGTAGCGCCGCCGGCCGCCAATAAAGGCAGCAGACTATGATCTTTAAAAACTTTACGCTCCGCCATGCCGGCCAAATATCCCATAATAGTCAAAGGAATCAGATGTAAGCCTAAAATTCCTCCTGTTGCTAAATCTTGCAGAAGGCCGCCAAAAAATCCGCAGATCGTTCCTGGTGTGCGGCCTCCTAAAAACGCAGCGGCAAGCACAAAGCAAACGACAAAGTCTGGTTGAATATCATTAAAGGAAATGGCCGGAGCCAAAGTAGTCTGCAAAGCCAATAATAAAATCACACTAAGGCACCAGGCAAAAAGCTTCACTACTTTTTCCCCCCTGCATTGCTGGCCGCTGGCGCCAACGGCGCAGGCGGCGGCTGCCGCGAACCAACAAGGACTTGCACCTCTTCTAAGCGATCAAATTGCACCGCCGGCTTAAGCACTGCATACTTTAGCAGCCCGCCTTCACTGTTCACAACATCAACCACTTCCCCTAAAGCAATGCCCTGGGGGTAAATGCCGCCGAAGCCTGACGTAACCACGGTATCGCCGATAATAATATCCGCGTCACGCGGTATATTCACCATGCGCGGCTGCTGCGGCGAAGCCGCATGCCCTTCCAAGACTGCCGCCACTCTTGATTCCGGTCGCTGTACCAAGGCGCCTACGGCATTACGAGGATCTAAGAGCAACTGCACTTGCGCAGTATGCGCATATACATTACTAACACTGCCAACAACGCCTTGCGCCGTAACCACAGCCATGTCTTTAGTTACGCCATCGTCGGCGCCGCGATTGATTGTCAGTGAATTGGTCCAAGAAGACGCATCTCTGGCAATGACCTTCGCCATCAGCAGATCAAACTGTGGCGAGCTGGCTTTATAATCCAGCAGTACCTTCAAGCGAATGTTCTCCGCCTGCACTTCCGCCAGTTGCGAGCGCTCCTGGCGCAATTGCTCCACTTCCGCTTTTAGCAGCTGATTGTCATCATACACATTCCAAAGATCGCTAACCTGCGATCCAGTACTGTGAATGCCATGTCCTAACGAAGAAAAGACATACTGAAAAGGCGAAAGAACCGTTACTGCTGCCGCTTCCACAAAAGGAATACGCACAGGTCCTTTCGTTGCCGTTACCAGTAAAATCACCAGCAACAGCGCCGCAATACTCAGCGGCAGTTTTTTATTGTCGAACCACCCCACGGCTTTGACTCCTCTCTAACCCAGTTTTTTGGGAGAAGCCATTAGTACGCGCTTCAAAAGATCAATGCTTTCCAAAACGCGGCCTGTGCCAATGCCTACGCAAGAAAGCGGGTCTTCCGCCAAATACACGGGCATGCCGGTTTCCCGGCTTATCAGTCGGTCCAAGCCATGCAACAAGGCGCCGCCGCCTGTCATGACAATGCCTCGGTCCATAATATCCGATGCCAGTTCCGGCGGTGTTTTTTCTAAGGTGATTTTTACAGCGTCAATAATGCCGCTGATTGGTTCGCTTAGGGCTGTTTGCACCTCACTTGATCTCAAGTGCAGCGTTTTCGGCAAGCCGGAAACCAAATCCCGACCGCGAATCTCCATGCCGATATCCTCTTCACGCGTAATCGCTGAGCCAATTTTCATTTTCACTGCTTCTGCAGTACGTTCGCCAATCATCAAGCTATATTTTTTCTTCACATAACTAACGATAGCTTCATCCATCTCATCGCCGCCAATACGAATCGACCGGCTAGTCACAATACCGCCTAAGGAAATAACAGCAACTTCCGTCGTCCCGCCGCCAATATCAACCACCATGTTTCCCATAGGCTCATGGACGGGCAGACCGGCGCCAATCGCGGCCGCCATCGGCTCTTCAATTAAATACGCTTCTCTGGCTCCCGCTTGAATCGCTGCATCAATTACGGCACGCTTTTCCACTTCTGTAACGCCCGAAGGAACACCCACAACCACACGCGGACGAATAACGGTGTTTGTCTCAATCGAGCGGCGAATAAAATATTTCAGCATCGCATGGGTCACGTCAAAGTCAGCAATAACGCCATCCTTCAGCGGCCGAATAGCCACTATATTGCCAGGCGTCCGGCCAATCATTTGCTTGGCTTCCTCGCCAACAGCCAATACCTGGCCGCTATCCTTCTGAATGGCCACAACCGAAGGTTCCCGCACAACAATGCCTTTCCCTTTCATATGCACCAAGGTATTCGCCGTTCCTAAGTCAATTCCCATGTCCCTCGATAGAGACCGGAAAGGATTCCAAAGTTTCATGTTCATACTCCTTTTCATCATACCAAAATATTTCTTAGCTGTTCTCAATAAAGTAAGCCTTTTTCTTTTAAGCTGACAAACCGCCCGTCGCCGATGATTACATGATCCAATACTGGCAGTTCCAACAACTTGCCGGCTTCCGCCAGACGCAAAGTCAAGGCAATATCTTCTTTACTGGGCGAAGGATCGCCACTGGGGTGATTATGCGCTAGAATCAACGCAGCCGCTTGATGCCGAAGCGCTTCCTGAAACACCCTTCTTGGATCAACAAGAGCTGCATCCATAGTGCCAACTGCGACGCAGCAACTGGCTAAGACCTGATGCTTCGTCGAAAGCAGCAGTACATGAAATTCTTCCTGCTGCACATAGCGCAGCCGATGCAAATACCAATTCGCAGCATCCTCCGGCTGCCTAATGCTGGTTATATCGCCGGAAGCTTGCCGCGCATACAAACGTCTGCCAAATTCAATGGCAGCAGTTATTGTAATCGCTTTGACATTGCCAATTCCCTTATACTTCGACAAATCTTCCGGCCTGGCTGCAGCCAACAAAGCTACGCCGCCCGGCTGCTCATACTCCTTCAACAATCCTTGAGCAATGGACAATGCTGACTCTTCCACGGTGCCTGTACGCAACAAAATAGCCAACAATTCTGCATCACTCAAGCCTCTTGCTCCCAGACGCAGCATTTTTTCCCTAGGCCGTTCTTTTTCCGGCAGTTCCCGCATGGTCCTCGCCGGCCGCCGCATCACAAGGGAAGGTCGGTCTGACGTAAAAGATCGACAAGCGCAAACAGCGGCAGTCCTACCACATTTTGGTAGCACCCTCGAATACCGCGAATAAAACGGGCTCCTTGGCCCTGGATGGCATAAGCCCCCGCTTTGTCCAAAGGTTCGCCGGTTGCTACGTAAGCAGCCAATTCCCTTTCGTCAAGAGGTCCCATATCCACCTCGGTTTTTTCACAATGGCTCCAAATCTGTTTTCCCTGCACAACGGCAATGCCAGTATATACCTGGTGTGTTCTGGCAGCCAGCAAAGCAAGCATACTCTTGGCATCCTCCGCATCGGACGGCTTACCCAAAACAACACCCTCGCACACCACAATCGTATCCGCACCAATAACAATCGTATCCGGATCGGAATGCGCCGCTACATCCAGCGCTTTGCTGCGTGCATGCCCCAATACTAACTGATCCGGCGGTACCGGTGCGTCATTTTTTTCTTCTACCGAACTTACTTCGATACTAAAGGGAATCCCCAGCAACTCCAAAATTTCTTTGCGACGCGGAGATGCTGAAGCCAGCTTCACCTGCATAGCTCTCACTCCTTATAGTCGGCGGAACAAAAGCACCGCGGCAATAATCCCCAATAAACTGATAAAATTGGGATATAACGACAAAGAAAACTGGATCTGCAGCACGTATAGATTCACCAGCACTGGAGGCATTTCCAATAGCGGAAACTTTCTGGTCAAATAAGGCGCCAGTGGACTAAGCCAGCCGGAGGACGCCAAAAAATCTCCCAGCATACCGCCAAATACAGCGCCGGTTACTACAAAAAGCGCTAACATGCCATATCCCCTGCCCAACGAGCCGGTACGGACCGCCATCCAATCTCCTCCTATGTTATAGGCTATTCAAACGCTTTGAGAAAAAAGAGAAGCAACCCAAAAGCGTTCTGGTTTATTGTACCCTATTTGCTCACACACTGTAAATAGCTGCAACCAAGAGAAAAGGCGCTTCTCCCGTCAGGAGAAGCGCCTTTTGCCTTATATGTTCTTACTTGCCAATAACAGCGATAACATCGCCAGGCTTTACGCCTTGGCCAGCTACAGCGTTGAGGGACTTGAGGGTACCCGCAACAGGAGCCGTAATTTCGTTCTGCATTTTCATGGCTTCCAGAATCATCAGCACGTCGCCTTTTTTAACGGCTTTGCCGGCTTCGGCAACCAGACGGATAATTTTGCCAGGCATAGGAGCTTTAACCGGAGTGTCGCCATCAGCAACAACAGCCGGAGCAGCAGCGGCAGCCGGAGCGGCCGGAGCGGCAGCGGGAGCAGCGGCCGGTTTAGCGGCCGGAGCGGCGGCTTTCGCCGGAGCTGCGATAACTTCTTCTACTTCTACCTGATAGGAAGCACCATTAACAGTAATGTTAAATTTTTTCATGTGTAAATTCCTCCAATTTATAAGATTATAAATCTAGAAGACCAATCAATGAGAATTCATATTCTTGCTGCGTCCAGCTTGAGCCCAAGCCAAGCTAACGTTGGAAATCCGCAGCGCCTTGATTTGTCCGCCCATCATGGCAGCTACTGCAGCGGCAATGACCGCTACTACTTCGGGTTTTACATTTTTCGCATCAATTGTCATGCCATTCACCCTTCCTTATACCGGGAGGTTGCCGTGCTTTTTGGCCGGACGAGCCTCACGCTTGCTGGACAACATGTTGAAGGCCGTAATAATGCGCGGACGAGTTTCCTTGGGCTCAATGACGATGTCAACGAAGCCGCGTTCAGCCGCTTTGTACGGAGTTGCGAACTCTTCAACATATTTTTCGGTTTTCGCAGCCACATCAGGATCCTTACGGAAGATGATGTTAGCAGCACCGGCAGGACCCATAACGGCAATCTCAGCAGTCGGCCAAGCAAACACTTGATCGGCGCCCAAGTCCTGAGAGCACATGGCCAGATAGGAACCGCCATACGCTTTACGGGTAATTACGGTTACTTTCGGCACGCTGGCTTCGGAATATGCATAAAGCATTTTGGCGCCATGACGGATGATACCGCCATATTCTTGATCAACACCAGGCAAGAAGCCAGGAACGTCAACCAAGGTGAGAATCGGAATATTGAAGGCATCGCAGAAACGAATAAACCGCGCGGATTTATCCGAAGCGTTGATGTCTAAGCAGCCAGCCATAACGTTCGGCTGATTGGCAATAATACCGACCGCGCGACCGTCCAAGCGGGCAAAGCAAGTGATGATGTTCTGCGCATAATGCTTATGCGATTCATAGAACTCACCATTGTCAACCACTTCGCGGATTACATCGAACATGTCGTAAGGCATGTTCGGGTTATCCGGCAGCAAGGTGTTGAGCTCGTCAGACATGCGGTTCGGGCAGTCGCCGGTATCCACAACCGGAGTTTCTTCCAGGTTGTTGCTGGGCAGGAAGCTCAGCAGGTACTGGATCTGCTCCAGGCAGTCCTGATCATTTTCAGCTGCAAAATGAGCCACCCCAGATACGGAGTTATGCGTCATAGCGCCGCCGAGGTCTTCTGCGGTTACTTCTTCCGCCGTAACGGATTTAATAACTGCAGGACCGGTAATAAACATCTGGCTGGTGTTCTTCACCATATAGATGAAGTCGGTCAGAGCCGGAGAATACACAGCGCCGCCAGCACATGGTCCCATGATTACGGAAATCTGCGGGACAACGCCGGATGCCAGAGTGTTTTTGTAGAAAATTTTGCCGTAGCCTGCCAAAGCGTCAACCGCTTCTTGAATACGAGCGCCGCCGGAATCGTTTATACCAACGATCGGAGCTCCCATTTTCAAGGACAGATCCAACACTTTACAGATTTTAGCAGCATGCATTTCACCCAAAGAACCGCCTTCGCAGGTGAAATCCTGAGCAAATGCATACACCAGGCGGCCATTAACCGTGCCGTAGCCGGTAATAACGCCTTCGGCGGGAATTTCTTTCGTCTGCATGCCAAAGTTTACGCAACGATGCCGTACAAACTGATCCAATTCCACAAAGCTTTCGGGGTCAAAAAAGAATTCAATGCGCTCACGGGCCGTCATCTTACCGGAAGCATGTTGCTTTTCAACGCGTTTTGCGCCGCCGGCTTGCATGATTTTGGCCTGATTGGCTTTCAGTTCTTGGATTTTTTCCTGAACAGTAGCCATCGTACACCTCCTGTAGATTCTCGCAATGATCTATTTGCGCTCGGACAGTTCCACCAGCACACTGCCGGTCGCTTTCGGATGTACGAAGGCGATGCTGGCTCCACCGGCACCATAGCGGGGTTTTTCGTCAATCATACGAATGCCTTGCTCTTTCAAAGTAGCAAGCGCAGCTTCCAGGTTTTCGACGCGGAACGCCACATGCTGGATGCCTTCGCCTTTTTTCTCAATGAACTTGGCAATCGGGCCGTCTGGGCTAGTGGACTCCAACAGTTCCACTTCGCTGTCGCCGCAAGGAATGAAGCAAACGCGAACTTTCTGCTCTTCTACCACTTCTTCGCCCATGGCTTGCAGGCCCAAAACTTCTGTATAGAATTTTTTAGCCTGTTCGAGATCTTTTACTGCAATCCCGATATGATCTACTTTCAAAGCTTTAAACACGATTCTACCTCCTCTTTCTAAGCTTGCTCTAGGAACTCAGCGCAACACTTGGTGTAAAATTTCACGCACCACCGAATAGGGATCTTTCTCTCTTTGCTCTACTTGGATAACCAAGTTGTCAAAGTTTCCAGACTCCTGCAGATGACGCATAACTTTCCTGCCAATTTCCTCGTCCAGTAAATCCAGTAGCTCGTTTTTCGTCCGCTCGCGTCGACGCACCGTTAGAGCGCCGCTTGTTTGCAGATATTCAAAATGTTCGCCAATGGTCTCTACCAGCTCAGTTACGCCCTCATCCCGGCTGGCTACCGTCCGCTTCACCGGCGGTCTCCAGTCGGTATGCTCCTGATTTAAGTCGAGCATCATGTCTAATTCGACATGGAGCTTGTCGACTCCTTCCCTGTCCGCTTTGTTGATGGCAAAGACATCGCCAATTTCCAAAATGCCTGCTTTGATCGCTTGAATGTCGTCTCCCAGACCGGGAACCATCACTACAATTGTAGTGTCCGCAGCCTTTACGATGTCGACTTCTGACTGACCAACGCCGACGGTTTCAACAAAGACTACGTCCATGCCAAACGCGTCAAGGATTTTCACAGCTTCCGCCGTTTTGCGCGACAAGCCTCCCAGAGAACCTCTGGTGCCCATACTACGGATAAATACGCCTTCGTCCATGGTGAGATCCACCATGCGGATGCGGTCGCCTAAAATAGCGCCGCCCGAAAAAGGACTTGTAGGGTCAATGGCAATAATGCCTACTGTCTTGCCTTGGCGGCGATAAGCTTTGGCAAGTTTGTCGGTCAACGTGCTTTTACCGGCTCCCGGCGCGCCAGTGATACCGATAACATGAGCTCGGCCAGTATGAGGATACAGGGCTTTCATAATGTCTACCGCCGTATCATACTCATTCTCCACCGCTGTAATCGCCTTAGAGAGCGCTCTCCGAGATCCTGCTAGCACTTGTTCTGCAATATTCATTGGCAAATGCACCACCTTATGGCCGCCCGCCTAAAGGCGGACGGCCACACATTCCTAACATAACCTGTGAACAGGCTAAAACGCTTATTTTACGTTTTCGTTGATAAAAGCTACGATGTCAGCGGTGGAAGTTCCTGGAGTAAAGACAGCGGCTACGCCGGCTTCTTTCAGGAAAGGAATGTCGCTGTCGGGGATAACGCCGCCGCCAACAACCAGTACGTCGGCCATGTCTTTTTCCTTCAAGCCTGCAATAACTTTCGGGAAAAGAGTGTTATGAGCGCCGGACAGCAGGCTCAGAGCCACTACATCGACGTCCTCTTGCAAAGATGTCTCTACAATTTGTTCCACAGTTTGACGCAGGCCGGTATAAATAACCTCGAAACCTGCATCGCGCAAAGCGCGAGCCACTACTTTTGCGCCGCGGTCATGACCGTCAAGGCCCGGTTTAGCTACTAATATACGAATTTTTTTCTCCATCGTTCGCTGTGCCTCCTAACTCTATCGCTTACAGGGTGCTTCCCGGTTGATATTCGCCGAATACTTTACGCATTACGCCGCAAACTTCGCCCAAAGTGGCATACGCTTTAACTGCATCCAAAATCAAAGGCATGAGATTGTCTTCGCCTTTGCAAGCCGCTTCCAAAGCAGCCAATTTGGCAGTAACAGCAGCGTTGTCGCGAGTAGCGCGCAATTTTGCCAATTTATCCTTCTGCAGCTTACCAACGGACTCGTCGATTTTCAGCAGACCTTCAACAGGCTTTTCTTCGATTTGGAACTTATTGACGCCAACGATGACGCGCTCTTTGCGTTCCACTTCCATTTGCCATTTATAAGCGCTGTCCTGAATTTCTTTTTGGACATAGGCTTTTTCAATAGCTACAACTGCGCCGCCCAAATCATCAATTTTCTTGATGTAGTCGAGAGCTTCGCTTTCGATCTGGGTGGTCAAAGCTTCTACATAGTAGGAGCCGCCCAACGGATCGACGACGTCAGCCAGGCCGCTTTCATAAGCGACAATCTGCTGGGTACGCAGAGCAACGCGTACGGAATCTTCCGTAGGCAGTGCCAACGCTTCGTCCTTGGAGTTGGTATGCAGGGACTGCGTACCGCCGAGAACGGCAGCTGCGGTCTGCAAAGCCACGCGGACAATGTTGTTGTCCGGCTGTTGCGCCGTCAGCATGGAACCAGCAGTCTGGGTATGCACGCGCAGCATCCAGGAGCGAGGGTTCGTAGCGCCAAAGCGCTCTTTCATGATTTTAGCCCAAACGCGGCGGGAAGCGCGGAATTTCGCAACTTCTTCCAACACGTTGTTATGAGCATTCCAGAAGAAGGACAGACGTCCAGCGAAATCATCAACATTCAGGCCGGCTTTAATAGCCGCATCGACATAGGCAATGCCGTTGGCGATAGTGAAAGCGATTTCTTGGGAAGCAGTCGAGCCAGCTTCACGAATGTGATAGCCGGAAATAGAGATGGTGTTCCACAGGGGAACGTTTTTCGAGCAATATTCGAAAATATTGGTAATCAGACGCATGGACGGCTTAGGCGGGAAAATGTAAGTACCGCGAGCCGCATACTCTTTCAAAATATCATTCTGGATGGTGCCGCGCAGTTTGTCAGCGCTGACGCCTTGTTTCTCGCCAACGGCGATGTACATGGCCAAAAGTACCGAAGCCGGCGCGTTGATGGTCATGGAAGTGGATACTTTGCTCAGATCAATCTGATCAAAGAGGATTTCCATGTCGGCCAGCGAGTCGATAGCCACGCCCACCTTGCCTACTTCGCCTTCAGCCATATCGTCGTCAGAATCGTAACCGATCTGAGTCGGCAGGTCAAATGCGCAAGACAGGCCGGTGCTGCCCGATTCGAGCAGGTAACGGTAACGCTTGTTGGATTCTTCCGCCGTGGAGAAGCCGGCATACATACGCATGGTCCAGAAACGGCCACGGTACATGGTAGGCTGTACGCCACGGGTGAAGGGATAGGATCCTGGGAATCCGATATCGTTGACATAGTCGGTTCCTTCGATATCCAACGGAGTGTAGAGACGATTGTGGGCCAGGTTACCGCGTTCAGGATTTTTCGCAATAGCCTTTTCCACTTTGGCTGCATAGGCTGCCAATTTTTCTTTCAAAACTTCATTGCTCATTAACAAAGGGCCTCCTTTACTCTTTCTTTATTTCAATTTCATTGTGCCCGTTTCTTGAAAACGGACATGCCACGAAAGGGCCTCGGACAAAATGTGCGGGGTATGCGCATTTTTTGTCGCTTTACAAGCACGTTCATAGTAGTCCAGCAACATGGGCTTGAAGTCGGGATGAGCACAGTTTTCAATAATAACCTTAGCTCGCTCACGCGGGCTGAGGCCGCGCACATCAGCCAGACCTTGCTCAGTAACAAAGACGTCAATGTCATGCTCGCTGTGATCCACATGGGATACAAAAGGCACGATCGAGGAAATAGCACCGTCCTTCGCCGTTGAAGTGGAGAAGAACATGGTCAAATAGCCGTTACGAGCGAAATCGCCGGAACCGCCAATACCATTCATCATTTTGCTGCCCATGATATGAGTGGAGTTGACATTACCATAAATGTCAAATTCAATCGCCGTATTCATGGCGATAATCCCCAATCGACGGGCCAGTTCCGGGCTGTTGGAAATTTCCTGCGGCCGCAGAACCATCTTAGTACGATATTCATCAATATTTTGATACAAACGCTCCAAGCCTTCCGGAGACGGCGAGAAGGAAGTACCAGAGGCAAAGCGAAGTTTTCCGGCGTCAGCCAAATCCAGCATGCCGTCCTGAATAACTTCGGTAAAAACTTCAAGGTTTTCAAAATCGGAATTCACAAAGCCAGTGACAACAGCGTTTGCTACAGAGCCTACGCCAGATTGCAAAGGCAACAGGTTTTTCGGCAAACGGCCGGCTTTGATTTCCTGATGGAAAAACTCAATAGCCAGTTCCGACATTTTTTTAGAATCATCGTCAATGGGCGCAAAACCGCGCACATCGTCTTTGATGTCGCAAGCGACAATATACTTGATTTTATCCGGACCGCAGGGAATATAGGGAGTTCCAATCCGTTCGTCAACTTTGCACAACGGAATAGCTTTGCGGTGCGGCGGATCTTCCGGCGTATAGACATCATGCATGCCTTCCAGCTCTAACGGCTGGCTGGTATTCACTTCTACGATAACTACATCGGCTTCCTGTACAAAGGATGCGGTGTTCCCCATAGAGGTCGTAGGAATAATATGGCCTTCTTCCGTAATCGCACAGGCTTCTACGATAGCCACATCCACTTTGCCGCCAAGAAAACCATAACGCACCATCTGGGCGGAATGGCTCAAGTGCAGGTCAAAGTATTCCAATTTACCCGCATTTAAGGCTTTACGCAAATCATTGTTGGTCTGATAAGGCATACGGCGGGCAATACCGCCAACCTCCATCAAAGCGCCATCCAATTCCTTGCCTACGGAAGCGCCTGTCCAAAGGTTAATCTGGAAAGGTTCTTTTTTCATTCGCTCCGCCAACGCCAAAGGCACAGCCTTCGGATAGCCGGCAGGAGTGAAACCGCTGGCGCCAATGTTCATCCCGGGTTTAATAAAGGCTGCAGCTTCTTCGGCGCTGACAATCTTTGCATGCAGTTCTTTATTGCGCACGCGATCCCGAATGTCAATCATTAACAACTCTCCTCCTTAGTTCTGGCAACAGAAGCATTTTTACCGGAAATTCCTTGCACGTAATCTCCCTACTACCTCACCTCCAGCACTGATGCTGTTACGTAAGAATCCTTGCTTTTCAGGGCCGACACCCTTGCGTTCAATATAGAACAAGCTAGGATAGTCACTGCAAAAAAGGAAAGGGTCGCAAAAATGCCGTCAATTGACGGTTTCGCGGCAACTGACGGCATTTTCACACCCATGCAGCTTCAAAACGAACCGATAACACAAAAACTCATACAAGATATAATTACTATATTTAGTTATAAAAATCCTGCTCGATTGTGAATGTATACACGTATTCACAGCAGTTTTTTTATTTATAATACTCCATCTAGTCTTGACGCGTCAAATAATAAGAAAGACTGCTTAAGCCTACTGACAAATCTTCGTTAATTAAAGACACCTGACGCGGCACTTCAATCTTACGGGGAGCAAAGTTCCAAATCCCTTTGACACCAGCCGCCACCAGGCGATCTACCATCAGCTGCGCATGTTCCGCCGGCACGGCAATAATAGCAATCTGTATCTGCCGCTGCCGAACGATTTCTTCTAGTTGGTCGGCATGCTCAATGGCCACACCGTTTACAACCATGCCAATACGCTCCGGCGCCACATCCAAGAGCGCCGCCATATTAAAACCTAAGGAAGAAAAATTTTTGTAATGCGCCAAGGCCCAACCCAAATGTCCCATACCTACAACCGCAATATTCCAGTTGTGATGCAAACCAAGGATCTCGCCGATATTGCGCAAGAGCTCCCGCACATAATAACCGACGCCTTTTTTTCCAAATTGTCCGAAAGAAGCCAAATCCTTGCGAATCTGCTCTGGCGTCACGCCCAAGCGATTTCCCAGTTCCTCCGAGGAAATAATTTCAATCCCCTCTTCTTGGCTCAACTTCAGCGTGCGAAAGTACAGCGGCAAACGATCAATTGTCGCCTTCGAAATCATGATATGTTCTTTCAACAAACAATCCCCCTACTCCACTGGGATTTCATTTTGTTCTTTAAAATCATTATTTTCTCTTTAACTTTACTTATCTTTATTTTGTTATTCGCACTACAATGACAAAATCCTCCTCTATAGAATATAAAAAATCGCATTACAAAAGGAAAGGCGAATGTTGTTATATTCTGCAAATTCGCCTTTCCTTCTATTCTGAATATATGAAGCATTTACACGCGCCTGCTTAAACAGAAACGCCAAGAGCAGCTTATCCTCTCCGTTGCGGCTTGTAATGCGTATGCAGTAAATGATGCGACTTTTCGCTCAATGGAGCCTGCAGCCAAGAAGCATATAACTCCTGCACCGCCGGGTTTTCATGGGATTTACGCAAACCGCTTCTTTCATCGCATTCGTACAAGGCCGCCATACGACGCTGACGAAAGTCCGCCATCTTGCTGCGCGGCTGTCCGCCTCCGCCCAGACAACCGCCAGGACAAGCCATAATCTCAATAAAGTGGTAATCAACCTCGCCAGCTCTTACTTTTTCCAGCAACGTTCTCGCATGGCGCAGCGAATGCGCGATGGCCACGCGAACGATTGTGCCCTGCAGGTCAATTTCCGCTTCCCGAATTCCTTCCAGGCCGCGTACTTCACGCAGTTCCACTTTTGCTAAAGCACAGCCAGTTACCGTCTCGTAGACCGTCCTCAAGGCGGCCTCCATCACACCGCCGGTACTGCCGAAAATAACGCCAGCACCGGTAGAAATACCCATAGGAGCGTCAAATTCTTCTTCTGGCAACGCTTCAAAATCCAAGCCGGCTTCGCGAATCATAGCCGCTAGTTCCTGGGTTGTCAGCACATAATCCACATCCCGAAAGCCGCTGTCACACATTTCCGGGCGCACCGCTTCGGCTTTCTTCGCCGTACAGGGCATTACCGAAACAGAGACAATATCCTCCGCCTTAATCCCGCTTTTTTCTGCATAGTAGGTTTTCACCAAGGCGCCGAAAATCTGCTGAGGCGACTTAGCTGTCGACAAATGCGGCAGCAACTCCGGATAAAAAAGCTCCGCAAAATTAATCCATCCAGGGCTGCAAGAAGTGATCATCGGCAGCACGCCGCCTTCTTTAATGCGCCGCAAGAGTTCATTGCCTTCTTCCATAATGGTCACATCGGCGGCGAAATCAGTATCGAACACCTTATCAAAACCAAGTCTGCGCAAGGCCGCCACCATTTTCCCCGTTACGATGCTGGCGGCCGGCAAGCCCAGCGCTTCCCCCAAAGCTACCCGCACTGCCGGCGCTGTCTGGACTACCACATGCTTGCCTGCATCGGCCAGCGCCTCCCAAACCGGCGCCGTATCATCTTTGATGGTAATCGCTCCTGTCGGGCAAACAGCCGCGCACCGTCCGCAGTAGGTACAGGCCGCCGCGTCTAAGCCCATGCCAAAGGCAGGAGACACTTCCGTATGAAAGCCCCGCTTCGTGAAGCTATATACATGAACTCCTTGCACTTCACTACACGCCCGTATACACCGACCGCATAAAATACACTTTTCAGGATCGCGCACAAGGGATGGATTGGAAGCATCCTTTCCTCCCCGCCGGCGTTCCCCGTTAAAACGAACCTGTCGAATACCAAGTTCTGCGGCAATGGTCTGCAGCTCGCAATCGCCATTGCGTTCGCATGCCAGACAATCTGCCGGATGATTCGCCAAAAGCAATTCCACCACCATTTTGCGCGCATCCCGCACCGCCGGACTATGCGTATGCACTACCATGCCTTCCGCCACAGGATGCACGCAAGACGCCGCTAACGAACGGGCGCCCTCAATTTGCACCAGACAAACACGACAGCTTCCCTCTGGGTGCAGCTCCGGATGATGGCAAAGAGTGGGAATCTTTACGCCGGCCAGGCGCGCCGCCTCCAAGACAGTAGCCGATTTGGGCGCTTCAACAGTCTGGCCGTCCACTGTAATACATACCGTATCCATATAAGTCAGCTCCTTTGCTTCTTATCCTTTAACAATGGCCTGGAATGGACATTTAGCCAGACAACTGCCGCACTTGATGCATTTTTGCGCATCGATAACATGCCGCCCTTTGATTTCTCCGGAAATGGCCCCTACAGGGCATACCTTCTTACAAAGACCGCAGCCCTTGCATGTATCCGTAATCGAATACGCCGCCATTTTAGCGCAGGCGCCGGCTGGACAGCGTTTCTCCCGGATATGGGCTTCATATTCGTGACGGAAATAGCGCAGTGTACTGAGCACCGGATTGGGCGCCGTCTGTCCCAAGCCGCAAAGAGAAGCCGCCTTAATGCTGCGTCCCAGTTCTTCGAGCAGTTCAATGTCTCCTTCTCGGCCCTCGCCTTCTGTAAGGCGGGTCAGAATTTCCAACATGCGTTTTGTACCTTCCCGACAGGGCGTACACTTACCGCAGGATTCGGACTGAGTAAAATTCAAGAAAAAGCGAGCCACATCCACCATACAGGTGGTTTCATCCATGACTACCAGACCGCCTGAACCCATCATAGCCCCCACCTGTAATAAAGAGTCATAATCTACAGGCAGGTCTAAAAGCTCTTCCGGCAGGCAGCCCCCGGAAGGTCCTCCTATTTGCACGGCTTTGAATTTTTTTCCGTTTTGAATACCGCCGCCAATATCAAAAATGATTTCCCGCATCGTAATGCCCATGGGCACTTCCGCCAAGCCCGTATGATTCACTTTGCCAGTCAAAGCAAATACTTTCGTTCCTTTGCTTTTTTCCGTACCGATAGAAGCGTACCATGCGCCGCCTTTGGCGATAATTTGCGGCACATTGGCAAAGGTTTCCACGTTATTGATATTTGTCGGCTTGCCCCAAAGCCCAGCCACTGCCGGAAAAGGAGGTCTGGGACGCGGCATGCCTCGCTTGCCTTCAATAGATGCCAAAAGAGCCGTTTCTTCACCGCATACAAAGGCGCCAGCGCCTTCTTTGATCTTAATATGAAACGAGAAGCCGGAACCCAAGATATCCTCTCCCAAAAGGCCCATGGCTTCCGCCTGAGCGATAGCCACCTTCAGCCGCTTGATGGCCAAAGGATATTCGGCTCGCACATAGATATAGCCCTCGTCCGCACCAATGGCATAGCCGCAAACAAGCATACCTTCCAGCACCCGGTGCGGATCTCCTTCCAGCACGCTGCGATCCATAAACGCCCCCGGGTCTCCCTCGTCGGCATTGCAAACCACATATTTTTTCCCTTGCGGCTCCTTGGCGGCAAAGCTCCACTTCAAGCCGGTTGGAAAGCCGCCGCCGCCGCGCCCCCGCAGACCGGAAAGTTTAACCTCGTCTACTACCTGCTGCGGCGTCATCGTCGTCAAAGCTCTGCCTAAGGCCTCATAACCGCCGCCGGCAATATATTCCTCAATTACTTCCGGATTGATATGCCCGCAATTGGCCAATACCAAGCGCTGCTGCTTATGATAAAACTGAATGTCCTCATAACTGGGAATGCGTTCCGCCGTCAACGGCTCTTGGTAAAGCAGCCGCTGCACAATACGTCCCTTGTAAAAATGCTCTTCTACCAGTTCTGGAACATCTTCCTCCTGCACTCGCACATAAAAAACGCCCTCTGGGTAGACAATAAGCAACGGCCCCATCTCGCAAAAACCGTGACAGCCGGTTTCAACAATCTTAATTTCCCGAGCTAAGCCTTTTTCCTCCAGCTCCCGCCGCAATGCGGCTTCCACCTTTTTTGAGCCGGACGACGTACAGCCTGTTCCGGCACAAATCAATACATGCGCCCTTACGTATTCCATGGTCCTCCTCCTAGTTATCTATTTTAGCCACAACCCATTCTTCGACAATGCGCCCGTTCACCACATGCTCGCCTACAATGCGCTCCACCTTGTCCGGAGTTACTTTTCCATAAATAATGCGCGGCTGCCCCGGCAGCACCACATCCAAAAGAACCTCTTGCTCGCACATGCCTATACAGCCTGTTTGTTGTACACTGACCCCTTCCAAGTGTCTCTTAGCCACCTCTTCCAGGGTTGACTTAAGCACCTCGCGCGCGCCGGCGGCTATGCCGCACGTGCCCATGCCAATAATAATTCGCGTATCTGTCTGCTGCCGAATACGAATATCCTGCCGCACGCGTTCACGCAAACGATTTAACTCTTCCAGTGTTTTCATGCTTGTTCCTCCTCTTTCAATGCATTCCAGCCTGTCTCCAGCACTTCTTTCAAAGTCAACATGTCCAGCCCTGTTGTAGTCGATGAATCCCACTGCCATTGCCGCCCATCCCGATAATGCAGGTATTGAAAATGAATTTGCGGCATTGTCACCGCCAAGGTCCACAAAGTACCGGGCAAATCGCCCCAAGGCGGCAAATCAGGATGGCTTCTGCCAAAGGAAGCGCAAAGCATCGTCCCTAAACCAGGCCGGGAAATCATCCTCACTTTGCCGCCGCAATGTCGCGTCCACATATCTAAAAGACCCAAACCTAGGCCAACAGCGCGTGTTGTTCGTTTCGTAAAAAAAGGATTCAACGCCTCTTTGCATTCTTGGCGCGTCATGCCTCTCCCGTCATCAGCAATCCTCCATGTTAAAGAGTCTCCAATTTCTCGTACGCGGATATCCACACGGGCCGCCCCCGCTTCCAGAGAATTTCGCAAAAGCTCTAACAGAAGCAGCGACAGCTCTTTCATGACTGTCCACGATAGGGCTGCAAAATACCTCCTATGCCTTCCGGCGTCAAACGGCCGTACGTGTCATCGTCAATCATCATAACCGGCGCCAGGCCGCAGGCGCCAATACAGGCCACGGTTTCCAAGGTAAAGTTCAAGTCTGCTGTCGTCTCGCCCGGCTTTACGCCCAACTCTTTTTCCATGGCTTCTAAAATTGCTTTAGCGCCCCTTACATGGCAGGCCGTTCCTTGGCACACCCTTACAATATGTTTCCCTCGCGGATTAAGATGGAACTGTGAGTAAAATGTCACCACGCCATATACTTGGCTGATAGGCAAATGCAAGCCATCGGCAATCCGTTCCAGCACCTCCCGCGATAAATACCCATAAGCGTCTTGAGCCTGTTGCAGTACCGGAATTAAAGCTCCCGGCGCCTCTTGATAGCGCGCAAGAATAGCTGCAAGTTCTTCATACCTCTCACCAGCTCCTCCGCACGCACATCCTGACTTCGATAATTTCATCATCGTTTCCCCCTTTACGCGTTCTCCTCTTTATTACGGTTATGCCATCGCAGCCAACGTCCGTCTTTGCCCTGCAAAGCCAGATGAAATTCGGCTAACGTAGGCTTTTCCATCATGATTTGCACTTTGCCGCCTTGACAAAGCGCATCTAAGCTATGCGCATCTGATGCCGTCACCAAGGGCAGCTCCTGCGGCAAAAGCGGCAATCTCCGCCGCGCTTCAGCTTCGGTCGCCACACAAGTTGAGATTTCCGCCGCCGCCACGGGCAATTCCGTCGGCCAAATTCCCAACTGCCCCAAAAGGCTGTAAGCTGGCCGATCCACATGACTGGCAATGACCATCCCGCCCAGGCGAACCGCTTCTTCGCAAAGAGTTTGCGCATCCGCCGTTAACGCCGAAAGCAGCAACTCCTCCCGCTCGCCCAGCAGTTCATCTTCCGCGCTTAAAATCCACTGCGGCCCAAAAAGACGACTCTGATTCAGTCTGCCATTACGCCAGCCGTCCACTTTGGCGCACCAAGACGCAAACGCCGGCCAATCGTCAAAAATCGCCAGTAAATGCGCTTCCTCGGCGCACTCCACTTCCATCCCCGGCCAAACCGTTAATGAGCTCTGCCTCGCCGCCTGCCAGACCGCTTTGGCATTGTCACCGGCATTATGGTCGGTAACAGCGATAATATCCAAGCCTAACTCCAGCGCCGTCTCCACCACCAAAGACGGCGTCATCTCCACTGAAGCGCAAGGAGACAACACCGTATGCACATGCAAGTCCGTCAAATAAGATCGCATATTTCTTGGCCCACGCCCAGTGCATGGAGCCGGCAAACGATATCAAAGGCGGGCAAGTCCGTTACTAGAAGAGGCATCCCTACTTCGTCCGCCTTGGCCAAGGCCGCCGCTTCCGGTTTAGCGCCTCCCGCAACGATCACTGCCGCCATTCCCGCCAAGGAAGCGACGGCCAACAAATTCACATGACTTTGCATGGTCACCCATACCGTTCCCTCGCCAGCCTGCGCTAAAGCGCAGCTCATCAAATCTGAAACAAACCCCCCCTGCACTTCGCGCTGCAACCCTTGCGCCCCTCCGGCAAGCTTCAGCGGCAATTCCCGAGTTAAATCCGCTACCAGCACAGCCTCCACCTCAGCTTTCTTCTTCGCTTTTATCCAAGGAAGGCGGCAGTTTCTCCGCCAAACTTTTCATTTCTTGGGCTAAATCGCGCACTCGCTGCCGCAGCAAAAATACGCAATCCGTTTCACTGGCCTGCCCCTGCACAATGTCCTCCGCCAGAGCGCGGCAGTTCGGCGACCCGCAGGAGCCACAGTCTAATCCCGGCAGCTTGTACAGCATTTCTTCCATGCTTTCCACTTTACGCAGCGCTTCGTGAATATCCTGATCCAGGCGCAGCACCGGCTTAGGCAGCGGCAACGGCAGCACCTCCACGGCCCTATGTTTTTCCGGCGTCTTCGACGGCCAGATGGAAGCCCGTCCGCGAAGCTGCGTCTCGCCTACAAAACGGTTAACCGCCGTCAAAGGACCTCCAATGCAGCCTCCGGCGCAGGCCAGCGCCTCGATATAGCGCACCTGACCCAACGTACCAAAAGCAACCTGCTCCAGCAGTTGACTGACTTGCTCAATTCCGTCCACCGCCAGCACGCTGTCTTGCATTACACCTTGACTTTCCCCGCCGGCTAAGGCCCAGCCGGCTCCCAGCCAGCTAGACTCCACCTCCACCTCAGGGCAATCCTTATCGTGAACTTTAGCCAGTAATTCCCCGTAAAGATGCGAAATAGCGATAGCCCCGTCAATAACACCGCAGGCTTGCTTCACCGCCGTCATCTTCGCCGGGCAAGGCGTCAAAAACCAAACGCCTATTTTCTCCGGCGGCAAGCCAGTCTGCTCAACCGCTCTGGCTCTAGCTAAGCGAGCCGTAACCGTTACAGGCGCCTCCATAGGCACCAGGCAAGGCAGCAGGTCTGGAAACTTCACCTGTACCAGACGCACAACCGCAGGACAGGCTGAGGAAATCAAGGGTTTCGGAATCTCTTTTTTCTGGAGCAATCGCTTCACTGCCGCCGTCACGTCAGCCGCCCCCAAAGCCACTTCACACACTGCATCAAAACCAAGCTGCAGCAATCCCCCCAAAATTCGTCCCACCGATACAGTTGCTGGAAATTGAGCATACAGCGACGGCGCCGGCAAGGCCACATTGTAGGAGAACCGTTCCAGGCAATCCATGGCGTCGGTTACCGTTGTCTTCGCCTTAGCCGGACAAAGACGAATGCATTCGCCGCAATCAATACAACGTTCTTCCAAAATGCGCGCTTTTCCGGCGCGCACTCGAATGGCTTCCATGGGACAGTGCTTAGCACAGACTACGCAGCCTCGGCAACGCGCTTCAATCAAACGCACCGAATGAAAATAGCTGTCACTCATGGTCTGCTCCCCTCTGATGCCGAAATAACATGGAAACCGACGTACCCACACCCGGTTTCGAATCGATAACCAATTCATCGGCGCAACGCTTCATATTAGGTAAACCCATCCCCGCGCCGAAACCCATCTCACGAATTTCCGGCGGCGCTGTAGAAAAGCCCTCGCACATGGCTTGGCTTACATCCGCAATACCAGGCCCCTCATCTTCCACAACCACTTTTGTTTCTTCAGCAGTGACGCTCGCCCGCATTACCCCGCGCCGTGCATGAATGATCACATTCAGCTCCGCTTCATACGCGCCCACCGATGCCCGGCGAATTACATCTCCTGGAAGTCCCAACCGACGCATAACGTCTTTTAATTGCATAGCGCCGTCGCCTGCCCGCGAGAAATCAAAGCCCTTTATGGGCCATTCTTTCTGCCAGGCATTCATTTTTTCCTGCTCCATTATTTCACCACCGCTTGTACACAATCTTTTATGTATACAATTGAGTTAGAGCTTTCACAATTCTCTAATAAAACCAAAAGCGTGTCAAGATGCATTTGGAATGAACATCTCTTGACACGCTTTGTGCTTTTTGGTCTATATTCGCTTTATTTAATGTAAATTCCTGCAACTTAGTTATAAAAATTTCAAAATCTATTTCCGCCTGCTTCTGAGAAGAAAATCGATTTGGCAGCAACGACAATGATGGCGTTCAACAGCCAGAACAGCATAGACAGCTGTATATTGAACAAAACATAGTCAGTCAAGCCGTTAAAAAATAAGCCGCCCAGCGCCGCCAGCAAGCCCAAACTCAGACCAGCCATCCAAGGATCCTTCGTTTCTTGCAGAATTTTTCTGGCCTTACGCCAGTGCCCATACATTACAGCCAGAAAGGCGAAAAAACCAGGCAGACCGATTTCCGCTGCGATATTCAAATACATATTATGAGCATGAAAAATCTTAGTATGGCCATCATTAATAAAAAAGTCATATTCCGGATAAACCATCCAGTACGCTCCCCAGCCGATGCCGGAAAAAGGATTGTCCTCAATCATGGCTACCGTGCTCTCCCATAAAGCAATACGCAAAGTAGAAGAAGTATCTGTTGGATTCAAAATAGAAGTCAAGCGCGCCAAAATGCTGTCCTGCGCCACCAGCAGGCCTAGCGGCAGCAAGCAGAAAATCCAAAAAATACGCCGATTATACAGCCAGCCGTAGATGCCGACAACCGCCGCCACGCTCAACCAAGCGCCGCGCGAATACGTATAGACCAAACAAAGACCAAATAACGCCGTCAGAGCAAACAGCAGGCCCTTCTCCCTCCAGCTTCGAGGAGCAAACGCCATGCCGCTGGCTAACGCCATCATCATAACTAAATAGCCAGCCAAAAGATTGGGGTTTTCCAACGTTGAAAACACCCGCGTCTTAAGTTCCGGAAACTGCTCGCCATCCACCCATTGCGTCGCAGAAATGTCAAAACCAACAACATATTGATACAAACCATAGACAGTCACAAAAAACGCCGAACAAAGCACAGCCCAGATGAGCTTGCGCAATTGTTCCGTCGAATCCAGATTGCAGACCACCAGATAGTACAGGAGCACATACCGGCCCATTAGATGCGTATAATTGTAAAGACTAAACCCAGGATCCGGCGAGACCAAAATGGAAAGCGCCCCTAAAACAACGACAGCTCCCACCGCCCAATCCAGAAAAGTAATTTGCCAGCGACGGCCCTTGCGAAACCATAATGATTTCACGCCCCATCCCAGTGCACCGGTAATTAAAAACACACTTGCGACATCTAAAGAAAGCGGCAAAAAAAAGGCCACTGCGTAAATGCAGTGTTCAATCAAAAAAGCGAGCCGCCGTTCCCAACCGTTTTTAACCACTTCGTTCATATACATCCTCCGCATCCTAGTTCTTCACCAATTATAGCCTGTCCCTGCTGCGGATACAAGAAAAGAAAACTCGGCAGGAACGGAAACGCAGAGTAATTGATGAAGCAGATGAAAGCCAGAGAAGGTCCAGAGAGAGTGGATTAAAGTGAGTAAAACGAGGAAACGAACAAGGCTATGGAGGCCGTGATTGTATTTGAGACTTTTATTGGAGCAAGACGGTCCGCCGGACGAAAAAGCAGGGTAAGACGGATGACAGTTTCGCCTGTTTGAGCGCAGCGAGTTAAGAAACTGCCGCCTTAGCCTGCTTTTCCGAGGCGCGCGCAAATCTTGTCTCAAATACAATTATGCCGCCGTTTAGATAGAAGCTCCCAATCCTTGATAACTCTAGGTTTTTCAGCTGTAAAAACTTATAACTTCTAGTATAGGTACAAAAAAAGCATCCCTTATGCAGGAATGCTTTTCTCTCTATATTTTATGCCACGGCGCAAAGGCCTGCTGTAATTCCAGTACGTCAAACTTGAACTCCCGCCGCATCCAAACATCTTCAGGCAACTGCTGGCTGACCTGGTGCGACAACTCACCCAAGGCTTCGCGAATGGTCGGCGGATGCGCCTCGCACCTAAACGACGCATGATCCTGCCAAAGCTGCTGCTGGTGAAACCAAGAGCGCGCCTGCAATTGATTAGAAGCCTGCCCCCGCAGAATTTCAAGAGTAATGACAGGACTGGATCCCGGCATTGGCGCCTCCGTTAAGGGTTCCACCATCCCCTTGGTTCCATGATAACGCCACATACCTTCCGGCAAGGCGTTTTGAAAAAAACGCTGAGCAAACTCTTCAATTCGCATGACCATTCCTCCTTGTCACTTTCCGTAGACAACTTTACCAAATTTAAACAAAGAGGTAAACATGCATAGTGTAAATATTTTGTATTCTTTCTCGGTTTGTAATTATTTGTTTTGCAGTTTTTGCAGTAAAAGAGGCCTCACTGCGCCTAATAAATATAACGAACCGGCTACACAAGCCACTTTCCGAGGCTCTTGCTCCGCTAATTCCAGCAATCGGTTTACACCTTCTTCCCAGTCAGGTACCGCTTCCACTTGGTGCGGCGGAAAATGGCTTGCTAAATCACCCGCTTCTGCGGCGCGTTCCGAAAGCGGCCTCACTGCAATAACCCGGTCCTGCTCCCGCACCAAAAGGCCGGTAATACCTTCAATATCCTTATCCTTTAAAATCCCCAGCAAAAACAGTACCTCTCGCCCTGGAAACACTTGATCCAGCGTGCGCCGCAGCACCGCAGCGCCAGCCGGATTATGCGCTCCGTCAATCACCAACGGCGGTTGGGTGCGCAACACTTCAAAGCGCCCCGGCCAGCAAGCCTTTGCCAAACCGCGGGCAACAGCTTCCTGATTCACTGCGGTTTCCCTTACTGTTAACGCCGCCATCACCGCCAACGAAGCATTGTAGACTTGATGTTCTCCCACAAGGCGCGCCTGCAAAGGCCAACTAGATCCGTTAGGCTGCTGCAGCATCCAGGCAATTCCGGTTAAAGACACCGACTGCATCTGAGCCTGCCATTCTTCGCCGAGCACTTGCACTACCGCGCCGCAATCAGCTGCCCGCTGCCGGATAACCTCGAGCGCCTCCCCTTGCGCCGCCGTCAGCACGCGAGAGTTTTTCTTGATAATGCCCGCCTTGTGTTCAGCAATTTTTCGTACCGTAGATCCGCAGCGATCCTCATGCTCCAGCGTCACATTCGTAATTACCGCCACACGACTTTCAATGACATTCGTGGAATCCAGACTCCCGCCCAAACCCACTTCAATTACTGCATAGTCCACTTTCATGGCCGCAAACATGACAAATGCGGCTGCCGTCAGCACCTCAAACTGTGTCGGATGCTCCAAGCCGTCCCGCTCCATCTCTCGCGCCGCCGCAGCGGTTTGCTCAATGGCGTGGGCAAACACAGCCTCTTCCACTTCCAAGCCGTCAATGCGCATGCGCTCTGTATAACGCTCCAAATGCGGCGACGTATACATGCCAGTACGAAACCCGGCTTCTTGCAAAATAGCCGCTAAGCAAGCCGTCGTAGAGCCTTTGCCATTCGTACCGGTTATATGAATGGTCGGATATTTTCTTTCTGGATGCCCCAAGCGAATTACCAGCTCTTGCATCCGCTCCAAGCCCAGGCGAATGCCAAAACGCGACAAACCTTCTAAGTATGCAATCGACTCTTGATAGGTCATCGAAAAACCTCCTTTCAAAAAACCGAGTTAAAGAAACACGGAACACAGAGTAACTGAGGAAAACAGAGAGAACAGTGGAAAAAGCTATTGGGATGCGAGATTCGAATAAAGCAATGCTTTCCCTTAAAAATAACGCCGCTGCCACCAGAGGGGGCAGCGGCGCATTGTACAGCTCCGCAGGTTACAACGTTGCTAAATATTCCATGCGCTCGCGGATTGCGCCTAATTTATCCTCGCATTCTTGGGCTTTAGCGCGTTCTTTTTCAACAACCGCCGCCGGCGCTTTAGCCATAAAGCCTTCATTGCCGAGCTTGCCAGTAATCCGTGCCAGTTCCTTGGTCAGAGACTCGCGTTCTTTAGAAAGGCGGGCCGTTTCTTTTTCTACGTCAATCAAGCCCTTAAGCGGCAAATATACTTCCAGCCCAGCTACAACTGTCGCCATAGCGTTTTCCGGTTTTTCCGCCCCCACTACCGGCAAAGTCACAGGCTCTGCCGCCGCCAATTGACGGAAATAACCTTCGTTTTGCTGCAGCACGCTGCGCACTTCTTCGCTGCCGGCCTGCAAAATCACTTCACTGCGCCGTCCCGGGGGAACATTCATTTCCGCCCGCATATTGCGAATGCCTTTAACAGCTTCCATGATCAGGTTCATCTGTGCTTCTGCCGCAGCTTCACTCCGTCCCGCCTGCGAAGAAGGCCACGAGGCTTTCATGATGCTGCTACCTTCATGCGGCAGATGCTGCCAGATCTCTTCGGTAATAAAAGGCATGAAAGGATGCAACAGGCGCATGGTTCCTTCCAAAACCTCCCACAGCACATACTGAGCCACCGCGCGCTGCGATGCTTCCTCTTTGTTGTACAAACGCGGTTTGGCCATTTCAATGTACCAGTCGCAGTATTCGCCCCACAGAAACTCATAGACCAACCGAGCGGCCTCGCCCAGTTCAAATCGGCCCAGGTTCTCGGTCACAGCTTTAGCCACATTGTCATAGCGGCTGAGAATCCAGCGATCCGCCAAGGTCAGCTGCTCTGGCTGCGGCGCTTGGCCGGTAAAGCCTTCCAGGTTCATCAGCACAAAGCGGGAAGCATTCCAAATTTTATTGGCGAAGTTACGGCTGGCTTCCACGCGCTCCCAATAAAAACGCATATCATTGCCAGGCGTGTTGCCTGTAATCAGCATGAAGCGCAAGGTATCGGCGCCGTATTTTTCCACAACTTCCAAAGGGTCAATGCCATTCCCCAGAGACTTGGACATCTTCCTCCCCTGACTGTCACGCACCAAACCATGAATGAAGACATGACGGAAAGGAATTTCCTGTTTGAATTCCAGCCCCATCATAATCATCCGCGCTACCCAGAAGAAAATGATGTCATAGCCTGTTACCAGCACGCTTGTTGGATAAAACTGCCGCAATTCGGCCGTATTTTCAGGCCACCCCATCGTAGAAAAAGGCCAAAGAGCCGAGCTGAACCAAGTATCCAGCACGTCCGAGTCCTGCTCCACAGCGCCGCCGCAATGCGGGCAAACCGTCAGATCCTCGCGGGAAACAATCGTTTTACCGCAGCTTTCGCAGTACCAGGCGGGAATGCGATGCCCCCACCAAATCTGCCGAGAAATACACCAGTCGCGGATATTTTCCAGCCAGTTCAAATACGTACGACTGAACCGCTCCGGCACAAATTGCACCTGTCCGTTCCGCACCACTTCCATCGCCGGTTTCGCCAGAGGTTCCATTTTAACAAACCACTGTTTAGACACCAGCGGCTCCACAACGGTGCCGCAGCGCTGGCAATGCCCCACCGCATGAGGATGGCTTTCTACCTTAACCAAAACTCCCATCGCTTCCAAGTCCACCAAGAGCGCTTTACGGCACTCATAGCGATCCTGTCCGGCGTATTTGCCAGCCTCGTCGGTCATATTGCCTTCCGGGCCAATGACCACCACCTGCTCTAAATTGTGACGCTGACCCATCTCAAAATCGTTAGGATCATGGGCCGGCGTAATTTTTACAGCCCCCGTACCAAAAGAAGGATCGACATAGTCGTCCGCCAAAAGCGGAATGCGACGATTCACCACAGGCAGAAGCAAAGTCTTGCCAATTAAATCCTGGTAACGCGCATCGTCCGGATGCACCGCCACTGCCGTATCGCCCAGCATGGTTTCAGGACGCGTCGTGGCAATGATCACGTAACGGCCGGCTTCGCCTTCCACTTCATAGCGCAGATGGTACAAATGGCCTTCTTTTTCTTCATGTTCTACTTCAATATCGCTCAACGCCGTGTGACAGCGCACACACCAATTGGTAATGCGGTGTCCCTGATAAATCAGCCCTTTTTCGTATAGAGAAACAAAGACCTCCCGTACAGCCTGAGAACAGCCTTCATCCATCGTAAAGCGTTCCCGCTCCCAGTCGCAGGAAGCGCCCAAGCTGCGCAGCTGCCTGGTAATGCGGTCGCCATACTGCTTTTTCCATTCCCAAACGCGTTCGATAAAGGCGTCGCGCCCTAAATCATAACGGCTTTTGCCTTCTTCTTTTTTCAGCATCTCTTCCACTTTAATTTGCGTAGCAATGCCTGCATGATCGGTGCCGGGCATCCACAGGGTATCGTCGCCGCGCATTCTATGCCAGCGAATCAAAATATCCTGCAGCGTATTATCAAGAGCATGCCCCATATGCAGCTGTCCTGTTACATTCGGCGGCGGAATTACAATACTAAAAGCATCTTTCTGCTCATCTGTTTCTGCGTGAAAGCAGCCTTCTTTTTCCCAGGCTGCGTACCATTTTTCCTCAACACCTTTGGGATCGTACACACTAGATAAGTTTTGTTCTGTCATGCCTGTTCCCCTTTCAATAATAAAAGGCCTTTTCATCCTTTTTGTAAGGACGAAAAAGCCTCATTTCGCGGTACCACCTTGCTTCTCCGGGTCGCCCCGGACTCTAACGGCTGTAACATAGCCGCCGACGGCTGCGCCTACTATTGGGTTCAGCGCAGCAGCTCCGGGAGGACCTTCAACCATCGTTTCCGTAAGACCTCACAGCCAAGGGCCTTTTCTCTGACCGCAATCCGACGCCTACTCTTCCCATCTTCACTTTCTATGCAATTATTTTTATCATACCTGCTTGCCCAATCCTTGTCAACACCACTTTGTTGACAACAACGTTCCGACTTTTCAATCTTGCATTATGTATTTTTCCAGTGTATGATCTTAACAAATACACCTCACATGAGGAAAAGGAGTGAGCTTTTCTTGCGCAGTGATATTGTAAAAAAAGGTTCCACCCGTGCCGCCCATCGTACCCTCTTCTATGCTATGGGCTATGGTCCTGAGGAGTTGAAGAAGCCCCTCATTGGTATTGTCAATTCCTTTAATGAAATCATTCCCGGCCACATACATTTGCGTGAAATTGCCGAAGCCGCTAAGCAGGGCGTTTTAGCCGCCGGCGGCACTCCCATGGAATTTCCAGCCATCGGCATCTGCGACGGCATCGCGATGGGCCATGACGGCATGAAATTTCCCTTGGCTAGCCGCGAGCTCATTGCCGACTCCATTGAATCGGTGGCAACAGCCCATGGTTTTGATGGCCTAGTACTCATCCCTAACTGTGACAAAATTGTTCCGGGCATGCTCATGGCCGCCGCCCGCTTGAACATTCCTTCGGTTGTCGTCAGCGGCGGACCTATGCTGGCAGGCCGCCATCAAGGCAAGGACATTAGCGTCAGCAATCTCTTTGAGGCTGCCGGCCGTTTTGAAGCAGGCAAAATTTCTGCGGAAGAGCTGGAAGAGCTCGAAGCCTCCGGCTGTCCCGGTTGCGGTTCCTGTGCGGGCCTCTTCACTGCCAACAGCATGAACTGCCTGACCGAGGTTCTTGGCATGGGACTCCCCGGCAACGGCACCATCCCGGCCGTCTATAACGGCCAACGACGCCTGCTGGCCAAAAGAGCCGGTAAAATCATCTTGGATTTGGTGGCCAACGACATCAAACCGCGCGATATCTTAACGCCCGCCGCCTTCCACAACGCCATCGCCGTCGACATGGGCATCGGCGGCTCTTCCAACACCGTACTTCATTTACTGGCTATCGCCCATGAAGCTGGTGTTGCCTTGGCGCCGGAAACCTTCGACCAAATCAGCGCCAAAACTCCGTATATTGCCAAGCTCAGTCCTGCCGGGAGCCATCATCTGCAGGATCTGAATGAGGCCGGCGGCATCAACGCCGTCATTAAAGAGCTGGCGAAAAAGAAGGTCATTGATTTGACCGTCCGCACCGTCGACGGCACCATGGGCGAACGTGTAGCCCAGGCCGCTATCTTACGACCTGATGTCATTCGTACAGTAGAAGACCCGTACATGAATAAAGGCGGCATCGCCATCCTTAAAGGAAATTTAGCGCCTGATACTGCGGTAGTCAAAGAAAGCGCCGTGGCGCCGGATATGCTGAACTTCACTGGCCCAGCCAAATGCTTTGACTCCGAAGAAGACGCTATCGACGCCATTATCGCCAAAAAAGTGCAGAATGGCGACATCGTTGTCATCCGCTACGAAGGCCCCAAAGGCGGCCCGGGCATGCGAGAAATGCTCAATCCCACCGCCGTTATCGCCGGCATGGGGCTCAAGGTGGCCCTCTTGACGGACGGCCGTTTCAGCGGCGCGACCCGCGGCGCCTGCATCGGCCACATTTCTCCGGAAGCCCGCGATGGCGGCCCCTTGGCCTTTGTCCAAGACGGTGATACCATCGAAATTGATATCCCCGGCCGTAAGCTCAATGTGGCGCTTAGCGATGAAGAAATGGCCAAGCGTAAAGCCGCCTGGCAGCCGCCAGCTCCTAAAGTGGACAAAGGCTACCTGGTCCGCTACGCCCGTATGGTCACCTCGGCCAACAGCGGCGCGGTGCTGAAATAAGAGTAGAAACAGGAACGGAACACAGAGTAACAGAGAAAAGCCAGAGGAACCAGAGAGAAGATGTAAATTCCCGCATGGATACATGTAAGATACACTAGCAAGTTGCGGCAGCAGCCGTTGTTTTTGCGACTTTTTTGGAGCAAGGCGGTCCTCAGGACGCTAAAATGGAAGGCGACGGAGAAAAGTTCCGTATGTCTGAGCGCCAGCGAGTTCGCGGAACTTCCGTTGCCGCCCATTTTGGCGAGGCTTGCGGAAATCTTGTCGCAAAAACATGGCGACTGCCATACTAAACTGCAACATAAAACACCATTGGCTGACCGCAAGGTCCTCCAATGGTGTTTTTGTTTGACTATATTACTTGCGCTTGTTTTGCAGGTACTCATCCATAGCGGCGGCGGCTTTTTTACCAGCCCCCATAGCCAAGATGACGGTCGCTGCACCGGTAACAACGTCGCCGCCGGCAAAAACGCCTTCGCGGCTGGTAGCGCCGGTTTCCGCGTCAGCTACAATGTTGCCGCGGCGGTTGACGTCAAGTCCTTTAGTCGTCTGCTGCACCAGCGGATTGGGTCCTTGGCCAATGGCCATGATCACCGTATCCACATCCAGCTCAAACTCCGAGCCAGGCACCGCTTCCGGGCGTCTGCGTCCTGATGCGTCCGGCTCGCCCAAGGTCATGCGGATGCAGCGCAATTGCCGTACCCAGCCGTCTTCTCCCAGAATCTCCACCGGATTGTTAAGAAGCTGAAAATCAATGCCTTCTTCTTTGGCATGATGCACTTCCTCCAACCGCGCCGGCAGTTCCGCTTCGGAACGGCGATAGACGATATAGACCTTCTCCGCCCCCAGACGCAGAGCCGTACGGGCGGCGTCCATGGCCACATTGCCGCCGCCGACAACGGCGACGCGACGTCCCACATGAATGGGCGTGGCGCATTCAGGAAAACGGTAAGCTTTCATCAAATTGCAGCGGGTCAAAAACTCGTTAGCCGAATAAACGCCATTATACTGTTCGCCAGGAATCCCCATAAAATGGGGCAGTCCTGCGCCAGTAGCGATGAACACAGCCTCAAAGCCCTCTTCTTCCAGCAGCTCGTCAATGGTGTAGGTCTGGCCGATAACAACGTTGACTTCAATATCTACGCCCAGTTTCCGCAACGCGTCAATCTCCGCCTGGACCACTTCGTCTTTAGGCAGACGAAACTCGGGAATGCCATACACTAAAACGCCCCCGGGACGATGCAAGGCTTCAAATACCGTCACCTGGTAACCGCGCTTGGCCATTTCGCCAGCCGCCGTCAAGCCCGCCGGTCCCGAGCCAATTACCGCCACTTTCTGAGCGTCGGCCGCAGCTAGAACCGCCTCTTCTTGCGGCGCAGCCTGGTTGCGCGCTGTATCGGCAGTATAGCGCTCCAAACGGCCAATACCGACAGCCTCGCCTTTTTTCGCCAGGACGCAATACTTTTCGCACTGTTCTTCCTGCGGACAGACGCGACCGCAAACAGCAGGCAAACCGTTGTAGTCTTTCAGCACTTCTCTGGCGCCTGCAACATCGCCAGTTTTCAGCTTGCCGATAAAGCCGGGAATATCGACACCTACCGGACAGCCTTGACGACAAGGAGCGGTTTTGCACTGTAAACAGCGCGCTGCTTCGGTTAAGGCCTGTTCGTCAGAATACCCCAACGTCACTTCTTTAAAATTGCGACCACGCTCTATGGCGTCTTGTTCCGGCATAGGCGTTTTTTTCAGCGAGAGTGACATTGGCATTGCCCTCCTTCATGATGGCCGTGACCGCCGCAGCTGTGTTCTGTATGGCGAGCTTCCTGGCTCTTATACATGCGTTGCCTTGACATCAGCGCATCAAAATCAACCTTATGGGCGTCAAATTCCGGTCCGTCCACACAGGCAAATTTAACTTCGTCCCCTAGGGAAACACGGCAGCCGCCGCACATGCCGGTGCCGTCGACCATGACCGGGTTCAAGCTGACAACCGTCGGCACGCCAAAAGGACGCGTCGTTTCGGCTACGCTTTTCATCATAATGACCGGACCAATAGCCATGACCAAATCAATTTTCTTGCCCGATTCTAAGAGACGCTGTAAGGGGCCGGTTACGCGGCCGACTTCGCCGTAAGAGCCGTCATCAGTAGTAACCACTAGTTCATCACTGACAGCGGCCATTTCTTTTTCATAAATCAAAAGGTCCTTGTTGCGAGCGCCGATGATGGAAATCACTTCATTGCCGACTTCCTTCATGCCTCTGGCAATGGGATACACAGGCGCTACGCCGATACCGCCGCCTACGCAAATGACGGTACCCAGCTTTTCAATGTGTGTTTTTTGTCCCAGCGGACCCACTAAATCATGCAGGCTTTGGCCCTGTTCCAACTGCCCCATTAGACGGGTGCTGGCGCCCACTTCCTGAAAAATCAGCACAATCGTGCCGGCTTCGCGGTTAAAATCGGCAATCGTCAGAGGAATACGTTCCCCTTCTTCATCCACGCGGACAATGACAAATTGCCCCGGCTGCGCTTTTTTAGCAATGCGCGGCGCCGCAACTTCAAAGAGCTTGACGTCAGCGGACAAGCTTTCTTTACGTACAATCTGGTACATGCTTTTCCTCCTCCAGTTTTTAGAACAAACCGCTGATGCGGCCTTGCACATCGATATCCATGCGTTCCGCCGCCGGACGTTTAGGCAGCCCCGGCATCGTCATGATGTCGCCGGTAAGGGCTACCAAAAAGCCGGCCCCTGCGGCCACACGCACTTCACGGACGGTGATGGTAAAACCTTCCGGCCTTCCCAGCTTGCGCATGTCATCAGACAAGGAGTACTGTGTCTTCGCCATGCAAATAGGCGTCTTGTCATAGCCCAAAGCATTCAGCTCGGCAATGGCCTTATCCGCAGCTGCTGTATAATTCACATCCGCCGCGCCGTAGATTTCCTTAGCAATGGCTGCAATTTTTTCCTTGATCGGCTGCGCTGCATTATAGAGCAGCTTGAAGTCGCTAGGCTGTTCGCAGGCCGCCAGCACTTTCTTAGCCAGTTCTTCGCCGCCTGCGCCGCCTTTGGCCCAAACCTCAGACAAGGCCACTTCGGCGCCCAGCTTCTTGCAGCACTCTTCCACTCGGGCCAATTCCGCCGGAGTATCCGTCGGGAACGCGTTAATGGCGACCACTGTCGGTAAGCCGTATTTTTTCATGTTTTCAATATGCTTGGTCAAGTTGGCCATACCGGCTTCCAATGCCGCCAGGTTTTCTTGGCCCAGCTCCTCTTTGGCCACGCCGCCATGCATTTTAAGCGCTCGCACGGTCGCGACAATGACTGTCGCCCTCGGCCGCAGGCCGGCAAAACGGCACTTGATATCCAAAAACTTTTCAGCGCCCAAGTCAGCGCCAAAGCCTGCTTCGGTTACCACTACATCCGCCAGTTTCAGCGCATACTTCGTCGCCATCACGCTATTGCAGCCATGGGCGATATTGGCAAACGGTCCGCCATGTACAAAGGCCGGCGTATGCTCCAGCGTCTGGACCATGTTGGGTTTAATGGCGTCTTTGAACAACAAAGTCAGCGCGCCAGTCACATTGAGCTGCGCCGCTGTCACCGGCTTATTATCATACGTATAGCCCACAATAATCCGGCCAATGCGCGCCTTCATGTCCTCAAGATCGCTGGCCAGGCATAAAATAGCCATCATCTCCGAAGCCACGGTAATATCAAAACCGCTTTCGCGCGGCACGCCGTGCACCTTGCCCCCAAGACCGCAGATCACGCTGCGCAGCGCCCTGTCATTTAGATCCAATACACGCCGCCAAGTAATGCGCCGCGGGTCTATATTCAGCTCATTCCCCTGATGAATATGGTTGTCAAGGACAGCCGCCAACAGGTTATGCGCCGAAGTAATGGCGTGAAAATCGCCGGTAAAATGCAGATTGATGTCTTCCATCGGCACGACTTGGGCGTAACCGCCTCCAGCTGCGCCGCCTTTGATGCCAAAGCAAGGCCCCAGCGACGGCTCGCGCAAGGCAATGGCCACCTTATGGCCTAAGCGCCGCAGCGCATCTCCCAACCCGACGGTTGTCGTGGTTTTCCCTTCCCCAGCCGGAGTCGGATTGATAGCAGTCACCAAAACCAACTTGCCATCAGGACGATTCTGCACCGCCTCCCAGGCTTCTCTGGACAATTTCGCTTTATAACGTCCGTACAACTCCAGCCCTTCTTCGGGAATCCCCAGATGCTGCGCTACTTCTGCGATAGGTTTCATAACTGCCTCTTGGGCAATTTCCACATCACTCTTCACTGCAATACCCTCCTCCAAAATTCCTTCTTACCGTACCGCCAGCTGTGCCGCCTTCACCGTATTGGCCAGCAGCATGGCAATGGTCAATAGCCCTACGCCTCCAGGCACAGGCGTAATCGCCCCAGCTACATGCTGCACCTGTTCAAAGTCAACATCGCCCGCCAGTTTGCCGTTGGGCAGACGGTTAATGCCTACGTCAATCACTACAGCGCCTTCTTTCACCATATCTGCCGTAACAAAATGCGCTTTCCCCACAGCCGCCACCAAAATGTCCGCCTGACGGGCCATAGCCGCCAAATCCTTGGTTCGAGAATGGCAGATAGTTACCGTAGCGTCCCGGGCCAGCAGCAATTGCGCCATCGGTTTGCCTACAATGTTACTGCGGCCAATGACTACGGCATGCTTACCTTTGATTTCCAGTCCCGCCATCTCCAGCATTTTAACGCAGCCTGCAGGCGTACAAGGAACCAAATGCTCGTCCCCCACCGCTAAACGTCCCGCATTGAGAGGGTGAAAGCCATCCACATCCTTGGCTGGATCGATAGCCAGCAGCACTTCCTGCTCCACCGTCCGCAGAGCCTTGGGCAAGGGCAGCTGCACCAAAATACCGTGCACCGCCCGGTCTTGATTTAAACCTGCGATCACGGTTAGCAGCTCTTCCTTGCTCGCCGTTTCCGGCAAGCGGACAATATCCGAACGAATACCAAGCTCCAAACAGGCTTTGTGCTTGTTGTTCACATATACCTGCGAGGCTGCGTCCTCGCCGACCAGCACCACTGTCAGCCCGGGAACCACACCGGTCTTTTCCAGCAACGCCCCTGCGTCCCGCCGCACTTCTTCTTTAATCTGCAGAGCAAATTCTTTCCCCGACAAAATACGAGCGCTCATGGACAAGCCTCCTTTTCTATACGTAAAGACTTACAAGCGTAAAAACAAATACTAAAATACTCACTAACCCGTTGCGCATAAAATACGCTTGAGTCACCCTGCTCAAATCATCAGGCTCCACCAATCGATGCTGATACACTAGCACTGCTGCAGCACAGGCCACTCCTATGTAGTACGGCCAAGCCAAAGAGAACAGCACGCCAGCAAGAACAAAGCAGAGAATGCTAAAGACATGCATCAGCTTGGCAAAAAACAGCGCCCGCCGCAAGCCAAAGCGCAGCGGCATGGAATGCAGCCGCTGTCGTCCGTCAAAAAGCACGTCCTGACTGCCATAAATCACGTCAAAGGCGGCAATCCAGATCGCCACTGCCAAACCCAAAATCACGATCGCCGCAGTTAATTCGCCCTTTACCGCCATCCAAGCGCCGATAGGCGCAATCGAAAGAGCAAGCCCCAACACCAAATGGCAGGTCCAGGAAATCCGCTTCATATAAGGATACAAAGTAAACGGAATCACCGCTACCGGCGCCAAGGGAATGCAAATCGGGTCCAAATGGCTGGCGGCAAATAAAAACACTGCCAGACTGCCTGCAATTAGCAATACCGCTTCCCAAGGTTTCACTGCGCCCGTTACCATCGGCCGAGCCTTAAAGCGCGGATGCAGGCGATCATATTTTAAATCAATTAAATTGTTCAAAGCCAATGCCGCACTGCGGGCGCCCACCATGGCAACGGTTACCCACAGAAGATCGCTGCCCGCAGGCCAGCCCCCCGAGGCCAGCACCAGCCCCATATAGGCGAAAGGCAGCGCAAATACGGAATGCGACAAGGCGATATTATCCATGTGCGCTTTTATCTTACTCAAGGTTCAATTCCTTCCATTTCGCATCAACTCGTTCTTTGACCTCCTGAGACATGACAATCTCATCCGGCCATTCGCGGCTGTAGCCTTCGGACGGCCAGGTCTTCGTGGCGTCAATACCAACCTTAGTGCCCCAATTAGGCATAGGCGACGAATGGTCCAGCACATCCAGCGGCCCGTCCACCATCACAATGTCACGCCGGGCGTCAATGTTGTTGAACACGCGCCACCAAACCTCTTGCTCGTCTTGGACATTGACATGCTCATCCACAACAATCACCATTTTGGTAAACATCATCTGCCCCATACCCCAGACAGCATGCATCACCTTCTTAGCGTGCTGCGGAAAACTCTTCTTGATGGAAATCATGGCGCAATTGTGAAACACGCCAGCTAAAGGCAGATTGATATCCACAATTTCCGGCATCTGCGATTTCAGCACAGGCAGAAAAATTCGCTCCGTCGCTTTCGCCATGTAGCAGTCCTCCATAGGAGGCTTGCCGACGATCGTCGCCGGATAGATAGGGTTCTTTCTGTGAGTAATGCAGGTAATATGGAATACCGGGTACTCGTCCGCCAGCGAGTAATAGCCGGTATGGTCGCCAAAAGGACCTTCGCGACGCAGTTCGTCCAGCAGCACATATCCCTCCAGGATAATTTCCGCGTGAGCTGGCACTTCCAAATCTACAGTCTCGCACTTCACCAATTCCACTGCCTTTTTGCGCAAAAAGCCGGCAAATACCATTTCATCAATATCCTTCGGCAAGGGAGCCGTCGCGCAATAGGTCAGCACCGGATCGGCGCCAATGGCCACGGCCACTTCAATGCGGTCCTTCCCGAGTTCCTGATGAGCCCGGAAGTTTTCCGCGCCATTCTTATGAATGTGCCAATGCATCCCTGTAGTCTGCCCGTCAAACACCTGCATGCGATACATGCCTACATTGCGTTTGCCATTGCGAGGGTTTTTAGTAAAAACCAGCGGCAGCGTAATGAATTTGCCGGCGTCGTCCGGCCAACATTGCAGGATAGGAAATGCCTCCAGCGTCGGCGCATCCTTAATAATAACTTCTTTGCACGGACCGGTCTTTACGTACTTAGGAAAGTTGATGGCGCTTTTCGCTTTCGGAATCAGCTTCAGTAAATCAAGCTTGTTTTGCAAAGAAATATGAGGCAAGCGAAAAATTTCCGCAATATCCTCAGCAATATCGTCGAGTTTCTCCGCTCCCAAAGCCAGAGCCATACGCTCCATGCTGCCGAAAGCATTCATCAAGACCGGCATGGTATGCCCTTTGACATTTTCAAAAAGCAACGCTACATTTTTCTCCCCGGTCATCTTAGAAACGCGGTCGGTAATTTCCGTAATCTCCAAATCACAATCCACTTCGGTCTGAATGCGCTTTAAAAGCCCCCGTTGCTCCAGATCGCGAATAAATTCTCTTAAATCGTTATAAGCCACAAGCAATCTCCTTTCTGTATTAAAACCAAATAATTTCTTTTCAATATTTTCATGCCTTCGCCACGGACGTCTGCCGCGATTGCGGCGCAGCCTTCTGCGACGCTAAAAAGCAGGGAAGAATGCGTCCGCCGCATGCTCTTCCCTGCTGCAATACCTTTTTTTGTCAGCGGCGCAGTACATAACGCACCACCCACAAACTCGCCTCATAAAGCAGAATAATGGGAATGGCAATCATTGACTGAGTAAATACATCCGGTGTCGGCGAAATAATCGCCCCCACAATAAAAGAACCTACCAAAACCACTTTGCGTTTAGCCCGTAAAAAAGCAGACGTAATAATGCCCATTTTCGCCAAAACAATTACAAACAGCGGCAGTTCAAAAACAAAGCCGAAAGGCAGCAGCATCGAAACAAAAAACGACAAATACTGTCCTAACGAAAACATCGGCGTTAGCGTTTCCGTAGCAAAGCCCATAAAAAACTGCGTAGCCGCCGGCAATACAAGAACATAGGAAAACAAAATGCCTACAAAGAAGAGCAGCACCGAAGAAGGAAGCAGCACCAGCAGCATCTTGCGTTCCTTCTTCGTCAATGCCGGTACGATAAAGGCCCATACTTGGTATAAGACAACAGGCAACGCCAACAAAAAACCGGCAAATACAGAAACCTTCAAATAAGCAAAAAAGGCTTCCATCGGATTTAAATAATATAATTTTCCCGCTGGCGCCGTAATCATGGCTACCAATTGTTCTGCATAAAAATAACAGACGCCGGAACCAACGCCCACGGCGACCAAGACAATTAAAATTCGCCGGCGCAGTTCTTCCAAATGCCCCACAAGGGACATTTCGTCTTCCTCCATTGGTGTTTCCAGCTCCGGCTCCGTATTAATTACGGCAGACTGGGATTCCTCTTCACGTTCTTTATCATCTGCGGACATGCGCAACCTCACTTTTTCTCCGGTGCCTGTTGTTCCTTCTCCACGGCTTTCACGTCAATAGTTTTAGACTCTTCCGGTTTTGTCTCTTCTCCTGCCACAGTTGTGGCCTTGCGAAATTCCTGCAAACTCCGCCCTAAGGCTTTGCCGACATCCGGTAATTTTCCCGGTCCAAAAACCACCAAAGCAATCACCAAAATCAAAACCAGTTCAGGCATGCTAAAGCTGAACATATTGCCACAACCCTTCTTAGCTATCACTTGCATAAATCCATGTATTTCATTATACCGTTCAACTAAAAAAAAGACAACTAAGAAGGGCGGCAGGCTTACGCCTGCCGCCCTTCTCTCTTCGATTGCTTAAGGTAGCATCCAATGCAAACTATACGCCTGCAAGTAGGTCAATACTGCCATAAAGATCAACATCGCAATACTATGTCCTACTGTAAATCGGAAGATGTCTCCTTCGTGGCCAACCATGCCGGTGGCAGCGGTGGCAACGGAAATACTTTGCGGGGAAATCATTTTGCCGCAAACACCGCCGGAAGAGTTAGCCGCTACTGTCAAATAAGGATCTACGCCAATTTGCTCGGCAGCGGTACGCTGCATGCTGCCGAAGAGCGCATTCGCCGACGTATCAGAACCGGTCAGGAATACGCCCAGCCAGCCAAGAATCGGCGAGAAGAAGGGGAAGAGAGTCCCCGTTTTCGTGAAAGCAAGGCCCATTGTGGAACTCATGCCCGAGAAGTTCATAATATAAGCCAAGCCGAGAATCATGGCAATGGTGCAGATCGGGAAAACTAACTGCTTCGTGGTACGAGCCAAGCAAGCCATCGCGCGTCCCAAACCATAGTTGGGGATGATCAGCAAGGACAGCAAACCGGAGAAGAAAATAGCCGTACCAGCCGCCGACAGAAGATTCACCGTGTAAATAGCGCCGTAAGGAGTGTTTTTAGCCACAACTGGCGCCGCTTTGATGACCATGTTGTGCAAGCCCGGCCACTGCAGCGCAAACCAAGGCATTTGCTTATCAATATTCACCAAAACTTTTTTCAGGCCGATAAATTTGTCATCCGCCCACAAGAACACCAACAGCGCCAAGATTAGGTAAGGCGCCCAGGCGCGCAGCACTTCGCCAACACTGTACTGCAGCTCAACTTTACCTTCACCAGTTTGTTTTTCATCCGGGAATTTCCAAATCGTAGCTGGTTTCCAGATTTTCAGGAAAATCAAAAGACCGACAATGGTCACAACTGCCGAAGTAATATCCGGCAGATAAGCATTAACATAGTTAGACGTGAAGAACTGGGTGCCTGCAAAGCAAACGCCAGCTACAACCAAGGCGGGAAGCACTTCCATAGCCCGTTTCCAGCCAGCCATGGTCACGCACAACCACAAGGGAACCAAAATGGACAAGAACGGCAGCTGACGCCCAACAACCTGGCTGACATGCATCAGATCCAGATTAGCTACCTGCGCCGCCACAACTACCGGTATACCGATAGCGCCGAAAGCCACCGGAGCCGTATTGGCAATCAAGCAAATACCGGCTGCATAGATCGGGTTAAAGCCCAAGCCGGTCAGCATGGCCGCCGTAATGGCCACCGGAGTACCAAAGCCAGCAGTGCCTTCAATAAAGGAACCAAATGCAAAGGCAATGAATAAGGCCTGTAAACGCCGATCATCAGTAATGGAAGCCAAAGAATTTTTAATAATTTCAAATTCACCGGACTCCACCGTCATGTTGTAGACCCAAATAGCGGTGACAACAATCCAAACGATCGGGAAAATACCAAAAGCCGCACCATACAATACCGAATTAATTGCGAAGCCTGCAGGCATGCCCCAGGCAAAAATGGCAACAAGTACCGCCGAGGTCAAACCAAACGCGGCTGCCACATGGCCCTTGGCCCTCCGTACACCCAGCATAAAGAGAATGATAAATAGAGGAATAGCCGCCACCAAGGCAGAGACAACAATGTTACCAAGTGGATTATATGTCTGAACCCATGTCATGCAATACACTCCTTTGCTTCCTTATTCCATCTCCTTAAAAAACGGGATTTCAGCTTGTCTTCCTACTCATTGCCTTCCTGCGTCTTCTCGCCCCTCCTTTCCCGCTATACTTTGGAATGCAACACGGCAAGCCGGCGTAACCCGGTTACCTATCATTTCGCAATTTAGTGTTATTTTTTAATATTTTATATTTTTTCTGTCTTTTCATGTATTCTACTTACGTAACCAAATTCCTTCTCGTCCCTTATCCTTTTAACTACTCACGCAGACACACTACATCCTTTTCATTTCTTTATCTTTCTACTATTTACTCTCATTTTCGAGATTTTTTTAAAAACAAAGCCTCATTTGCATCTACTTTGTTTTTTGTATACTTTTATGTATTTTTATTTTGCGCGCTATTTTCCGTAAAATTATGTATGAAAGACCTAATCTTCCCTATTTACCTCTGAGCGCATCTTATAGTATAATTAGGTAAATTTTGATGAAAAATAAGCAAAATCCCTTTCGCGTATTTCGTGTGTTTCGCGGCTTGTTTTATAAATTCTGGCATAACAAAAAAAAGAACGCCGCCGGCAAAACCGGCGACGCTCTTCCTTTTTAAACCGAACCTTTAAGGCAGGGGCGGTAACATCCAGTGCAGGAAATAGGCCTGCGAATAGGTCATTAAGGCAACGATGATGATCATCGCAATACTATGGGGCAAGGTAAAGCGGAAGATCGTTCCTTCCTGCCCTACCAGGCCGGTAGCTGCGGTCGCCACGGAAATACTCTGCGGCGAAAGCATTTTGCCGCAAACACCGCCGGACGAGTTAGCTGCAACCATCAAATAGGGGTCGGCGCCGATTTGCTCGGCAGTCGTTCTCTGCAGCGACGAGAACAAGGCGTTGGACGAAGTGTCCGAACCAGTCAAGAACACGCCCAACCAGCCAAGGATTGGCGCAAAGAGCGGGAACAAAGCTCCGGTCTTTGTGAAAGCCAGACCCATGGTAGCGCTCATGCCCGAATAGTTCATCAGATAAGCTAAGCCCAAGATCATGGCAATCGTTACAATCGGGAACATGAGAATACGAATGGTGCGGCCAAAGCAAGCAATCGCTCTGCCTACGCCATAATTAGGAATAACAAAGAGAGACAAAATACCGGAAAGCAGAATGGCGGTACCGCCGGCAGACAACCAACCGAAGGTATAAACCGCACCATAAGGAGTTGTTTTCGCCACAATCGGCACAGCCTTGGAAATTGCATTGTGCAAACCAGGCCAAGGAATATTGATGTTAGTGGCTCCCAAGACGCTTTTAACAGGGCCCCAGCCCCAAAGGAAGACCATGATAGCCAACAGAATGTAAGGCATCCAGGCGCGAATAACTTCGCCCGAAGTATAGCGCAATTCTTCCTTACCAGCGCCGGTATCTTTTTCATCCGGGAAGCGCCAAATATTGGAGGGCTTCCAAAAACGCAAGAACAAACCTAAACCAACGATAGTTACGACAGCCGAGGTAATATCAGGCAGGTACGGGCTAACATAGTTTGCTGTATACCACTGGGTAACAGCAAAGCAGCCGCCGCCAACCAACAGGGCCGGCAATACTTCCATGGAACGCTTCCACCCGCTCATGGTAACTGCCACCCACAACGGCACGATGATGGACAAGAAAGGTAATTGACGACCAATAATCTGGCTGATATGCATGATATCCAATCCGGATACCTGAGCCGCAACAATAACCGGGATACCAATCCCGCCAAAGGCCACAGGCGCCGTATTGGCAATCAAGCAAATCCCTGCAGCATACACGGGGTTGAAACCCAGACCCACGAGCATGGCTGCGGTAATAGCCACCGGAGTGCCGAACCCGGCTGTACCTTCAATAAAAGAACCAAAAGCAAAGGCAACAAATAAGGCCTGCAAACGACGATCCTCAGTAATAGAAGCCAATGAGTTTTTAATAATTTCAAATTCGCCCGATTCTACAGTCATGTTGTAGACCCAAATCGCGGTGACTACAATCCAGACAATCGGGAAGATGCCGAAAGCAGCGCCACAAACGACCGAGTTAATTGCTAAACCGGCCGGCATGCCCCAAGCGGCAACCGCAACAACCAAAGCCGAAACGACGGCAGCAGCAGCGGCAAAATGGCCTGGAGTCTTTTTAACGCCCAGTAAAAAGAGCAAAATGTACAAGGGAATACCTGCCACGATAGCGGACAGAATAATATTCCCCATGGGATCATAACCTTGTACCCATGTCATACGTAACTACACCCCTCTTTATTTTGTTCTCTGTAGAACCGAGACTGCCAATACAGCTTTGGTTCTGTTCTGTTTTTGTTACCGTAATTAAGCGTAATCGACTGCCTCCTTTCTTAAAAAGTCGAGTCGTGACGCACGGTCTCCAACCACCTCTTTTCCTGCATAAAATCACAACTCTATCCAAAAGCAAAATATAAATTGCTCTTAGAAACAAAGTAGGATATACCGCAAGCTTCGTCATACACAATAAATTTAATGTTTTCTCCATTTTCAAACACTTTAAGTTTTCGCTATGAAATACAAATCTCCTGCTTAAAAAACAACAAAAATGCACAAAAATAAAAGAACGGCATTTAGCCGTTCTTTTATTTTTGTGCATTTTCAAGGATTACAGCCCGTATATCAGCATTTACGTAAATTTACAAAGTCCGCTACCTGACAAAAAGTTTCTCGGAAATTTTCCTTTAAACAATCAGGCAGCACCTCTTTGGCCTGTTGCAAATACGCATCCACTTTGGCGTAAGCATAGGCAACACCGTCAGATGCATGCACTATGTCTAAAGCTTGCCGGACTTCCTCATCATTCAGCACGACTTTTTGCTCGAGCAAGCTGCGCAAGCTGTCCCGCTCTTCCGCTACCGTCAAAGCTCGCAAGACCGGCAGCGTAATAATCCCCTGCCGCAAGTCATTTCCGGCGGGCTTGCCAATTTGCGCGCTGGAAGCCGTCACATCCAAAATGTCATCAGTAATTTGAAAAGCCATCCCTAAGGCATACCCATACTGGCGCATCCCATTAGTAGCTTCTTCGGTCAAGCCGGCGGACAGTGCTCCTAATTCACAGCTGGCGGCAATAAAGTCCGCTGTTTTTTTAGCAATCCGCGCATAATACTCTTGCTCGCTCTGGTCAAGCTGAAAAATGAACTGATTTTGAATGATCTCGCCTTCGCACATCGCACAAATAACATCGGCCAATACACGCAGCATATTCTGATTCACCTGCGTAGCAATCAAAGCAAACGCTTTAGCAAATAAATAATCGCCTGTTAAAACCGACATCTGATTACCCCAAAGCGAATTGGCCGTTGGTCGCCCTCTCCTTGTATTGGAGGAATCCACTACATCATCGTGGACAAGCGTGGCCATATGAATCATTTCAATAGCTGTAGCCAGAGGCATCATGGTAGCCGGCTGGCCGCCACTGCTGCGAGCGCACAAAAAATAGAGCGCAGGACGCAACCGCTTGCCGCCGGCCTGCACTAGGTGATCGCTAATTTTATGGACCAGATCCACCGGCGAATCCACCACCGAAAGCAACTCCGCTTCCAACGCCGCAAGATCTTGTTGAGCCAATGCAAAAAGTTCTTGATTCATCACGATCGTATCACCTACAAACAAAGTCTGCTTCTATAATACACTACCAGCCAAACAAAGTCCATACTCTGCCTATGGACCCTTCCTATGTAGCAATGAAAAAGCAAACAGGATGGAAGACAGCTTCCATCCTGCGCATCCTGTCGAAAATTACTGCTTAGTGCGGAATCATCCAGGACAAGAAATATGCCTGAGCATAAGTCATGATACAAACAATGATACACAACACGAAGGAGTGCATAACCGTAAAGTTAAACAAATCGCCTTCCTTGCCTACCAAACCGGTAGCAGCCGTAGCAACAGCAATGGACTGAGGCGAGATCATTTTACCGGTTACACCGCCTGAAGAGTTGGCCGCAACCGTCAAAACGGGATCAACGCCAACCTGCTGCGCCGTAACAGCCTGCAGGTTGCCAAAGAGAGCATTAGCCGAAGTATCAGAGCCTGTCAGGAACACGCCCAACCAGCCCAATACCGGTGCAAAGAAGGGGAACAAGCTGCCCGTGCCTGCCAAGAACAGACCCATGGTAGCGCTCATGCCAGAGAAGTTCATGATATAAGCCAAGCCTAAAACGCAAGGAATGGTAATCAAGGGCTTTTTCAACTGGCTGAAAGTACGGCCCAAGATAGAGAAATAACGGCTCGGTCCAACGCCCAGAACCATGGAGGAGAAAATACTTGCGAAAAGCAACGCCGTACCGGCGGCGCTCAACCAGTTGACTTTGAAGATAACGTCCATAGCTTTGGGGCTCTTCGCAATCGGAGCCACCTGGATAATGGCTTTATGCAAGCCAGGAACCAGCCATTTCAAGGTTACAGTGTCAAGCATGGACGCAACCGGCTTCAGACCCCAAAGAATAACCATAACCGTCAGGATGATGAACGGAGACCAAGCTTTGATTACGGCAGCAGTAGAATCAGTTCCCTTAACCTGCAGCGTAGGAGCTTTTTCGTTTTCAAAGCGCCAGATCGTAGCAGGCTTCCACACCCGCAGGAACAGAGCCAGCGAAATGATCGCAGCCAAGGAGGACAAGATGTCGGGCAGTTCTGGTCCGAGGTAGTTCGAGGAGAACCACTGCAAACCAGCGAAGGAAACACCAGCCACCAAGCAAGCCGGCAGAACTTCCATGCAGGATTTCCAGCCAGCCATCAAGGTAACCAGCCAAATCGGAATAATGACGGAAAGGAAAGGCAGCTGACGGCCTACCATGGCGCTGATTTGCATGGTATCTACGCCAGAAACCTGACCAGCAACGATAATCGGAATACCAATACCGCCGAAAGCAACCGGAGCCGTATTGGCAATCAAGCACAGACCAGCGGCATACAGCGGGTTGAAGCCCAGACCCACCAACATGCCGGCGGAAATGGCAACAGGCGTACCGAAACCGGCAGCACCTTCAAGGAACGCGCCGAAAGCGAAGGCAACCAAGAGGGCCTGCAGACGACGGTCATCCGTAATAGCGGCAATCGAGTTCTTAACGATCTCGAATTGTCCCGTTTCTACTGTAATATTGTAAATAAAAATAGCCATAATAACGATCCAGAAAATTGGGAAGATACCGTAAAGAGCGCCCACGCCAGTAACCGACAAGGCCATGCCAGCAGGCATCTTATAGGCGAGAATCGCAATCAACACCGCCGAAGTTACAGCAACGGCGCCAGCGATGTGACCAGGAGTACGACGAATCGCCAGCATGTAGAAAATAATAATCATCGGAATAGCAGCTACTAACGAGGATAATGCCAAACTGCCCATGGGATCATACATTTGGGTCCATGTCATGTGTAGTCAACTTCCTTTCTCTAAACAGATAATGTTGTAAAAAAGCTTCGTCTTTTAGGAAAAATTGTGTTACCGCTTTGCTTCCTGCACCGTCAGCTGGAAAGAAGTTGCCCCGAGGAAAGGAGCTGTACGGCGCGCGCATAGGGTCTTCATCACCTCCCGTAAAAAATTCCCACTCCAAGTTGTATCTCATCTTTCGCACATTGAGCCTGCTAATGCGGTTTCAATGTCGCAATTTGCTTGCGAGCGAAAGCCTGATACCTTGCATTACAGAAAAAAACTGTATATCTAGTAATTAAGACGAAAAATGCACTATTTTAAGAAAATTTAATGTAAAAAAAGAGTAAGAATAAAGCCTGCTCCCTTTAGAAAGTCCTCTTCCTTCGGGGAAGCAGGCACCTTGCTCTTAAACTGATTCGTGTTCGGCGAAATAACGCATGCTGGTCTTTTTCCACTCACGTGTGCTAAAGAGCATCGTATAGTTTCTTTCCTCTGCCTGCTCTGCAAGTTCCGCCGCTAAGGCGCAACATGCTTCCCTCGATTGGGAATGAAGCATGACGTAGAAATTATAAGGCCATTGCGGTGCGTTCTTCCTGGCGTAACAGTGTGTTACTGCCGGATGCGCCGCCATGATACTCCCTACTTGAGCCAAGCGCTCTTCTTCAACAATCCAGGCGCAAAGCGCATTGGCCGTATAACCGACTTCGCGGTGCCGAAGTACAGCGCCCATTTTACGAATACAGCCTCTTCGTTTCTGCTTTTGCAGACGCGTCAGCAGCTCTTCTTCGGAAATACCAATCCGCCTCGCCAATTCTAGATAAGGCTCCGGCACCAGAGGAAAATCATCCTGCATAGCTATGACAATTTTTCGATCAATTAGATCCATTTGCGGGCTTCCTCCACCTTACAACGTAAATTGCACGCTTACTTTATATTTTTCCGTAGCCGGCAGGCTCAGTACTTCTTCTACACCGGCCAAGGCGCGAATTGCTTCCAAAATACGAGTTTCCTCCGCTAAGCTCGGAGAAATAAGTGCAAACCAGAGGTTGTATTCCCCTTCGCGCTCATAATTGTGCGTTACGCCTGCATAAGCATTGATGGCCCTAGCTACTGCATCCATTTGCACCGGCTGTACTTTAACCGCCACCAGCGTACTAACATACCCCAATTGGCGGGAGTCAAAAAACGCGCCTACGCGTCGCAAATAACCGTGGGTCTTAAGATAGAGCAATCGCTCCAGTACCGTCTGTTCCTGACATTGCAACCGCTCCGCCAAGACTTGAAAAGGCCGGCTTGCCAAAGGCAGGTCGGTCTGAAGAATATTCAACAGCTTTTTATCAAACTCTGTCAGCATGTCTTCTCCATTCAATTTCAAAACCAGACCAATATGCAAATATATAAGTCATCTTTGAAATCTATTTTTCATGTGTTTTATTTTACAAAATAAGCTTAATTAAGTCAAGCAATTCTTGCCGGCCTTGACCATTTTGCGCCGAATAAGCCATCACTTCGGCTATTCCTTGCGTTTGCAATGATTTTCTCGCATTTGCTACCGCAGAGGCCACCTGATTCTTGCTAATCTTGTCTGCCTTCGTTAAAATCAGCTGTAACGGCAGTCCCTTATCCGCCAAGCGTCGAAACATTTCCACGTCGCTGGGCATGGGCGCATGACGAATATCAACCAATAGGCAAACCAAGCGCAAATACGGCGACTGCGTAAAATAATCTGCAATAAAGCGGCTCCAAATTTTACGTTTCTCCTGACCCGTTTTTGCATAGCCATAGCCAGGCAAGTCCACCAAATGGAAGGGGCGGCGCTCCTCCCCTTCCCGCATAAGCACTTTAAAAAAATTAATGGTTTGCGTTTTTCCCGGCGTGCCGCTAGTCCTGGCTAAGCCGCGATGGCGGCACAACGAATTAATTAACGATGACTTACCGACATTAGAGCGACCAATAAAAGCCACCTCCGGCAGCGCCTCTTCCGGAAACTGGTCGCGCCGAACCGCCGAAGCGACATACTGCGCCTGTATAATGTCCAACCGTTCTTTTTCTGAACTCATTCCTATTTCACCAATGCCTCTTTCAACACTTCATCCATGTGTTCTACTTCTACAAAACGAAGCTCCTTGCGGATGTCCGCCGGAATGTCTTCTAAATCACGACGATTTTCTTTAGGAAGAATAATTGTGCGAATGCCCAAACGATGAGCCGCCAGAACCTTTTCCTTAACGCCTCCTACAGGCAGCACCCGTCCCCGCAGTGTAATCTCGCCAGTCATCGCCAAGTCGCCCCTCACCGCACGTCCTGTCAAAGCCGAGATCACAGCGGTAGCCATGGTGATTCCTGCCGAAGGACCATCTTTGGGAATGGCGCCCTCTGGCAAATGAATATGCAAGTCTTTTTTGGCATGAAACTCTTCGTCAATACCAAGTTCCTCGACCCTAGAGCGAATGTAGCTGACGCCAGCCTGAGCCGATTCCCGCATGACCTCGCCCAATTTACCGGTTAACAGCAAAGCGCCTTTGCCGTTAAGCACAGAAACCTCTACAGGCAGGACGTCACCGCCTACTTCCGTCCAAGCCAAGCCGGTACTGACGCCGATTTGATTCTTCTTCTCTGCTGGCGATTGACGGAAGCGTGGAATCCCCATATAGGTTTCCAAATTTTTCTCCGTCACCCGGATGCTTTTTTTCCTGTTTTGCACAATCTGCCTCGCTGCCTTGCGGCATAGGGTGGCAATGGTCCGTTCCAGGCCACGTACACCGGCTTCACGAGTGTATTCCCGAATCAAGCGCACCAATACCTTCTCCGGCACATTCAGTTTACTGGGCTTCAACCCATTTTCCTTCAGCTGTTTCGACAAAAGGTACTGCTTGGCAATTTCCAGTTTTTCCTCTTCTGTATACCCGGCCAGATGAATGACCTCCATACGGTCTAAAAGCGGCCGGGGAATGCTGTGCAGCACATTGGCAGTCACCATCCAAAGCACCTTCGACAAGTCAAAAGGAAGCTCCACATAATGGTCGCTAAAGGTGTTGTTCTGTTCTGGATCCAGCACCTCCAGCAGCGCTGAAGACGGATCTCCACGGAAGTCGGCGTTCATCTTGTCGATTTCATCGAGCAAAAATACCGGATTCTTGCTGCCCGCTGTACGCATTCCCTGAATAATCCTGCCAGGCAACGCCCCGACATAGGTGCGCCGATGCCCGCGAATCTCCGCTTCATCCCGAACACCGCCCAGGGAAATACGGACAAACTTCCGTCCCAACGAGCGCGCTACAGAGCGAGCCAAGGAGGTTTTACCCACGCCAGGCGGGCCCACCAGACAAAGGATCGGTCCTTTCATACTTTCCGTCAGTTGACGCACGGAAAGATATTCCAAAATACGCTCTTTAACCTTTTCCAGACCGTAATGATCCTCATTCAAGATGGTTTCCGCCGCCGTAATATCCAATAAGTCTTCTGTTTCTTCCTTCCAAGGAAGCACCAGCACCCAATCTAGATAGTTGCGCAAAACCGCCGTTTCCGCCGTCATAGAAGGCATTTTTTCCAACCGGTCGATCTCTTTGGCGATTTTATCCGCTGTTTCCTTGGGCAGCTCCAACGCCGCCAAGCGCCGCCGGTATTCCTCCACCTCGGCCATACGCTCATCCTTGTCACCGAGCTCTTTTTGGATGGCCTTCATCTGTTCGCGCAGATAGTATTCTTTCTGCGTCTTTTCCATTTGCTTGCGCACTTGACCGCTGATCTTCTTTTCTAACTCAAGAATTTCCAATTCTCTGGCTAAAATATCGCAAAGCTTTTCCAGTCGTTCTTCTACGTCCAGCGCTTCCAAGAGCATTTGCTTATCTTCTAATTTCAATGCCAGATGGCTGGCAATCAAGTCCGCTAACCGCCCGCTTTCGTTAATGGATAAAACAGAGACAAGAGTTTCCGGCGGAATTTTCTTGCTCAATTTAGCCCACTTTTCAAAAGCCTCTACCATGTTTCGCTTATAAGCTTCCACGGCGGGCGTCGCTTGTACATCCTCTGCGGCTTCGCTGACTTCTACTTGGAAAAACTCTTCCGTATCCAGGTACGACTCAATGCGAGCTCGCCGCAAACCTTCTACAAGCACACGAATCGTGCCGCCAGGAAGCTTCAATAATTGCTTAATCTCCGCCACCGTGCCGCAACGATAGATTTCTTCGGGCGTCGGCGTGTCAATTTGCGCATCCATCTGGGTCGCCAAAACAATCTGACGCTCCGCAAGCATCGCCGCCTCAAGGGCCTTGACCGACTTTTCACGGCCCACATCCAAATGGATGATCATATAAGGAAAAACCAAAATGCCCCGCAACGGCAGCAAGGGCAAGGTACGTTTTGCGTTAAAAATTTCTGCATTGTTCATTTACTACGTCCTCCTTTACGAGGATTCTTTTTCTAAATCACATTATCAAGAAAGCCGGCAGGGTGCACCCTACCGGCTTTAGCTCATGCCGACTCTTCTTTTTTGCCGCGCCCCTTTTTTTCTTTTTCCTTGCTCAACAAGGGGTCAGCTTGATGGAGAACCGCTTCTTGCGTCACCGTGCATTTGCTAATCTCACTGTTTGAAGGAACCTCATACATGACATTACGCATAATGCTTTCGATGATAGCGCGCAACCCGCGAGCTCCGGTATTGCGCTTAAGCGCTTCTTTGGCGATGGCCTGCAGCGCATCCGGTTGGAATTCCAGCTGCACCTCGTCCATCTCCAAGAACTTCTGATACTGCTTCACCAGCGCATTTTTGGGCTCTACCAAAATGCGCATCAGCGCTTCTTCATCCAGCGCATCCAGCGTGACAATCACCGGCAGGCGGCCGATAAATTCCGGAATCAAGCCAAATTTCAGCAAATCTTCCGGTAAAATCTTCCGCAACAATTCACCGATGTTTTCCTCGTGCTTGCTCTTGATCTCTGCACCGAAGCCCATAGATTTTTGGCCTACGCGACCGCTGATGAGCTTATCGACGCCGCTGAAAGCTCCGCCGCAGATAAAGAGAATATTCGTCGTATCAATCTGGATAAACTCCTGGTGTGGATGCTTGCGTCCCCCCTGAGGCGGCACGCTGGCAACCGTTCCCTCTAGAATTTTCAAGAGCGCCTGTTGCACGCCCTCGCCAGATACGTCGCGGGTAATGGACGGGTTTTCGGATTTGCGGGCGATTTTATCGATTTCATCGATATAAATAATCCCTTTTTCCGCCCGTTCCACATCATAATCCGCAGCCTGAATCAGCTTAAGCAGAATGTTTTCCACATCCTCGCCAACATAGCCTGCTTCGGTCAATGAGGTAGCGTCCGCAACCGCAAAAGGTACATTCAAAATCTTCGCCAGAGTCTGCGCCAAGAGCGTCTTGCCGCTGCCGGTAGGTCCCACCATGACGATATTGGATTTTTGCAATTCCACCTCGTCCTTACGCGCTCCGTAGTTGATGCGTTTATAGTGGTTGTACACAGCCACGGCCAAGGTCTTTTTAGCATCCTCTTGCCCAATGACGTATTGATCCAAAATATCCTTGATCTGCTTGGGTTTAGGAAGCGACGTAAGCTCTACTTCTACTTCTTCTCCCAACTCTTCTTCGATGATTTCATTGCATAATTCAATGCATTCATCACAAATATAGACGCCAGGACCTGCTACCAGCTTGCGCACCTGCTCTTGCAGCTTGCCGCAAAAAGAACATTTCAGTTGGCTTTTATCGTCTCCGAATTTCAACATAGTTTCACTCTCCTATTCCGGAGTCTTCGGATTTCGTTCATCCCGCCGAATCACGGAATCAATAATGCCATACTCTAACGCCTGTTCGCTGGACATGAAGTAATCCCGTTCCGTATCTTGGCAGACCCGTTCCAATGGCTGGCCAGTATGCGAAGCCAAAATGCCGTTCAGAGTCTCCTTCATCCGTAAAATCTCTTTGGCCTGAATCTCAATATCTGTTGCCTGCCCCTGTGCGCCGCCAAGAGGCTGATGAATCATAACTCGCGCATATGGCAAAGCGTACCGTTTCCCTTTAGCGCCTGCAGTTAAAAGCAACGCGCCCATGGAAGCGGCCGAGCCAATGCAAATGGTCGATACATCCGGCTTGATATACTGCATGGTATCGTAAATAGCCATGCCAGCCGTTACCACGCCGCCGGGGCTGTTGATATAAAGATGGATGTCTTTATCCGGATCTTCCGATTCCAAAAACAAAAGCTGGGCAATGACCAGATTGGCCACATGATCGTCAATGGGACCGCCCAAAAAAACAATACGATCTTTTAAAAGTCTCGAATAAATGTCATAGGAACGTTCTCCACGGCTGGATTGTTCCACAACGATCGGCACATAGCTCATGTTTTCACACCTCTCTGTATGGTAGTGAAACTGTTGCCGAAAATCGACAACAGTTTCTAGTTAAATTAGATAGTATTACACAGCCCTTTATGCTTTTTCTACGGTATCCAAAATCAACTGAGTTGCTTTTTTACGCAGAATGGACTGCAAGAATGCACCGGTATAGCCCTGCTTTTGGATGATTTTGGCCACATCTTTAACTTTGCTGCCATAAGCGGAAGCCATAGTAACCATTTCCGCTTCCAAATCTTCCGGAGCCGCTTCAATATTTTCCGCCTTCACGATGGCTTCTAAGACCATATCGCCTTTTACCGCTTCTGTAGCCGGCTCGCGATACTGCTCTTTTAATGCCGCCATGTCCATTTTGGAAAAAGCCAAGTACTGCTCCAAACGCATACCCCGGCTTTGCAAGTTGATGTCCAGATCATTGATCATGTTATCAATGCGCTGCTCCACCATTACTTCCGGCAAGTCCACTGTTGCATTCGAAACAGCCAGTTTAATCGCCGTAGTCCGGAACTCGGTTTCCGCACGGGTAGCGGCCGTTTGTTCCAATTTGTTGCGCACGTCGGCCCGCAGTTCATCCAGCGTAGCAAATACGCTGGCGTCTTTGGCGAACTCGTCGTCAAGAGTCGGCAGTTCTTTGCGTTTAATGTCCTGAATGGTAACTTCAAACACAGCTTCTTTGCCAGCCAGCGCTTCTGCATGATACTCTTCCGGGAAGGTTACATTGACTTTACGCTCTTCGCCGGCTTTAGCGCCGACCAATTGCTCCTCAAAGCCGGGAATGAAGGAACCGGAGCCGATTTCCAGCGGATATGCTTTACCTTCGCCGCCTTCAAAGGCTTCTCCTGCCACAAAACCTTTAAAATCAATAATGGCAAAATCACCGTTGGCCAATTCAGCGCCTTCAGCAACAACCATTTTAGCCTGACGCTCCCGCATGGACTGCAGTTGTTTTTCAACTTCTTCATCGGACACTTCCGTCGAAGGAGCCTCGACCTTCAGGTTTTTGTATTCGCCCAAAGTCACTTCCGGTTTTACCGTGACCGTTGCTTTAAACACCAGCGGCTGATCTTCCGCCAAAGTTACAACTTCCACTTCCGGGCGAGTTACGGGATCTAATTCCTGCTCATCCAGCGCCTGGCCGTACGCCTTGCCAGCCATCAACTCAAACGCTTCGTTTAAAATGGCTTCTTTACCAATGCGCTGCTCTAAAATCTTACGCGGCACTTTGCCTTTACGAAAGCCAGGAATGCTTACTTGGTTCGCCAACTGGCGGCAGGCTTGGTCAATGGCTTTAGCCACCTCTGCCTGAGGTACTTCAATTTCCAGAGTCATTTTATGGTTGTCGAGCTTTTCCGCAGTTACTTTCATGAATGCCGAATCCTCCCTGATGATAGACTTCATGGCGCAGCCAAAAACGGGCATGCGCATGTCATGCATAATATGTTATCACACACCCAGGGGAAAAACAAGAAACAGACGCAAAAAAACCAGCAGTTCCCTGCTGGTTTGATTTTCTGGAGCGGAAGACGAGATTCGAACTCGCGACCCTCGCCTTGGCAAGGCGATGCTCTACCACTGAGCCACTTCCGCATTTATGCTGCCGCTGTCTTCAGCGACGTATATGATTATATACCATTTGCACCAGCAGTGTCAACCGTTTAAGTGCATTTAATTTCCCTTCCTTAATAATAATAAAAAACATCTTCTTTGCAGAAAAACTAATTCCCGCAAATTTTTCAAAAAGTGACCCCATACCCTTCCAACTTAGCAGCCTCCGTACGCTTCGCACCGCAAAATAACTGCGTTCGCGCCCTCTTATACCAAGATAATAACGTTTTGCAAAATGACCCTTGACAGTTCCTCCTTTCCTAGTCTATAATAAGTCACGTCGCAGAGACATGGTGGCTATGGTGAAGTGGTTAACACGGCGGATTGTGGCTCCGTTATTCGAGGGTTCGAACCCCTCTAGTCACCCCATTAATTTCATACTGTTGGGGCGTAGCCAAGTCGGTAAGGCACCGGACTTTGACTCCGGTATGCGTTGGTTCGAGTCCAGCCGCCCCAGCCATTATGACCCACTAGCTCAGTCGGTAGAGCACCTGACTTTTAATCAGGGTGTCGTTGGTTCGAGTCCAACGTGGGTCACCATTTTTTATTTTCTCGCGGGCGTGGCGGAATGGCAGACGCGGCAGACTTAGGATCTGTTGCCGTAAGGTGTGGAGGTTCAAGTCCTCTCGCCCGCACCATTTTATAAGGTAATTCAAAAGGACAGCAAGCATTTATGCACTTGCTGTCCTTTTTTTATTGTTTTTTACACTATCAAATCAATCTGCTTGACCATGCCGACCTGACCATTTTCTTTAAGAAAGACGCTGCTCGTCCGCATCTGCCCCTGGGCATTGCCTGCAGCATCCTTCATGGAAAATTCGGTCGATACATTCCCTAAATAAATAGCGCCCACTCCAGCTTGGCCCAACGCCAGAAGCTGATCCTGGCCATTAGCGTCTTTCGTCCAAATCCGCAGCTTATTGTAAATCGAATCATTTTCATCAATCCATTGATTGCCGTCACTATCATATGCAGCCAATTCGGAAAAGCCCTGACCTGTCGAAGGCCCGAACAATTCGCTGCCGTCCGTCGCCTTGCCGTCATTATTCTTATCCAGCATCAAAAAGCCGCTGCCTGACGCTAAAAAAGGAATTTCTTCCGCTGAACCGTCGTTATCTAAGTCAAAATTAACTTTTTGCCCGGAAAATTTAGCAAAAGGTTCGCCAAATTCAATCACCAACGGATCAATGGCCGCATCCCCCGCCTTGAGACTAAGGTGCTCGCTCTGATATAATTCTCGGCTCATGTTCATTTGCATATCAAAGCGAATTTCCCGACCATCTGCGGTTTTGACAAGGCCCTGCGCCTGAAAGGATACTTGTTCCGCTTCATAGTGTTCCCGACTGTAGTCGTAACGAACGCCCCAGCCAACGCGCTGCGGACCCGCCTGCACGGCGCTGCCGCTGCCGCCTCCTGCAACATTCAGTTGCAGGCTCACCTGCGTTGTCATCGCCCGACGCGTCTCTTTATCAAGCTGCGGCATGACAAACTTAAACTTCTTCCCTGTTAACGCCTCCATAAAGCGTTGCAGCATTTCCAGTTTACGCTTGTTCTCATCGCTCATTTCAAAGGGATCTGTCACTTCTTTCGCAGCCTCGGTTCCCGTCGCCTTCTGCTGCAGTTCCTTGGCCAGCGCCGATACATCTACTTTGACTGCGTCCGTTCCCGCCTTAGCCCCCTGTTTGCCGTCCACCCAGACTTCCAGAGTCTCTTGCTCCTGGGTTTTGCTCACCGCTGTGTGCTGACTGCTCAGCTTCACTGTCGATTCGGTAATTTTCATAGCATCATCCTCCTTGATGAATCCGCGACAGAATCATTCCGTCTTCCCATCCCTACAATAATGATATCGCATTTTCCATATTGTTCCTTTATCGATTACGTAATCTAGAAATAAAAAAAGCTTTGCGAATTTATCGCAAAGCTTTACTAATCATAATGGTGACCCCGGCAGGATTCGAACCTGCGACCTTTTGATTCGTAGTCAAACGCTCTATCCAGCTGAGCTACGGAGTCATCTGCGTAAGTAAGTATATCCCACTAAAGCCGTCCTGTCAAGTTTCTAACAGCGACGAAGTTTTTCAAGCGCCCTCACGCCCCAGACGGAAAAAGCCACGCCATAAAGCAACAACACTGCAAGCGAAACAAAAGGAATTTCTCCGCCCCCAGCCAACTGGCGAAGGGACTGGCTGGCGTGGGTCAGCGGCAACAGCTCCACTACCCAGGCTGCCGCCTGAGGCAAGCGGTCCGGGGAAAAAAAGGTACCGCACAAAAAAGACATAGGTAATAATATGTACGTACTGAAGTTGGCCATATCCTCATGCGAGTCAATAAGCAAGGCCGCTACAACGCCTAAAGCCGCAAACAAAAAGCAATTGCAAAATAGAAACAGTACAAACCAGCCGTCCAAATTCAGCACAGCGCCAAACAGCCAGGCCAATAACAAAATCACCAGCGAAGATAACATACCGCGGACTACGCCGCCCAAAATCTTGCCTACAACAAAAGAAACGGAAGAAATAGGCGCAATCAGATATTCTTCCAATGTCTTATGGTACAAGCGGCTCATATTAAGCGGCGAGCCTACGGAGCTAAAGCTGATATTCATGGAATTCAGCGCCAAGATGCCCGGTACAATATAGTCCAAATAACTGCCGCCGCTCCAGGACATAGAACGGCCCAAACCCCAGCCAAAAGCGACCAGGTACAAAATCGGCGTTACCATGCGCGATAAAATAAACTTAGCCAGGCGGCGGTGCAATACAAGCCAGTCTCGCCAAAATACAGTCCATACATCTTCGATCATACACTCACCCTGCGTCCCGTCATTTCTACAAATACATCCTCCAGATTAGACTGCCGTAACACCGCGTCCCCCGCAAGCTGCGCCGCAAAAGCCGCCGCTTCGCTGCGTTCGGAAAAGAACCGGCTTTCCAGCCCCTCTTCTCCCGGCCACTCAACAACAAAAGGGCCCACGCGCTGACACAATACCGCAGGTGTTTCTAAAGCAATAAGCCGTCCCTTATCCAGAATCCCCACACGATGGCACAGATGCTCCGCTTCTTCAATATAATGGGTTGTCAGCAGTACTGTAACCCCGTCTTTATTCAGGCGGCGAATCAAGTCCCACAAACGACGCCTCACTTGCGGATCCAATCCCACCGTAGGCTCATCCAAAAACAATATTTTCGGCTCATGCAACAACGCCCGTGCAATCATCACCCGTCTCTTCATGCCTCCCGACAAACTCTGAATCCGTTCCTTGCGACGATCCTGCAGCTCCACATACTCCAACAACATACTCATGCGCTGCAACAAAAGAGAGCGCTCCATGTGATGCAAGCGCCCGTGCAATTCCAGATTTTCTTCCACCGTCAAGTCCACATCCAGGTTAAAGTGCTGCGGCACAACGCCGATCAGCTTTTTAATCTGCGCATCCTCACTGCCTAAACGAAAGCCATGAACCAACACTTCGCCGGAGCTGGCCTTGGCCAAGGTGGTCAAGATGCGAATGGTTGTCGTTTTGCCGGCGCCGTTCGGCCCTAAAAGGCCAAAAATCTCTCCTGCGGGGATGCGCAATTCCAGCCCGTCCACCGCCGTTCGAGAGCCAAATTGCTTTACTAACTGCCGAATGTCAATCATGCCTATTTCTGCACCCGTTCCAGAATGATCCGGTGGTCCACCAAATGCAATTCTTTAATCTGCGCAGCCAAGGTTTTACGTTGTCCAAAAATATTCTCTAAAAAAATTTCATTGGCTTTAGGAACAATCGTATCTACACGCTCCAACAATAGCTCTTCCTTCCCGTTCTCCAGCAAATATACATTGGCCTCACACATTTGAACCGGCCTCCTTTTTCTTTCGCAACTCATCCAATAACGCATCCACTAGATGCGGCAGCGGCTCATTTGAAGAACCCAGGACTTCCACATTTCCCCTATGTAGCGGCAACACAATTTTAGGAACTCCCGCGCTGGCAATAGCTTCCGCCATCCGCGGCGTCAATTCCCCCAACATGGCGTTCGCCAATAAAATACTTAGGGGACCGACAATCAGATCCACGCGTTCCACATTCCGCACAATGGCATTTTCACCGGTAGCGCCCTCATTGGCGCCCGCCTTCAACATAGCCGCTGTCGCCAGCGCATTAGTACCTAGCGCCAGCACGTCCATTTCTTCCCGGAACTCGCGTCGGATGCGATCCACAATGATCTTACCCATACCGCCGCCTTGCCCGTCAATGACAGCAATTCGCATACGCCCTCCCGTTCAGCCCGCTGCCCACTTTCTTTCTAGCAGCAAGGTAACTTTTTTATTTTTCGCCAGCGCATGCAAAATTCCTCTTCCTATTTTTTGGAACTCTTCCGACTCTTGCGCGATGGCCGTAACAGTCTTTGTAAAATGCGCGAAAAAGCATCACTCGCCTTTCCCTGCATCCGCCCCTCTTCATAACTTTCTTGCTGCTGCGGCAGTTCACTGCCAAGACGACTGGATACATCGACTCTTTTGATCATGTTTCCCCCTCCCAGCATTCATCTACTGACAGTCTTCGCCAGACAGCGAAGCTTAAAAGATCAATTTACTTTACTATCGTTATTCCCGTACGTCGTCTTAACCCGTTGCTTTTCTACCGCCCGCGCCATTTTTTCCAGCTTTGCCATAAGCGCAGCAACCGCCCTTTTTTCAACTGTACTGCATCAGCCGGACACAATTCCTGACAGCAGTAACAACGAATGCAACGCGCTTGGTCAATAAGGACCTTCTCTCGTATTGACATGGCGTGCGGCGGGCAGTGCGCCACACAACGTCCGCAGCGAATGCATTTAGCAGCATCCACCACTGGCCAGGCCGTCAACTCTCGCCGCGCCGCAGCCGCCAGCCAGGAAGGCACAACCTCTTCCAAATTTTCATAGGTATGGGGCGGAGCAAAATCCAAAGCAAGGTCCCTCCCATCTCCCACTAACTTCAATCTCTCCAAATTCACCAAACCACGCCGTACAGCCTCCAATTCCACCGGCAGCCTGCCTCCAGCAAAGCCCATAAGGCGCCCCATGGCTGCGTCTACCGCAAACGGATTGGCGCCAGCCAGCACCACGCCGGCCTCATACGCCGCGCCATTGCGCGGCCCCTGCCCTTCCATCGCTCGCACGCCGTCTATAATCGACAAAGCCGGCCGTAAGCATTCCGCCAAATCAACCAACCACGCCGCAAAATCCGCATGCTTTTGCATGCGCAAATGATACTGCGCTTTTTCCCCTCCCACTACGGCGCCAAAAAGATTCTTTACAGCCCCTGTAATTCCAGTCAATGAGTGCGTCTTCATTTTTGCTACGGAAACAACAACGTCAACTTCCACGCAAGCCTTAGCCAACGAAAAGCCTTGCGCCATTTTTCCCGCAGCATACGACACGCGGCATGTTTCATCAAATGAAACTAATCTAGCCCCCTCTTCCCGGCACACAGCCATTATGCCGGTCTTTTCAGCCACCTTCTGCGTACTTTCAAAGGCTGGCGAATCCCCCACCAAGGGCATGCCGCCCGCTTCTTTAACCAGGCGCAACACCGCCCGCACCACTTCTGGATGAGTTGTCACCAAAAAATCTCGATGGCCGCTTTCCAGCATATTGGGCTTAACCAGCACCAGCTGTCCCGGCTTCACAAACGCCGCCATGCCGCCCGCTAAATCAACCGCGGCCCGTACGCCGCGCTCAACTTCCGCCATATCATAATTTAAGGTTTTTACAATGCTTACTTTATCCATATCTTTCAACCTCAATCATCATCTACTCGACCCTAAAAAAGTCTACCTTGATAACATTATTTTAAAATAATTATTTGAAAATTGCGAATTGATAGTTTGTAGTGTAAAATATAACAAAGGACACAATGCTTGCTCAACTTCCTTTTTTCCTGACTCTATCACCTTGGGTTTAGCCAAAAAGGAGCGATGAATTATGAAACAACACTTCAAATTGACAACGTCCGATGACTTAAACGATCTGAAAATAACAGACGTAATAGACCTCGATTTCCTTCAACGCTTCCAGGACGACTTTGCGAAAGGCGTAGGTTTAGCCAGCGTAACGGTTGATGTTAACGGCACCCCGGTTACCGATCCGAGCTCTTACACTCGCTTTTGCATGGACTATACGCATGCCACCGAATGCGGCGACAAGCGTTGCGCTGAGTCTCACCGCAAAGGCGGCGAAGAAGCAGCTCGTCTTGGAAAACCTGTCGTTTATGAATGTCATGCCGGCTTAATCGACTTTGCTGCGCCAATCATCGTAGAAGGCAGACAAATCGGCACCATTCTGGGCGGCCAAGTTTTAACGGAGTTGCCTGACGAAACAAAATATCGTCGCATTGCCCGCGAAATCGGCGTTGACGAAGAGGGTTATGTCGAAGCCGTAAAAGAAGTTCGCAAACTAACCAAAGAAAGTATCGAAGCCGCTGCTAATGTCCTTTTCATTGTTGCTAACAGCCTTTCTAAATCCGCTTATCATCAGCGAAAACTAAAAGCCCTTGCTAATGTGCTCAACGATGGTATCGCACAAATTTCAGCAACTATGGAAGAATTAGCCGCCTCGGCCTGCACTGTAAGCGAAAACCAAAGCAAATTAAATCTTGAAATCAAAAATGTAAATACGGTTGATTGTAAAATGAAGTTGAACACTTAAGAAAAAGTCCATAGTGACTTTTCCTCGTATGGTAGAATGGAGATCTCACAACACCATCACCAATGAGGAGGCAATCACTATGGACTGCCATGATTATATCATACAAGAGCCAGAACGCAAGCGCGGCCAGCACTTAGGCCGGGAAGACCGAGGCGCTATTCAG
>SAAJ01000084.1 GCA_009929485.1 Negativicutes bacterium
GTATGTGAGTTATTTACTTTATGCTCATTTTTTTGTGCAAAAAAATGTTGAGGTAAACATGCTCTTGCGTGCTTACCCCAACATTTATTATAGAACCATAAAAAAAGCGTTCTTAGATTGCATTCTAAAAGCGCTTTCTTTTTACAAGAAAAAAGGAACAACGTTCCGTTAGTCGAAACAAGGAGGGCGTATGGAGCATATTTTAGCAATCAATCCAGGAGCGACATCTACTAAAATTGCCTTATTTCAAGGCGAGACGCTTTGCTTCAAAGAGACCGTAGAGCACAAGGAGGAAGATCTGGCGCATTTTGCAACGGTGTTTTCTCAGCATGGGTATCGGTTGAAGCTGATCGTTGACATGTTAGAACAAAACGGCTTTTCTTTAGAGCAGCTGCAGGCGGTGGTGGCTCGCGGCGGGCTGCTTAAGCCTCTTTTGGGCGGGACTTATGCCGTCAACGAAGCGATGCTTGCTGATTTGCAGCAGGCGCAGCGAGGCGAGCACGCTTCCAATCTTGGGGCGGCTATGGCGCAGGATTTAGCGGAGAAACTAGGCATACCAGCGTATATTGTTGATCCTGTGTCTGTGGACGAGCTGGAGCCGGTGGCTCGCATTTCCGGGTTGGCGGAGCTGCCGCGGGTGAGCCTGTCTCATGCTTTGAACAGCAAGGCTGTAGGGAGAAAAGTGGCTTCTCTTTTAGGGAAGGAATATGGGGAAGTTCGGTTGATTGTGGCGCATTTGGGTACGGGGGTTTCCGTATCAGCCCAGCGCTATGGACGGACTGTTGATGTGAACAATGCAATGGATGAAGGTCCTTTTTCACCGGATCGCTGCGGTACGCTGCCGGGCAATCAATTGGTGCGTCTATGCTATAGCGGGCGCTATAGCGAGGCGGAAATGCGGGCCAAGGTGACCAGCCAAGGCGGCATGTATTCTTATCTGGGGACCAAGGATGTGCGAGAGGCGCAGAAGATGGCGGAGGCCGGCGATGCGCAAGCCAAGTTGGTTCTAGAAGCTATGCCCTATCAGGTAGCGAAGGATATTGGCGCTATGGCCGCCGTGCTGGAGGGACAGGTGGACGCTATTGCCCTTACCGGCGGTATTGCTTATGCGGAAGCGATTGTGGCGGACATCCGCCGGCGGGTGGAATTTATTGCACCGGTGTATGTAGTGCCTGGCGAGGAAGAGCTGGAGTCGCTGGCGTTGGGAGCTTTGCGGGTACTGCGAGGGGAGGAAGAAGCGCGGCGTTACGAATAAGGTTGGATGCTAAGGAGGAAAAACTATGCTTGAAAACTTTGCCCATGCCTTAGCGGAAGCTAAAAAATCAGGGGCGCAGACGATAGCCGTGGCGGTGGCGCAGGATAAAGACGTGCTGTTGGCGTTGAAGCTGGCTCAGGATGCAGAGATTGCTGAGGCTGTCTTAGTAGGAGATACTGCGGAAATTAAGCCCATGTTGCAGGAAGTAGGCTTGGCTGCGGATACAAGGATTGTCGACGAGAAGGACCCGGCGCAGGCGGCGTTAAAAGCGGTGTCCTTGGTACGGCAAGGTCAGGCGCAGGTTGTAATGAAGGGCATGCTCAACACTAGTGATTTTCTCAAAGCGGTGCTGCATCCGGAGCAGGGGCTGCGCAGCGGCAGCTTGCTCAGTCACTTAGCGGTTTTTGAGGTGCCTGGAGAAAAACGTCTTTTGTACCACACCGATGGCGGCATGAATATCGCGCCGGATTTGGCGACGAAAAAAGGGATTTTGAAAAACGCCTTGGCCGCGCTGCGCGCGCTGGGCTTAGCGGAACCCAAGGTAGCGGTTCTGACTGCTAATGAGCAGGTGCATCCGAAGATGCAGGCTACTGTAGATGCGCAAGCCTTGGTGGCAGCGGCTGCGGCGGGAGAATTTTCGCCGTGCGTCATCGAAGGTCCCATCGCCCTGGATGTGGCGCTCAATCCGGAGGCGGCTCGGCATAAGGGCATTGCCAGCCGTATTTCCGGTCAAGTGGATTTGTTCTTGATGCCTAATATTGAAACCGGCAATGTGCTGGGAAAATCGCTTTTGTATTATGCAGGCGCGCATATGGCGGGCTTGGTGCTGGGCGCCACCCATCCTATTGTGCTGACGTCCCGGGCGGAGACGCCGGAAGGCAAGCTGCATTCCATTTGTTTGGCCTGTTTGGCTGCGAGAAAGGGGAATTGAGGATGACGAAAATTGTGGTACTGCCGGAATACTGTAAAAGCTGCGGTTTGTGTATTGAAGCCTGTCCCAAACAGGTTTTGGCTCAGGGGGAAAAAACCAACGCTAAAGGGTATTTTCCTGTGACGCCAGTAAAGCCGGAAGCCTGTGTCGGCTGCGGCTTATGTGCTACGATGTGTCCGGATATTGCAATTGAGATTTATCGTTAGGAGGCGGCAAGCATGGAGAAAAGACTCATCAAAGGCAATGAAGCCATAGCGGAAGCAGCCATTCGTTCGGGTTGCAAGCTGTTTTTTGGCTACCCTATTACGCCTTCCACGGAAATTGTGGAATATTTGTCGAAGCATCTGCCGGAAGCGGGCGGCCTGGTGCTGCAGGGCGAAGACGAGGTAGCGTCTATCAATATGTGTTATGGCGCTGCTGCTACAGGAACGCGGGTTATGACTGCATCCTCCAGTCCTGGTTTTAGCTTGAAGCAAGAAGGACTTTCCTATCTGGCGGCGACGGAGCTGCCGGTGGTTGTGGTTAATATTAACCGCGCCGGTCCTGGTCTGGGCGGCTTAGGGCCTTCCCAAGCCGACTATTTTCAGTGCACTAAAGGAGGCGGCCATGGCGACTATCGCTTGATTGTGCTGGCGCCGTCCAAAGGGCAGGAAATGTATGATTTGACGATGGAGGCCTTCGATTTGGCTGATACGTACCGCACGCCGGTTTTGGTCATGGGAGACGGTTTCTTAGGGCAGATGATGGAGCCTGTGGCTTGCCATCCGTATCAGCCCAAAGAGCTGCCTCCTAAGGATTGGGCGGTTGGCGGCTGCCGGGGCCGGGAAAAACGTAAGCTTGTTAGCTACAGCTTGACGAACGAAGCGGGAGAGGCGAACTGTCTGCGCTGGCAGGAAAAGTTTGCCGCTATTGCCGCAAAAGAGCAACGCTGGGAAGCCTTTTGCACGGAAGATGCGGAGTATCTGCTTGTGGGGTACGGCACTTGCGGACGTATTGCCAAAAGCGTTGTGTTGGCGGCGCGTCAGCAGGGCGTGAAGTTGGGCCTTATTCGGCCGATTACGCTTTGGCCCTTTCCGCAGCAAGCCTTTGACGGCTTGGCTGGTAAGATTAAAGGAATTATGACGCTGGAACTCAATGCCGGACAAATGATCGAAGATGTGAAGCTGGCGGTTTCCTGCGCTATGCCTGTAGAGTTGTACAACCGCCAAGGCGGCATGCTGCCTTCGGAAAACGAAGTGCTGCAGCATTTTATGCGCACCTTTGCACCGGAATGTCGGAAGGAGGCCTAAAGATATGGAGAGAGTATTTGGCAGACCCCAGGGCTTGACGGAGCTGCCCTTTCATTATTGCCCCGGCTGTACGCACGGTATTATTCATCGTCTCATTGGCGAAGTGCTGGAGGAACTGGATATTGTCGGCGATACCATTGGCGTCGCGCCAGTGGGTTGTGCGGGCTTTTCCCTGGACTTTTTCAGCTGCGATTTCGTTGGCGCCGCGCATGGGCGGGCGCAGGCGGTGGCTACCGGGATCAAGCGTTCCAAGCCGGAGCAGATGGTCTTTACGTACCAAGGGGACGGGGATATTGCGGCTATTGGCACGAGTCACGCCATTCATGTCGCGGCGCGGGGAGAAAAGATCACCTCGATTATGGTGAACAATGCCGTTTTTGGTATGACCGGCGGCCAGATGGCGCCGACAACATTAGATGGGCAAATTACGACTACGAGTCCCAAGGGGCGGGATGCGTCCGTTGTGGGCGAGCCGATCGATCTGCCGAAAGTAATGGCGGCCCTTTCGGGCGCTGCCTATGTAGCAGCGGTGTCAGTGGACTCGCCGCAAAATATTCGTAAAGCGAAAGAGGCTATTCGTCGGGCTTTCAAGGTGCAGCAGGCTGGTCTGGGATTCGCGTTTGTCAGCATTCTGTCTACTTGTCCGACCAACTGGGGCTTGTCGCCTAAAGACAGTCTCGTGTGGCTGCGGCAGAACATGCTGCCAGTGTATGAAATGGGCGAGCTGAAAATGGCCAAGGGGGTAGCCGAATTATGATGGACAAAATTTTGCTGGCCGGTTTTGGCGGCCAGGGCGTTATGTTTATCGGCAAGATTCTGGCTTATGCAGGCATGCTGGATGAGCAGGAGATCTGCTGGATCCCTTCGTATGGCCCGGAAATGCGCGGCGGTACGGCCAATTGCTCGGTCATTGTTTCTTCGGCTGAGATTCATTCGCCAGTGATTGAGCAAGCCGATGCTGGCATTGTGCTCAACCAGCCTTCTTATGAAGCGTTTTTAGGACGCATCCGTCCCGGCGGCGCGTTGGTGGTCAATTCCTCCATTATCGATACCTCCGTCAAACGGCGAGACGATATCGAGCTGATCGAGGTGCCTGCTACCGACTTGGCTCACGACTTGGGGCGGCCGGCTCTGGCTAATATGGTCTGCCTGGGGGCGCTTTTGCCTCATCTGCAGCTGGTGGATGAAGCGTCAGTATCCAAAGCGGTTCAGGCGGTGGTCGGCAAGAAAAAGCCAGAGATGTTCGACCTCAACATGAAAGCGGTCCAGCAAGGTTTAGCGGGGCGGAGCTAGGAATGAGGGTTGAACAGGAGAATCGGAGAACCAGAGGGTTCGCATGAGGATGCGGGTAACGGAATAGTAAGAGAAGATAAGGAGCCAATGATCTAATGAATGCTCCGGCAGGGCGAGATGGTTTTTCGCCAGACGAGGAAGAAAATGCAGGAATAGCGGTTCTATAATAAATGTTGGGGTAAGCACGCAAGAGCATGTTTACCTCAACATTTTTTTGCACAAAAAAATGAGCATAAAGTAAATAACTCACATACA
>SAAJ01000085.1 GCA_009929485.1 Negativicutes bacterium
GTGTTTTTCTATATTTCAAGGCCTATATTGAAAATAAGATGACCTTAGAAGCAGCAAGGATTCAAAGCTGTTTTTGAGGTGCGAAAGTTGAGTTATAATATATCGTTGTAAAAGTCCATAAAATACAAATTATTAATTTATAATGCAATTAGTTACATTGTGAGTTAAAATGAAAACCGGCAAAAGGCAGGAAAAGAGTTGCTTATGTCTAATTTACTTCAATATAAGAATGTATTTTGATATTGCTGGAAAGGCGTGTGATTATATGGGCTTGTGGTCAAAAGGAGAAGAAAGTGATAAAATACCGCAAGAACGCTGGGAATATTCCCGCTTTTTGTTTGACTGGCGTCATAATTTTCTTGAATTGACTGATGCTAAGCTTTCATGGGGACAAATGTGGGAGATGTTTGCGAAAATGGGAGAGGATGGCTGGGAGATGATTAGTTGCAGTCCTGTATCTAGCCCCATGTTTGGTCATGGCAGCGGAGATACAAATAAAATGTTGTTTGTATTGAAACGGCGGTTACCATCAGTGAAGAAGAGCCGGGAGGGATGAGTATGCAGTGGGAGTATTGTATTTTAGAATGGCTGCGCTTTAATCCGGAAGTGGCCCAGCGAGTAGATGAAGCAGGTAAAAAAGAAAATGTTTTGGCTCTTTGCGGCGTTCGATTTTGTGAGAACGGAGCTGTGCGGCAGCATGTTCTGGGAACTATTACAACGCCGCAGGCTATGCAGGAGACACAATTGTTTGCTGAGGGAATGGGGCGTTTAGGCAGCTTTGGCTGGGAGTTGGTCCAAATACAGGAAAAAGAGGACGGTTGGGATGTTTCTACCGCTACCAGCGCTTTTTTTAAGCGGCCAGTGCAGGAAGGGCGCTCGATTGACGATGCTGTAGGCAATTTAGCAGCTGAATAGACAATATAGATGTAAGGAGTCGATTTTTAAATTTATGAAAAGAATTCGTAAGGCAATTATTCCGGCGGCAGGCTTGGGTACGCGGTTTTTACCGGCAACGAAAGCGCAGCCGAAGGAAATGCTGCCGATCGTGGATAAGCCGGCGATTCAATTTATTGTGGAAGAAGCTGTTGCTTCGGGTATTGAAGAAATTTTGATCATTACCGGGCGGAATAAGCGCTCTATTGAAGATCATTTTGATCGCAATTTGGAGCTTGAGTATTCCTTAAAAGCCAGTGGTAAATATGATTTGTTGAGTTTGGTTCAGGAAATTGCGGATGTAGATATTCATTATATCCGCCAAAAAGAGGCGCGCGGGTTGGGGCATGCAGTATTATGCGCCAAGCAGTTTGTCGGTAATGAACCCTTCGCTGTACTTTTGGGCGATGATATCGTGGACGCAACCGTGCCTTGCTTGAAGCAGCTGATCGAAGTCTATGAGGATTGCGGCGGGTCGGTGCTGGGCGTGCAGGAGGTACCGAAGCGGCAGGTGTCTCGGTATGGTATCGTGAAACCGCAGTTAATAAAAGAGCGTCTTTGGCAAGCTTTGGATTTGGTGGAAAAGCCGAAAGTAGAAGAAGCACCTTCGCGCTTGGCTGTGCTGGGGCGCTATGTAATCGAACCGGAAATTTTTGATATTTTGTCAGCGACACCGCCGGGAGCTGGCGGCGAAATTCAATTGACTGACGCTCTTAAAACGTTAGGAAAGACAAAATCAATCTATGCGTACCATTTTGAGGGGCGGCGCTATGATATTGGCGATAAGCAGGGCTTTTTAGAGGCTACCGTAGAATTTGCTTTGAAACGACCGGATTTACGGGAAGGTTTTCTGAAATACTTGCTGCACACACTGGGGCCAGTGTTGAATGGTGAAGAAGAGTTGGAGGAAGAAAAAAAGGCAGGAATCTAGGATGAAAGTATTAGTAACAGGCGGCGCCGGTTATATTGGTTCGCATGCGGTGCGGGCGTTAATGCAGGCCGGGCATGAAGTGGTTGTATATGATAACTTGTCCACCGGGCATCGCCAGGCGATCCCGGCGGACGTTCCTTTTTATGAAGAAGATATTCGGTCTACAGAGCGTTTGGCGGAAGTTTTACTAGCGGAGCGCATTGAAGCGGTGCTGCATTTTGCCGCGCTGAGCCTGGTGGGAGAGTCCATGCAGGAGCCGCAGAAGTACTACGATAATAATGTAGGCGGGACGCTTTCGTTAGTGACGGCTATGCGGCAGGCGCAGGTGGAGAATTTGGTATTCTCTTCGACAGCTGCTGTGTATGGCGAGCCGGAGGAGTGGCCTATTTTGGAGACGGCTCCCACTTGTCCGACCAATGTCTACGGGCGAACGAAGCTGGTGATTGAGGGCCTGCTGGCTGATTTTGCCGCTGCCTACGGTTTGCGCTATGTATCGCTGCGCTATTTTAATGCGGCAGGGGCTTGGTCGGAGGGAACAATTGGCGAGGATCACGGCACGGAGACGCATTTGGTGCCGCTGATTTTGAAAACGGCTTTGGGGCAGCGCAAGGCGATTTCCATTTACGGAACCGATTATGCCACGGCCGACGGAACCTGCATTCGCGACTACATTCATGTCTGCGATTTGGCGCAGGCTCATGTGCTGGCCTTGGAACATCTGGGGCGCGGCGGAGAATGCCGTATTTATAATTTGGGGTCTGAGAAAGGTTTTTCGGTGCGTCAGGTGATTGAAACGGCGCGGAAGGTAACGGAACGGGATTTTGCCGTAGAAGAGGCGCCGCGCCGTGCGGGGGACCCGGCGGTGCTTGTGGCGTCTTCGGCTAAGATTCGCCAGGAATTGGGCTGGCAGCCGCAGCGCAGCGAGTTGGCGGCCATTGTCGAGGATGCTTGGCGATGGCACCGTTATTTTCCACAAGGATATGCAAAGAAATAGGGTTACGGAGGAACGGTTGAGTGAAGGTTATTATTTTAGCTGGTGGCGGAGGGACGCGATTATTCCCTTTGTCTAGAACTTGCTTTCCCAAGCAGTTTATGAAGATAGGGGGAGAACAGTCACTCTTGGAGCAGACCATGCGGCGGTTCTTACCGGTGGCGAAAGCTTCCGATATGGTGATTGTTACAAATGAAAAATATTTTCATCACGTTAAAACAGAGTTAATGACATGCGGTCTGCAAGAGGCGCATGTTATTTTGGAGCCGATTGGCCGCAATACCGCTCCGGCAATTGCTTTAGCTGTGCAATATTGCCAGGAGATGCTGCAGGCGCAGCCACAGGAAGTACTGCTGGTTACGCCTTCTGATCACATTGTGAAGCAGCGTGATTTATTTGTTTGCGCTATTCGTCAAGGAGAAGTATTGGCTCAGCAGAATAAGTTGGTGACTTTTGGCATCGTTCCTGTTAAAGCGGAAACTGGCTATGGATATATAGAAGCAGGCGAGGCGATTCAAGACGGTTTTGCCGTGCGTTCTTTTAAGGAAAAGCCGGACCAGGATACGGCGCAGGCCTATGTTTCATCCGGCAAATACTATTGGAATTCGGGCATGTTCGCCTTTACGGCAGCTCATATGAAGCAAGCGTTGGCTAGTCATCAACCGGATATTTCCGCGCTATTGCAACAAGGCTATCAGCAGGCGTTGGAATCTTTTGCGGAAATGCCGGACATTTCTATCGACTATGCAGTGGCGGAGAAATCAAAGCAAGTGGTTACGGTTCCCTTGACTGCATATTGGAATGACATTGGTTCTTGGGATGCGATTTATGATGTTTTAGATAAGGACGAAGACGGCAATGCGGTAAAAGGTGATTGTTTGCCGATTGATTGCCGCAATTCGTTGATATTGGGGCGCAGCCGCCTGATTGCCGGGATTGGACTGGAAGACTTGTTGGTAGTAGAAACAGACGATGTAATAGTGGTGGCAAAAAAAGGAGAGTCCCAGAAGGTAAAGAATCTGGTTAGTGAAATCAAGAAACGTGGCCGCAAGGAAGCGGATGAGCATACAACCATGTACCGGCCATGGGGCAGTTATACCGTGCTGGGTGAAGGGCCTGGCTACAAGATGAAGAAAATTGTAGTGCAGCCAGGACAGCAGCTTAGTTTGCAACTGCATTATCATCGCAGTGAGCATTGGATTGTAACCGGCGGCACGGCGAAAGTTATCTTGGGTGAAAACGAGCTGATGATCCATGAGAATGAAAGTGTCTTCATTCCTATGACCACAAAGCATCGCTTGGAAAACCCGGGACGGCTGCCGCTGGAAATTATCGAAGTGCAAAATGGGAAGTATTTGGAAGAGGATGATATTGTTCGTTTTGACGACGTGTATGGGCGTAGATAACTTTTTATCCCTAAGACTGCGGTTGCGGTCTTTTTTTTTTTATTGCAGGAAAGCTCTACCAAAATTCCGAATACATAACATAAGAAATAAAGAAAGGGTGAGGCTTTTGGCAGCAGTACTGACATTGGTATCCGGGTTTTCTTTTGATTATACGCTTTTATACGGCGAGGGGCGGGTGGAGCCCGAAGCGGTTGCGGCTTTGCAGGAGCGCTTGCAGGCGGCGCACGAAGCTATAGGAGAGATGCGGCAAAGCGGCATGGTGCGGGGGCATTTGTCGAAGGACGGCACGCCGGAAAAAGTTTTGTTTTCACAGCTGCCTTTTGTGGCGGAGGGGCATTTGAATTCGCCCTCGTCTTTGCAGCAATTGAAGAAGTTTGGACAGCGTGTAAAAGCCGATTTTGACGCGGTTGTCTTTTTTGGCATTGGCGGTTCTTATTTGGGAAATAAGGTGATTTTTGATTTGACCTGCGGCGAATTTTGGAACCAGAAGCATAAGGAAGCGCGCGGGGGCTGGCCAAAGCTGTATTTTAGCGGCAACAACATTGATCCGCGGCGGACGCAGGCGCTGTTGGAGCAGGTAGAGTATGACGCGCAGGTGAAAACGGTGCATGGCGGCGGCGCATATAAGGTAATGCTGGTGGTCATTTCGAAATCCGGCTCGACGCTGGATACGATGGCTTGCTTTATGGCGGCGCTGGCAGAGCTGCGCGGCGCAGCCGGGG
>SAAJ01000042.1 GCA_009929485.1 Negativicutes bacterium
TGCTTTCATCGAAAAGCAACTATACAACTGGATGGCGGCCTTGCCCAATTACATCAAGGCTTATTTCCCAATTTCCTGCTGCGAAAGTTGAGTTACTAACTTGGGGATTCTTTGTGTTGGCCACAGGGGAGATAGAGCAAGGCTAGGGAGTGCGCCAGTTGTTCAATTTATCAAGTATGATGAAAAAGGAAAAAAGATTAATAAGCTTACCTGGGATGACTATAGCTTAAATCCGTGGGAGCTGGTAAGTGTAATCTGGGATGAAATTCCTGACTGGAGAGACAGTTATGAGTTTCCTGATGGGTTATATCGGCAAAAGATACCGCATTACGATGCCACTGTAGTCCGTGAGCTTCTGATCAATGCCCTCGTTCATCGGCCTTATACGCAGCGTGGCGATATTTTTATAAACTTACATCCGGATCGGATGCAAATTGTTAATCCAGGGTTACTGCCTATAGGTGTAACGCCGCGTAATATATTGCATGCCAGCGTGAGGCGTAATGAGCATCTGGCAAAAGTGTTCCATGATCTTGGCTTGATGGAACGTGAAGGTAGCGGCTATGATGCAGTGTATGAAACGATGTTGGCACAGGGCAAGGAACTTCCTGAAATAGAAGAGGGCACAGATTATTTTTCCGTGACGGTAAAGAGACGAGTCTTTAACTTAAAGATCATTGATTTTATTGCTAAGGCGGATGCGACTTATCAACTTAGTCAACGGGAAAAAATATGTCTGGGGTTGTTGGCGCAACATGAAGCGTTGCTGGCGACTGAACTTTGTCGGTTGTTTGATTTAAAGGATATGGCATCTCTCAAACCGTGGCTGGGGCACTTGCTTGAAATTGGTATTATCCAAAGCCGTGGTCGAACCAAAGGAACGACTTATCGGATCGCGTCAGACTTAATCCGCCAATTGGATTTGAAAACTAAAACGACTTTGAAAGATATTCAGCCATATCGGTTAAGGCAATTGGTGATTGCTGACTTAGAGAAATATCATCAAGCTGCTATTGGTGAGCTTCACTCAAGAATAGGGATCGACATTCCGAGAAGAAGCGTCCAACGGGCATTAGCGCAACTGGTTGAGGAAGGGAAAATAAAGAAAACGGGCAAACTTAAGCAGACACGCTATCATTGGTTGACTGATTGAATGAGAAGTAAAATTAAAACTTGGCGCATAAATGGCGCATAAATGGCGCATAAAATTCTTTGAAACTCTCGGTTTTTCTATGCTTTCGCTATGCGCCAAGATTTGAATGAGTTATATATGTGCCTTAAAAGTGGCGCATACCGCTTGCTTGAGAAAAGAGTAGGTCCGCTAGAAATGACAATCTGCCACATAAAGAACTAAATGATATGAACAAAGACGATCGGATACGTGCTTGCTATTGGCATGCTTGTTTGAAGGATGTGAGTAAGGAAATAATTTCGAATACCAACTTGAGGGAACGTTTTGGTATTGTCACTCAAAATAGCGCAATTGCATCACGGATTATTCGGGATACGTTAGATATTTGATGGTTATTTGATGAAATAGTAAAAAGGTAAAAAGGCAGTAAGGAGAAACAAATGGCAGGACAAGTGATTCGGATGTTTTTGACAGATGGAAATCCAAGTGGATTGCGAACTGTTGAAATTATGAATATGACAATCCTGGGTACATTTTTTCCCCGCACGCAAATGGATCGATTTATTGCGCGGCGAGAAGCATCTGAAAAACCAGGCGTGTATATGTTGTTTGGCGCGCGCGACGCGGATCCAGATCAAAAGATGCTGTATATTGGCGAGGGAGATCCGGTTTTGCCGAGAATCGTGTCGCATGGGCGGAAAAAAGACTTTTGGAACGAAGCCGTCGTTTTTTCTTCTAAAGATGATTATTTGACGAAAACGCAGATTAAGTTTCTTGAAGCGGAACTTTATGAGTTAGCACGCGATGCTGCCAGAGCGGAGCTGGACAACTCGCAAGTTCCGACGCGGCCCAACATTTCTGAGGCCGAGCGGGCGGCGGTACTTCAATTTTTAGAAGCTATAAAATTCCTACTGCTAGCACTAGGAATTGAGGTTTTGAAGCCGCGGACGATTGCGGTGAAACCAGAAATGACAGAGAACACCTTTGAATTGAAGATGAAAAATGTGTCGGCCCAAATGGCGGTAGTAGATGATAAATATGTTGTTTTAAAGGGATCTACAGCAGTGCTTGAAAACCGTCCGTCTATACCGCCTGCATTGGTCAAACTGCGGCAAGAGCTGGTGGAGCGAGGCATTATGAAGGATGAAGGCAACGGGATGTACACCTTTATGCAGAATGAGCCATTTAATAGTCCCAGTTATGCAGCAGTAGCGATTGTTGGCGGTGCTGCGAATGGTCGGAAACTATGGAAGTGCAACGGAAAGTCGTTAAATGATTTAGAACAGGAAATGTCAAGCGGCGAAGAAGAATGCTAGGTTAATGCAAGAGCGTCGGTTTGCGATGAAAAATTTCTTAACACGACATAAAGGAGCTACAATGAACGAGCAAAATGATGAGCGCTATGGGCGCTACGAAGGTGAATACTCAAAGCCCCGCTTTTTTGCAAAGCTGTTCAAACATGCCGGAAGCATCGGTACGTCTTTGCTTTATAAAGCGCTGCAGCTTTTCTATGTCGCACAGAAGCCGGAAGTTCCGCTGAAGGTGAAAGCGACGATTTATGGAGCGTTAGGATATTTTATTTTGCCTTTTGACGTTGTTCCGGATATGATTTTTGGCGTAGGGTACGGGGATGACACGACGGCCTTGTTGGTAGCATTGGGGATTGCGCATATGTATATTGACGAAGAAGTTCGCGAACAGGCGAAACGGAAGTTGGAGGGCATTCTCGGAAAAAAACGGGTTGGATGCATAGACTAAGGGTCTATGGAAACAATAACAAACGAGCATAAAAAAGACGGCGCTGACAAGTTGCAGCGTCGTCTCTCTATTTTTGCAGCAAGCGGATCGCTGTAGCGGGGGGCTCTGGACGGCCGAAATAGTAGCCTTGAATATAGTCGCACTGTGTTTGCGTTAAAAAAGAAACTTGGTCGGACTTTTCCACGCCTTCTGCAACTACGACCATTTTCATAGTATGGGCCATATCGATGATGTTTTTAATAATCGAATTCTGCGTAGTGTTATTGAACATCCGGTCGATAAAGGATTTGTCAATTTTTAGCGTATTTACAGGCAAGCGATGCAGATAGGTCAGGGAAGAATAGCCGGTTCCAAAGTCATCAAGGGCTAAGCGCACGCCCAATTCATTGAGCTTGGCTAAGTTGCGTACTACATTATCAAGGGATGACATGATGGCGGTTTCTGTTATTTCCAGCTCAAGCTGTTCAGGCCGAATGCCTATGTTTGTGATTACGCGTTGGACCATGGTAACAAAATACTCGTCAGATAATTGGATAGGCGAGGTGTTAACGCCAATACGAATATGTCCTTGTCCCTGCTCGGATAAGTGCTTTGCAAAGAAGCAGGATTCTTTTAATACCCATTCGCCAATCGAATGGATGAGACCGGTTTGCTCCGCCAAGGGAATAAAAATATCCGGAGCGATTCTGCCGTATTGTTCACTATCCCAGCGCAGTAAGGCTTCAAAGCCAACGATACTATGATCGTGGACTCGAACCAGCGGCTGATACAATACCGTCAATTCGCCTTGGTTCAGCGCGGAGCGAAGGGCTACTTTTAAGACCATCTGCTCGTAGGCTTCTGTTTGCTATGAAGCTTCATAGAAGCTTCATAGAAGCGCCAGCAGTTTTTCCCTTTCTTTTTAGCCGCATACATGGCGTTGTCGGCATTCTTGAGAATTTCTTCGCGGGTATCGCCGTTTTCGGGATATAGAGCAATGCCAATACTTGCGGAGGTCTGCAAACGAATGGTATCTGTATCGTATTCATAGGCTAAAGCATGGATTAGTTTTGAAGCGGTTGTTTCGAGTTCTTGGCGGGATTTTTGGCCGGGTAAAATAACAACAAATTCATCGCCGCCAATGCGCGCGACAAAACCGAGGGCTTTTATTTCCGCCACAAGAATAGAGCCGGACTGAATAATTAAATCGTCGCCATATTGATGTCCTAAGGTATCATTGATCGTTTTTAAGTCGTCTAAGTCGATAAAGAGGACGGCTCCGGTATGACCTTCTTTTTGCGCTTTTTCCAGTTCTTCCTTCAACTGTTCGTTTAAGTGCTCGCGGTTGGGCAAGCCGGTAAGACTGTCATGCAGAGAAGCGTAGTGAATTTTGTTATAGTTGCAAAGCAGCTCTTCTTCTTTGGCTAAGAGCTCTTCATTTTGAGCGGCTAATTCTTCTTCTTGAGCTTGCAGGTTTTCGTGGGCGAGGAACAACTGGTCATAGTTTACTTTCAGTTTCTTTTTGAGACGGTCTATATACATTTTGATCGCTATGCCCGTAATGATGAGAGAAGCTATAGCCGTAAGCAGAAAAAAGAGGATTTTTTCTTGGCGAGCTTTTTCATAGCCATCCGAATGGGTGTAGAAAAACTTCACGTATAATTCTTCAAAAATGCCGTTTTCTTTTAATTGATCGAGTTTGCGGTTCATATATTCCACTAAGTCCGGGCGGGCCTTGCTAACGGCGTAGGCATGCTCGCGGGGAAAGAGATTGGTAACTTGAGGAACAACGATACCCTTAAGGTTTTTAGAAATAATCGCATAATCCATAAGCTGTTGATTTTCAAAAATTACGTCGATCTTTCCGTCAAGCAGGTCGGGAAGGGCGTCGTCAATATCATCGTACGTTTGGTAGGGCGAGATATGCAGCGTGTTTCGTAGGAGACTTTCGGTATAGTAGCTTTTGCCGACGCCGACGCGCAGCTCTGACAAATTCTCAAGGGTTACTTTTTGAAAATTAGCTACCGTATAGATTGAAACGTACGAATTAAATAAGGGTTTAGTAAAGAGGACTTCTTTTTTTCGCTCTTCCGTAACGGCAATGATGCCTCCAATGTCGATATCACCTCGCACTAGTCTTTTATAGACGCGATCCCAAGAGTCGGCGGAGTAGTCGGCATCATAATCGGTGGAATCCAAGACAAGGGTAATCAAGCTGGAATCAAATCCATACAGATAGTCTTTATTTTGAAAGGTGTACGGCGGGTAGTTTTTATCAACTTGATACTTTACGGAAGGAGCGCCAGCGCAGACGGATGCCATCAAGGAGAAGGCAAGCAGCGCTAGGACGAATCTTCGCAAAATCATATTGCATCACATTTCTGTCTGGCTTGTGCAAGTCTGCACCTTGAAGCGGTGGCGAACAATAGCGGGCGCCTTCGTTTTGGCATAAAAAGCAAGACTCTTTTATGCGATATAATATAGTTGGTAGTTTCGCTAAATACATAAGAATACCTCTTGATTACGGGAAGAAATTGTTTTTCTAGCGGCTTTTTTCATCGTTGCTTGAGAGGTTAACTGGCGGAAGCTATGAGTTTTGCGCGGCCAAAATAAAGTATATTGAAAAAGCAATAGATATAAATTATTTGTTGACAATAGACAGCCTCTTTCGTAAGCTATAGATAGTTTATGATGCTTTGAAAGAAAGGTTGCTTGTTTATGGACACGAAACTAGTGCTTGTTATTTCGGTCCTGGTGCTGCTGGCAGTAGTGGCGTTGGGCTGTAAAACGCAAGCTAACACGGAGGGAGCGCTTCCCGCAGGATATCATAAAATAACGGCGGCGGAAGCAAAGCAAAAAATGGCTGCAAATCCGCAGGCGGTTGTGTTGGACGTAAGGACTGCGGAAGAATACCGTGAAAAGCACATTCCCAAGGCGGTATTGCTGCCTTTGACAGAAGTGAAGGAGAAGGCGGCGGTGGTGCTGCCTGACAAAAATGCCGAAATTCTTGTGTACTGCCGCAGCGGTAATCGCAGCCGTCAGGCAGGGGTGCTGCTGGCCGAAATGGGGTACACCTTGGTGTATGATTTTGGCGGGATTCAGGACTGGCCTTATGAAGTGGTTCAGTAGAAGGAGGTGCGACTATGCTTGCGATCACGCCCGAAGCGGCTGCCTATATTAAGGAAAAGCAAAAGCCGATTCATTTAGAGCTACCGCCGGAAATAGGTTGCTGCATTCATTTGCGGGAAAAGCCCAGCGTTCGCTTGGGACCGCCCCATGATCCGCATAATTATGAAAAAATTGTACTTCAAGGGGTAGAGGCGTTTGTACCCAAGGAGCTGGTATCTCTTCCCTTAACGATTACGGTCAATCAATTCTTGGGCTTTCGTAGTCTGGGAATTACAGGGTGGAAGCTTGTGTGATTGAAAAATAAGAAAGCGTATGGCTTGGGTTAGCGGAACAGCAAGGCTAGCCGTTAATGCAAAAGGACCTGTACTGAAACAGCGGTTGTTTCAACACAGGTTCTTTTGCATTAACGAGTAAGGGCTATAGAAGGACCATTTTTTGAAAGTGGGAAGGCAGGTTTGGCTAAGCTGAAGACTAAAACGCTGTTAAGAATAGCGGCAATCACTTGAAGGAGGCAACAAGGATGACAAAGGTGTTGGCAGGGCGCATTCTTTTAGCGTTCTGCATTGGGATAAGCGGGCTGGATTATTTTTGGCAAACGGGAGCTAGCCCGTTGCTGGGAACTTGGTTTAGTAAAGCCGGCAAAGAAGCAGGAAATTTGGCTATGTACGGAGGGATTGTCGCTGGCTGCTTGTATGTGAGCCGAGAGCTTTTCTCTTGGCTTAAGAAGCGCAAGGAATCGGGAGCGTCTATCGGGGCTGGTTATTTGCAAAAAATATGGGAGCAGTTGCGTCAGTGGCATGTGTTTTTGGGATATGCTGCAGTATCCTTGGCGTTTTTACATGGCTATGTGATGCTGATGTATCGTTCGCGCAAGATCTACGCTGTCTATAGCGGCGAAGTTGCCGCTGTGGCGGCACTGCTGCTTTTCATCGGCGGTAATTGGCTCTATAAGAATCGAAGGATGCTTGCTCTGCGCAAGTGGCATAAAGCCTCTGCATTGGTTGTGGCTGTGGCCCTTGTAGCGCATAAAATGCTTAAATAAATGGATGAGTTTCTAACATTGACAGGCGAATTTTAAAGGAATATGCTAAGTCTATACCAGAAGAAAGGGAGAATGACTTATCGTAAAAACGCAATCTGTAGTTCGTGCTTAGCAAAGGCTAGTGCATGAGACTGCAAACGTTGTGCTAGCCTTTGCTCAATCCTAAAGAAATTAGGAGGGAGCGGCATGGGCTACAAGGCGGCTGCGCAGGTATTGCCGGAGGATTTGCTGCTGGCTGTGCAAGAATATATTGACGGCGAGTATCTTTATATTCCGCGTAAAGAAGGATCGCGGCGAAGCTGGGGGGATAAAACGGAAAACCGCCAGCAGACAAAGGCGCGAAACTGGGAAATACGACGGAAGCGTCAAGAGGGCTTTTCCCCTCGTCAACTTGCGGAAGCATACTATTTATCACCAAAGACGGTATATAAAATCTTGGCTTCAAGGGAAGCGGAATAAGTAAAGAGTCGTAAGGAAGCGCTTCTGGTGTGCTCCCCGTCAATAGGACAATTAAAAACATAAAGATTTTCTTTACAGCTCATCCAGTTGGATGGGCTGTTTTCCCTATGCAGCCTTGTAATGTTCGTGGTATTCACAAGGTGTCATAACACCCAGTTTTCGTTGTAACCGGTCAAAGTTGTAGTAGTGAATATAGCTACGGATTGCATGTATCAATTCGGTTCTGCTGGTGAATTTTCGGCCATAGTACATCTCGCGCTTTAGTATTCCCCAGAAGCCCTCCATGGGCCCATTGTCAATGCAGTGGGCTACGCGAGACATGCTTTGTGTCATTTCCTGTTTGACGAGTCTATTGCGAAAGCCGAGGCTCGTATACTGAAATCCGCGATCGCTGTGAAACAGTGGATGTGCGGTTGGTTCTGCTTTTATTGCTGCATCGAACGTATCAAACGCCAGCCGGTTATCATTATGGTCGAGCACTACAAACGACACAATTCTGCGATCATAGAGATCCAATATGGCACTCAGATAAAGCTTGCGCATGACTGGACCTTCAAAATATTTAAACTCACTTACATCAGTCAACCATTTTTCATTAGGACAATCTGCATGGAACTTGCGATTCAGAATATTGTCTGCTATATAAGCCGGATTCGATGCACGACGAGTGCAACAGTTATGCGGGTTCTTTATTGTAGACTGGATATGGAGTTTCCGAGTAATCCGCAGGATGCGTTTGTCGTTTACTTGTTCCTTGTATTTGCGACTTAGATCGTCTCGAATCCGGCGGTACCCTTTATCCGGATGCTGCGCATGGATTTCTATCACTTCTTTGGCTAGCCGTTCGTTTTCTTGTTCACGCAAGCTTTTACCATCATTGCGCCAATGGTAGTAGGCCGACCGGCTGACATGCAGGATTTTACACAATATCTCAACTGGGTAATGCTTTTGATTATCTTCAGCTAAAGCTTTTACCGCTTCGTATTCTCGTTCTTGCCGCGTAAAGCCAAGACATCCCTTCTTTCCAGTTCCTGCAGTTTTTTTAGCACATCAACCTCCATCTGCAGCCTCCAGTTCTTGTGTTTCAACTGGGCAACTTCAGCCTCTAGTTCTTCTTGCGGGGTACGGCCAGACAAGGTTCCAACCCGATGCCCACGCCGATCTTCCAGACCCATTTTTCCCATTTCTAGATATTTTTTTGTCCATTGGTATACCTGTTGGTATGATACCTGGTATTTTAGGGCTGTTTCGCCATAATTCATATCATGAGCAAGACAGTATTCAACGATTTCTACACGATTAGTCTGCGTCGTTTTTCTAGCTTTCGACATGATTCGACTTCCTCCTGACCGGAGCTTGAACTCCTCATGTCCATTATACTGCTTTAGCCAGCGACTCAATTGGCAATCTGAGTGAATCTGATATTTCTTGCAAATATCTAATAGAGAATCGTTTCCTTGCAGATAATCAGTCACAGCTGCCAGCTTCAGTTTAGGCGGATATACTCGATTGTGTTTCTGTGGTTCTAAGCCGGATTTACCTTCTGACTGGTACTGAAAAATCCATCTTCTTACTATTTTCCCGTCAACTTCTAGGGCTTTTGCTATGTCAGCTATGCTTATGCTTTCTGTCAAATACTTCTTGCAAGCCTCTACCTTCAAAGTGGTCGATACCTTTTCTTTTTGTGGCATAAAATTACCCCCTAGATAGGACAATGTATTTTTTCATTGTCCTATCTAGGGGGAGCATATCATTCCTTGCGACTCTCCTTTTTTGTTCTGAAACAAGAGGGAGAACCAATGCGTCCTAAAGATGTGCTATACTGCGCCTAAAAAGGGGGCGTACGATGAACAGTTTTTCTATGGAGCAATTGGGCTTGACCGAGACGCAGCGCAAAGCCGCAGACAACATGACGCACCTTGGCCGCGTAGCGGCGCAATATCGAGACGGCTATACGGTGATAACTGCGACAGGAGAGCGGTCTGCGGTTGTTGCCGGGCGGCTGCGGCATGCGGCTGTGCGTCCGGCTGATTTTCCGGCGGTGGGCGATTTTGTGGCGCTGGAATATGATGCCGAGGGAGCGGCTTTGTTATGGCGCGTGTTGCCCCGCCATAGCCTATTGGTTCGCCAAGCGGCGGGAACGGCGGGACAGGAGCAGCTCATTGCGGCCAATGTCGATACGGTGTTTATCTGCATGGCCTTGAACAGTGATTACAATCTCCGGCGGCTGGAACGGTATTTGAGCTTGGTCTGGAGCAGTGGCGCTACGCCGGTGGTGATTCTTACTAAAGCCGACGTCTGCGAGGATGTGGAAGGGAAGATGGCGGAGGTCTCTTTCTGCGCTTGCGGCGCGAAGGTGCTATGTGTTTCGGCGCTGGCGGGCGATGGTGTTGAAGCGTTGCAGGCGTATCTGGGCGCGGGAAAGACCGCGGCTTTTATCGGTTCATCGGGCGTGGGGAAATCCACTTTGATTAACCGCCTGCTGGAGAAGGGGGCGCTTGCTACGGCGGCGCTTCGCAAAGACGGCAAAGGACGTCACACCACTACACGCCGCGAAATGCTGCTGCTGCCGGGGGGAGGCATTGTGATCGACACGCCGGGCATGCGGGAGCTGGCGTTGGAGAGCGGGGACTTGTCCGCGGCGTTTGCGGATATTGAAGTATTGGCCGGGGCGTGCCGTTTTGCAGACTGCAGGCATGAAAAAGAGCCGGGTTGCGCCGTGCGGCAGGCGGCGGCAGAGGGGCTGCTGCCGGAGGAACGCTTGAAGTCCTGGCGGAAATTGCGCCAGGAGCTCCTCTATGCGGAGCTAGATTCGCGCCGCCTGGAAGAAGCGAAAATGGCCGTAATGTTTGCCGACGTTGGGGGCCGAAAAAATGCGCGTCGTATGATGCAAGAAGCGAGCAAAAAGCGAAGATTCTAATTGGTTCAGGGGGACGGTTCTCCTGAACCAAAAGCCAAGAAAACGACTCAGGAGAACCGTCCCCCTGAACCGGAAAAGAGCCGTGAGGAAGCTAGAACATGCTGCCTTTCAGCTCTGCTTTTTTGAACCAGGATAAAAAGACATGGCGATGCAGGAAATCCAAAAACAACCTCGAAGTGGTTCACGGGGACGGTTCTCCCGAGTCTGCCGCAGGCTGGCAACTATGAGGTGAAGAGCATGCCGAGAAGAGCGCGAGAGAAAAGCGAAAGCGGTACGTATCATGTTATTTGGAGAGGCATCAACCGACAAATTTTATTTGAAAATGACGAGGATCGGGCAAAATATTTGGACTATCTGCAGCTTTATCGTGAAAAGTGCGGCTGTCGGGTATTGGGCTACTGTCTGATGGACAACCATGTGCATTTATTGTTGGCGGAAGGCGAGGAAGAGCTGTCGCAAGTGATGAAGCGTCTTGGTGTGAGCTATGTGCATTGGTATAATCGAAAATATGGACGTTGCGGGCCTTTGTTCCAAGATCGTTTTCGGAGCGAGGCCGTAGAAGACGAACGTTATTTGTTGACAGCGCTGCGATATATTCATCAAAACCCCAGGTCTCTGGGGATTTCTTGGGAAACGTATCCTTGGAGCAGCTATCGCGGCTATATGGGGCAAGATTCTCTGTTGGAGAATGACTTTGTCTTGGGCTTGTTTGGGCGCGACAGAAGTAAAGCGATAGCTGAATATCAGCGGTTTATGCAGGAAGAAAGTGCAAAGGCGTGTCTGGATGCAGAGATGGAATTGCTGTTGTCCGATCAGGAGGCCAACCAAATGTTGCAAGAGCAGCTGCATGGATTATTGCCCATAGAACTGCAGCATCTGGGTAAAGAAGAGCGAGATGTTGCTTTGCGTGGCCTTAAACAACTGGAGGGTCTTTCAACACGGCAAATTGCCAGGCTGACAGGGATTAGTCAAAGCGTTATTGTGCGAGCGTGATTGCGGCTGGTTCAGGGGGACGGTTCTCCTGAACCAAAACGGCAAGAAAATGACTCAGCAGAACCGTCCCCCTGAACCAAAAGAGAACAAAAAATCAGTTTTAGGGGAGGAAAGTGCTTGGCGGAGTGGAATATATAAACCATTTCTTTTTTGAGAAAGTAACTTGTGTGGAAGATGAATAATGCATTGCAAGAGAGGTGTAAAATGGAAACCACATATATAGTAAAAGTATTGTGGCGGCGGGGTGTGTGGAGCCGGATTCAAATGTCGTCGCGGCATACGTTAGAGGAGTTGCATCAAGCAATTCAACATGCCTATGGCCTAAGTGATTCTCATTTGTACGCATTTTTTATGGAAGGAAAACCTTGGCGGGGAAAGGCGTATTGGAGTCCGGGCAATGACGAGGGACCTTTTGCAGATAAAATAACGCTGGGGCAGTTGGGGCTGGAGCTTAAACAGAAATTTTTATATCTGTACGATTTTGGTGCAGAGTTAAAAATGACGGTGCAAATCGAGCAGGTCCTTGAGACAGATGTGGTAGGTTTAAAGCCGCTTATTCTTGAAACACGTGGTGAGGGACCGGAAGAAGATTGGTGATTGGTTCAAGGGGACGGTTCTTCTGAACCAAAGCGGCAAGAAAACGACTCAGGAGAACCGTCCCCCTGAACCAGAATAGGAGGTGTAGAGACATGGAGGAGCTGCGCCAGAGGAAGATTGTCGAAGCGTCATATTTGACAGCGGAAAATGCGGGGCGATATCGCAGCATTTTGCGTTTTTTTTATTTGCAGCACGAAAAGCTGCGCCATTATTTATACCCTGAGGATGTGCTGGCGCATTTGAAGGAGGACGTCTATTTTGAGGAGTACACGGAAGCGCAGCTGCAGGCGGATTTAAAGCAGCTTTGCGACTGGAACAATTTGATTCCCCGTCAGGAGACGGGGCGCGTATTGACGATTGAAGATTTCAAAAAGAAGCGCTATCGCTACCAATGTACGCCCTATACGATTGAAATCGAACGGATGGTGGAAAGGCTGCACGCTCTGGGAGAGTCCTTTGGGGGATCTCTGGAGGCGACGCTTTTTGAACGGCTTTTGGCGGCGCTGCGTCATTTTTCCGAGGAGAGGGGCTCCGCGTCCGGGGCGGAGTTTAACCAAACCTGGGAGGATGTATACGCGTGTTTCCGTAAGCTTGTGGAGCAGGCGTCAGACTATATCGCGTATTTGAAAAGTGAAAAAGTGGAGGAGTGTATGAAAAGTGAGGCCTTCTTGACGTATAAGGATGCCTTTGCCGAGTACATCCGCCGCTTTATTCTGGGCTTGCAGACGTCGTCGTATAACATTGAGAGCCTTTTAAAGCAAATTACCGCAGCAGATATGGCGGCGGCAGCGGAGAAAATTGCCGATTATCAGATGAGCATTCCGCGCCTGGAAGAGGCGGTGGAGCGTTCGGTGTATGTGGCGCGCTGTTTGGAGCAATGGGAAAGCTTGCGTTTGTGGTTTTTTGGCTCAGCAGGGCATGCAAGCGAGCTGCTGCTTTTGGAGCGCGAGACGATGGAGACTATTCGGCGCATTACGCGCTTTGCCCAGCGTTTAGGGGAACGGCATAGCGCCAGTCGCAGCCGGTATCAGGATTATCTGTATTTGGCAGGCTGGTTTTCCACGCTGCCGAATGTGGATGAGGCTCATAAGCTGGCGGCGGCGCTTTTTGGATCTTCCGGAGTGCGGCATATTTGCGCCGGAGTGCGGGAGAGCGAGGATATGGACGGCGTGATTTGGGAGGAGCCCTCGACGGTTTTGCCGGTCAAGCCCAGTGTGAATACATATCGGGAAAAGACGCGGCCAGGGGCAGTGGTGAACCGGCAAGCGGAAAAGGAGGCGGCCAGGGAAGCCTTTTTGAGAGAAAAAGAGGCGGAGCAGGCCTTGGTTGACGCTTTGAGTGCTGACGGGCGAAATATTGTGCTGGCTTCGCTGGGCCTGCAGCCGCCGATTGTGCGCAAAACCCTTTTGAACTGGATCAGCCGCTGCATGGGGCAGGGGGATCGAACGGCGAAAACGGAAAACGGGCGGTTGGTGCGGCTGGTGCGCCGCAGCGAGGCGCAGATCGTTCTGGAGTGTACAGACGGGACGCTGCAGCTGCCGGATTTTGTTTTTGAGTTTTTGGATTGACGGAGGGAACTCATGGCGAGCGTAATCGAGAAGTTTGATGAGGAGGACCGGGAGATGGCGCAGGCGCTCCTGGAACAGTATTGGATTATCCGTGAGGAACAGCCGGAGCTGTATCAGCGCCTGCGGCGGCGCGAACAGGGATTGCGCAATTACTTTTTTGATAAATGCGGCTTTCGCCTGCTTGTGACGAGGCAGTTTGTGAAGCTGGAAAAAATTCCGGCCCGTCCGGCACCCTGGATGGGGCTGCCTGGGCTGCAGCAGGTGCGCGATTATGTGCTGTTATGCTGTTTGCTGGCCTTTTTAGAGAGCAAAAGCCTGGACGAGCAGTTCTTGCTGAGCGATTTGTGCGAGGCGCTTTTGTCCTTGTATCCGGAGGCGCCGCCGGAGCAGGACGGGTTGCGTTGGGAAACCTACGAATGGCGCAAATCCATGGTGCGGGTGCTGGAGCTGGCCTGTTCCTACGGCTTGCTTGTCAAGGTGGACGGTGATGTTGCCGGTTTCGGCGGCAGTCAGGAAAGCGAAGCCCTTTTTGAAGTGACTTTGCTGGCGCGATACTTCTTGCGCTCCTATCCGAAGGATTTACAGCAGTACGGGACGCTGGAGCAATTGCTGGCGGCGGAGGATGTGGAAGAGGAAAGCGACATCGGACGTGTGCGCAAGCAGCGCATTTACCGGGAATTGTATTTGACGCCTGGTTACGAGCGTTGTGAGGCGGGGAGCAGCGACTTTTTGTATTTGCGCAATATGAGAAATCGTCTGGCAGAGGATGTGTCCGAGCACAGCCTGCTGCAGTTCGAGCTGTATAAAGATGTGGCGATGCTTACGGCGCCTGTGGAGCGGCGATATCAGCTGCAGGCGTTTCCTGACCGCAGCGGCTTGGCGGCGATTATTCTGCATTTGGGAGCGGAGCTGCGGCGTCGCTGGCAGGAGGAGTCCCATGGCTTTTCCTTTACGGAGCTGGAGTTTGCTCAATTGCTGGAGGAATGCCGCAAGCGGACCGGCGCAGGCTGGACCAAGGAGTACCGGGACATGTCGATGAACAAGCTGCAGCGGGAGCTGTTGGCGGCATTAGAAAACTGGAAAATGGCGCGCAGCGACGAGAGCGGCTTGCTTTGGCTGACCCCTCTTTTAGGAAGGACCGTTGGTGCGTATCCTGATGATTATGAGCCGGAAAAACAAGCGAAGAAAAGAGAGGATGTACGATGAAGCAGTGGCAAATGCACAGAGCGGGTTTGCTAAACTTTTGGTATTACGATCAGGAAGAGTTTTTCTTTGCTGACGGCAAGCTGCTGCTGCGCGGCATGAACGGCTCGGGTAAGTCCGTGACTATGCAAAGCTTGATTACAGTGCTTTTAGACGGAAAGATCGCCGCCAATCGTCTGGACCCGTTTGGTTCTAAGGACCGCCGGATGGAGGATTACCTGCTGGGCGAGCGAGAATTGGTGGACCGCGAGGAACGTACAGGCTATTTGTATCTGGAGTACAAACGCCAGGACAGCGAGCAGTACCTTACTACCGGCATCGGCCTGAAGGCGAGGCGGGGCGGAACCATTGAGTTTTGGGGTTTTGTCATTACTGACAACCGCCGTATTGGGAAAGACTTTTTCCTGACGAAGACAGAATACAACGCAGACGGCCAGGAGGAGCGGATTCCCTTGACTCGGGCGGAGCTGGAAAAGCTTTTGATTTTGCCGGGAGGACAGGTGTTCCGTCGGCAAGGAGATTATGCAGAGGCGGTCAATAAGTACGTCTTTGGCTTTGCTTCATTGGAGCAGTATAAGGACTTGATGGAGCTTTTAATTCAGCTGCGCAGTCCGAAGCTGTCCAAGGAGTTTCGCCCTAGCGTAATTCACGAAATTCTGACGGAATCTCTGCCTTCCTTGTCGGAAGAAGAACTGCGTCCTTTGTCAGATACCCTGGAAAACATGAAGCAGACCAAGGAGCAGCTGGAGCTGTTGGGGAGAGACCGCGAAGCTTTGGGCCGTTTGGAGCGCGCCTACGACCAGTATAATGTCTTTATTCTGGCGGAAAAGGCGAAAGGACAGCGCAAAGCCGAGGCGGCTCTGAGTCGGCAGGAGCGGTTGCGGGAAGAGCAGCTGCAAGAACGCCAGGCGAAACAAGAGGCCTTGGCAAAGGTTCTAGGGGAGCAGGCATCCTTAGAGTGCGAAAACCAGGCACTGCAGCAAGAAAAAGAGGCGCTGGTTCAGCATGACGTGTTCCGGGCGGAAAAGCGGCGCCAAGAGGTGGACGGGGAGCTGCAGCATAAGGAAGGGCAATGGCAAAGCAAGAACCAGTCTTGGGAAGAAAAGAAAAAGACGGAACTCCGCGACGCAGAGCGTTTGCGTCAGGAGCGACTGCGCCAGGATATGGCGGAAGAAGCCATGCTGGAGCAGCTGGAGGAGCTGGGGGATCAAGGAGAGGCAGCGGATTTTTCCGCCCATGAAGCCTTGGCGTCGGCCTTCATCAAGGAGTACGCTGGAGGGTATTCCTTTGCGTCCTGGAAAGAGACGGCGGCGGCTCATAACCGGCGGCTGCAGGAGATTAATGGGCATTTTGCGCGTCTAGGTTTTGCCAAAGAGCGCCAGCAAGAAGCGGCGGCTGCCTCTGACGCGGCGCAGGTGGCGTATGATTCGGCGCGAGAAGCAGAACGGCAGGGTGAGGAGCATTTTTTTGCTGTCCGTGAGGAACTGCTGGCCTCCTTCTACGCTTGGGTGTCTGCGGGCAAGGAGCTTTTGCCGCTGGAAGCGGAGGAAATTCGCGAGGCGGCGCAGAGCGTGCAGCGTTTGTATGAAAACGCTCGCTGGCAGGATGTGCTTCAGCCGGCAGAACAGGGGCGGAGGCGCCGCGAGGATGAGTGGCGGAGCCAAAAGCTGGCTGTTGCGCATGAGACCGAGCAAACCCGTCAACAGCTGCGTCAAACAGAGGGGCTGCTACAGGAGTGGCGCACCCGCCGGGAGCCGGAACCGCAGCGCCATGGTGAAAAAGACGCCGCTCGCGTTTGGCTGAAGGAACAGCAGGTGCCGTTTTTGCCGTTTTACGAGGCGGTGGAGTTTAACGAAAATGTTGACGCGGCAACGCGGGAGCGCATCGAAGCGGCTCTGGGGGAAATGGGGCTTTTAGACGCCCTTGTTGTGCCTGAGGAGGCCAGAAGCCGTCTGCCCTCTTCCTTGGCGGACAGCGTGATTCGACCGGAGCCGGCTATTCTTTGTGCTACCTTGGCCGATTATTTGCATCCCCTGCCGCCACAGGAGGCGGCGGTGCTTCCGGCTCTCATCGACGAGGTGCTGCGCAGCATTCTGATCAATGACGAACAGACACAGGGCCTGCTGGCGCAAGAAGGCGGCGCAGCGCCAGTGCTGTCTGTGCGCTATGGCGCGTATCGCACCGGGCTTTTGGCCGGGCAGGCGCCGCGTCAGGAGAGCGCCTTGTTTATCGGGCGCGAAGCGCGCAAGCAGTATCGGCTGCAGGAGATCGCCCGTTTAGAGGGGGAAGCGGCGGCACAGCGCGAAGTGTTGGCGGCGCTACAGCTTCGCATGGAGGAAATAGAGCAGGCCTTGCGCGAGCTGCAGCGCTGTTGGGAAGGGTTTCCCGAAGAAGGGGCGCTTGATGCGGCGAACCGCGAGTGGCTGGGAAGAAAGCAGGCTTTGTCTATTTGTGAGAGTGATGCGGCGGCAAAAAATGAGACGCTGCGGGCCTGCATGAATGAGACCCAAGGCGTTTTAAACGGTCTGCGCCAAGCGGTAGACGGGTTGCAACTGCCTTTTTTGGCCGAGGAATATCAAGAAGCGCAACGGCAATTTACCGTGTATCTGCAGCGCCTGCAGGATTTGGAACTGGCGCGGCACAAATTTATTGATGCGCGAACCCATGTGCAGCGCTTGCAGGAGCATTTGGAAGAAGTCCAGGCAGATGTCGACGCCTTGAAGGGCGAACTGCTGGTTTTGGCAGGGGAAAAGGAGCGTCTCACAAGGGAGCTCGAGGGGATTGAGGCACGCCTGGCCGCTTTAGGGGCCGAAGACATTCGGCGACGCAGTCGGGAAGTTGTAGCCAGGCTGAACGAGCTGCCGGGGCTTTTGAAAAAAGCGTTGCACGAAGAAGCGGCTTTAAGACAGCGTTTAGAAATCCTAAGACAGGAGCTGGAACGCGGCGAAGGACGCCTGACTTTTTGGCGGCAACATGCAGCTTCTTGGCGGCGGGTGTTTGCGCAAGAGGCGGAACTGCGCCTGGTTGCGGCGATGGAGGAAGACGACTTTCCATGGACTGATGCGAATCAGGTCTGGCAGCGTCTCGGGCCGTGGGTGGAGCAAGAGGAGCCGACACGGGAAAAGATGACAGATAGACTGATGGCTTCCTTTTTTCGCGAACAGGCTGTGTTGGGAGAATACCGCTTGCAGTTGGAAGAAACTCAGTCGGCGGACCTGCAGTTGCCGCAACTGCCGAAGCAGGAGGAGACTGATGCCTTCTTGCTGGCGAATCAAGAACTCAAGCAAGCGGCTCTTAGGAAGCTGGCGGTTCTGGAATGCGCCGGCCGTCGCATGACTCCCCGCAGCGCCTGGCAGGAGCTTTCGCGGCAGATGGCGGAGCAGCAGATGACCCTGACTCATCAGGACAGGGAGCTCTACGAAGAAGTTATTATGAACAGCATTGGGCGGATTATCAGCCAGCGCATCAATAGCGCCGAAGGCTGGGTGGCGCATATGAATGACCTTATGGAAAGCCTGGATACCTCGAGCGGCCTGGTATTTTCACTGCGCTGGAAGCCCCTTACCGCCGATGACGACAGCCAAATGGATACGGAGGAGCTGGTGAGGCTGCTGCGTTCGGACCGGCGGCTTTTAAAGGAAGAAGATATGAAGCGCATTGTGAGGCATTTTCAGTCGCGCATTGAACAAGCCAAGGCGCAAGCTGATGTGCGTTCAGAATCTTTTCAAGACCTGGTTAAGGAGACTCTCGATTTTCGCAAATGGTTTTCCTTTAACCTTTTTTATCGCCGCGAGGGAATGCCGAAAAAGGAGCTTACTAACAGTGTCTTTGGCAAATTCAGCGGCGGTGAAAAAGCCATGTCTATGTACATCCCCCTATTTTCAGCAGCGTATTCCCGCTATGGCGAAGCGCGGCCGGATGCGCCTAAGGTGATTTCTCTTGACGAGGCCTTTGCCGGCGTCGATGAGAACAACATCCGAGAAATGTTTGCGCTGGTGGAACAGCTTTCCTTTAATTACATTATGAATTCCCAAGCACTTTGGGGCGATTATGATACAGTGAGGAGCCTGGCTATTTGCGAGCTGGTACGGCCGAAAAACGCTCCCTTTGTTTCGGTGGTGCGCTACCATTGGGATGGACGGGTGCGAACGCTGCGTGACGAGGAAACGATCTCATGAAGGCACAAGAGGTAGCTCAAAAGGCGGCGGCTTATTTTCGCTCGCAGCCGGGATTGGCGCGCCTTTTGGCGGGGTGCGTGGAAAAATATCGCCGCCACGGGCGGCTTGCGGGCAAGGTAATGCTGTCTAAGGCCAGTGAAGAGGAGCGGCAGGCGTTAGAGGCTTTTTTGCGCCGCCGTTTGGAGGCGGAAGAAACGCTGCTTATTTCCTTGCGGGAAGTGGCGTTGGCGTTGCAGGCTACTTGTTTTGCCGAGGCCGATTTATTAGCGGTTTTGCAGGCATATGCCGGCGAAGAACTTCTTCCTCGGTCGCAGGTGCGCCTTATGGCCCAAGAGCAGCGAGATTTGTTTTTTCAGCAGCTCTTGCGTGAAAACAGCCAGCCTTCTACGCAACGCTGGCTGCAAGCTGTTTGGGAGAAAGATGCCGGCGTACAGCGGGCGCAGCGCGCCTACACAAATGGCTGCGAAGAGGAGCAACAGCTGTTTTCGCTGGCGGCGAAAGCGCTGGCGCAGCTTTCTGAAGCGAAAGAACGGCTGCCTGTTTATGCTGCGAGGATTTTTGGGGACCCTCACGCCCTCGATAGTACGACTGCTTTGGGGCGTGTTTTTTTAGAGGCTCTGTGCTTTTTGCGCCCCGAAGCTGGTCAGGACGATTTCTCGCGGACCGAGGAAGAGGCCGAACTTCTTTATCATTTTGGCTTGCTTCGAGATGATGTGCTCAATTTTGTTACCTGTGCCGGCTTAGCGGCGTTTCGGCAACAGGGCGACTGCGAAATGGAAGTATCTTACTGGCGTGAGGCTTGGCGGCAGCGAGCAGTGCTCAATGCACCCCTGCGGGAACTGGCCAGCCTGAGCTCTTTGCGCCCTGCCGGTAAGGCGAAGGAAGTTGTATATATAGTAGAAAACTCAGGGGTTTTTTCGGCGCTTCTCGATGTTTTTGAACAAAGAAATCTGCCTTTGCCGCCTCTTGTGTGCACCCACGGAAATTTTAAACTGGCTTCGTGGGTTGTGGTCAATTTGCTGACAGCTGGCGGCTGCACGCTTTGCTACTCCGGCGACTTGGATCCAGAAGGCTTGCTCGCGGCGGATGCCTTATACAAACGAAATCCCCAGCAGGTCCGGCTTTGGCACTATGGGTTGGAAGATTATCACTTCGCCTTGCCTAAGGATGCTCCATTGCTGCCGGAGGCGCGGCTGAAAAAGATGGAAGGTCTTTCTTGTCCTGAACTGCGAGCGTTAGCGCAAGTTTTGCAGCAAAAAAAGCGTGCCGCCTATCAAGAGGCGCTGCTGAGTAATTTGCTGGCGGATCTCTTGCTTTTGGTTCAGGGGGACGGTTCTCCTGAACCAAAAAGCCAAGAAAATGACTCGGAAGAACCGTCCCCCTGAACCAGAGAAAGCAGGCAACGAATCACTAGAACCGTCCCCCTGAACCAGATGATAATTATGCTAATTGAAACTTGCCGACTTCTTGGCGCAGCTCTTCGGCCATGCTGGCTAAGGCCTGGCTGGAAGCGGCGATTTCTTCGGTGGAAGCAGCCTGCTCTTCTGTAGAGGCGGAGACGGTTTGGGTTTGGCTTACGGCGTGCTTGCTCAGATGATCGATGTCTTTCATGGCGGCGACCATTTGCTCGCTGCCGCCTGCCATTTGCTGCATAGCGGCAGAGGCTTCCTGCATTTGCATATTAACGGATTCAACTAATGCGCCGATTTTATGGAATGCTTCGCCGGCGGACTGAACCGCGGTTGATCCTTCTTGGACCAACTGCGGACCTTCGTTCATGACGGTTACGGCTTTTTCCGTATCTCTTTGGATTTCACCGATCAGCATAGCGATTTCCTTGGCGGCTCCTTGGGACTGTTCGGCTAGCTTGCGTACTTCTTCGGCTACGACAGCGAACCCTCGTCCTTGCTCACCGGCTCGGGCGGCCTCGATGGCTGCGTTTAGGGCCAGCAAATTCGTTTGGCTGGCAATGCCGGAAATGGTGTCCACGATTTGGCCGATTTCCTGCGAACGTTCGCCAAGCTGCGCGACAACGGCGGCAGACTGTACCACGTTTTCCTCAATTTGCTGCATTTGCGCAATGGCGGCATCGACTTCACGGCTGCCGATCTGGGCCGCTTGCGCCGCTTCGTTGGCCTGTGCGCTTACTTGGTTCGCGTTAGCGGCGGCTTGTTGGATGTTGGCGGACATTTGCGTCATTGTAGCGGCTGTGGTATCTACGGCCTGTAGTTGTTGTTCGGAGCCCTGCGCTACCGCGCCAATGGCGGCGGCAACATCGCTGCCTGCCTGGGCGGCTTGATCGGCGCTGGCGGTCAATTGCTGGGAAGAAGCGGCCACTTGTTCGGCGGAGGAGCTTACTTGGCGAATCAAATGGCGCATGCTTTCCTTCATTTCTTGGAAGGCGCTAGCTAATTGTCCCATTTCATCATTAGAACGGACTTGAAGCGGCTCGGACGTTAGTTTACCTGCGGCCATTTCCTTTGCGGCGTGCACTATTTGCTGAGCGGCGCGGGAAATGCTACGGCTCAAGAAGAGACTGATCGCAATAGAACCCATAATCAGCAAAGCGTTAACCAATCAATTTTTTAGCTTTTTCCGTTACGAAGATTTGCTCCATTCGCGCCAGTTTAGCATCGGATTCTTTGCGAAGGGCCTCAAATTTAGTTTTATCCGCGGCATCGCCGGTGAGGTTGTATTTGCGTACCGTAGCGGCTTCTTCAATAATATGAGCGGATAGTTCTTCGACTAAGGCCAGTTTTTCTAAATTGATTGTTGTGACATCGTGGTATTCGCGGTTCATTTCACCAATTTTGTAGTACGTATACCCGCTCATTAGTAAGGTGGCGATAATTACGGCTGAAAATCCTGCTAAAATCTTTTTTCCAATGGTCAAATTCACTTGGTGTTTCTCTCCTTTTTCTTCTTTACTTGTTGTGTTCAGTAGGAGGCATCACCATGCATAGTGCTGAAGAAAAAAGAAAAAGACAGGTAAGCCTGTCCGAATAGCAAGTAGCAATTAGCTAGTTGGCGGCGCGGCGATCATAGGCGGTTAGCCCTTAGACCCGTAGCTTTGCGTCCCTATTTTTCAATAGGTTTGCCCTACATTATGATATTGTGATATTTATTAAACAATACAATGGAATGTTTGTCAATTTTTTTGTTTTCGTAGGTCCTGTATTTGTCACAAAATCCGTTTATAATAAGAATAGCCAAAATAAAAATGGCGCATAAAGAAGAAAATGCGTGTATTTTATTGACAGGAGGAGAGTAAGGATGTTGACGGTTCTTTTGATTTTGCTTGGACTCTATGTCGTGTATCGGTTATTTCGCTCGCGCTCGGGGGATAATCAGAATTCCTATCGGGGCGGTAATGGCGGTTTTGGCATGGGCGGCATGCTGGGCGGCATGGTGCTGGGGTATTTGCTGTCGAATTACCTGATTGATCAGCATCAGTATGATATGTGGCGCAATATGGACGACGATGAATTGCGCGAAACCCTTACGTCGAACGGAATCTTAAAGGGAGATGAATTTGACGATTTGCTGGGACAGGCGGAAGCTGGAGACCTGCCGGATGTTGCCAATCAAAGCGGTTGGGATGATAGCAGCCAGCAAGATACGGTGTCCAATAGCTTTGACGATTACCAAGATAACGATTTTGGCGGGGATGATTGGGGCTAGTACGCCAAATAAAGTAAAACCACCTGGTCATAGGCCGGGTGGTTTTACTAATTAATGCGTCCAATCGATAAGCTTACTATCTTGTCCGAGCGCTTTCGTAATCGCTTCTTTCATCATTGCAAAATTTGGACACGGAAAACCGATCGGCGTGCCTTTGCCAATGCAAGAAGCAAGAAGAATTGCGTCAGCCCCTCTATCAACCATCATCTTAGCTCGTGTTACGGCTTTTTTGCCGGGGCAGCCGCCGCAGGAGACAAAGCCGACAATATCGACAGCGCCAGTATCGGCAAAAGCCCCTTTTCCTTGTTTGGCCATGGTGAAATCAGTAGTTCCCGGACACATATCTTCGGTTTGTTGGCAGCGAATAATGCCGACTTTCATAGCTTCACTTCCTTTTTGTTATTTGTTTTTTTTACCAACAACGCGCTTCCACCAAACAAGCAAGGCAATCACAAGCAGCAGCAGGACGCCGAGGCTGGCTTGATGTCCGTAGGCAGTAAGAAGATACCAGTTCTCGCCTAGAGCGACTCCCAAATAAATCAACGCGATGGTCCAAGGCAGAGAGCCCAAAACCGTATAGGCGGCAAACTTGCCGAAATTGACTTTGGCAAAACCGGCAGGCAGGGAAATAAACGTGCGCACCACCGGCAGAAGTCTGGCAAAGAATACTGCTGCAAGGCCATAGCGGTCAAACCAGCGTTGGGCCAGGTCTATTTTGGAGGGAGTGGCGAAAAAGTATTTGCCATATTTCAAAACGAAAGGGCGACCGCCGTAATAGCCAAGAGCGTAGGAAACGATTGATCCAAACAGGCCGCCAGCAACGCCAAAAAGGACAGCCGGTTCAAAATTCAAGCGGCCCAGATACACCAGATAGCCTGCAAAGCCAAAAATCAGTTCGCTGGGAATCGGGATATTAGCGCTCTCCAATGCCATTCCCACAAAAATAGCCCAATACCCCCAAGTGTCGATCGAGTGTGTTACAAATAGAAACAGTGTATCCATAGTATTCCCCCGTATAGTGAGCGCCTTAGGAATTGGAACTGCGTAAAGTGGCATTTCTGCAGCGGTTTGCAAAAACCCTTTAGAAGAAGGTAAGGAACTCAAAAACGAACCAAAGTACAAACAATAAAAAAAGGTTGATTGTAAAATGAAGTTGAACACTTAAGAAAAAGTCCATAGTGACTTTTCCTCGTATGGTAGAATGGAGATCTCACAACACCATCACCAAAGA
>SAAJ01000043.1 GCA_009929485.1 Negativicutes bacterium
GCCAACCGTTTGTCGTGACATTGTGATGAAATAAAGAGCTATGCTACAGTATGGCTTGAAATAGAGACTATACTCCAAAATTATGGGGTTGAACCGCTACGGCGGCAAGCGCTAAGAGTACTTGGACTTGGACGGATAACGCAGCTACTCCTAATACAGGTACGGTTGTTTTCAACGCAGTTACCGGAGAGGTTGAAAGCGGTGCAGTGGGTAACACTGTAGGCGGAGCTACGCAAGATGTGAGCCTCTATTTTTCAGGACTTACCTGCACTGTGGCGGCCAGTGATAATGCGGCCAATTTAATTGCTAGCGGTCACGTGGGGGGCGTAACGACGACCGTTTTGAATAAGCGGAACATGGAGGGATCAGCTACTACTCAAGCTACTTTGTCTGGAAATTTAGATATTGCGGCGACAACCGGCTCGACTACCCTTACGATGTATGATTCCGAAGGGGCGGCGCATGAGGTCAAGGTGACTTTTTCAAAATCCACAACCATGAACAATCTTTGGACCTGGACTGCCTCTTCAACTGATAAAACCATTGGCGTCGGGGGGCAAGGTTCGCTGCTGTTTGACGCTAACGGTTCGCTGGTCAGCGGCTCTGCTGGCGAAATTTTGGTAGCTACGACAAATGGTTCTGAGGCTATTGTGGCCTCGATAGACATGTCCGGGATTGGCCAGTTTTCCAGTAGCACGAAGACCTGCAATGTTACCGTAAACAGCAGCAACGGTTATACCGGAGGCTCCCTTTCGGATTACAGCATCGGCGCTGACGGAGTCATTATGGGGAGCTACAGCAATGGCTTGAGTCAAGCCGTGGGGATGGTCGGGGTTGGTGTTTGCAATAACTCTGCCGGCTTGAAAAAAATTGGTGATAATTTGTATGAGACAACTGTGAATTCGGGTGCCGTTAAAACCGTAGCGGTAGGGGAAAATGGTACTAGCTTGGCAACGAGTTCTCTGGAAATGTCCAACGTGGATTTGGCGTCCGAGTTTAGCGAAATGATGATCACTCAACGCGCCTATCAGGCGAATAGTAAAATTATTACTACGTCCGATACGCTGCTGGAAACTCTGATTAATATGTCCCGTTAATGAGCGGAAAGGAGCAGGCTGATGAGTACAATCTGGAGCGGCTATAGCATCTCCTATTCCGGCATGGCGACGGCCCAGCGTTCGCTGGGCGTCACCAGTAGCAATATCAGCAATACCAGCACCCAGGGGTATACTCGCAAGCGGGCGGTAGGGGAAGATCTCTATGTAAGCGGCGACGGTTCTTCTGTTGGAATTGGCGCTACAGTGCAGTCTATACTGCGCATTCGCAACCAATTCTTAGATATTCAGTACCGGGAGCAAAATACGGAAACAGGTTATGCCCAAGGAAAGAGCAGTCTGTTGGCGAGCATGCAGGAAGTCATTAACGAATTTAATGCCATTGATAAGACGTCTGCAAAGACCAGTAACGGACTTCAGGAAACCATGAACAAATTTCTGAGCAGTTGGACGGAATTATCGAAAGATCCTACCAGCGCTAGCTGTAAAAGTTCGGTTCTAGAAAATGCGGATTCGATGCTGGGCGCGTTCAATGAAATGGCGACCACCCTGCTGACCCTGCGGGAAAGCATGGCCAATAATGTGAGGGACGGCGTAGATGACGTAAATAATTTGGCAAGCCAAATTGCTGGGCTGAATGATCAAATATTGAGCATGGAAACGCACAATGTGGAAGCCAGCGACTTAAGGGATGCGCGGGATTTGCTGATTGATAAAGTTAGTTCGTTAGTTAACATTACAACAGCAGAACAAGAAAATGGGATAGTGAATGTTTATATCAATGGAGTCAGTCTGGTAAGCGAGAATAAGGCGCGGGAATTGGAAGCGACAGGTTTTGGGACGGCTCTAAATCCGCTTAAAGTGCGGTGGGAAGATTTAGACGAGGATGTGTCCTTGAACAGCGGCACGTTACGATTCTATTTGGATGAGGCTAATCCGAACGGAGTAGACGATATTTCTATATCCACAACGCCAACATATAAGCCTTATGACTGGTCGACAACGGTGAATAAGAGCTCCCTTACGACGATGACGAATGGCTTGAATGATTTGCTGGTGACCTTTGCGACAGCAGTCAATAATATTTACAATCCCGCTCAGACTGCTGGTCAAGATTTCTTTACGACTATTGATACTGCGGCGTCCATGGGCTTGAGAAACGTGCAAGTTAATGCCTCCTATGAAGCGGACTATACGCAGATAAAAGCGAACAGTGATGGAACAGCTGGCAATAACGATATTGCCAAAGCTCTTGGTGTTTTGAGCAGTAAAAGTGACCTATATAAATGCGATGGCATTTCTATGAGTATGGATACTTTTTATTCGTCTTTTGTTTCTTGGCTAGGGACGACTGGTGATACGGCGACTGCAAATTATACTACGCAAAGCGGCCTGTTGACACAGATTCAAACGCAGCGTAATGGACTTAGTTCCGTATCGCTGGATGATGAGATGTCTACCATGATCACGTATCAGCATGCTTACAGTGCTAGCGCGCGGGTTATGAATGTGGTGGATACACTAGTGGCGGGTTTGATTTCGGATTTAGGCGGCTGATGGGAGGGCTAGCAAATGGCATCAACTTTTTTTGGAGTGAGCATAGCGAATAGCGGCCTGCGCAGCAGCCAGGCCGCCTTGATTACTACCAGTAACAACGTAAGCAATGTCAAGACAACCGGCTATTCGCGGCAGGTTGTGACCCAGGTAGCAGCCGGCGCCGCTGCCGTGTATAGCGGCAGTGGCGTCATTGGCGGCGGCTCGGAAGTGACAGCCATTGAGAGGGAACGGAATTGGCGTTTGGATCAGAGCTACTGGTCGCAGAATACTGTGCAAACCACTTGGCAAACCAAGTCGGACACCATGTCGCAAATAGAGTCGGTTTTTGGCGAGCCGTCGGATAGCGGCTTTACAACGGTTATGAAAAATTTTCATGACGCTCTGGAAAACTTGAGTAAGGCATCGCCTGACCCGTCAGTGCGAACAACCGTAGAGTCTTATGGTGAAGCCTTTTGCCAGTACTTGCACGACGCGGCGGCCTCTTTGCAAGCACAGCGGGAAGGGGTCAATCAAGATGTTAAAACCAGTGTGGATCAGATCAATTCCTATGCTAAGCAATTGGCAGATTTGAACAAAACGATTGCGCAGGCGAAAGCCAGCGGTTCTGCGGCGAATGAGCTGCAGGATCAGCGCGATTTGCTATTGGATAAGCTGTCGGCGGTTGCAGGCATTACGGTGACCCAAACGGCTCAAAATGGAGACGAAAGCAATCCTGTTTGGTCAGTTAGTATTGGCAGTCAGATGCTTGTTAATGGCGGAAGCTATGATACGATCAAGTGTACAGCATCTGCGGATAATATGTTTACGCTCCAGTGGGAAAAAACTGGGGATGCTTTTGTTCCTAATGGCGGTTCCCTGGGCTCGCAACTGGAGTTGCGTGACGGTACTGGCACGGGCGGGACATACCAAGGGGTTCCCTATTATCAAGAGCAGCTAAATGTATTTGCACGGACTTTTGCGCAAAACTTTAATGCGGAGCACAAAGCTGGGTATGGAAGTGATGGCACGACGAGTCTGAACTTCTTTACGTATAGCGGTATGAGTTCGGCGGCCTTTGATGCTGACATATACAGCAATTTGAAGGCGGCGAATATTTCTGTGTCCTCGGATATTAAAGGTGATGTGTCGAAAATTGCGGCAGCTTCCAAGAATCCCACAACGACCTCTGGCGAGAGCGACAACAACAATGCTAAAGCCTTGGCAGACTTGCTGCAATCGACCGACTGCATGGGGGCTGGCAAGGGGACGCCGGAAGATGCGCTTAACGCGATTATCACAACCATGGGTACGAATGGTGCCTACGCCAAACGCATGGCTACGAACATGAGCTCGGCGGTGGCCACGATTTCGTCACGGCGCTCGTCTGTATCCGGCGTGTCGACGAATGAAGAGGCGTCTAACTTGACTATGTATCAGCAGGCATATGAGTCTTCGGCAAAGGTGCTGAATACTTGGGACGATATTTATACGACTACCTTGGATTTGTTAAACGGTGACTAAACCGTTTAAGTTGGAAAGGAGTGATCCAGATGCGTATTACCAATAATATGATGTTTGACAGCAGCATCCGCAATCTGAATAATAATTTGCAGCGTCTAAGCGATGCGCAGACGAAATATTCGACACAGTCGAAGATACAGGTACCGTCTGACGATCCGGTTATTGCTACGCGTGCGATTAAGTATCGCGACTATGTATCCGATGTGGAGCAATATCAGAAAAATACGTCTGATGCTACCTCGTGGATGCAGGTAACCGATGACGCTCTCCAGGGTGTTGCCGATTATATGACCCGCTTGAAAGAGCTGGTTGTCAACGGCGCTAATGATACGAATTCTACCGCCAGTAAAGCTGCGATTGCCGATGAGATCAAAGAGATAAAAAAAGGGCTCATCGATACGATGAATACCTCCTATGCGGGGAGGTATGTTTTTGCTGGATATAATACAGACGAGCCTCCGTATGCTACTGCAACATTCCCGTATGGCGGTACGACTTTAGAAAAAGTTACCTATAAAGGGGACATTCTTAGCGTAGCTGGACCGGTTTCTTCCACTATACTGGATGGAGATTTGGCAGCAGGCTATGCTGCTAATAAAGCAAGTGCATATCGGGCTGTGACGCAAGACATTAGCTATCATGTAAGTAATGGCAGTGAAGTTAAGGTTAATATTGAAGGTCAAAATGTTATTGGCTGGTCTGGGGATACTTCTCCGGGGGAATCAGGCTATACCGCAGGAACTAATTTTTTTGACACCATTGATAAAGTTCTTCTAGGACTTAGCGGAGAAAACTCATATAAGACCGTTGCTTCTGGCGGCGCAGTTCAGACTACGTCTTTTTCAAGTAGCAGTCAATTAGTTAGTTCTTGCCTTGATGAATTGGAAAAAGATTTGGATCGTATTGCCAAGTCTCAGTCAGAGCTGGGTGCGCGCATGAATTATGTAGAATCTACTGACAGCCGGCTTGCGAGTAATGAAATTACCTTTACGAAGCTGCAGAGCAACAATGAAGACATTGATGTGGCCAAGGCTTCGGTAGAGGTTAGCTCCGCTCAATCGGTGTATGAAGCGGCATTGTCGGTAACAGCTAAGGTGACTAAAGCTTCTTTAGTCGATTATCTGCGGTAAGAAGGTGAGTATATGGCTACTACCAGTTCGGGAAGTGTAACGACGTCCACTGTAAATGGGACCACACGGATTACAGGCTTGTCCTCCGGCCTTGATGTAGACTCGATCGTTAAAGGTCTCATGGATGCGGAAAAAGTCAAGCTCAGTAAAATGGAGCAGCAAGAAGACCTGCTGACCTGGAAGCAAGAAGCCTATCGCACTACGATGGGGACGATGAATACCTTTTCCTCGACGTATTTGGATACGTTATCTTCCAGCAGTATTACCAAGCAAGGGAATTTCCTGCAATATGAGGCGGAGAGCAGCGATTCCGCTTATATTACGGCAGAAGCAAGCGCCAATGCCAAGGTGGGCAGTCATACGTTGGCTGTATCGCAGTTAGCAACGGCGCACACGCTAAGCAGCGGCTCGGCTGTTTCCAAGGGCCTTACAGGAACGGCATTGTCATCTTTTCCGATTGCGTTTTCTTCGGGAACTACCTGGGAAATTAAAGTAGATGGCAAAGCCTACTCGGTAGACTTATCGAGTGTAACAATTACAGACCCTGCAAGTGATCCAGACCCATTAACCTATGATGCTACCCTGGGAAGCTTGCGGGATGCTATTGATAAAGCGGTTGGGGCTGGAAAGTTAAATATTGATATTGCCTCAGGTGCTTTAACGATAACTGCTGACGATAGCGGTGTGCAATCAATTACCATTGCAGCGCAAAGCACCCTTGGTTTTGCCGCCAGCCAGTCGAATCGTTTGGATACCAGTCAAACTTTGAGTAACATTAATTCGTCTTTAACTTCGCAGTTTTCTTTTAATGGTTCTCAAGAAATCTCATTTACCATTAATGGAGAAAGTTTTACCTTTGATAAAGACGATACATTAAGCGCTGTGATGAGCACGGTAAATAAAAGCGATGCTGGCGTCACGATGTCCTATGATTCGATGAATGATAAAATTGTGCTTACATCCAAGACAATGGGTGCGGGCGCTACGTTAACTGCAAGTGATAATAGCGGTGGAGGATCATTTATCAGTACTCTGTTGAATACTGATACGGCTGGCAAGGATGCTAAGCTGACTTTAGATGGACAGGCATTAACTCGCAACAGCAATACTGTAACCGTAGATGGTGTGACGTATACGCTGAATAAAAAGACTACCAGCGATATCACGATTGGTGTGACCCAGAATTCTGACGCAACTTTTGACGTGATTACTAAATTTGTAAATGGCTACAATACGCTCATTGATACAATTCGAGGGAAGCTGACGGAGAAGTATAGCCGTGATTATCAGCCCTTGACCGATGCTCAGAAAAGCTCCATGTCGGAATCGGATATTACTGCATGGGAGAAAAAAGCTAAGACCGGCTTACTGCAGCGTGATGATATGTTGCAGAGCTTTCTGGATGAATTGCGAAGCGCTTTTATGGCGAGCGTGCCAGGCGTGTCACAGACGTTGAAATCCATCGGCATAACAAGCAGCAGTTATTCGGACTATGGAAAGTTGACTATTGATGAGTCTACCTTGAAGTCGGCTATAAAGACCGATCCAGAAGGGATTATGAATTTGTTCAGCCAGAAGTCAACGAGTTATAGTACTTCTAGTGTACGTTCCCTTAGCGGAACAGAGCAAAGTGTACGATACAAAGAAGAAGGCTATGGCATGCGTTTCTACGATATATTTCAGAAATATATCGGTACCAGCCGAGATTCTGCAGGTAATAAAGGCTTGTTAGTGGAAAAGGCTGGTTTGACAAGTGACGCTAGTTCGACGGACAATACACTTCATGATCAGTTGGAGGATATTAAAGAGCGCATTACTAACGAGGAAAAGCGTTTAAGCTTGGTGCAAACGCGATATTATACGGAATATACGAATATGGAAACATATTTAAACAAGCTGACGACGCAGATGTCGGTATTCAGTAATAACAGCAGTGGTTGATAGGGGAGGGAAACTTCCTTGACGGAAATGGAAGGCCAAGCTTTTTTTAAAGAAGAGCTGCGGCTTTTAGAAAACTTGGCGGAAAACAGCAAACGGCAAATGCATAAGCTGGAAAAGCGTCTTTGGGTGGGCTTGCGCCGGCTGAGTGAAGAACGCGACGGATATTTACGCCTTTGGCAGGAGCGGAAGAGCCAGCGTGAAGAAGCCTGGAAGGTTGGGAACAGTTCTTTGCAAGCCTTGCGGGAACAAGTTCGTTCTAAACAGGCGGAAGTGGAACGGCTTCATGCAGAATTGATGCAAGAAACCGAATGCGCTAAGCGGGTTCAAGCCTTGAAATTACAACAGGTTAACAAAGGGCAGGTTATGAAAAATCAATATGAAGGTCCGGCGCCCACCTCTATACGGTGGAATATTCAAGGATGATAAAATGCCTGGTGGAATCGGAAATTTCACCAGGTGTTTTTTATGTCTGGGTATGGGTGGTGTGAAATGAAAACATACACAGTGGAGGAAGGCTTGAATCTGGCTCATGGCGGAAAAATTCGCGAAGCGGCTATTTATTTCTGTCAGGCTGTCAAAGAAGAGCCGCATAATCCAGAGATGTATTTGCGTTTGGGAGAACTGCTGGTAGCATTAGAAGAATGGGATCATGCGCAGGCTTGCTTTGGACAACTGCTGGCCTTAGCTCCAGAACACGCAGAGGCCTATAACTATATGGGCGTTATTTTGAAGCGCAAAGAGTACTTGGCAGAAGCGGAGGCATGCTATCGGGAAGCGGTTGAATTAAAGCCAGATTATGCGGAAGCCTTTCATAATATGGGGAATTGCTTGCTGCGCCAGGAAAAGTATGCCGAAGCAGAGGCGGCGTACTTGAAGGCGGTGGAATTGCAACCGGATTTGTTGAAAGCCCGTTTCTCGTTAGGGATCTACTACTTGCTTATGGGGCAGCGAGAAAAGGGCTGGAAATGGTATGATGCGCGTTTAGATTGGAAAGACTCTTTTCATATGGACATTCCTATTTGGCAGGGAGAAAGCTTAGCAGGGCGAAGAATTCTTCTGTTTTACGAGCAAGGCTTTGGGGATATGCTGCATTGTTTTCGTTATGTCCCGCAAATTGCAGCTATGGCGAAAGCGGTTACGGTCTGGATTCAAGAGCCCTTGGCAAGATTGCTTAAAGAGATGAAGCCAGCGTATAAGGTTTGTACCAGCAATCGTCAACTGGACGCAGCGCAGTTTGATTTTGCGTGTTCTATTTTCAGCCTGCCAGCGAAGCTGCCGTCTTTAGAGGCTGCTGTTCCATATCTTTGGGCGGCCCCAAAAAATAGAGAAGCCTGGTATAAAAAGCTGGCGTCGGTTGCTAAAGGACGTCTTAAAGTCGGCGTGGTCTGGGCCGGAAATCCGGAGCACTCGAACGATGAAAATCGTTCCAGTTCGTTTGCAGAGTTTCGACGGCTCTTTACCATTCCTGGCGTGTTGTGGGTGAACTTACAGGTTGGCGAGGAACAAAAGCGTTTTAAAGAAATCTCCGATGCGGAGAGAGTGTTTGATACTGCAGGAGAACTGACGGATTTTGCTGAGACTGCCGGAGTTATCGCTAATCTGGATTTAGTCATTGCCGTGGATACGGCGGTAGCGCATTTAGCAGGGGCGATGGGGAAGCCGACGTGGCTTCTAGTACCGTATCATCCCGAATGGCGTTGGGAATTAAAGAGGGAAGATTGTTTTTGGTATCCTACCATGCGCCTATTCCGACAAGCGCTTCGAGGCGACTGGCAGGAAGTGCTGCAGCGGGTGGCCGTTGCCTTGGCAGAACAAGTGAGCTCAACAGAAGGGCGGGCGTAGACGTGGGTGAAAATGCATATATAGAACAGGGGAAAAAAATCGCAGCAGCGGGAAACTATCTGGCGGCGGCAGCTCTATTTGAGAAAGCGGCGCAGGAAAATCCGGAGCAAGTTCAACCCTTTTGGTTTTGGGGTGTAGCATTAGCGGAAGCGGGTGAATTAGAGAAGGCGGCGACAGTGTTGTTTCGCGCTACGGCTTTGCAGCCCGATTTTTGGGAGGCCTATTTTTACTTGGGACTGTGTCTGAAAGGCATAGGGCGTCTGGATGGGGCGGAGGCTTCTTTGCGCAAGGTTCTGAGTCTGCAGCCGAATCACGCGGAAAGCTATAATAATTTGGGGTTGATTCTGAGTGAGATTGGGCAGATGCTTGAGGCGGAGTCTTGCTTTTTGCTGGCCTTGGAACTGACGCCAGATAGTGCGGAGCTTTGCAATAACTATGGGGTGCTGAAATTTAAGTCTCACTTATTTGAGGAAGCTATGCAGTGGTTTCGCAAGGCCATTGATTTACAGCCGGAATATGCTCAGGCGTGCAATAATCTGGGGTTGGCCTTGAAAGATAGCGGCAAGGTGGAGGAAGCCTGTTCTTGGTTTCGGCGGGCCTTGGAGTTACAACCTCAGTATGGTGAAGTCCATAATAATTTAGGGCTTGTGTTGAAAGATTTGCAGCAGATGAAGGAAGCGGAGCGACATTTCCGCAAAGCGATCGAATTGCGGCGAGACCATGAAGGCGCCTATAACAACCTCTTTTTGTTATTAAAGGACGCTGGCAGAATGGAGGAAGCCGAAACCTGCCTGCATCAGGGGATTGCAGTTAAACCAGACCATGCGTTGTTCTATTACCATCTGGGGAATTTTATGCAGGACTTGGGGCGTTTGGAGGAAGCAATTGCAGCGCATGAAAAAGCATTGACGCTTCAACCGGGCTATCAGGAAGCGGCTTATTCCTTAGGTTTGATTTATTTTTCGCTGGGACAGTATGAAAAAGCCTGGGAAAAGTATGAGCTGCGCTGGCCGTTATTTGGCAATTTTCAGCCTCCTATTCCTTTATGGCAAGGGGAAGACTTGACCGGGAAGAAGATATTGCTGTTTCGCGAACAAGGATATGGTGACATTATTCAATTTTCCCGTTATGCGCCTATGGTAGCAGCGATGGCAGAGGAGACAACCTTGTGGGTGGATACTCCCGTAGAGCGCTTGATAGCCGATTCCTTTGCGATGCGTGTGGTTGGCGGCAATCGCGTACCGGAGGGAAATTATGATGTAGCTTGCGCCTTAATGAGCTTGCCTTATTGGTTACATACCACAGAAGAGACCATTCCGGCGCAAGTTCCTTATTTATATGCGTCCAAGGAAAGGTCAGCTGCATGGGGCAAGCGCCTGGCTCATGCAACTGAGGGAAAGAAGCTGCGCGTAGGCGTAGTTTGGGCTGGAAACCCCAAACATAAAAATGACGCCAACCGTTCGGTGGCGATTCAAGCTTTTCGGGAACTGTTTGCACTGCAGGATATTGCGTGGGTTAGCTTGCAGGAAGGAGCGCGGGCTAAGGAACTGCAGAAGGCTACGTATCCCGTGTGGGATGTTTCTGAGGAATTAACTGATTTTGCGGAAACAGCGGCGTTGATTGCTAATTTGGACTTGGTCATTGCAGCCGATACGGCAGTAGCACACTTGGCAGGAGGCATGGGAAAAGAAACCTGGGTGTTGCTTCCTTACATAGCGGAATGGCGCTGGCAATTAAAGCGGGAGGATACTCCTTGGTATCCAACGATGCGCTTATTTCGGCAGCGGCAGCCAGGAGACTGGCTGGAAGTGCTGGGGCGGGTTAAAGAAGAGTTGTTAAAAAAGCTGTGATCTGGGGAGATTCATGAACAAGAGTCGCGAGAGAATCTGAGGGTACGCAGGAGGGATACTGGGTACGTATTTTGAACATGAGTAGATGGAGTAGAGGGAGGGTACGATAGGGACAATTGAACAGGGGCGCAGGGAAGGCATGAAAAAACAGCTAAAGCGAGGACGTTTGCAGTACGATTTGGCAAACATTCTAGCGTTAGCTGTTTTTATTTTAGAAGCATCACCAGGATTCCAAACGGATGGAGATCCGCTTGGGAAGGGAGCGTATAAGGTGAGGGATGCGGCAGCAGGCTTTATACAAGGCCCAGCAAGACAAACAAACTAGCACGGTTCGCGGCGTGGGAGACGTCGCTAGACGCACCAAAAGCTCATCCAGGACCAAAATCAATTCGTTGCCGCCAATAATCAGGCCGGAGCCGATTAAGGCAATAATGCGATACAAAAGAATGCAAAAGGACCGCAACACGAAATCCGCTCCTTTCTTTTTTTTTATCATATCACTTTCATTCTGCTTTGCCTATGAAAAGATGATAAGACGATGATTTTTTCAATAAAGCGATGCTGGAAGCAGGAAAGTGACATTTAAAAGACGAAATAAACAGAAAACTATCCTTGAATAAAGTCTACACAAGGAGGACGAGGCAATATGAAATGGGAAGATGCAATCGCTTTATCCAGTGAGGGCAAGATTGAATCCATGTGCCGGGTAGTTGGCGAATGGGGCGTGTTTATCGGCGGCCAGTGCATCGGTATCAAAGTTGTCGAAGCAGGAGACGGCAGGCTCGGGCATCGCACAAGCCATTTTTATCAGCCAGCTGGCGCAGCTTATCCGTATGTCAGCCCTAATGAATGGTTTGCGACGATGGAAGATGCTTTGATCGATGCTACTAAGCAGCTTGCAGAACCATACGATCCGGAAAATCCGGGAACCTGGACCGTGAATTGCGGGTATTAATAGCGACAAAAAGTCCCGGGGTGGCCTATGGCCAGATCCGGGACTTTCTGTTTAGCGGGCAGCTAGCGCTTGTGCGTAAGTCATTCCATCAAAGGCTGTTCTTTGTAAAGTGCTGAGTGTTTACTTTCAATGAGAACTACCTGGTACGGAGAGACCGTATTTACGGAGCTTTTTAAGAATGGCAGTATGGGACAATCCTAAAGCGAGGCCTAGCTGACGGGCGCTGCGATATTCGCCCATTGCCTCAGCAAGAAGTTTTTTTTCTACTTCTTGCATGGAGGCGGCCAAAGATTGTGTTTTTTTTGCAGGAGCTGCCTGGATATTACTGGGAATCGTAGCGGAGGGCAAAAAGATATGTTCGCTTAAGAGAACTGGCCCGTTGACGATGTTGCAAGCGCGCTCCATGATATTTTCTAATTCGCGGATATTGCCGGGCCAATGATAGTGCTTGAGCTTTTCCAAGGCGGTGCTGCTGATTTCTTGTACGCTTTTCTGGAGTTTAGCGGCAAAACGGTGCAAAAAGAAGCGGCTAAGGGGATCAATGTCTTCTAAGCGTTCGCGCAGAGGCGGGAGAAATATAGGAATGACATTTAAACGATAGTACAGATCCTCACGGAAGGTTCCTTGGGCCATCAAAGTTTCCAGGGGGCGATTAGTGGCGGCGAGGATGCGAACATTGATGGGTTGTTCCCGATTGCTGCCTAAGCGGCGAACTTTTCGTTCCTGCAGTACGCGCAGCAGCTTAGCTTGCAGATGGGAAGAAACTTCGCCGATTTCATCCAAAAACAGAGTGCCTCCCTGGGCTAGTTCAAAAAGCCCTGCTTTGCCTCCTTTGACGGCGCCTGTGAAAGAACCTTCTTCATAGCCGAAGAGCTCGCTTTCCAAGAGTGCATCAGGAATGGCTGCGCAGTTGACTGGCAGGAAGGCTTTGGCGCTGCGCGGCGATGCAGCATGAAGGGCGCGGGCGATTAGCTCCTTGCCGGTGCCGGTTTCGCCGCGGATTAAAACGGTAGAATCACTGCGGGCGTAGGTTTGGGCTTGGGAGACTACTTCCTGCATGGCGGTGCTGGTGAAAATGATCTCTGCAAAGGTGAACGGCGAGGGCCCTGTTAATCGATGAACAAGCTCTTGGACATCCCGAATGTCCCGTAATACAACCATGGCGCCGCTGACAAAACCGGCGGCATCTAAAAGCGGGGTACTGGTAGCGAGGCAATGGCCGGCAACTTTTTCAAAAAACAGTTCTTCATTATGATAACTTTTACCGCTTTCCAATGTTCGGCGCAACGGAGAGGCGGCCGGAAAAATATCTTCCAGCCACTTGCCTAGAATTTCTTCGGCAGGACAGTGGAGCAGCTTTTCCGCAGCTGGATTGCATTGTGTAATGCGTCCATGACGGTCAATAGCGACAATGCCGTCCTGTACGGAGGTCAGCATGGCCTGAATTTGCTGCGAACGTTCTTGGTGAGGCATCAGGTCGATCATTTCGACATCAAGAAGGCCGGGAACGGCCAAAAGACATTCGGCTAGTTCCCGCGCGGCCTGGTGGGATAGGGGCTGAACTTCTAGAAAAATGACACGCAGGTCGACTTCCATGGAAAGAATGTTGATATGTCGTTCCGCAAGAATGCGAGAGATATCCATGACTAAGCCGACGCGGTCAACATTGGGAAGGCGAAAACGCATAATAGAAACTTCCTTTCAAGAGGGGATAGAAGATCGACTAAACTTTCTTTACCAGTATATTACACAAGTTTTATTAATTTCCTGCAACAAAAGTTTCCGAACGGAAACTTTTGTTGCCAATAATTGGTGCTAAAAGTTTCCAATGGCAGAAAAAGGCTCAGTAAAATAGCCTTACTAGACTTGGCATGGTTATTGCTATATAAAAAGTAGCGGTACAAACCGTAATTTGCAATTGGAGGGATTACGATGATTGTTGCAGTGGCGAAGGAAATTAAAAATAATGAAAACCGGGTGGGCTTGACGCCTGCTGGTGTGGATGCGTTGGTGCAAGCCGGGCACAAAGTGCTGGTGGAAAAAGGAGCGGGGCTGGGCAGCGGCTTTAGCGACGAAGCGTATCAAAAAGCAGGCGGCGCTGTTATGGCGGACCGTAAAGAATTGTTTGATAGTGCAGAAATGATTATTAAAGTAAAAGAGCCCTTGCCGGCAGAATATGATTTGTTCCATGAAGGGCAAATTTTATATACGTACTTGCATTTGGCGCCGGAACCAGCTTTGACGGAAGCGCTGCTCAAAAAGAAAGTGGTGGGCATTGCTTACGAGACTATTTTGGGGAGCCATGGTGGTTTGCCGTTATTGGCGCCGATGAGTGAAGTGGCTGGACGTATGGCGGTGCAAATTGGCGCTCAATTCCTGGAAAAGCCTTGTGGCGGCAAAGGAATTCTTTTGGGCGGCGTTCCAGGGGTAGAAGTAGGACAAGTCGTCATTGTCGGCGGCGGTATCGTTGGTACCAATGCTGCTAAAATAGCAGTAGGCATGGGGGCACGGGTTACTGTTTTGGATCGTTCGGCGGAACGTCTTGCCTATTTGGATGATATTTTTGGCGGCCGCGTGCAGACCGTTATGTCTAACAGCTTCAACTTGGCTAAATGGGTGAAGCAAGCGGACTTGTTGGTGGGCGCTGTGTTGCTGCCTGGAGCTAAAGCGCCGAAGCTGGTAACTGAGGAAATGGTAAAATCCATGGAACCTGGTTCCGTGATTGTTGATGTAGCGATTGACCAAGGAGGCTCGGTGGCGACTATTGACCGTATTACGACGCATAGCGAACCTACCTATGAAAAATATGGTGTTGTGCATTATGCAGTAGCTAACATGCCTGGGGCAGTGGCTAGAACTTCCACCTTGGCTTTGACAAATGTGACCTTAGAGTATGCGCTGCAGATTGCTAACAAAGGCTGGAAACAGGCTTTGAAGGACAATGCTGGTTTGGCTAACGGCTTGAATGTGGTGGATGGCAACGTAACTTACCAAGGAGTTGCCGAAGGCTTGGGCCTGCCCTATGTACCGGCAGCCAACTTTTTGGACTGAAAAATAACAGGAAACTCAAAAGCACCTATTGTAGGAATTAAAATCCTACAGTAGGTGCTTTTTGATGGCTAACACGCTCCTCGTGCCCTCCCTTTACTCCTTTTACTCTTGTTCAAAATTCGTTCCTTTTTGGTTTTTCTTATAATTAAGCCTGGAAAAATAACTATATCTTGTGTATAATTACATTGTTAGTACTACATATGGATGGGGTGGCGAAGATGAAAAGCCTATGCGTGGAAGATGTGCAAGTAGAAGCGGCGGCATGCCTGAGTGACGAAGAAATCGAATTGTATGTGCGCAGTGAAATTGAGCAGTGGCGCAGTCAAGATAAGGAGCTTGCTTCTCTTTCCTTGCAAGTGGAGGGACAAGACGTAGTGATTGAGGCGGTGGAACGAGCGCCGATTTCCCGGGTGCGACGTATTACCGGCTATTTGAGCAACGTGGAGAACTTCAACGGTGCGAAACGCGCTGAGTGCGGCGATCGTTACCGGCACTGTCAATAAAACAGGAGCCATTGATTTATTCGCATCTCGCGCTAAAACAGCTCTTTTTCCGTCAGACATTGTCAGAAAGCCTCGGAATAGCTCCACTATTCCTGCGTTTTCTTCCTCGTTTGACGAAAAAATTTCTTGTTTTATCGGAGTGTTCATTAAATCAGTGGCTCCTGAAAAGTAGAAAAGGTTGTGGCAGCTTTTATTTAAGTTGCTGCAATCTTTTTTCTTTTATTTCGTAATCCTCCTGCGAGCCCTCCGGTTCTCCCGTGACTCTTGTTCAATCCTAACCTCGTCGAACCCTCCCTTTACTCCATCTACTCCTGTTCAAATTTCATGTCCCGTTATCCCTGTCGATAGTAAATGCCGAAGGTATGCCTAGGATATTCCCATTTTTTTAGATGAGGGCATATAGTGCGGCAAGTACCGCATTCCAGGCAGCCAGCGTAGTCGAAATTCAAGGTGCCTGTTTCATCTAAGGTGTACAGCAGTGCCGGGCAGACGATAAGACAGGGCTTAGCTTGGCAAGCGGCGCATTGTTCTGGATCAATGACGATGTGAGCGTTCTTTTCATCGGCTTTAATCTTATCTAGATTTAATAAATGATCAATATCTTCTTTTTGAATGCTCATAAGGCGCGAACCCCCTTCCAAAGATCCTTGAGCAGTGTTCCCAAGCTTATGTGCGCTTGTAAAACTTCCTTCATCGCTTTGGGCATGGCGGGCGGTACCGAGCCGTCAACATGGAACATCGTATGCAGCATGGCGTTGGCCATGGCCGGATAGGTGCTGACCATGCGTGGATTTCCCAATAATTCAGGCCAGCCAGCCAAGATTTTCATGGTGGGAAGCAGGCCGCACTGTTGCAGTTCGGCCAGATATTGAGAGCCTAGCGCTTGCGGCGACTCGCTGGCGAGAATGGCCCGGGCGGCTGCTATGCCGCTGACAATGGCTAAGTCCATGCCGCGAATGATGGTGCCGGTATTGATCACAAAGCCGGCAGCGTCGCCGACCAGCAAGAGTCCGGGCCGATGCAGTGAAGGGGGCATGCCGCGCCAGCCTGCTTCAGGAACGAGGTGAGCGCCGTATTCAACGGTGGCTCCGCCAGCCAACAAGGGATAAATGGCGGGATGCATCTTGAATTCTTGGAATAATTCGGCTAACGGTCGATTTTGCTTGGTCGCTTCTTCGGGATGAAAAACTAGACCTAGGGAAAGCGATTCTTTATTGGTATAGAGAAAACCGCCGCCGGGAATGCCCGCCGTGCCGCCGGCAATGACTCGGGCGGCCCCTTGGCCGGAGGCAACCTGGAAACGTTCTTCAATGACGTTGGCGGGCAGAGAAATAACTTCTTTGATGCCGACGCCTACCTGTTGCGCCGGGAGTTTAGGACGAAGTCCGGCCGTTTCCGCTAGTTGCCCTAAAACGCCTTCGGCAATTACGACAGTGTCCGCTTCAACGGTATCGTCTCCGGAACGTACGCCGGTGACGCGGCCGTCTTGCCATAGAATCTCGTCGATTTTGATGCCGTCGACCAAAGTGGCGCCGCCCTGCTCTTCCGCGTAGGCTGCGAGCCATTCGTCAAAAGGAGTGCGTAATACGCTGCAGGAGTGGGGGATATCCGAATGAAGAGCTGGTTCGAAAAAATCCAAACAAAAGCCGCGATCTTGGTCCAGCATCATAATTTGCTCGCGTACGATGGAGCGTTCCAGCGGCGCTTTAGCAGTCAAACCTGGTTCCAGCAGTTCCAAAGCGTAAGAATATAAGCGTCCGCCGGAGAGGTTTTTGCTGCCTGTAGGCAGGCCGCGCTCTACAAGGAGTGCTTTTTTGCCTCCTTTGGCCAAGGTGTGCGCACAAGCGCTGCCAGCGGGTCCAGCACCGATAATAATTACGTCAAAACGGAATGTCCTCATTCCCGAGCCCCCTTCCTATTTGACAGAAGAACGATAGAAAAAAGAATACATCTTTTAATTTTTATAATTATCTGTGCAATGCTTATTTCCTGCTTGTAATAGGTCTTGTTCATGAATTAACTTAGCCAGGTGTGCGAAAAGTGATTTTATTCCGGCATCTTCCTGCAAGGTTTCTTGCATGGAGGCGAGGGATACGTTACAATTTGAAAAGAGAATGAATTTTTGGAGGAATGAAATGGAGCTGGACAGGCGGGTGCCTTTGCAAGCCAAGATTGTTGGTTTGGTGTTTTGTGTCGTAGCTGCTGTTATTATGGTGACTATGCTGTTGATTTCGCGCAGCATTAATACAGATATTAAAAACTCGATTGGCTCCCAAGCTATGAGCGCGGCTCGCATGGTGGCGAAAGACTCGGTTGTGCGGGAAGGGCTGACAGGCAAACGGGACCCTAAGGACATTCAAGTCTACGCTCAGGATATGCTGGAAGCGGCGCAAGTCCGCTTTATTGTTGTCACCGATATGGCCGGAATTCGATACTCGCATCCCAATCCGAAATTGGTTGGTCAGCGCTTGACTGGCGGCGACGAGGGGGATGCTCTTTCTGGTTATGAGTATATTTCGGAGGCGGAAGGTACGCTGGGATATTCCTTGCGCGCCTTCACTCCGGTATATGATGAGGAGGGGCGGCAAGTCGGCTCGGTTCTCGTGGGCATCTTGCTTACGCATGTGCAGGAATCAGTGAGAGAGGCTTTGAAGGTTTTAGTTGTAGCTTCCGCATTGGGTCTGGTAATTGGCATTACTGCAGCGTGGCTGTTGGCCCGTAATATTAAAGAGATACTCTTTGGGCTGGAGCCGTGGGCTATTGCGAAGCTGTTGGAAGAACGCAATGTCATGCTGCAGTCGGTGCGCGAGGGCGTTATTGCCGTGGATGCGGACGGGAGGATTACTGTCATTAATAGTGAAGCTAGGCGTTTGCTGCGGCGGGCTGGCTGGACGGGCGATCCGATTGGCAGGGAAGTGGAGTCCTGCATGCCCGGTTCCGGCCTGCAAGTAGTTATGGAAGCGGGTAAAGCAGACTTGGATCGGGAACAGGAGCTTTACGGCATTCCTATTGTAGCCAGCCGTGTGCCCCTTTGGGTGGAGGGGCGCGTAGTGGGAGCCGTGGCTACTTTCCGCGATAAAACGGAGTTAAAACGCTTGGCGGAGGAATTGACAGGCGTGCAAGCCTATGTCGATGCGTTGCGTTCGCGGGGGCACGAATTTATGAATCAGCTTCATGTCATTCTGGGGTTGGTGCAAATGCGACATTATGAGCAGCTGCGAGCGTATATTAGCCGCATTGCCTCGGATTCGCAAGAAGAGGTCTCCTATGTGGATCGGCGCATACGAGATTCCGTGTTGGCTGGGTTTGTTTTGAGCAAGCTTAGCTTGGCCCGGGAGCGGGATATTGAAATGTGCTTGCATGAAGATACGGAAGTGGATGTTTGTTTTGACGAAGATACGGCGCACGAGTTAGTGACGATTTTAGGGAATTTGATTGAAAATGCGCTTGATGCGGTCAAGCATTCTGCGCGTAAGGAAGTCATGCTGGCTTTAAGTACGGATGCCAGCGGTTTATATATGGAAATCGAAGACAGCGGTCCTGGGATTCCGAAAGAAATTCAAGAGACGTTATTTGTGCAAGGCGTTTCCACAAAGGCGGCGGATCGCGGTTTTGGCTTGGCGCTGGTACAGCGAAGCCTGGCGCGGTTGGAGGGGACCATTCAATTTTCTCCGGCGTCGCAAGGGGGAACTGTCTTTTCCGTTTTCATTCCGTCGCGACCGGAATGGCAATACGATAATAGTTGAGCTCAGAGACTAAAGAAAGCGAGTGAGGACGATGATTCGAGTTTTAATTGTGGAAGATGACCCGATGGTTTCAGAGTTGAACCGGTGCTATCTGGAGCGGATTGAAGGCTTTCAATTGGCCGGAATCTGCCGGGATGGGGAAGAAGCGCTGCACTTTTTGCGTGAAAACAAGGTGGACTTAGTCTTGTTGGATGTGTTCATGCCAGGCATGAATGGCTTAGAACTGCTGCACAAGGTGCGGCGCGAAGGGCATGGCGTGGATGTTATTTTGGTGACTGCCGCGAGAGAACAGCGCAGCATTCAAGAAGCGCTGCGGCAGGGGGCTATTGATTATCTGATTAAACCGTTTCAATTTCTGCGCTTTCAGACGGCCTTGCTGGATTTCAAAAAACGTCAGGAGTGGCTGCGGCGGGAAGTCCCTGTCAATCAAGGGGAATTGGACCGACTTTTGCAGCGGGGCAGCCGGGTGACGGAAGAGGGCGGCGAATTGCCTAAAGGCCTTGATCGCAACACGATGAAACGCATTTGGGAGGCTATTTGCCAAGTAGATGGTGAGTTTACGGCAGAAGAAATGGCAAAGCTGGTAGGGATTTCGCAGGTTTCTATTCGGAAATACTTAAAATACCTGCAGCAGATGGAATTGTTGCTGTTTGAGATTCATTACGGCTCGATTGGTCGTCCCTTATATCGTTATCGTCAAAATGCGGAAGCTACCGTGCCGTCATTCCTTGTATAAGGTGTTAGTTTAGTTCTTTGTGCTTAGAAAAGTTACTTATATTGGATTTTATTCTCTGATCGCTTACAATAAAAAGCAATGTATATACTCTCCTCCAAAGTTTTCGCATAGCATGATGGATTTGCTGTGCGAAGACTTTTTTGTTTTCGTTTAGAAAGATATAGTATAGGGTGTTGCTTTTTATGCTTTTATTCGTTATAATACTACAAGTGTAGAGCTTGGAGAGATGTCCGAGTGGTTGAAGGAGCACGCCTGGAAAGCGTGTGTAGGGGAAACTCTACCGAGGGTTCGAATCCCTCTCTCTCCGCCATTTTTTTGCGGAAGAAATTTTATAATATGTGGCTGTGGATGTTTCCAGGGCCGGACCACGGTAGCCATTGGGTCCTGCGCAATAGGAACTCATGAACCCCGCCAGGTCCGGAAGGAAGCAACGGTAAGTGGGCCCTCTTATGTGCCGCAGGAGCGCCTGGTGACTGCCGTGGTCCGACCTTGTAAACAAAACAATTTCAAGTAATCGAAAGCAACCCAATGTGGTTGCTTTTTTCGCTATATGTAGTGAAAGGAGGAACCGCTATGGCCTATATTGCGTTGTACCGCCGCTGGCGTCCGCAAGATTTTGACAGCCTGGTAGGACAGGAGCATATTCGTGTTACCCTGGAAAATGCCATACGCTCTGATAAGATTGCGCATGCCTATCTTTTTGCAGGCCCCCGCGGGACTGGCAAGACCAGTACGGCGAAGATTTTTGCCAAGGCGCTAAACTGCGTACAGGGACCGACGCTGCATCCGTGCAATACCTGCTCTTCCTGCGTAGGGATTACCGACGGTTCTTCCATGGACGTAGTGGAAGTGGATGCGGCCTCCAATCGTGGTATTGACGAAATCCGCGATTTGCGGGAAACTGTGAAATTTGCACCGGTAGAAGGAAAATATAAAGTCTACACTATTGATGAAGTGCATATGTTGACCACAGAAGCCTTTAATGCGCTTTTGAAGACCTTGGAAGAGCCGCCAAGCCATGTGGTTTTTATCCTAGCGACAACAGAGCCTCATAAGATTCCGGCGACAATTCATTCGCGTTGTCAGCGCTATGATTTTCGGCGGATTACCCAGGGAGACTTGTTGGTGCGTCTGCAGGAGGTAGCCGCTGCAGGAGGCATGAATGTCGAAGAAGATGCCTTGCGGCTTATCGCAGCCCAGGCCGATGGCGGGATGCGGGATGCGCTAAGCTTGCTGGATCAATGCGCCTCGATGGCGGCGGACGGACATGTTTCCGAAGCGTTAGTGCGTAATCTGTTAGGATTGGTAGGACACGAATGGGTCTGGAGCATGACGGAGCGTCTGGGGAAAAAAGACGCGGCGGCATTGCTGGAAGGCTTGGAAGAAATGCTGTCTATGGGGCGGGAAGCCAAACAAATGGCAGTGGAATGGGCTGGCTATTTGCGTGATGTCATGCTGTATCAGGCGGCGCCTGGTATGGAAAAATGGCAGGACTGCAGTGGCAGCATGCGAGAAAAGCTGGCAGAGCATGCGAAACAATTGCCCCAAAGTGCGATCATGCAGGCAGTGCGTCGGCTGGGTGAGGCGATTCAAGAGGCTCGCTGGGCCGTAGATGCTCGGATTCCGCTGGAAATGGCGTTGTTAGCATTATGCCGAGGCGAGGCGGAGAACGGCGATTGGGACGGCTTGGCGCAACGGGTGCAGGCTTTAGAAACGGCTCTAGCGCAGGGGGGGGCTGCTTCGCCGCTGAGAACGGCTCCGGAACCTTCTGCGCCGGTCAGGCGCTTTGAGGCGCAGCCAGAGCCGGTAAGAAGATCGGCAGCGCCTGCTGTGGATAAGGTGACGAGAGCGACTCCTCCAGCAGCAACTCCTTCGGCTGCAGTTGTGTCGGCGGCTAAACCCACTGTGGCTGCGGCAGCTTCGCCAATTTCCGGAGATTTATGGCAGCAATTTTTAAAGCGTCTTATGAGCAGCGGGAAACGCTCTGTATACGCCTGTGTTTCGCAAGGACAGTTAGTAAAGGCGGAAGCAGGGGTCGTTATGCTGCAGTTTGCAGCGGCGTTTCCTTGTGAAAGGACGGCTAAGGATGATTATCGGGAGATTGTAGAAAATTTATTTGCAGAACTTTGTGGTCATCCGGTACAATTACAATGTGTCCAGGGTGTTGCGGGAGCGGCGCCAGCGGCGGTCAAGACGACGCCGACAGAGCCGGATTGGGGAAATCCGGCTCTGAGAGAAGCGATGAAGATGTTCCCTGGGAAAGTGCTCCCACAGGAAAAAAAGGAGGATGTATAATGTTCGGAGGCGGAAACATGGGCCAAATGGCCGGCATGATGAAAAAAGTGCAAAAGATGCAGGCGGAAATGGCTAAAATGCAAGAAGAGCTCAAGAAGCGGACCCTTGAGGTCAGCGCCGGCGGCGGAGCGGTAAAGGTAGTCGTGACTGGTGAAAAGAAAGTGGTTTCGATTAAAATTGCTCCTACTGCGGTAGATCCGGAAGACGTGGAGATGCTGGAAGACTTGGTGACGGCTGCTGTTAATGAAGCCTTAACCAAGGTGGACGATCTTATGGCGCAGGAAATGGGCAAGTTGACTGCCGGCATGAATTTGCCGCCAGGACTGCTCTAAGATGCAGTACATTGCTCCTTTGGCCAAGTTAGTAGAACAATTTCGCTCTTTGCCGGGAATTGGCGCTAAGTCGGCTGTGCGCTTGGCTTATCATGTATTGGAGATGGATCGAGGCAAAGCGGAAGGCTTGGCTAAGGCTATCTTGGAAGCGAAGGCCAAGGTGACGTACTGCAGCATTTGCTTTAACATCACCGATCAGGATCCTTGCGCAATTTGCCAAAGCGAGGGGCGGGACCGCAGCGTTCTCTGTGTCGTCGAAGAACCACGGGATGTCATGGCGATGGAACGAACGCGAGAGTTTCGCGGGCTGTACCATGTGCTGCACGGGGCATTATCTCCCTTAGAAGGGGTAGGTCCTGACAATATTCGCATTAAAGAGCTTCTGCAGCGCGTAGGCGCAGCACCGGTATCGGAAGTAATCATGGCGACGGATCCGGATGTGGAGGGGGAAGCAACGGCCATGTATGTGGCTAAGCTGTTAAAGCCGCTTGGTATTTCCGTAACCAGGATTGCTCATGGCTTGCCGGTAGGCGGCGATTTAGAATACGCTGATGAGGTTACCCTAGGGAAAGCGTTGGAGAATCGGCGTTCTATGTAGTGTGGAGACTAAAAACCGCACAAGAGCTTTAACAGTGCTCTTGTGCGGTTTATTGTAGAAAAGAGAGGTGGCAGTTATGTCTTTAAGTGTGATTCTTGCGTTTGCAGTGGGGTTGCTGGCGCTATATATCTTGTTCCGCGTCTTTACCTTGCCTGTACGCATTTTTTGGAAGCTACTATATAATGGTATTTTAGGCGGCATCTTGCTATGGCTATTTAACTTGGCAGGGAGTCTAGTGGGATTTAAGCTAGCTATTACGCCGATCACTGCGTTGATTGCCGGGTTCTTTGGCTTGCCAGGAGTTGTATTATTAGTGATTTATCAGCTGTTTTCGCATTAATCGCTGGAGCAAAAAGAAAGTTGCCAATAGTAGTTGACAGAGGGTGCGTTGCAATGGTATACTCATCAGCGTCGCTTCGGGAGCGCCCAGGCAGCCGACAGCAAACGCAGCGCAAGCAGCGAATGAAAAAGCCGGTTGACAAGGCAGAAGCAATGTGGCATAATAAACCACGTTGCCGCTGAGAACAACAAGCGACACAAGTGCTCCTTGAAAACTGAACGATGCAAACAAGCCAGATGTGCGAGGCAACCTTAGCCGCAAGGCGAAGGAAGTCATTTAAAATTT
>SAAJ01000044.1 GCA_009929485.1 Negativicutes bacterium
TTTTCTTCACTAATTTTCCGCTCTATGTTGGGAGGTAAAATAAAAAGACCTCATTACGAGGCCTGTAAATTCAAGGGTTTTGAGTTTGTGAGAACACTCCTTGTATCTTAAGGGAGACAAAAAACACAGGCCTTTGCTTTCGCAAAAACCTGTGTCTTTATTTTTTACCCTCAACCGTACCCTCCGGTCACTCTGGTTCTCTTGTTCGTTCCTTGTCTCCCTCATCCGTGCACCAGACTGGAATCACAAAAAGCCTGCCCTAGCCCCTGTCCCACCTTGGCCTCAAAGCGACAACGCTCATCGCCCAGGCTCCAGCATTCGGTTTCCACTACATCATAGGGCTGTTGAAAAAACGCTTCCAATACGCCAGAAAAGACGCCCGCATCAAAGTAACAGCTGGAATAGCCCTTCGTTGGGCCACCCGAGCAGTCGAGGTCTTCCTTCAGCACAAACACAAACCGACTATTGTCCGGCGCCGCCTCTTCCAGCCGAAGCAAACCCAACCCCATTTCCCGCAAAACTTGCTGCAACCGCCGCAAGAGCCATTGGCCTTCATGAGTTTCTCCAATCATATGTTGGTAAAACTCCTTGCCTGCTAATTGACCGGCCTGGTAAAACAGCCCTTCCGTCTGCTGCGTTCCCAGGCGCTCTTCCAGCACGTCCCTCATCGTATACTGCATCAACCGATACGCTTCCAGCCTCGCATAACGTCCCAGCGTAGGCCGGCCTTCATTCAAACCTCCCAAAAGTTCCCATGAAAAAGGATACCGACGTTCCATATTGATTCCTCCTTGCGTATAAACAAGCCGAATCGTGTCTCCGTCGCTTCTATTGTAACAAAAAAAATTAGTTTTTTCAAAATTAAAACTATTTTTATTGAAGCGAGAACGCAACACAGAACAGAGAAATGAAATTTGAACAAGAGTCGAATCCCTCCGCCGCTGTGGCGGCACCTCCCTTTAACAAGGGCGGCAAGGGATTGGCCCCTGAGCTGGCTGAAACTGCTGCGGCCAATGTCCCCCTTGCCAAAGGGGGATGGCCCGCAGGGCCAGGGGGATTTTGCGAGTCGCGCGCAAATCTTGTCTCAAATACAATCACGGCCGCCGTTTATACAGAAGCTCCCAGCCCTTGATAACCTTAGGTTTTTCAGCCATAAAAACTTATAAATTCTAGTATAGAAATAAAAACGCCCCCTAGCAAGAGCATGCTCTTGCTAGGGGAACGCCATCTTCCCAACATTACAACCGGAACCGCCCCACGGTCTGCTGCATTTCTTCGGCCATCTTAGCCAGCGCCTGGCTGGATGTAGCAATCTCTTCCATCGAGGCCGACTGCTCTTCCGTCGCGGCGGATACGGTCTGCGTATGCCCCGCCGTCTCGCGGCTGATGCTCTCAATGCGCTGCACCGACTGCACCACGTCTTGGCTGTGCGCGCCAATCTCCTGCGCCGCCTGACTTACATGCTGCACCTGCTGATACATAGAGTCAATCAAGCCGACAATCTGCGTGAAGGTATGACCTGCGTCATCCACCACCGCCGTGCCGCGTTCCACTTCGCGCGTGCCATCCTGCATAGCCACAACCGCGCTTTGGGTATCGCCCTGAATTTCGCTGATCAGCTCCGCAATGCGCTTGGCCGCTTCTTGGCTCTGCTCCGCCAGTTTGCGCACTTCGTCGGCTACCACCGCAAAGCCGCGTCCTTGTTCGCCTGCCCGAGCCGCTTCGATGGCGGCGTTTAAGGCTAAAAGATTCGTCTGTCCGGCAATACCGCTGATGGTATCGACAATTTGTCCGATCTCTTGGGACCGTTCGCCTAAACGCGCTACCACTTCCGCCGACTGGCTGACCGAAGACTCGATCAACTGCATCTGTTTCACGGCTGTTTGCACCGCTTTTTCGCCGCCCCGCGCCGCCTGCGCCGTTTCGGTGGAAGAGTGCGCCATCTGTCCCAAATTCGCCGCCACTTCCTGAATCCGCGAGGACATCGCCTCGACGCCATGCGCCGCTTGCTGTACCGCCTTTAACTGATCATCCGTGCCATGGGCTACATCCGTAATCGACTGAGCCACCTGCTGCGACGCTTGCGCCGACTGGTCCGCGCTGGCTGTCAATTCTTCACTGGAAGCGGCTAGATGTTCCGATGAGCTGGCTACCTGCTTGATCATACCATGAAGGTTTTGCTGCATCCGGGTAATGGAATCGCCCAAATGCATAATTTCCTCTACGCCATCCACCTCAAAACTACGGCTCAAATCGCCGTCCGCCATGCGTTCCGCCGCTTCATCCAGCACCAGCAACGGTTGGGCCAGTCCCTTTGCCGAATAAACCGCCGTCGCCCCCGCACAAGCGGCCACCAACAGCAATAATCCCGCCATCGTCAGCACAATCGTCCAAATCTGGCTGCTCACCTCGCTGGAAGGCAAATACGCCACAACGCCCCAGCCGATAGACTTGGCCGGCGAATAGGAAATCATCGCTTGCTCGCCCCGCGTAGAAGCGCTTTCCTGGCTGCCGCTTTGTCCTTGCAGCACGGCCGCGATATACGCCCGGTCAGCAACCGACTCGTTCTGCTGCACTTTATCCTTATCCGGATGAGCCAACAGCTTGCCTTTATTGTCGACAATATCCAAGTAACCGCCTTGCCCCACCTTGACCGCTTCCGCCATAGACCACAGCGATTTCAGGCTGATATCCGCCGCAAAAACACCGATAGGCTTGCCGGCGGCATCACGAATCGCGGTAGAAATGGTCACCGTCGGCGCTTTGGTGAAAGAAGAAATATAGGCATCGCTAAAATGCAATTTTCCTGCCATCGCGTCTTTAAAATACGGCCGATCCGCCCGATTGGCCAAAGAGCCGGACGTTCTGGCAATTTGCATGCCACTGGCATCCATAACATAGATCAATTCCATATACGGATTTTTTGCTGCGCCGCTACAATCATTTCCTTGATTTGCGCCGCATCCATGCTCCGCGCCGTCGGCGTCGCCGCCAATGCCTCTGTCAAGCCTTTGGCATCGCTCATAAAGCGCTCGATTTCGCTAGCCGCTTGTCCGGTCAGCTCACGATTGCTTTCGGCAATATTGTCTTTTTTCTGCGTCACATTCATGTAAGTACTGACGCCACCTACTAGCGCGGCGGACAAAAAGGCGAACAGAACCAACAGCACTATCAATTTACTCTGCAAGGTCTGCTTTGTCACCGTTTTTAAAACTACCTTATCGCTCACAATCCTACACCCCTTCTCATTGTTACTGTCCGTATGTCGCGTTGGGCAAAACAGTTCAACCATTACAGGCTTATACATTCTTAGTTACCAAGTTCTGTACTTTGATTGTATAAAAAGCTCCTGTACTTTCTGTTAAAAATTGGTTAAACCTAGTTAAAAATTAACCTCTCAACATAGCGGAGCAACAACAATAAACCTCAGGGTTTAAGAAATGCAAGCTTCTATTATCCCCCTATGGCCTTGCTGTCGCTGGCCGTACCTCCCATGCCTTGACGGATCAGCTTTTCTACCAAAAAAACATCCATGGGCATAAATTCATAACTGCTCAATTCTTCCGGACCAGCCCAAGCCAGCTCATCATGACCGGAAAGTGAAAAATTCCCCTCCTGCCACTGCGCCCAATAAGCCAACAAACGCAGGTCCCCATAGGAGCGCAAGGCAAAGCGTCCTCCAATCGACACATTTAGACCCATAACGTCTACAAGATTCCGCTCTAAGCAAGCCTCTGGCGCTTCATCCTGGTTGCAAGTCCCCCAGGGAAATTCCCATAAACCTGCCTGTGTACGGCCCTCGCTGCGCCGCGCAATTAATACCTTGCCTTTTTTTACGATGAGTGCTGCTACGCGTTGTTGCATTCTCACCTTCTCCTTTCCAGCTAGTCGCTGTCGGATTATGTTTGTTTTCCTTGTTTTTCATCACTTTTCCTGCTAACCCACAAAAAAAAACTAAATTCTACCGGTAAATACGTCCCGAATCCGCCCTGTTTCGCTCCATTTTTGCACGTTTTCCCGAAGAAGATCGTGTAAAACTCCTGTTGGACGCTCTTCCAAATCATAGTAAACCTGATACAACGGCTTATTCAAATGAAGCAGCCTCTCCAAACGACTGGGCGTAGCCGAGACAATGGCCTCGCAGGCTGCGGCATTCAACGCCGTCTCCAGTTCCGCCAGCTGCTCCGGCTGATAGCCCAGCGCCGGCAGGACCTGCTGCAAATGCGGATACAACTCCCGCGCCCGCGCCAAGGAACCTCCGGTCCACTCCCACGGTTCCACAATTTGAGCGCCGACAGCGCGAGCCGCCAGCAGACCCGCGCCATAGGGCATGCCGCCGTGCGTCACGGAAGGCCCGTCTTCCACCACCACCACCCGTTTACCCCTTAGCTCTTCGCCACGGTCCAAACGAGGCGGGGAAGCCGCCAACACCACCCTCGCCTTGGAGTTGACCTCTGCAATCGAAGCTTGCAGCAACGCCACCTCTTGCTGCGAAACGCTGTCCACTTTGTTGATCAGCACCGTATCCGCCATGCGCAAATTGGTTTCTCCTGGATGATACGAACGCTCGTGACCTAGCCGCAAAGGATCGGCTACCACAACCAGCCAGTCTGGCTGAAAAAAAGAGAAATCATTATTGCCGCCGTCCCAAAGAAGCACCTCCGCCTCCGCTTCGGCCGCCTCCAAAACCTCTCCGTAATCCACGCCCGCATAAACAATGTGCCCTGCCGCTAGATGCGGTTCATATTCCTCGCGTTCTTCCACCGTGCAGCGAGCGCGCTGCAAATCCTCCACAGTAGCAAAGCGCTGGCAGCGCTGGCGCTCCAACTCTCCATATGGCATGGGATGGCGTACGATAGCCACCCGCAGCCCCCATTCCTTCAGCCAAGACGCCAGTTTTCGCGAAACCTGGCTTTTGCCCGCGCCAGTCCGCACAGCACATACGGCAATAACAGGCTTAGACGCTTGCAACATCGTCCTAGTTGGACCTAAAAGACGAAAGTCAGCTCCAGAAGCCAAGACTCTTGACGCTGCATGCATCACCGTTTCATGTGAAACATCGCTGTACGCAAAAACAACCTCATCTATCGCTTCCGCCCGCAGCAACGCTTCCAGCTCTTCTTCCGGCACAATGGGAATGCCCTGCGGATAGAAGCGCCCCGCCAACGACGGCGGATATCTTCTGCCTGCAATGTCCGGAATTTGCGTCGCCGTAAAAGCCACTACCCGACTGTCGGCATCATCGCGAAAACAAGTGTTGAAAACATGAAAATCGCGTCCTGCGGCGCCTAAAATCACTACCTTGCGCATAAGGCCACACCTCCAGGAGTTAAATCCCTCCGCCGCTGTGGCGGCACCTCCCTTTAACAAGGGAGGCAAAGAAAGCGACAAAGACTATCTCGACGGTTCTGAAAGTCCCCCTTGCTAAAGGGGGATGGCCCGCAGGGCCAGGGGGATTTTGCGAGCGCCAGCGCGGCAATCTCTCCTGGCCTTTAACAAGGATGGTCCGACTGAACATACCAAAAAAACAGGGAACCGATGATGCAATGAACGCTCCGACAAATAAATCAATTTTTTTACCAGACGAGAAAGAAAACGCAGGAATAGCGGCGCTATGCCGAGGCTTTCTGACGATGTATGGTGGAAAAAGAGATAATTTGTCGGAGATGTGAATCAATCAGCAGTTCCCTAAACCGCCGCCCAAGGCAGCAGCAGCTTTCTTGCTTCCTCGCGCCAAGCTGTAAACGACGGCAGCAACACCTGCGCCAGCACCTGTTTCATCTGCGGCAGTTCCCCTTCAGCAAACGAGTCCTGCATACCGGAAATAGCGTCCCGCAAGTCTCGCAATACTTGTACTAACTGTTCTTTGCGCTCTTCCACGAAAAATTCCGGCAGCAATTCCGTTAAACGCCCCGCAGCCATGGCGAAATCGCTGAAGAGCTCTTTCCCCGCTTCCAGCTTCAGTTCATCCAGCTGTGCCCGCATGTACTGCAGCGCCTCTTCCATCGTTTCCATAATTTCCAGCATCCGCCGGGCTAAATCTCGTTTTTGTTCATCTGTAACTTCCATGTGCTTCCTCCTTCGCGTTGCCGCGATTTATCATCCTTGACAAGGGAAGATTTCGATCTTGCTAATACAGTTCCCTGCTAAAATCAAAATTCTGCCAAATTTTAATACTCCTCCTGCGTACCCTTCCGCGAGTCCTCGTTAAATCTTATAACTCCGCCGAACCCTCCCTCTACTCACTCTACTCCTGTTAAAAATCAGCCCCGCGGCCTCTTGCGTTCCCTTTCGCAACCCCAGAGTCTTGCTTTGCGCTCCATGGCCCTCTAGACCTCTAAGTCTATCCCGGTCCGCCAAACGTCCTATTCTCCATCTTGGTTGCGTGAAGCGCTGTTTCTTGCCAATACGAGTATGCTACAATATATAAAACAAAACATAAGGAGGGATGGCATTGCTGCACCTGGCGGTTTGCGACGACAGAACCGAAGACCGAGAACGGCTCTGCCGTCTGCTCGAAGAATACGGACAACATAATAACCTCGAGCTGTCAGTAGACCAATGGAGCACTGGCGAAGACTTCTTACACGCCTTTGTCCCCGGACGCTACCAGCTACTATTTCTAGACATCTACATGAAACAAATCAACGGCGTGGAAACGGCCCGCACAATACGCGAACAAGATGAAGACTGCGCGATTGTGTTTGTCACGACAAGCACCGACCATGCCCTGGAGGGATTTGATGTTAACGCTTTGCACTATCTCCTGAAACCCATTACCGCAGCGCAGCTAGACACAGTATTCCAACGTTTGACGCGCCTCCAAAAAAAAGAGCCTGCGTATATCACCGTACGATCACAACGGCTGGAAGTACGCTGCAACGTAGACGAGATTGTATTCGCCGAGATCTATGACAAGCTGTGCTTGATACATACGAAAACCAACACCATTCAAACCTATACCCCCTTGGACGAAATCGAGCGGCAGGTTCCTGTCAACCTATTTTTACGCTGCCATCGCAGCTATTTGGTAAACATGAGTTACATTACCCGAATGGAGGATACGCAGTTCACTGTTCACGACCAGCACCTCATCCCTATACGCAAAAACGACAGGCAAACGCTTAAACAGCGCTACTTAGACTATCTTTTTGCGACCACCAGGAGCAGTGACGCCGAGCATTATGATTGAAACAATTTTAGCCTGCATATACTTGATTTTATCCATAGTACCCTTCAGTTTCCTGCGATACTACCCTTTTTTAAAAAACCTGCGCTTTTCCCTGCGCACGGTCTGCCTGCTGTACACTGGAGTCGTGCTTTTAGAGCTGCTCGTCATGGTGCTGATGCGCTACTACGGGCTTTGGTCTTCTGACATTTACAGCGCCTATCGCTTTTTCTTCGCCATCGCCTTCGGCGTACTCTCCTTTTGGCTGATCAAAGCCGACTTCTTTAAACAATTTTTTGTCTATACCATGACGGTGACCTATGTGATCTTCGTATGCGGAAATGCGCATTTTTTTGAATTTCTCGGCATTGTATACTGGGAAGAAGCGCCGGACCTGCTTGTTGCCAATATCGTCATCATCCTGCAACTTCTTCTGACGTACCCCCTTGTTTTTCGTTTTCTTAAAAACAGAGTCATTCCGCTCTTAACTCTGGACAGTCCGGTCTGGAAGTACATCTGGACCCTCCCCAGCATGTTTGTAGTCGGCTCCTTTCTCTTCGGCTCCGAGCTAAAGGCGGACGTCATCTGGAACTGGCGCTACCTTGCTTACCGTATGATCGCGAGCGCTGTCGTCATGATCAGCTACTATATCTTGGTTAAAATCATGGAGCAAACCCGTCAAAATACCGTTTTGCAGGAAAAAATCCGCACCTCCCAGGAAGTACTGGAAATGCAGCGCCAACATTATCAGCTGCTTACCAACCGCATCCAGGAAGCCAGAGCCATCCGCCACGACTTTCACCATCACTTGCTGGCCATGCAAGCCTATCTGGACGGCAGGCAGTACGAACAGCTCACAGACTACCTTTCCCTATACGCCCGAGAGTTCTCCTCACCGTCTCAAGCGCCCCTTTGCCGGCACTACCTGGCCGACGCCGTTTTGCAGCACTACCAAAGTCAGGCGAACGAGCAAGGCTGTGAATTCCGCACCTTCATCGATATCCCGCCCCAAGTCGGCATAAGTGATTTGGACTTATGCATCGTCCTCGGAAATTTGCTGGAAAACGCCTTAGAGGGCAGCCGACGGGTGGCGCAAGACGAGCAGGTCCTGCACCTGCACCTAAAGCAGCATGGCGAAATGCTGCTGTTGACGCTGGACAACCGTTTTGACGGCATCCTTCATTATCGCGAAGGCACTTTGCTTTCCCATAAACGCGGCGGCGCAGCTGAAGGAATCGGCCTGCAAAGCGTCCGCGCCATCGCCGAAAAGTACCAAGGCGTCCTCCGCATCGAACCAAACGCCAATGTGTTTAAAGTCTCGGTCATGCTGACCTTGCCCTCAAACGAGAATTGAACACTAAATCCTGCTTAAGGACGCTAATGAACCGCGAAACACACGAAAGACGCGAAAGAGTTTTATAAGGAATTTAGTTCCGCCTTTTATTCCTGTTAAAAATCGTACCCCGTACCACTCCTTCGTACCCTCCCTTTACTCCCTCTACTCCTGTTAAAAACCCGTATCCCTCCCTCGACTCTTGTTCGCCTTGATTCGTTTCCTGAAGCTTCCAACTAAAAAGTACCCGGCACAGATCATTCTGCCGGGTACTTTTATCGTTTACTGCCAAAATGGCGTCACCGCAATGAGTGTAGTAAAAAATTTTATTTATTGCAGCGTCATTACTCCAAAAATTGTAAAATCGGATAGACATAGTACTCTCCGCTCAAGGCTCGAACCGTCGCCAGCATAGCGCAGCCCAGCCACAAAAGTCCGCCGCCAATGACGACAATCCACGCTGCGGTTTCTGTCGCCATTAGCAAGGAAAGAGCCAAAACAAGCGCGATCATTGCTGGCGCCAGGAACAGTTGAAAAAGAACGGCCTGCTTCGCATGATGCGCAACAAATATGTCTTTGCGCTTATAAAGCCAGATTGCCAGCGGCAGCAGAAAAAAACCCAGGCCCCCGAAAAAGCAGCCGCAATGGGCTGCAGCCGCCAACATTTTTTGTCCCCCTGATAGGTTCGCCATACTTTCTAGTCGTCCTGCTATTTTCCCGCGTCCAATGCCGCGTTATAATCGCTAGCCCATTTGTAGCTAAAGTACACGCTGGCGATCGTGGCAATAATCGCCATTTCCGGGGAAATGAAATTGGAAATCAGCGCCCCGCCGATAGCGATCCCAATAAAGAGCAGCAACCCCTTTTTCAAACCGGCCGCATAAAACCCTCCAAAACCAAAAATGCCCAAAATAACAGCGATTGCAATACTTTTCTTCGACATATTTTTTCCTCCTTTTTATGATTTCATTACCTAAGCCGCGTCCTTGCTAGGATTCACCTCCCTTGCCGGAATCTAGACCGTGCGAAAGCGCTTTAATTGTTTCCTTCGACACTGGTCACAATGTGCCCGTCTTTAATGGTATACGTGACAACCCGGGAAAGAGCGCTCTTGTTTTGCGGGTCCACAAACTCAAAACAATACCCGTAGACGCCGTCTCCCATCGCCTCGTCCGCGATCTGCGGCTGCGCCCCAAGGGTGAATGTATCCACCTCAAACTGTTGGAACTCTTCCTCGCCGCCGCTCAGCTTCATGGCGTAATGCAGCGTAGTCACAATATCTCCTGCTTTAAGAGGCGTAAGCTCCTTGTCCGCCATCCCGTTCGCTTCAATCCCCCGCCGCACGCCCAAGATATGATAAGCTTGGTCGTCGAACGTATACACCACCTGCAAATTGCCCTCTTTCCCGTTGAGCTTGATCGGAACGGAATACAGATTATACCCGTCCCCTTCATAGGTGATTTCAATATAGACAGGATGACCGTCAAGCATGGGCCAGTTCCCCTGGAAATTGTCTTTGAAGACGCCTGTTTCCCAATCCGCATTGATGTCGGCGTCACTGCCTAAATAAAGAAGCACATCATCTTCCTTGCTCTGAAAAACAAGCTGGCAATGCACGGACGCCAGATTCTCCATCTGCGCCGCAGACAGTTTCACAAAGGCGTTGCCGTCTTTGTCGATATCTACCGGCGTATCCTCCAGCTGGCTTACATCAAAGATTTTTTTCCGTTCCTCCGGCTGCGTGATGGGTGTCGCCTCGCCAACAGCGGCACCCTGCAAATACGGCGCAGCCTGGGGCGGCATTTTCCCGAAAATCAGACCATAGTACAGGCACTTCACAGGCAAGAGCGGCGCCGCCTGCTCGGCGTAGGCCATAAAATGATCCGCGTCGCCATTGTAGGAATAATAGCCCGAAAGACCGCTGCTTTCCCGGCGATACGGCCCGCTTACTTTATACACTACACTTTCTTGTACCGCTTGCTGCAAAGCATCTGCAACACTTGGCAACAGGCGGTGTGCATGCTGCGAAAGACTCCCTAAATCCACCATATTCGCATAGCCTTGCTCACGGGTATTGCCGCCATAGTTTACCGCGCTTCCCGCCGCCCGCGAAAAAGCGGCAAAGAAAGTCTGCGGGTTCTTCTCCGCCTGTCGCAGCGCCGCCGTGCCAAACGCCTCGTACGCTTCGCGCAGCTTTGGCAGCCCGCGCATATCGACCACCGACAAGGTAGCCGCATCGGCAGTACCGTACGCTTCACAGCCAGCAAGATACGTATCGCAGATCTCCTTGCCCAAGGCCGCGCCGTTCATAGACGGATCCCGCGCCAGCGCACCGACCCAGCCCGTATAATCCCAGCCGTTTCCTGGTTCAATCTCCTCGGAGGCCACCATATAACGTGTAAGGCCGTGAAGATCGTGCACCACATCCGCTGTCGCCATGAGGCAAGCGTCAAAGCCAATCAGCTCAAACGGCGGATTCTCATGATCCGGCGCAGCAGCCGCCTCAAAGGCCGCCCGCAAATCATTAAGACTCAAAGACCGCTTCGTCCGCTCGTCATAGCAAACGCCAGCCGCACTGCCGCCGCCATGATCCCAGAGAATGCAGACGCGGTGATCCGCCGGGTAGTTTTTCGCGCCATAACGCAGAAAATCAGCCAGCGTATCCGGCGACCCCATATCGGCGTCCGGCAGCTCCTGCAGCGTGTGAATCCCGTCCTTATCATAAAGATACCGGCCCACCGCCCCGGCAGGAATAGCCGGCGTGTGCCACTCTACAGCGCCTCCTGTCTGAATAAGCACCCGCACATTGGCAGGCAGCTGCACCTGCAGCAGTTCCTGTATATCCGCGGAAGCCGCGCCGCTTTTGCTCTCTAGATCGGTGCCGCAAACATACCAGTAGATCGTCCACGTATCGGTAGACTGATACGCAGCCGCCGCCCGACTGCCCACAACGGTAAACATAAGAAAAAAGCTCAGCACCAATGCTAGCGCCATTTTGAAAACTGATGGTTTTTTCATGGAATACGTCACACGCCTTCCCCTTCTTTCAGAACTTCCACCGCATTACTTCCCGGGGGAGTCACCTTCAGCACCCCCGCCTCCAGCAGCTTCTTCACCAAATCCTCCTGCACCGCCAGGGACTGCACAAATCCGTCAAGCGGCATAATCAGGCGCTGATTGACCTCCACTACCGGCTGCCCGTTATCACTTTGCAAATGCGGCTGCACCGTCATCAAATCCAGGCGCACCAAATTTCCCGTCACATGCACCGCGCTAATCGCGTCGGCAAAAATCTCTCGATTCATTTACCATTCCTCCTTTCCTATTCCCCGTCACCCCAGAGAAACTGCCACCCTTGTTAAAAGGAAGTGCCGCCTCAGCGGCGGAGGGATTCGGCTCCTTCTTTTCAATACGTTCCTTTAACAACAATTCAATGGCTTCGCAAACTCCAGAAAAGTTTTGTTTAATTTCCAAATTAGTAAAGCGCAACACTACAAGACCGTATTGGCGCAAAACCAAACTGCGCACCTTATCCGAAATAAGATTTTCTTCTTCATAATGTTGACCGCCATCTATTTCTAAGACCAAGCCAGCTTGTGCACAATAAAAATCAACAATATACTGACCAATAACTTTTTGTCGTAAAAAGCGTACTGGATAGCCACGTAAAAATTCATACCACAGTTTTCTTTCTTCTTGTGTCATACCTTGCCGCAATTGCCGTGCATAACCAGTAAGCGCTTTATTATGCTTGCGGTACATTTATATCGCCTCGATTTGAAAAATCCCCCTGGCCCTGCGGGCCTTCCCCCTTTAACAAGGGGGACATTGGCCACAGTAACTTCAGCCAAGCCAGAGTCCCAACCCCTTGCCTCCCTTGCCAAAGGGAGGTGCCGCCTCAGCGGCGGAGGGATTCTAATGGCGGATGTGAATAAAGTTGCCGTTCCGTTAGAAGTATTTTACTGCCTGAATCCAGATACGCTCCTTGCTGTCCGGGGCTGCCACAGCCTCTTCCGAGCTCAGCTTCCACGCATAATCCAACCGCAGCGCATAATCTCCGGGACGGCTGAAAATAAGCCCCAGACCGGCCCCGGACAACGTTCTCCCATTCACGCCCGCCCCGGCCCAAGGGCTCTTATTGGCATTCACATGGCCTTGATCCACATACGCCGCCAACTGCAGCGTCGGATTCGGCAAATTCCAGCGCAGCTCCCCGGTCGCTACATAGCCGCTGTCGCCGCAAGCCTCGTTCACCGGATACGCTCGTACGCCGCTCGGTCCCCCTAGGGACATCTTCTCGGACGAATCCAGATTCTTGCTGGCCGCCTGGGCCGCCAAAGACAAATGCAAGGCTAAACGAGAATTCACGTTTTGCACCCGGTACAAATTCAGGTTTCCCTTGGTATAGTTCCCCGCCGTATGCGCCTCGGCGTCGTTGGTAACGGCATCCTCCGAATCCAGGCTCAAATGCCCGTAAGCCAAGCTCAAGGAAAAGCTGTTGTAGCCGCCGCCTCCGAAGGAATCGCGGCTGTCGCCGCTAAGGCCCATATTCCACACATCGGCTTTTTTGCGGTTGTTCGTACCCGCATAGCCGATGCGATCCTCCAGCTTCTTATGGTCGTAGCCGAACCGTCCGTTAAGATTGTAGTCCCGCGAACGCACCATCGGATAGCTGGCAAAAAGGCTCCACGTATCGGAAACGCCGTCAGCGTTCAAATTAGCGAAGGCGTCTCCCAAGGAATAGGTCTGGCGCGCGTAGGAAAGGCCCCATTTCGCGCCGGAAGCACCCAGCGGCCGCTGATAGGACAGGTTGTAGTCGGTACGGTCTTCTCCCAAAATCACGCCAGCTCCCGCGCTGTCTCCCTGGCCGCTGACATTCAAAAAGTTCCAATTAAAACCCAGGCGGTTCTTACCGGTATAGCGGCTGCCGTGATTGTCCGTGTACAGCTGACCATTGCTGCGCGGCCCGTCAGTTAAACGCACCACCAAGTCCGCCGTGCCCGGTTCCTCGCCTGCGGTCAAGCTGGCCGCGCTCTGCACGCCTGCCGTATCGCTAAGCAGCAGCAGCGCCCGTTCCAGTTCTTTTTCATGTATGTACGCCCCTGGCCGCAGCCCTTGCAGCAAGCCTTCGGCGCTGGCCGTATGCAAACGGGACTGATTATCTACGCGGATTTTTCCATAGCGCCCTACCAGCACCTGCATCTCCACCTGGCCCTCTTCAATGGACTGCGGCGGCAAAATAGCCCGCGCCACCAAGTATCCTTTGCTGTGGAAATACTGGCTCACCTTCCGCGCATACTGTTCCAGCTCCGCCAGGGTCAGCTCCTTGCCGTACGCCTCCTGCACCAGCGGCTGCAGCTCCGCGTCGCCGTACAGCTCCTGCCCGGTCACGCGAATATGCGCCACATGAATCTTCGTTGCGTCCGTCAGCCCCGGCTGCACCGCAGCCTGCTCCACTTCGATCTTCGGCTTCGGCGTCTCTTGGGGCGGCAGCAAATGCTCCTTCAAGCCGCCCGGAGTCGTGGTATTTTCCTTGTTCTCCAGCGGCGCCGCCTCCGCCGTCCACGGCAGCGCCAAAATTCCTGCAGCTATCAACGCCGCCAACGCGGCGGCTTGTTTTTCCCCTGCTATCTTCATCAAACACGTACCCTCCGTTTACTGCGTAGACTATATAAGACAAAGAAATACGGAAACAGTGAACAAGAAAATCGGAGTCCCGAGATCAAAATCCCCCTGTCCCTGCGGGCCATCCCCCTTTGGCAAGGGGGACTTTCAGAGCCGATAGTCTTGGCCCAAACCTTGCCTCCCTTGTTAAAGGGAGGCGCCGCCACAGCGGCGGTGGGATTCAAAGTGTGTCGTTATTTCCTGCACTCTTGCGTGCCCTCCGGTTCTCCGATTCTCCTGTTCAAGCCTGCTCCATCGCAACCCCCGCTCTACTCCCTACTCCTGTGCAATCCGCTCTCTCTGGCATTTCTCGGGCCTTTCTCTGCTTCTCTGTGTAGAACCGTGCCCATTGCCCTCATTCGATCCCTCACGTGACTCTGGTTCTCTTGTTCAATCCTCTTACACCGGAGAGATTGCCGCGCTATCGCTCGCAATGACCCGAAAACCAGCCTAGCACGGTCATTGCGAGGAACGCAGTGACGCGGCAATTCCCCCCTGCCAATATTCTTTCTGGCTTTTCTCAGTTCCTACTCCATTTACGCCTGTTGAAATAGCCGCATCAATCTTCATCGTTATGCTCGTCTGGGTGGGAGTCCGTATCCTCATGGGAGTTTTCGTCATTGTGCGCATCGTCATCATCGTCCATTGCATCATTGTGTGTATTTTCATTGTCATGCTCATCCGTATCTATCACATCATCGTCATCGTCTTGCGAGTCAGTTTTAGCGTCAGGTTTAGTAGCATTGTCCGGTTTAGCGTCTTTTTTCTCTTTATCCTTTTTGTCCTTATCTTTTTTATCTTTATCTTTTTTTGCTTTGTCTTTAGCATCGGCGGCTTTGTCCTTTGGATCCTCCGACTTCGCCTGAAGCTCCTGCAGCAGCGCATCGCTCTCCGTCTTCAAGACCTCACTCGCCTTTGCCGCAGCGTCCTCTGGCGCTGCTTGCGCCGCTCCGCCCCCTAGTCCCAATACCAACGTTAATGTCAGCAACCCCATTGTCCGTTTCATCCATACACTTGCTTTTGTCATAAAAAATCCTCCTCTTATTCTATAATTTTTTTCCTGCGTTTCGCTCTTGTTCAATCCGGTTTTTTCTCTGTTAACTCTGGCCTTTCCTCTGTTCCTCTGTGTAAAACGTGCCCCGTAGCCCTCCCTTTACTCACTCTACTCCTGTTCAATCCTTGTATAATCCCTGTTTAATCGTTACTGCACGATGACCTCTCCCACTGTATTCAGGTCCATCGCCAGTTGGTCCTGTCCTGCGGCCAGTGCCGCCGCGGCAACCGTCTGGATCTGATTCTGGGCCACTAAGCCCGCCGCAGCTGGATTGACGGCGGAAATCAAAGTCTGACCTCCCTGCAGAGTGAGGCTGAACACAGCCGCTTCGCCTTTCGCCGTAAGCAGCTGGAACACGGTCAATTCCCGCAAAGCGCCGTTCTGCGCTGGCGCAGGCGCTACCGCCGGAACCGCCGCCCCTGGACTAGGATCCCGCAAAGACAGCGTGCTATGGTTACCGTCCAATTGGTACGTGGACAACAGTTGCGCTCCTGCGCTCGTGTTCCGGTAGACAGCTACTTCGTGATGAACCGGGTCCAAATTGATTTGTACCACGGCATTGCGGCTAAGAGTGATGACCGAACCGTTTGTCTGGATGCTGCGTCCCGCAGTTCCGTCTGCGCCTACCAGGCGGGTAGGCTGGGCCGCGCTGACCGGCGTAGCCGCCGCGCCGTCCGCCTTGGCAGACGAGCCTGCAGGCTGCGCAGAGTTTGCCGAACCAGTTTCCGCCGCAGAAGTTCCCGTCGACCCGACGCTGCCGCCAGGGCCTGCAGAGACAATGCCTCCGCCCGAAACCAGACCGCCTGCGCCGCTGTTAGCGGCGGGCTGATGCACCCCCTGCATCACCGAAGTATAGGTCGCCGTTGTAGTCTGCGGCGGCACTGGTGTTGGTGTTGGGGTAGGATCGGGCGTAGGCGTCGGTGTTGGTGTAGGCGTAGGTATAGGTGTCGGAGTCGGTTCCGGCGTGGGAGTTGGCGTCGGCGTTGGAGTTGGAGTAGGTGTAGGCGTAGGTGTAGGCGTAGGTGTGGGAGTCGGATCAGGCGTGGGAGTAGGCGTTGGAGTTGGTGGCGGTGTTGGCACCCCAAAGCAGCGGAGCTTTGGCGCCGCCTGTCCAGCGTTGAGATACCTGATCGTCGTCATATCCCAGTTCGTATAGGATTGGGCGTCCTTCATCTGCGCCGTGGTCAAGCCGGCGCCGCCAGCGCTGCTTGACTGTCCGCTCGTCTCGGTGTTCCAGTAGCTGTCAGTAACGCTACCGCTGTTATTAGCTCCCACTAAGCCGCCAATATTACTAACATGGGAAACTCCGCTTACACGGCCTATAGCGTAAGAGTTTTTGATCGTGCTTCCGTTTGCGCCCACTAGACCGCCGATATTAGTGCTCCCAGAATCACCCTTTACACTGCCGGTGGCGTAAGAGTTGTTAATTCCTCCTTCGTTAAAGCCCACTAACCCGCCGACACTGACATCTCCCTCGACCGTCGCTGCGGAGTAAGAGCTATTAACGCTACTATTCATTTCCACGGTTCCTACTAGGCCGCCGACATTCATTGAAACGCCACTGCCTCTCACGGTACCGGTAACGTAGGAATTGCTGAGGCTGCTGGTGTTGCCAAGGTAGCCAACCAAACCGCCTACCTCCCTAACGCCTGTCACAGTAGCGTTAACTAGGCCAATATTCGAAAGGGTAGCCCCTCCAGTAAAGCCAAACAGACCGGCGTAATCGGTCGAAGACCGATTGATGGTCAAACCAGAGATGGTATGCCCGCCGCCGTCGAAGCTGCCGGTAAATTTATTCGCACCGTAATTCGTCTCATTGCCAATCGGCACAAAGCCCGCATAGACGCCGCTGCCGTTGTTGTTCCATTTGCTGGTACCGGAAGCGTCTATGTCGTTGGCCAGCGAATAATATTTGTCCAGCATCCCGGCTGAGCCCATACCCTGCAGGCCGTAGACGTCGGTGATTTTATAGGCCTTTTCGCTGCTTGTACCGTCGCCGCTCAGCGCCCTCAGGAAAGAGCCGCCGGAAATACGGAAATCCGTGGCAGAGAAGGTCGGCAGCGTCGCATTCACTTGCCGCCAGTCACCGCCCTGGAGGTCGAAAGTGCCGACGTTGACCGCAGCAGTGGGGCTGATCGTGCCGACGGCACTAACGGTAAAGCTACCAGGGGCGGTTATATCGCCCAGATACAAGGGACCGGAGGTATTGAGCGTAACGTTTTGGCCCGTAAGCGTCACTGGACCGATAAAGTTATTATTAGAATTCAGTTCAATGTCGTACTTCAGCTCACCGCTGCTGGCAGTCACTGTCGTTGCACCGCTCACCGTCAGCGCCCCTATCGCTTGAACACTGCCAGCGGCAGAAACGTAAAGATCGCCGTTGACAGAGATATTATTGCCGCTCACCGTATACGGCACACTCACCGTGTTGTCGCCTTTAGCTTGCCCCAACAATGCCGTAACATTTATGCTGCCGTCTTGAATTACCGTAACTCGGCCGGTAGTAATGTCAAAACCAGTCAGATTTTGGTTCACTGCGGTAGTGAATGTCGCCGTACCTCCCTGAGTGCCTGCAAAGGACAGCACCGACTTCGAGTCAGCGAGAGTATTGTTCCCCATGAGCATGTAGTAAAAGCCGTTAGCGCCGCTGGTCGCGCTGCTCAGCAAGACGCCGTTGGCCAAAGTCTGCACCGTTTGTCCCGCCTGTGCCACGCCTGCGGCGTCCTTGACGAAACCGGACACCACCTGCGGCGTCGTGGGATGGCTCCACTTCAGATACGGATAGGAAACGCCAGGGATAATGCCCCAGACACTAGAATCAAAACCGGAAGGCAGCGCAGTCATCAACGCCGCTGTGGTCAGGCCGGTAGCGGAGCCTTGCCCATTCACTCCCGTCATGGTTCCGCTCGTATCCGTATCCCAATAACTGTTGCTGATTGCATACCAGCCTATATTGTATCCCACCAGGCCGCCGACACTACTGTTACCGCTGACATGACCGGTGGCGTAGCTGTTGCTGATGTTGATGCTGTCGTTATTGAATCCCACTAGGCCGCCGACCACGCGATTCCCATAGACACTGCCTGTGGCGAAGCTTTGGGTGATATGGGTGCCATTTTCTGCTTGTCCAGCTAGAGAACCGACATAATTATTTCCTTGAATGCTGGCGTTAGCAAGGGAGAGGTTGCCAAGCGTCGCACCGTAAGTCTTGCCGAACAGTCCCACATAGTCGGCCGCAACGTCAAACTCGGTCTGCTTGATCCGTTTGATTGTCAGGCCAGAGATGGTGTGACCGCCGCCGTCAAAGACGCCTATAAACTTGTCCGTGGAGTCGCCGATTGGTGTAAAGCCCTTGCCACCGTTCCAGGTGCTGGTACTTGAAGCATTGATATCGGCGCCCAGGTAGTACTTGCCTGTCAAATCGCCGTTGATGCCCTGCAGGTCGGTTTTGCTTTTGCCGCCCGCCGCACCCAAGCTGGTGATGACCGTATAAGGAGTTCCGTTGATGGTCAGATATCTCTCATTGGCGGTAATCCCTAACCCAGCATCAGCCGTGCGTTCAGAAAAGTTCACTTTGCCTGTAAATCCGGACGCAGTCAGGCCATAGTCAATGCTGCCGCTGCCGCCGGTGCCGCTGGTCATATCCAGACTGGACGTACCGGTAGCGGAAAGAGTGGACTTGATATTGATATTGCGGTACGCCGACAGAGTCAGCTTATTTTTGCTCCAGGCCAGCGGCGCGGTAATGTTAATGTCGCCGTTGCCAGTGCCGCCGGTTGTTCCATAGGAATTTATTTCAAGTGAACCGTCTATATTTTTTACGACGGTGTTCTTGTCCAATTCCGTCATGATGGTGATGTCTGCGGTGTTGAGAGCTGTAGATAATGCTTCGTTGTTCCAATAGTTCGTCCCTGTAACGCCTGTACCAACCGTATAGTCCTCCGGGTCCAGCAGCCAGTTGCCTGTTTTTCCCTTGGCCGCGGTGGTGTCGACCTTGACCGTACTCTGCACGGTCAGCGTTTTCTTGCCCGAGGTTTCCACTTTGCCCCCGTCGCCGCCTTGGCTGCCTCCCTTGGCGGAAATCGTACCGCCGAAGTTGGTGGTCTTGTCGGCCCAGACGACCACCGTGCCGCCGTTGCCGCTGGTACCGGCGTCGGCCTTGAGGGACGCCCCGGCGGCCACGTTGGTTTCCTTGGCTCGCTGCTCCGTGCCGCTGCCCTGGTAGTTGCCGCCCACAAGAATCGTACCGCCGCCGGCGTCGCCGGAGACGTTGAGTACCGACGTATTGGTCAGGGACACCTTGTCGCCCAACACCTTCACGGTGCCGCCGGTTTGGCCCGCTTCCAGACCGGAAGCGTTGAGCGCGCCGCTGTTGACCACGGAACCATTCGTACCGCCTTCGAGACGGATGACGCCGTTTTTCGTACTGACGCTTTTCGCTTCAATGACGCCGCTGTTGTTGACCACCGTTCCCGCCAGAGCGTCGGCGGATTTAGCGCTCATTACCACAAGCCCCCCGTCGGCCTGGATGAGTCCCTTGTTGCTCGCCAGCGCCGCTACGGCTTCTTTGTCCACGGACAGCTGCAGCAGACCGTCGCCGGTAAAGTCGAGATTCACCTTGCTCCCTGCGGCAAGGGCGGCAGTCCCTTCCTTGGCCACAATGACCCCTTCGTTGGCGACGTTCGCCCCCAGAAGCGCTATGTAGCCCTTAGCGGCGGCGGACAACTCGCCCTGGTTAACAACACTTTTAGCGCTGTCGCCGCTGAACTGATAATTGCCGTTCAAAAAGTTTGTATCCGAAATCCCCAGCGTCGACGCCGCTAGGCCCCCTACGTTCACCTGCGCCCCTTTGGCGAAAAGCACGCCGTTGGGGTTGACTAAGAACACCTGGCCGTTGGCGGACAAGGCGCCGTAGATGGCGCTGGCGTTGTTGCCGGTGACGCGGTTCAAGGCGATGGCCGCAGCCCCGGGCTGATTGAAGCGCACCGTCTCGCCTTTGGCGATGTTAAAGCTGTTCCAGTTGATGATCGCCTTTTGGCTTCCCTGGTTGATCGTCGTAAGCGCTCCGTTCTGGCTGATCGCGGCGCTCCCCGCCGCAACCGTGCCGCCCTCCGGCGCAGCTAGCGCCGTGCTATAGCCGCCCAGCAGCAGCGCCCCTGCCAAAAATCCCGCGTAAACCCTGCGCAGCGCGTCCCTGCGCCAGTTTCGTTTCCACTTCCGTTGCATAAAACGGTCTCCTTTATCTATAAAAACTACCACTAACTATATTTCTAAAATAACTACTCCATCTTTTACCATACCCGTTTAAATAGAAAAAAACAACCGACATTCCGTAAAAGGGGAGTTTTGTTCGTAAACGGGTATTTGGGGCGCAAAAAAAAGCACTAAACAAGAGAATCGGAGTCGCGGGAGGGTACCAGAGAGGGCACTCAAAAAAGAGCAGAGCAAACGAATTAACGTATCCGTTTACTCTGCTCTTCATTTGATTTTCCGCCAATTTATCAGAGGATGTCGTATCCCCTCGGCCGCCGCCCTCCATGACATTTTCAGCGGAGACCGGCAATTATGCCATCCGTGGCATTGCCGGCATTAGGCACTTCACGTGCCGTCAGGCGCATCCAGCGCCGTCGCCGGTTCTCACCGAGACTCTTGCTCAATTCCCATCGCTTCTCGATTCTCCCGCTTGCTCCACTCAACGGAATTCAATATGCAATTCCTTGCCAAGCCCTTTTGCAATCTTCCTCAAAAACTCGACAGATGGATTATAATTTCCTCGCTCCAAGCGACTAATGTTACTTTGCCGGATGCCAGTACGTTCAGCCAGATCCTTCTGAGTGATGTGAAGTTCCTCCCGCGCGCTGATAATTTGCTTAACAACCTCGTATTGGGGTTGCAACGTTTCATATTCTTTGCGGAAATCTTCATCTTCCATCATTTCTTTTAAATGCTCACGGAATTTCATCAAACACATCTCCTCTCATAATCTGCTTTATATTTAAGCGCTTTTTCGATTTCGCCAGCAGGAGTTTTATGAGTCTTTTTCAAAAAGCCATTGAGCAAAATAATTTTCTCTCCAACGAAAAAGAAGTAGAAAACTCTAGCGGCATCTCCGCCTTGATTGATCCGCAATTCGTGCAAACCATTTTTCATGGGGCGTGAGTAGGGTAATTTAATTTGACTCCCCAACTCCTCCAATAGACCAAGATCAACCGCTGCCTTTGCTTTGAGCTTAGTCGGCAAGGAATTAATAAAATCATAAGCAGGCATTTTACCATTTTCTGTTTCGTAATACTCAATGCACCACATAAGCTCTCCTCTTTCCTGCTTAAATTATATCATATATGATATAAAATTACTACTAACTATTCATAAAGAAAACGCACGTTAAAGAAGCACGCAAAAAAAGAGCAGAGCAAGCGAATTAGTGTATCCGTTTACTCTGCTCTTCATTTTTCTTGTTCGAGCCAGGAGATTGCTTCTCTCCGTTCGCAATGACGCAAATCCGGGGACTTTCAGAGCCGTCGAAGATAGCCCTGCTGCGCAAACCTTGCCTCCCTTGTCAAAGGGAGGTGCCGCCGCAGCGGCAGAGGGATTCTGCTCTTGTCAATCTTTGCTTTCTCTGGCTTTTCTGGCTTCTCTGGCGGAGACCGGATGCTACGCCATCCATGGCGCATCCGGCACTAGGCACTTCACGTGCCGTCGCTGTGTGCCGTTCTTATGTTTTCTGTTCTCTACGCCCGGCGCGCCAGGATGGTCGAAAGATACGGCGCGCCAACGCGCTCTACTTCTTCCCACTCGCTGACCTTCTGATCCGGCAGTCCGTAGTTGCTCACCAAAACGCCGCTAAAGCCTGCGGTGCGCAGTTTACCGATCAAGGAAGCTACGTTCTTATAGGCTTTCATAAGGACCACATTGTCCGCCGTAGCCAAGGTTTTGTCTAGCTCCGCCTCTTCCATGGTAGCCGGAATGATCGTCAACACTGAAGTTCCCTCGGCTACCGGATAGCCCAAGAAGTTGCTGATCCCGCAGAAAGCGGGGATGCCAGGAACATTTTCCACTTCATAGCCAGCTTCCTTCAATTCCTGGAATACGTACATGTAGGTGCTGTAAAACATGGGATCGCCCAGGGTAAGAAATACTACTTTTTTACCCTGCTCCATCAGCTCGCGCAGCACCTTGCGGTTTTCCTTCCAGGCTTCCTGCTGCACTTCGCTGCTGTTGACCATGGGAAATACCATCTTGATAATCTGCGTTTCCGCCTTGATATAGCTCTGCGCAATAAACAGCGCCCGGCTGTCTTCTTTTTTCTCCGAACGAGGCGCAATAATTACGTCCGCCTCCTGAATGCACTCTACCGCCCGAACGGTCAATAATTTCGGATCCCCGGGACCTACGCCAATGCCAATAAAACAACCTGCCATAATAAGAAAATCCTCCTTCATTACCTGACGGAGGCGCTGGTTTATTCACAGCTCACATCAAAGTAGCTCTTTTTTCGCCAGCCATTGTCAGAAAGTCTCGCCATAGCTCTGCTATGCCTGCGGCCTTCTTCCTCGCCTGACAAAAAAATCCTCTCCTTTGATGGAGTGTTCATTAAACCATCGTCTCCTACTTTACAAAATGCGAAACGTAAAAGTCATGCCCTATATCTACTCTCTATTTTACCGAAGAGATTGACACGCTTTGGCCAATCCCCCTGGCCCTGCGAGCCATCCCCCTTTAACAAGGGGGACTTTCAAAGCCGTCAAAGATAGTCTTGCTGCACAAACCTTGCCTCCCTTGTCAAAGGGAGGTGCCGCCGCAGCGGCGGTGGGATTCGGCTCTTGTCAAAAACCGCGGCCACTCCTTCGTACCCTCCGGTTCTCATCGCGACTCCTGTTTGTTCTCTTTGTCCAGCCCCTGCATGAGCAGCGCCGCGCGTCCGTCGCTGTCCGCCACTACTTCGCCCTGTACGCGGAAGACCTGCCGCAAAAGCTCCGGCGTCACCACATCCCAGGGATATCCCAGTGCCGCCAGACGACCGTCTTTGACGACAGCCACCCGTTTGGCGTAACGCAGCGCATGGTTGATTTCATGCAGCACCAGCACCACCGTCAGATTGTCTTCCTCGTTCAAACGCCGCAGAAGATCCAGCAGCTCAAACTGATGGCACACATCCAAAAAGGTGGTCGGCTCATC
>SAAJ01000045.1 GCA_009929485.1 Negativicutes bacterium
CCGCCAGCGTTCGTCCTGAGCCAGGATCAAACTCTCCGATAAAATCGAAGAACTGATGTCAGCTCTTAGTTTAAAAAAGAAATTTTAAATGACTTCCTTTACCTTGCGGCAAAGGTTGCCTCGCACATCTGGCTTGTTTGCATCGTTCAGTTTTCAAGGAGCACTGCGCCCTTTCGAGTGCTTATATAGATTAACATGAATATTCCCACTTGTCAATCTATCTTTGCTTATTCCGTTTCGCTCTTTCGCTTTCGCGCTTTGCGGCCCGGCCTCTCGCGGCGACAGGTGTTATAATACCACTTTGCTCTTACCGTGTCAACGCCTTTTTACAAGGAATTTTCAAAACCGCTAGCGCAGTCCTTTAGGAAGACGCCATACAGTACATTGAACAATAGAACCGGCGACGGCAAAGAGAAAGATGGAAGGGATATGTAGTACTGGTTAAATAGTACCTTCTTTCTCGTCCGTGCCCGGCACCAGTAAGAGCCAGTGATTGAATGAGTGCATCGCCATTAATCAATTAGTGGCTCGGCAAAAAAATAAAAGAGGCCGGTTCCAAAGAACCAGCCCCTTTTATTTTCGGCGTTGCTTAGCAGTATGTTTCGATGTATTGTTCAGTCAGTTCGTCCAACGTTTGCCGCAATTGAGAAATGGTTTGTGCATTGAAAGAATACTCGTGCAGATCTGCACTGTGAACCAGCGATGAGACTTTGCGAATACGAGCCAACAATTCGAGTTTTTCCATTTTCTTCTTTCACACCTCGTTTGAATTAAATCAAAAAAGTAAAATCACAACGTTTTTGATTTTAACAAGGTTTTCCAGCAATGTAAATGCCTTTATCAATTCACGCAACTGCAAGTTTTTTCAAAAAACTCCAAATTTCTTAGTTACGGCGGCCCCGTTTAAATAATTGCAGCAATCCCCCTGCTGCAGCCCCCGTTCCCTCATGGTTGCATGAATCTCATCGCGAATCTTCCACCAACCGGTCTGCCAATTACTAAATAAGGTGTGACTCTCCGGCGCCCGCCCCAGAAGACGCTGTACTACCATATCGGGATGCAGATATTGCAAAAATAAAATGACCCGTTCCATATATTCTTCCATAGAACATAATTGAATGCTTCCTTCTTCATACCACCGAGCCATTTGCGTCCCTTTAACAATATAAAGAGCATGCAGTTTTACCTGTTCCACCCCCAGCGCTGATAACACCTTCGCATTCTCCACCACGTCCCGCCGGTCATCCCAGGGCAGATTCAAAATCAAATGAGTGCAGCACTCCAAACCAAAGCGGTGCAGCCGGCAAACAGCATCTAAATACTCTCCCAACGAATGCCCTCGGCCAATTTTATCCAGGGTATGATAGTTCACCGTTTGCAAACCCAGCTCTACGCTGATGTCTACGTTATATGTTTCTTTAATATTCTGCAGTACTTCCAGATGCGCGTCGCTGACGCAATCCGGCCTGGTCGCCAAAGCCAAGGCCACCACGTCGGGTTGGCATGCTTCTACTAAATAGCGCCGTAACTCCTCCGGCGGCAAATAAGTATTACTGAAGTTTTGAAAATAGGGTATGAACTTATTGGCTTTATATTTACCGGAAATATGCTCTCGGTTCGACGCCAATTGCCGCGTCACCGTCCAGTCCGCTGGTAAATTTTCATACCCTGCACCAATGGAACCGCAAAAAACGCAGCCTTCGTTACCGCAAGTTCCATCGCGATTAGGACAAGTTACAGGCAGACTAACGGGCAGCTTATATACTTTCTCGCCATAACGTTCTTTTAGATACTGCGAATAGCTGCGATAAGGCACTTCATTCTGCATCCAATTGCACCTCCTGGGCTGAGCTCCCCGCTGGAAGATCGTAGCGAACTAACCAATTAAGCCGTTCCATCCGCCCGTCAGGCCCTGAAAAAAAGAGAAATTCTAAATGGTACTTTCGTTTCAGTTCCCGCCAGCTGCCAAAGGCATACTCCGGAATATATCGCCGTACCGCTTCTTCATTACGCCAAAAAGCCTGTTTTTCTCCTTCCCACTCGGATCCGTTCCAATTCAACTCCGGCGGCCGCTGTTGCCCGCCATCGCTAAGAAGCGCATCCAGCCGCAGCCACTCACGCAATACACCTTGCTTTTCTTCTCCCCAGCGCCACTGGGCGTAGGCCAGCAAATTTCGATACCAGCCGCGCACTCCCATCGCTGCCAAATCCAGGCGTTGTTCATCCCAGTATGCGGCAATACTGCTAAAACAGGCAAAAGCGTCTTGCTGCCAACAAGCGAGCAAATAGTTCAGAGCCTGTTGAAAACGGCCTCCATTATACACATGTTCTACAATATCCTCCACCAAGCGCAATTTGCGAATTTCTTCCGCCGACATAGCATTACTCGCCAACACCGTATAAGGAGGCTTTTGCAAGAACCGGTATTGATAGGCTGCCGCTCGCTGCCGCAAGCCAGACGCCGGCAGCATCTTCAAAAAACCCATTTGCAGCATATGCGGCCGCAAGGCAAAGACTTCATTAAAAGAGCGGTGGAATTCTCCCCATCCTTCATAAGGAAGCCCTACAATCAAATCCAAATGCAAATGCATGTTATTTTGCCTGCGTAAAAACGCCACGGCTTGCTGCAGTTTTTCCCAGTAATTCCGCCGTTGAATTTCCTCCAACGTCGGTTCATGGGTAGATTGCACGCCTATTTCTAGCTGAAATCGTCCTACTGGCACGGTAGCTAAAAAGTCCAAATCTTCTTGTTCCAGCAAACCGGCGGCAATTTCAAAGTGAAAGTTAATGTTCCCTTCCAAAGAAGCCAGCCAGCTCCACAATGGCCGATAATGATCTTTGCGGGCATTAAAGGTGCGGTCTACAAACTTAATTTGCTTGACGCCATGACGCAAGAAGAACAAAACTTCTTCTTTTATGCGCGCCAACGGCAAATACCGCACCCCGTCCTGGGCGCTGGAAAGACAGTATTGGCAGGAAAAAGGACAACCTCGCGTCGTTTCGTAGTACAGAATCCGCCCTTGGAGCGAAGCCATTTCTTCTTCCTGGTAAGGAAAGGGAAGCTGCGCCAAGTCCGTTTGCGCTTGCGGTCCGCCCTGTACGACAATTCTTCCTTCCTTACGCCAGGCAACTCCGTTTACCGTCTCCGCCTGTCGCTTTCCAGCGCAAACCTCCAGCCACTGCGGCAAAACCGTTTCCCCTTCCCCTAAAACAACGGCGTCCGCTCCCGGCATAGCCTCCAAGGCTTCTTGCGGCGTAAAGCCTACTTCCGGTCCGCCCAATACAATCTGCGACTGCGGCAAAACCTGCTTCAAGCTATCAACTAACTCCTCCACTAAAGTTCTACTCCAAATATAACAGCCAAGAGCCACCACATCTGGACGCTCACGGCAAATATCGCCCACAATTGTTAATAACTCCTGATTAATGGAGTATTCCTTGAAGACTACATCATGGCCCAATGCTTTGCTGCTCTCCCGCAAGTACCGCAGGCCTAATGATGTATGAATATATTTTGCGTTTAACGTTGTTAAAACGACCTTCATTGCGTTCACCTCACCCTGAAGTGTATCGCAAATCAGCACATAGAGCAAACCTTCCCTTTAAGCAGGACTTTCCCCCGCAAGAAGAGAATGAAATTTGAAGACTATCCTTTGAAGGAGTGAACTCATGAAAATGAAATTAGTATCTTCTCTTTTACTTGGCTCTTCCTTGTTTTTCGTTTCCGCAGACAGCGACGGGGTCGCCCTCGCCGCCTCAGAACCAGTCTCCTCTGACTGGCGCTGGAACCTTAACGACATCTACGCGGACGAAGCCGCTTGGCGCCAGGACGCCGCTGCCCTCAAGTCCCTCTTGCCAAAGCTGACCGCTTATAAAGGACATTTGCAAGATCATGCCGATTCACTGCCGGCAGTATTGCAGCTCAAAGATGAAATCGGCCAAAAGAGCAGCCGTCTTTATGCTTACGCCCGCCTGCATAGAGACCTCGATAACGCAGACAACCGTTATCAGAGCATGACCAGCGAAATGGAAGCGCTCTTGGCCGAAGCCGGCGCCGCCAGCGCTTTCATCGAACCGGAGCTTCTCGAATGGCCTGCAGGAATGCTGGAGAAAAAAATACAGGCTGATGCTCGCTTGGCTCCTTATGCCTTCGACCTGCGTGAACTGGAACGACAAAAGCCGCATGTTCTCAGCCAAAAAGAAGAAGAACTTCTGGCCCGTTTCCAAGAATCCTTTGCAACACCAGCCACGGTTTTCAATATGCTGGCCCGCGCCGATATGCGTTTTCCCGAAACCTTGACAGATTCTGGCGAAAAATTGCCTTTAAGTGAAGCGCGTTACAATTCGCTTATTCGTTCTCCCCAGCGAGAAGTACGCAAAGAAGCCTTCGAGGCGTTGTTCACTACCTATCGTTCCTACCGCAATACGCTAGCCAGCACCTTAAGCGGCACGATCAAAAACCATGTACTAAGCGCCAAAGCCCGTCATTATGATTCTTCTTTGGACGCTTCCCTTTCACCGCACGCCATTCCAGCAACGGTATATGACGGCTTAATAGAGACCATCCATGAACATTTGCCGGCGCTGCACCGTTTCGTGCAGCTAAAAAAACAGGCTCTTGAGCTAGAAGAAATCCACATGTATGATCTCTACGCCCCGGTTGGCGCCTTGCCGCCGCGCAAAATCAGTTATCCCGATGCGCAGCAGCTTGTCAAAAGCAGCCTAACCGTCATGGGACCGGCTTATCTGGAGCAACTAGATCAAGCTTTTACCTCGCGCTGGCTGGATGTACCAGAGGGAAAGAACAAACAAAGCGGCGCTTATTCTTGGGGAATCTACGGCGTACATCCTTTCATTCTGCTAAATTATCAAGGACGCAGCGAAGATGTATCCACGCTCACCCATGAGCTGGGCCACGCCATGCACAGCTATTACAGCCAAAAGCAGCAACCCTATGCCACTTCTGCATACACCATTTTCTGCGCAGAAGTCGCCTCTACTACTAATGAAATATTACTTCTCAACTATCTTTTAGCGCAAACCACCGATCGCCAAGAACGCATTGCTTTATTGCATCAGTATTTAGAACAAGTGCGCGCTACCGTCTTCCGCCAGACCTTGTTTGCGGAATTTGAACGCACCGTACACAAACAGATGGAGCAAGGGCAGCCGCAGACTGCCGATTCTCTTTCCAAACTCTGGCTTGACCTTAACCGCCAATATTATGGTCCCGACCTGGTTCTGGACGAATGCTTAGATATCGAATGGGGCCGCATCCCCCATTTCTACCGTCCCTTCTATGTTTACCAATACGCCACAGGCTACGCTGCCGCCACGGCTCTGGCGCACGGTCTGAGCAGCGGCGACCCTCAGGCGCAAACGCGTTACCTGAAGTTCTTGCACAGCGGCGGCTCTGATCATCCCGTAGAACTTCTCCGCCAAGCTGGCGTCGATATGAGCACCCCTCAGCCTGTAGAAGTGACCATGGCCCAGTTCTCTTCTCGCCTGGCTGAATTGGAACAACTTTTAAGCCAACAGCCTTAAACACAGGGTTGCAAAGGATTAAACAGGAGAATCGGGGAACCGGAAGGCTCGAAGGAGGGCATGAGGTTCGGAAGCAAAAAGCACGAATTTAAGAATTCTAAAATTGAGAAAGAGCAGCCTCGAAGGAGACTGCTCTTTTCGTATGATCTTGCGATCCATATGCCTGACGCTTACAAAGTAGGCCCTGCGGCAATAATTTCCGCCGGCATCGCGCCGGAAAACTTGTGGAAGTTATCCTGAAAACGCTCTGCCAACCGGCGAGCCTGTTTGTCGTAATCAGCAGCATGTTGCCAAGTTTTTCTGGGGTCCAGCACAGACTCCGGGACGCCAGGACAGGAAAGCGGGGTCGCTAGATGGAAAATAGGATCTGCCTTAAATTCCACTTCGTCTAAGGTTCCGGACAGGGCCGCCGAAACCATAGCCCTCGTATAAGCCAGCTTGATGCGGCTTCCTACGCCATAAGGGCCGCCGGACCAACCGGTATTAATCAGATACACCCGCGTCTGATGCTGCTCCAGCTTCTCGCCTAAAAGCTTGGCATATACCAAGGGAGACAATGGCAAAAACGGAGAGCCAAAGCAGGTGGAAAAAGTAGCCTGCGGCTCCTTAATCCCCCGTTCCGTTCCAGCCAGCTTGCTTGTATAGCCAGACAGAAAATGGTACATAGCCTGTTCCTTGGTCAGGCGAGAAATAGGAGGCAATACGCCGAACGCGTCTGCCGTCAAAAAAACAACCGTGTTCGGATGACCCGCCACGCCGGGAATCAGCGCATTAGGAATATAATCGACCGGATAGGCGGTACGAGTATTTTCCGTCAGTGAAGAATCATCATAATCCGGCAAATGGGTCTGGGTGTCTAGTTTTACATTCTCCACCACACTGCCGAAACGAATGGCCCCCCATATTTCCGGCTCGCTTTCGGGTGTTAAATGAATGCATTTTGCATAGCAGCCGCCTTCAATATTAAAGATGCCCTTTTCACCCCACGCATGCTCGTCATCGCCAATCAATTGCCGATGGGGATCCGCGGAAAGAGTGGTCTTGCCGGTACCGCTCAAACCAAAAAAGAGCGCTGTATTTCCGTCTTCTCCGGCATTCGCTGAACAATGCATCGATAAAATGCCTTTTTGCGGCAGCCAGAAGTTCATAACCGAAAAAATGGCTTTTTTCATTTCCCCTGCATAATGAGTGCCGCCAATCAAAACTACGTTTTCATGTAAATTAACAACAATAAACGCTTCCGAATTGGTCCCGTCAATTGCAGGAATAGCCCGAAAACCAGGAAGGCAAAGCACCGTAAAGTCAGGTTCTACCTCAGGCGCCCCTTCTTCCGGCCTTATAAAAAGCTGGTGTACGAAAAGATTCTGCCACGCCCGCTCATTAATGAACTGTACTGCTAAATGGTGTTCTGTGTCAGCGCCGGCAAAACCGTCGAACACATAGACGTCTCTTCCTTGAATATACGCTAGCATGCGCTGATACAAACGCTCAAACGCTTCCGGCGAAAAAGCGGCGTTGTTTTCCCAGTCAATTTTCTCATGTACTTCCGGGCAATCCACCACAAATTTATCCTGAGGAGACCGTCCCGTATATTTGCCGGTAGTCACGCTCAAAGCCCCACTCGCCGCCAAAACTCCCTCACCTCGGCGGATGGCTTCTTCCACAAGAGCTGCCGGAGCCAAATTACGCTGCACACACCCTGCCACCTGTAAAACTTCCACACTGTGTTTCATCTTTTAACACCTGCCTCTTCAATATAGTGTTACGCCTTGTTTACTCCCTATTTCGCGAGAAAACATTTTTAGAACACTATATCCATTCGGCAAAAATACATAAAACACCTTTTATTTTTACTTTTTTGTAAGAAAAACTTATTTTATTAGCAGCTTATAGACCATGCTTTCCATGTCTGCTGCCGGACATTCCAGAGAATGCCGGACATTCTTGGTACGCAAAGACGCAAGTCCTTCTGGAATTGCAAGGCCGGTTTTCGCCGCCAACGCCTCCAGTAAAGAAAACTCATCAGCTGCGCCGCGCAACGTCTCTGGCGCCAACGCCTCCAGCACGCTGGAATTGAACTTAAAGGGGCTGGCAGTGGAGACGACCAAGAGCACGCGATTGTCGCCAGTTTCCTCCTGATAGCGCTCCGCCACCTTCCAGGCAACGGCCGAATGGGGATCCAGCACATAGCTATGCTGGGCATATACCGTTTTTATCGTGTCCTGCGTGACCGCATCATCCACCCAATCCGCCCAGAACACATCGCGAATGCCATCCCAAGCTGCCCCATGAACATCATACAGCCCCTCTTCTTGAAGCGACTTCATCCACGCTGCAACCGCCGCCGTATCCTGCCCTGACACATGGTATAGCAGTCGTTCCAAATTACTGGATACCAAGATGTCCATGGACGGCGAAATGGTTTTGTGAAACGGACGCCGCCGGTCATAGCGGCCTTCCCGCAAAAACTCAGTCAGTACATTATTATTGTTGGAAGCGCAAATCAGCTTGCCCAGCGGCACTCCCATCAATCGTGCATAATACGCGGCCAAAATATTGCCGAAATTGCCTGTCGGCACAACCACATTGATTTCTTCGCCAAACTCTACGCTGCCCTGTTTTACCATATCCAGGTAGGCGCTCACATAATATACTACTTGCGGCACCAAACGCCCCCAATTAATGGAATTAGCCGAAGACAGACGAATTCCCGCCTCAGCTAATTTGGCTGCCGCTTCTTTGTTGCCAAAAATTTCTTTAACGCCGCGTTGCGCATCGTCAAAGTTTCCTTCCACGGCGACCACATCCACATTGCCGCCTTCTTGCGTGACCATTTGCAGGCGCTGCACTTCACTTACACCGCCTTGGGGATAAAAAACAATCATAGCCGTATTCGGCACATCTTTAAAGCCCTCTAGGGCCGCCTTGCCGGTGTCACCGGACGTTGCCACTAAAATCGCCACTGTATCAGTTATCTTTGTCTTTTTCAAAGATGTAGTAACCAAATGCGGCAGTAATTGCAATGCCATATCTTTAAAAGCGCTTGTCGGTCCGTGCCATAGCTCAAGAACGGCTTTTTTCTCCGCCACTTTCACAACTGGCGCAATATCGCTGTGGGAAAATTGTCCCTGCCCATAGGCGCGGGTCACGATGTCCTGCAGCTCCGCTTCGCTAAAATCAGTCAAAAAGCAGCCTAATACCGCTTTAGCCCTTTCCTCATACGATGCATCCTGCAAAGCCCGCAACTCGTCAGGCCCTAGTGCCGGCAGTCTCTCAGGTACAAACAAGCCCCCATCATTGGCCAAGCCTTGGCAAATCGCCTCCGCGGATGTAACCCGGATGTCCGCATTCCGTGTGCTCTGATACAACATAAATTGTCTTCCTCCTCTATTTTCCTGCATCCGGCAATATCCGCCTCTATTCAACAGCGGCAATACCTTTTTCTACCAGTATGCCTCCATTATACCTCATCAGCATTTCCGCCGTAAAATCAAGCATAGTTGATAATTCTTCTTTGCTTTCTTCTTCATCGGCATAAATAACGCAAAGCAGCCGTTCACTGCTTAAGGTAACAGCCGTTCTCCGGCTGTCACTGCTTGGGTTGCCAAAGATCTCTCCAGCGTCGCACAAATAAGGCCTTTGCCCGGCTTGAATCGTATGGCCCGCAATATTGGTATACGCTCCTTCGCCGACAATCTGATAGGTGACGCAATCGCCCGCCACCTTATCTAGATCATACAAACCAAAAGGCAGCAAATATTTTAGCGAGCAAAAATTATTCACATCCACCGCACTATTCACAAAATACAACGCCCGGTTCTGCAGCACCCGCCGTACCAAAGCCTCCGAGGCGGGTCTGTAACGCGAAGGATCCACAGACAGCTTTTTATACATATTGCGTACCGCCATGATTTTAGGCACTTGAGGCAGCACATTCATCTGGTATCGCTCCGCCATTTCCGCCTGCAGCTGTGTAATCTCCCGACTCAGCGCAGGAGGCGTTCCCTTGACGCGAACGCCATTCAGTGTCAAATAGCCCAATTGGCAGTGCGGTAAACGCTCGCCAATCGTTTTGTCAATTTTTATCTTCATAGTTCCTCCGCGCTCAACTCTCCGTTGCAATGCGGCATACCGCCGCCTTGGTTGCCAAAATCAAATCCTGCGGCGCTAAAATCATCTGGCAGCCGCGCACACCGGCGCTGATGGCAATTTGCTCTTGCGCCACTGCGGTTTCATCTAAATATACCGGATAGCTTTTCTTCGTTCCCACCGGCGAAACACCGCCGCGTATATAGCCTGTCAAACCCTGTACTTCTTTTAAAGGAACCATTTCCACCCGTTTATTGCCGCTGGCCTGGGCCAGCGCTTTTAAGTCCAGCTCCGCATTCGCGGCAATGCAGGCTAATAGGACGCCATGTTTATCGCCTCGCGCCACCAAGGTCTTAAAGACCTGTTGGGGCTCCATACCCACTTTAGCCGCTACAGAAGGAGCGCTCAAATCGTTTTCATCCACCTCATACGGCTTCAAGTCATAAGAAATATGCTGCTGCTCCAGCAGCCGGACGGCATTCGTCTTTTTTTGTTTCATCTACTTACTTCTCTCCATACAGTATGGCTCTCTTTTCATCACAAAAAAGCAGCAACACAGAAATCCGCGCTGCTGCCTTCCGTTTTCCAAAAGCGCTTTTTCTATAAATCCAGCTCCATTGAATTTACCTTTACCGTCGGAATTTGCAGCAAATCCTGGGTTAGCTGCTGCACAACCGCATCGTCGCCAAATAATTGCAGCAAAATCAAGCCTTGATTGCTGCATACATCCGCAGATGCTTGATGCAGCCCCAAACGAGTTCGAATATGACACCCAAAATGAGTCAGCACTTCCTGTACCTTTGTCGCCGTTTCCACTCGATTTTCCAAAATCACAGCCATCACGCTTGTCTTTTCAGTCATACTCTGACCTCCTTGCAGTAATTGCTTTCGCATATACTTATACAATTCTACTTAAAATTCCTGCCTTTCTCAAAAGAAAAGTCGTTCCTTATAGCGAATCGGCAGGACATCTTTCCGCGACAGCGAAATTTATAGGCTATGTTAGAACGGAAAGGAGCCTGCTTACGTGCCTATTATCGCCCTTGCGCAAATGCAAGTTCGCCCGGGACATCCGGCTGAAAACCTCGCTTGTATGCTGCAGCTTATTGACGAAGCCCGTCAGAAAGGTGCAGAGCTAATTGTATTTCCGGAAATGTCGCTCCCAGGCTATCTACTGGGAGATGTCTGGGAGCAGTCTGCCTTTCTCCGCGACTGCGAAGCTTGCGGCGCCGAAATCATCGCCGCAAGCCAGGATATTACTGTTGTTTTTGGCAACGTAGCTATTGATTGGCAGCGTCGCAACGAAGACGGACGACCACGCAAATACAACGCTCTTTTTGCGGCCAGAGACGGCCGCCTGATAGCTCCGCCGCATTCCCCCTACCCCTTTGTCATTAAAACCTTGCTGCCTAATTACCGTGAGTTCGATGACAGCCGTCATTTCTTCAGTCTCCGGCAGTTAGCGGAAGAAAGCGGCCTGCCTTTAGCACAATTGGCGCAACCGCTTTCACTGCCTATCGGCGATCGAGTTTTTAATACCGCCTGCCTCATCTGCGAAGACGGCTGGGACGCAGACTATGCTGTCCAGCCCTTGCAACTGCAGCAGCGCTGCGGCAAACTGGATCTTATCGTCAACATTTCCAGTTCTCCCTTCACCTTAGGCAAAAACAACAAGCGTCACCGCGTTTTTGGCGCTCAGGCAGCCAAGTATGAAGCGCCGCTCCTCTACCTCAACCAAGTAGGCCTGCAAAACAACGGTAAAACAGTGTATACTTTTGACGGCAACAGCAGCCTTTATGACGCCCAGGGCCGCCTTCGTTATAGCGCGCCTGCTTTTGAAGTGGGCCTGCATATCATTTCTTTAGAAAATCTGCCTGCTCAATTTCCTGCCATGACGCCCGACGACACAGGCACGATTGTACAGGCTTTGCGCTATGGTATTCGCCAATTCCTGCAGCAAACCGGTATTTCCCGCGTGGTCATCGGCGCTTCCGGCGGTATCGACTCCGCTGTCTCTGCCGCTCTATACCGTTCTGTACTGGAACCGGAGCAATTGTTTCTCATCAACATGCCCAGCCGCTTCAATTCGGCTACCACCAAGGATTTGGCCGCCCAATTGGCGCAGCGTCTAGGCTGCTATTACGCCGTTGTACCAGTGCAGGACTCCTTAGAACTGACAATGCGGCAGTTCAGTTCGCTCCGCTGTCCAGACAGCCCGCTACCCTTGCCGGATCTGACTCCTTCTTCCTTTGTCCAGGAAAACATCCAAGCCCGCGACCGTTCCAGCCGCATCTTGGCTGCTGCCGCGGCCGCCTGGGGAGGCGGTTTTACTTGCAACGCCAATAAGAGCGAACTTACCGTCGGCTACTCGACGCTGTACGGCGATCAGGCCGGGTTTCTCGCCGTACTAGGCGATTTGTGGAAATACCAAGTGTATGATGCCGCCCGTTTCCTCAATGACTGCGTCTATCAACGCGAAGTCATCCCCCAAGCCACCATTGACCTGGTTCCCAGCGCCGAGCTATCTGCGGCGCAAAACGTAGATGAAGGCAAAGGCGACCCTCTTATTTATCCCTATCATGACCGCTTGTTTCACGCTTTTATGGAACGTTGGCAACGCGCCACGCCGGAAGACGTATTGACTTGGTACAGTGATAATACGCTGGCCGAACAACTTGGCTGCCCTCCGGAATTACTTAAAGCACATTTCAGCGATCCTGTCGTTTTTATTGCCGACCTAGAACGCTGGTGGAATCTTTACAGCGGCATGGGCGTAGCCAAACGAATTCAAGCGCCTCCAGTCCTGGCCATCAGCCGCCGCGCGTACGGCTTTGACCATCGGGAAGCGCAAAACGGCCCCTACTATACCCGGCGGTATCACCAACTAAAAGAACAACTACTAAAAGAAAGAAGGTAATGCACATGCTTCGTGGACACCGCGTCACCTTGCGCCCCATTTGCGAAGAAGATCTGCCTCTGCTTTGGCGCCTGGGCAATGATATTAATGCCAAAGGCAGCTATTGGCCCGCTGAACTTTACACGGAAACCGAATTGAAGCAAAAATTTAATGAGCATGGACTCTGGCAGGACACTGCCGGAACCATGCTCATCATTGACGCCCAAACAGATCGTCTGCTGGGGGAATTGTATTACTTCAAAGGCCTCCTCTACCAGGCCGGTCTGGAAGTCGGCTACCGTCTGTACCGTCCTGAAGACCGCGGCAAAGGATATATGACAGAAGCGCTGCAGCTTTTCATCGCCTTTCTCTTTGCTTCTCGCCCCCTGCCTCGCTTGCAGTTGAATGTCTTGAAAGGCAACCAAGGAAGCCGCATCGTCGCGGAACGCTGCGGCTTCCAGTACGAAGGCACATTGCGCCAAGCCGTCTTCCATATGGGAACCTATCTGGATCTCGAAATGTTCTCCATGCTCCGCTCCGAAGCGCCTTCGCTAGAAGCGCTTCTCCATGAGCCTACCGTTGAAACCAAGAAATAGAACTTAGCGCAACCGCAGAAAAAACCAGCCTAACAAAGAGGCGATGACCAAAACAAAAAAGACCGGCAGCAAGAATATAAATACTGCGCCCAATGCAACCACCGCCAACAACGCCTTCCACCACCAGCCGCCGCCAAAGAGCCGAATCTGCTTCACATACACGCCAGACGGCCGGCTTTGCTGGTAGGAAGAACGGCGCTCCTCTCTTGCGGCGCCGTCATTGCCGATCTCAATGGTTTCTCCTGAAAAAGATCGTCGCTCTTGGCGGCTCAATACGCGCACATCGCCTTGCCCGCACTGCGGGCAAGGCTTATTTATGTCTTCTTTAGGGGCTCCGCAAAATTCGCATACCGTCACAGCACATCCTCCTAATCCTGTTCCCAGGCCTCGCCTGATACCACAGATACTAACCCCTGTTCATTGAGATAGCGCACATCATAAGCAGTAAGTTCCAGGCTGCGGCATAACTGTTCATAATTTTTTTTCAGCAATGTATGGGACACATCCAAGAAATCACTAGCAATTCCCGCCTGAATATGATCTAAATCGTTGATGCCGCCATACGCCAAGAGCAACGCGCCTCCCCAGCTTTCAGGGCGGCGAAAGCGAGGACGCCCCTGTACGGCGCAGTAATGTCGCCACATTGTTTCTAGCATCTGTACGTCATAATGCGACAAGCCAAAAACAGGGGCCACTTCCTTCACAATTTCCACGACAGGCGACAACTCTTCTGTCTCCGCTGCAACCGGAGGCTTTTCATGTTCCACCAGTTCCGGCAGCACCTGAAAACGCTCCCCATGCGCCATCTGCATAACCAATTGGCGCACTGCCGCCGCATGGCGGCATAGGAAGTCATCCATAGAGCCAGCTCCGCTCTGACAAGAAAACCAAACCTGCATGCGATGCACCTCGGTTTGAATGCGGCGCTGCAAGGCGCGGCTTGTTTCATACGAGGTGAAATGGCAAACATAATTGGCCATTGACGCTGCTCCGGTCCGTACATGTCCTAAGAACAGAAACCCCTTCCAATCCAAGCCAAAACCTGGCATCGGCATATTAAACGCCGTTCCTCTCAATAAATCAATGCATTCTACTGTTTCCGCATCCAACACTCGCTGTACATAAAAGACGGTAAACTGCGATTGCGCCATATCCTCCAACAAAGCCGCTTCTTCCGCCGACAAGTTCGCTTCATTATGGATTAAAAAATGACGAATCGGCTGCCTGTCATTCCGCAGCAAATGATAGTCAAAAAGAAAAAAATCCCAAAAAGAAGTCCAAAAAGCATCGCGCTGCGGCCCCTCTTCCGGCGCCAGCATAGATTCGCCTCCATACAAAAACACTGCTCGGTTGATGTCTTCTTGAAACACTGTGTTTTGGAAATAGCCGCTCATACGAGTATAGGCGCGCTCCAACAAATCAGCGACGCGCTGAGCTGTTTCCGCCAGACCAAACTGCTGCTGGTTACGCCGCACGACTTCAACAATATCCAGGCCTTTCGCTTCCGCAAAACCCACTGCAGGCAATTCCAGCAAATGCAGGCGTCCTCCTTCTACCATGCGTTGCGCCGCTTCCCGAACGCCTGGCGCTCCATCAATATATTTTTTGCCTTCCAGATAATCGGCCAAATCACGCAACGTATTCAAAAAGGGTCGTACAAAAGACAATTTCAGTTTGAACTCTTCTTCCTGCACAGCCAGCCATTCTACTGCCAAGCTGATCTGAACCGCCCGCAGGTCTTCAAAAAACACAATATCTGCAAACATCATGTATAACAGCAAGCGACGCACATTTTGCCATTGTTCCATCAACTCGGCGGCATTTTTCCCTTGCCAGGCCAACTGGCGTAAAAAACCATCTACACATTCCTGCGATAACGGAGTTAAATGCGGCGCTTCATCATAAAAAGCCTGAACTTGAGCATATACATTATTCATACGGCGGCACTTCTTTCTCTTAGAGAACCAAGGAACACGCACTTACAATTCCCTAAAAATATAGTTACGTTGCCATTATATCACTCTCGTTCCTAAACGAGAAGACGACAATCCCCTTAGCAGCGCGAGCGGCTATTCCTGTATGGGCGGCAAAAACAGTTTTGTCCGCAAAACGCGCCGTACCGCTTCATCCAAGCGATCAGCCGGCAAACGGCCTTCTTGGACGGCTTCCAAGATTCCTGCGTATACCTGTTTCTGGCTCTCCGCATTGTGACAAACCAGAAGTGCATCCGCTCCTGCCGCCACAGCCATCACCCCCATATCATGAAAGGAATAAAGAGACGTCATGGCGCCCATTTCTAGATCATCCGTCACAACCAGCCCCTCAAAACCCAGCTGCTTGCGTAACACTCCTTTAAGCAAAACTTCCGAAACGCAAGCTGGATTCTCGGCATCATACGCCGGATACCGCAGATGAGAGACCATAATCAGCGGCGGCTGTATGTCAAATTCATTGATCAAATTTCGAAAAGGAGCTAAGTCCTCCTGTTCCAGCACATCCCGCTCTGCGGTAATATCGGAAATCTCCTGGTGCGGATCCTTGGGGGCCTTACCTATGCCGGGAAAATGCTTCAACGTGCAGAGCATGCCTTCTTTGCGGTAGCCCAATACAGAAGCCCGCGCCAAACGAGTCACCTCCGCCGCTTCATTGGCAAAAGAACGTTCCGCCCCCAGACCGATATCTACTACAGGCGCAAAGTTTACATTAAAGCCCAGGTATATAAGTTCACGCGCATTTTTCGCCGCCCATTCTTCCACCTGCTCAGCGCTGCCTTGCAAGCCTAATTCCGCCTGAGACGGCAGCGGCAGCACCTGTTCTCTCATGCGCAGCACTCGTCCGCCTTCTTGATCTACACTAACAAAGAGAGGAAGTCGCGGCGCTTGCGATAACGTCTGTTTTTGCAAAGCGCCAATAAGAGCCTTCACTTGGGTGGGATTTTGCATGTTGCGATCAAATAAAACAACGCCTCCAGCATGCAATTCCCGCAGTTGGGCCAAGGCCTCCGCATCCGCCTCTGGGCCCGCAATGCCGACAAATAGCAACTGACCCACTTTTTCTTCCAAGGTCATCCCGTGCAACAACGCTTCCACTTGCACTTCTTGAGATACAGACTCCTTTGACCCCGCCGCTGTTTCTCCCAAGCCCTCGGCCGTCACGCCCATGAAAATACAAAACAAAAGAAAAACTGCTACTTTTTTTAGCTTCCCTTTTCCGCTATGCAAAGTTTCACCCCTTTCTTATTCACGCAATACTGCCGCAAAGATAAAAGCCGCCTGCCTAATACAATTACAACAAATCCGCTAGCTGCGGAAACGGCGAAAGCGCCCGCGGCAAAATCCCCTGCAGCGCCGCAATAGCCACACCATAGTTGACGATCGGCACCCCTTGCTGCTGCGCAGCCATCATACGCGCCAACATATCCCGTCGATTCAGCATGCAAGCGCCGCAGTGAACAACGACCTGATAGGAAGACAAGTCTGTCGGCAGCGTTGTACCGCTGGACCAGGAGAATTCAAGCTCGCCCCCAACATACTGCCGGATCCAGCGAGGAATTTTCACCGTTCCGATATCGTCTTCCACGCGATGATGCGTACAGCCTTCGCTCATCAAAACACGGTCTCCAGGCTTTAAGGCCAACAAGGCCTTGGCCCCCTTTACCAGGGTTTCCAAATCCCCTTTATAGCGAGCAAAGAGAATGGAAAAAGACGTCAGCAATACATCAGGCGGCGTATCGGCGTCAGCCTTTAAGAAAGCCTGCGAATCCGTAATAACGATACGAGGTTTGTTTCTCAAATTCCCCAGACATTCTTTAAGCTCCCTTTCCTTGACTACGTATGCCATAGCGTCGGAATCCAAAATATCCCGAATGACTTGGACCTGCGGCAAAATCAGCCTGCCTTTAGGCGCCGCCAAATCAATAGGCGTCACCAACACCGCCGTATCGCCTGGCTGCAGTAAATCGCCTACAATCGTCGGCTGTTCAAAAAGAAGAGGCGCTGTTTTCACCATGGCAATCTTTAAATCACCGATGCCTTTTCGCTGCAAGGCGCTCACGGAAACCATCTCCGCCGCCTGTAAAGCCCCTTGCCAAGCCGCCAGCTGTTCTGGCGCAGCCTTTGCTTGATCTTGTTTATTGATCACCGCAATCACCGGAATTTTTTTCTCTGCGCAAAGAGCGGCAATCTCTTGCTCCGGCTCCCCGCAGCCATTTTCTGCATCCATGACAATTAACGCCAAATCCGTTTTCGCCAAAACTTCCAATGACTTTGCCACTCGCAGTTCTCCCAGTTCACCAGTATCGTCCAGGCCAGCCGTGTCAATAACGACCACCGGGCCTAACGGCAAAATTTCCATAGACTTATACACAGGATCTGTCGTCGTCCCGGCAAATTCCGAAACAATCGCCAATTCCTGGTTGGTCAAAGCGTTGATTAAACTTGATTTTCCGGCATTTCGTCGCCCAAAAAGCGCAATATGCAACCGGTTGCCTCGGGGAGTTGTATTCATAGCCAGCGTCTCCTATGCTTTGATTTCTTCGCCCACAATACCGGCATGGGTAAGATGCCTGGCTTGCAGCCAACGTTCCATTTCCTCTTCGCTCAGCAGTTTTTGCTCCAACAAAAGTTCCAATACTTGCCGCCCGCTGCGCCGCGACTCTTGAGCCAAGGCAGCCGCCTTTTCATAGCCTACGAGCGGCGCTAACACGGTAGCTACAGCCGTACTTTTTTCCAAATGTCTTCGGCAGGCTTCCGGAACCGCTTCAATGCCCTCAATGCATTTTTCCGCAAACAAATTCATCCCCTTAGCCAGACTTTCCAAAGCTGGCAACAGATTAGCGGCAATCAGAGGATAAAAGGCGTTCAATTCCAACTGCCCGCTTTGCGCAGCCAAGGTAATGGCCAAATCCCGCGCCATTACCTGATAAGAAATCTGCGAAATCATTTCTGGCATCACCGGATTGACCTTACCAGGCATAATGGATGAACCAGCTTGGAGCTGCGGCAAGCGCAGCTCGCCAAAAGGCTCTGACGAGAGCAAACGCAAATCGCCGCTAATTTTCTGGAGCGTGACAGCGCAAGCTTTAAGTAAACCTGACACTTCCGCAAAAACATCGGCGTTTTGGGTTCCGTCCACGCCGTTTTCATCCCGCGCCAGTCCCAAGCCGCTCAAGCTGCGCAACCGTTCAATCACCATATAAATGTACTTGCGAGGGGCATTCAAACCAGTCCCTACCGCCGTACCGCCAAGATTGACCTTGCGCAGGCGCTCTTCTACTTTATAAAGACGCCAGCGGTCGCGGCTGATTGCTTCCGCCCACGCGGAAAAAGATTGACCAACGGTAATCGGCACGGCATCCTGCATCTCTGTGCGCCCTAGTTTAAGGATACCGGCAAATTCTTCTTCCTTGCGCTGCAAAGCCCCTTGCAGATTGGCGCAAGCTTCCGCCAACGGTAAAAGCAGCCTGATGGCCGCAATACGCAGCGCTGTAGGATAGACGTCATTCGTCGATTGTGACATATTCACATGGTCCAAAGGATGAACCAGGCTATAGTCTCCTTTAACGCCGCCTAAAATTTCAATGGCCCTATTAGCAATAACTTCGTTTGCATTCATATTGGTAGACGTTCCTGCGCCTCCTTGAAAGGCATCCACCAAAAAGAATTCCTGCCATTGCCCTGAAGCTACCTCGCCAGCCGCTTGAAAGATAGCCTGTCCCAGCCGTTCGTCAAGCCGCCCCAGCTTCATATTGCTTTCCGCAGCCGCCTGTTTCACGACACCAAGCGCGCAAATCAGCTCCGGATGCACTTTTTCGCCAGATACGGCGAAGTTTTCCATGGCTCGTAGCGTATGAATGCCATAGTACGCGTCTTCCGGCAGTTCCCGTTCTCCCAAAAAGTCTTTTTCCAGCCGTCCCATATGCATTCTCCTCGCAGCAATGTGTTTATTTTCTATGTTACTAGCAACCTTTGACATGTGCAAGAGATTCACCATGAAGAAAGCGGCGCTTGGAATTGTATCCAAACGCCGCTTGCACCGATTTTCTTATTCTTTTATTGTACTGCTTTTACCGCTTGCACCATTTCACGCACATACTTTGCCACATGTGGTACGCACTCTTGGCCATGCTGGGCTACGATTTTCACAATAGCGCTGCCCACAATCGCGCCGTCCGATATGGCAGCCATCGCGGCAGCCTGCTGGGGCGTAGAAATGCCGAACCCAATCGCACAGGGAATCTCTTTTGCTTCCTTGGCCGTCTGAATCATCGCCGCTACATGATTCCCCAACTCCTGACGCATCCCGGTCACGCCCATAGAGGATACGCAATACAAAAAACCTTCGGCTTCACTGGCGATAGTCTGGATACGCTGGTTGGAGGTTGGCGCAATCATGGAAATCAAGCGCACATCGTGTTCTTGGCAAAACGGCAGCAGCTCCTGCTTTTCTTCATACGGCATATCCGGGACAATCAGCGCATCAATGCCGACAGCCTGGCAATTTTGCAAAAATCGCGCTGCGCCATACGTAAAAATGGGGTTGATATAGGTCATGAAAGCCATGGGCACCTGGCAGGTTTTGCGAATTCTCCCTACCATCTCAAAAATCTTATCCGTCGTCGTGCCTGCCGCCAAAGCGCGGATATCAGCCTCTTGAATAACCGGCCCTTCGGCGACGGGATCGGAAAAAGGAATCCCCAGCTCAATTAAATCGGCTCCAGCAGCCGCCATCTGCAGCACGAGCTGTTCCGTCACCTCTAGCGACGGATCGCCTGCGGTGACGAAAGGAATAAAGGCTTTTCCCTTGGCAAAGGCCTGAGATAACTTATTCATAAATTTCTACCCCCTTATAGCGTGCAATGGCGGCCACATCTTTGTCGCCCCGTCCGGAAAGGCAAATAACCAATGTCTTGTCTTTAGCCAGCGTAGGCGCCAGCTTCATGGCGTACGCTACGGCGTGGGAGCTCTCAATCGCCGGAATGACGCCTTCCGTGCGAGACAGATATTCAAAGGCTTCCACTGCTTCATCGTCGGTCACCGGCACATATTCCGCCCGTCCCAAATCACGCAGATGGGAATGTTCCGGCCCTACGCCGGGATAATCAAGACCAGCGGAAATCGAATAGACCGGCGCAATCTGCCCATACTCGTCCTGGCAGAAATATGATTTCATCCCGTGGAAAATGCCGACAGACCCGGTTGCCATAGTTGCTGCGGTTTCCGCAGTATCCACGCCCCGCCCGGCAGCTTCACAGCCGATCAAACGCACATCCTTGTCTTCGATAAAATCATAAAACAAACCCATCGCATTGCTGCCGCCGCCCACGCAAGCCAGCACGGCATCAGGAAGTTTGCCTTCCTTTTCCATCATCTGCGCCTTGACCTCGCGACCGATGACGCTTTGAAAGTCCCGCACAATGGTCGGAAACGGATGCGGTCCCATAACCGATCCCATTACATAGTGCGTATCATCCACCCGGTTTGTCCATTCCCGCAGCGTTTCATTGACAGCGTCTTTCAAGGTCTGCGTACCGCTTGTTACCTCATGAACTTTAGCTCCTAAAAGTTCCATCCGGTATACATTAAGCACCTGCCGTTCGGTATCTTCCTTACCCATGTAAATTTCACAGTCCAGACCCATCAAGGCTGCCGCGGTGGCTGTCGCCACGCCATGCTGGCCAGCGCCGGTTTCGGCAATAACCCGTTTTTTTCCCATGCGCTTGGCTAAAAGAACCTGTCCCAACACATTATTAATTTTATGAGACCCTGTGTGATTCAAATCTTCTCGCTTAAGATAAATCTTAGCGCCCCCTAAATCCCGAGTCATCTTAGCGGCGTAATACAGGCGCGACGGACGTCCGGCATAGTCGTTAAGAAGTTCCGTCAGCTCAGCGACAAACTCCGGATCTTCCTTGTAGCGCTTATAGGCTTTCTCCAGTTCCAACACTGCACTCATCAGCGTCTCCGGCACATATTGTCCTCCATGAAGCCCAAATCTTCCTTTACTCATTTTCTTCATTCTCCTTTTACATCATAATCGGCAAAAAATAAAAGAGCCTTTGTCCCCTAAAAAGGGACAAAAGCTCTAAGCTTCTGCGGTACCACCCAAATTGACGATAAATCGTCCTCTCGTTTTGCATACTAACATATGCACCCAACTGCTAACGGGCAGGGCCCCCGTAGACGCCTACTCTCTTTCGATTTCGGGCCTCCCTCGCAAGTCCATTCGGAATCACCTTTGCAATCGCATTCTCACCAGCTAGCGACTCTCTGAGTACAACCAATGATTCTTACTCTTCTTGCTCATAGGTTTATCATATTGATTCATATTATTCCACGAACTATCATTTTTGTCAACTTCTAGGTCGAATTATTTTTACAAAGATCCGTGTCCACTTTATGTTGCTGGAAGGTTTTTTTCGATAAATCCGGAACATATAGTATAAAGTCATCGTAATTGCCGCCGGAAAGGAGCTTTTCTATGCACTATTCTGCCAAACCTTTTAGACGCAAATCTCTTTTCCTCGTTCTTTTTTTCATTTTCCTTTTCGCCTTAACTTTAGCTTATATTTACAATGATGACGGGCTGCTCTTTGCAAGCATTTTGCTTACTTTGCTTTTAGCATTACTTAGTTTTTTTCTGCTGCGAGAGCATCTGCGCCTAACCAAAGCGCTCGACAACGCCCATAGCGCCAATGAAAAGCTTTCATGCCAGGAATCTTTGTTACGAGCTATTTATGACAGCTCCGGCCTATCCCTCTTATTGCTGGACTCTCAGCGCAATATTCTCTATGCCAACCAATGCGTCGCCGATTTATTTCAAAGATCACCTGCTGAAGTGCTGGGTACTGATTACTGTCTCTACTTAGACCCAAGCACGCGCGAAGAAAGCAAACGTAATTTTAACCAAGCCTTACGTCACCCCCGGCAGCCGGTCTTCGCCGAACGCAGCCATCAGCTCCCAAACGGAACTACGATCTGGTATCGCTCCACCAGCCGCGCTTTTTTAGACCACGAAGGAAAGGCCAGCGGCGTGGTGATTGTTGTCGAAGACATTACCGAGCGCCGCCGCGAAGAGGCTTCTTTACGCCTGGCTCATACGGTTTTCGATACCAGCCCGGTTGCCATCGTTGTAACCGACGCACAGCACCGCATCATTTCTGCTAATGACGCCTATATCCGTACATCGGGTTACACTTTAGCGGAAGTCCTTGGTGAAAAAAAGACGATGCTCCTTATAGGTAAGCAAAACAGCGCTTTTTACCGGGATATGCTCCAAGCCATCCACCAACAGGGACATTGGGAAGGCGAAGTAGTCAGCCGTCGTAAAAACGGCGAAGTTTATCCTCAAATGCTATCCATCGCCCAGGTTTTAGATGAAAACAATACGCTGGTGTATTACGTCAGCATGTTCCTCGACATTACGGAACGTCACCAAGCGGAAGAGCGAATCCGTTACTTAGCTCATCACGATTATCTGACGAATTTGCCAAACCGGGTGCTGTTTTTGGAAAAATCAGCGCAGGCTTTAATTCTGGCCAGACGCTACCATCGACAATTAGGTATCATTTTCATCGATTTGGATCGTTTTAAACCGATCAATGACAACTATGGTCATGATGCGGGCGATGCCTTGCTTTGCGCCATTGCCCAACGCCTCCAAAAGGCCATCCGCAAATCTGACACGGTCTGCCGCCAAGGAGGCGATGAATTTGTTATTTTATTGCCGGAAATCAAGGACCGCAACAGCCTGGCTGGATTAGCGGAAACACTGCTGCAGCTGATCGAGCAGCCTTGCTCCTTTGCAGGGCACCAGCTTCAAGTATCCGCCAGCGTTGGCATCGCCACGTATCCTGAAAATGGCAGTGCTGTCGATGAAATCATCCAAAGCGCCGATTCCGCCATGTATGCCGCCAAAGCAGCTCCAGAAACGCATATCTGTTTTGCTCCGCCAAAAACGCAGGAAGAACCGAGGAAATAAACGCACAACATATAAACAAGAGTGTTCTCATAAAGTCCTTAAATCCATCGAATAAAATTCCACAACTAAACCTTGGCACGGGCATTTTGAAAATCTAATCCAAAGCAA
>SAAJ01000012.1 GCA_009929485.1 Negativicutes bacterium
ATCCACATAGCCTGGCACCGCCTTGTTCTCGGCGGAAACATAGCCATCGTAGTAGTCTTTGAAGCTTTGGAGCAGCACAATCCCGCCGGCCTCCTTGTCCCCAAAAAGGGAGATGGCGCTGTCCACACGCTTTTGCAGATTGCGAAAGCAAACGATATTTCCAAAGGTCTTGATGGTATTCAAAATGCGGTTGGTGCGGGAAAAGGCCTGCAGCAAGCCGTGCATTTTCAGATTCTTGTCCGCCCATAGGGTGTTGAGGGTTGTCGCGTCAAAGCCGGTGAGAAACATATTGACTACAATCAGCAAATCCAGTTCCTTGTTCTTCATCCGCAGGGATACGTCCTTGTAGTAATTCTGGAATTTGTCGCTAGACGTATCATAGTTGGTATGAAACATTTCATTATAGTCGCGAATGGCCGCCTCCAGAAAATCGCGGGAGCTCTGGTCCAGAGCCGACGTATCCTCAGAATTTTCCTCGTCCAGGATGCCGTCGGTTTCTTCCTCGTTGGCGCCATAGCTGAAAATAACGGCCACCCGCAGTTTGCGCCTCGGGTCCGCTGCCATCTGTCTTTGGAATTCCTGATAATACAACTTGGCCATAGGCACCGAGGCCACCGCAAAAATGGAATTAAAGCCGCTCAAACGCTGCTTCTGCTTGATTTCTTCCACGGCGCCTCTAGCGGCCGAAGCCACCTCTCCAATATTGACGAGGGAGTTAAACTGGTAGGTCTGATTCCCCCGATAGGTCTTCTGGTCAAAATGCTCCAGAATATACTGGGTCACCAGCGCAATGCGCTGCGGCGCCAGCATAGCCTTTTCGCGGTTGATGTCCCACACCATTTCATCGGTGATTTCTTCTTCCGTATCCATAGTCTTGATGTAATCCACCCGAAAGGGCAGCACATTCTTGTCGTTAATGGCATCGACAATGGTATAGGTATGCAGCTGGTCCCCAAAGGTCTGTCCCGTCGTAAAGAATTGCGCGTTCTTGGGGCTGCCGGAATTCGCCGCAAAAATCGGCGTCCCTGTAAAGCCGAAGAGATGATACTTCTTGAAGTTCTTCACAATGGCGGTGTGCATATCGCCAAACTGGCTGCGGTGACATTCGTCAAAAATAATCACCACCTGCTTGGTATACACTGCATGGCCGCTGTATTTCTTAATAAACGTGGCCAGCTTCTGAATGGTGGTAATAATAATCGTGGCCTGGGGATCTTCCAGCTGCTTTTTCAAAATGCCTGTGGAGGTGTTGCTGTTGGCCGCCCCTTTTTCAAAGCGATCGTATTCCTTCATGGTCTGGTAATCGAGATCCTTGCGGTCTACCACAAAGAGCACCTTTTCGACATAGGGAAGCTTGGAGGCCAGCCTGGCCGTCTTGAAGGAAGTCAGCGTTTTGCCGGAGCCGGTGGTATGCCAAATATAGCCGCCCCCGGCGACGCTGCCGTATTTCTTGTAGTTGTTGGCGATGTCAATGCGGTTTAAAATGCGCTCGGTCGCCGTAATCTGATAAGGCCGCATGACCATGAGCATGTTTTCTGAGGTAAAGATGCAGTACTTGGTCAGGATATTCAGCAGGGCATGCTTGGCAAAAAAGGTCTTCGTGAAATCAATCAAATCGGGAATGACACGGTTGTTGGCGTCCGCCCAAAAGCTTGTAAACTCAAAGCTGTTGCTTGTTTTCCCCTTTTTGCTCTTCCCTGATTTTGCATCATGGATGGCGTTGAAGCGGGTGCTGTTGGAGTAGTACTTGGTGTTGGTGCCGTTGGAGATGACAAAAAGCTGCACATACTCAAAAAGGCCGCAGCCTGCCCAAAAGGAATCACGCTGATAGCGGTCAATCTGGTTAAAGGCTTCGCGGATGGCGACGCCGCGGCGTTTGAGCTCTATATGTACCATAGGCAGGCCGTTGACAAGGACGGTCACGTCATAGCGGTTGTCATACCTGGCACCGTCTTCTTTACCAAGAACATACTGGTTGATGACCTGCAGGCGGTTGTTGTGAATGTTCTTTTTATCAAGAAGAAGGATGTTTTTGGAGGAACCGTCATCCCGCTTTAGCACCTGCACAAAATCCTCCTGGAGCTTGCGGCTTTTCTCGGCAATGGTCTCATTGGGATTGGCCACCGAGCTTAAAAAGAACCGCTCCCACTCGGCCTCGGAAAAGGCATACTGATTCAGCTGCTCCAGTTGGCGGCGCAGGTTCGCCAGCAGCTCCTTTTCGCTGTGCATGGGCAAGTAGGTATAGCCCTGCTCGCAAAGGAGGCGAATGAACTCCTGTTCCAGGGCCGCCTCGCTCTGGTAGCTGTCGGCACGCGCCTTCACAGGCACATATTCCGTCACAACGGTGTTCTCGTTTGTCTCAGCCACAATATTGAAATACGGCATCGCGTCCGCCTCCGTTCTTATGCGCGTTCGGGGAAGGTCAGCAATTTATCACGATAGTACTCATACTGTTTCTTTCTCGCTGTAAGCTCCGCTGTAAGCTCCGCTGTAAGCTCCGCTGTAAGCTCCGTGAAATTGTCCAAAATACGGACAATTTCATTTTGGACGGGGAGAGGGGGGATGGGGATTGTAAGGTCAAGAACTTTTGCCATATCTGGATGCTTTATTCCAGAGCCACGGTAAAACGTGTCAATTAATTTACCCTTTGACATTATCACATAGTACAAATATTTATTATTTAAAACTGCGGAATCATTTGAAGTCATTATTCGGTTATCCGCGGTAACAAACTTTCCTTTATAGTATTTGATGCAATCCGTAACTGCTCGTGATTTACCCCAAGGAATTGTAACAACTTCACCTTCATGTATATTGCTTCCTGCAAATTCTTCGGTTGTCCATCCTGTCTGTTCTCCAGTAGAAAGAAGAAATACATTTCCATTTTCCTGCAGTAATGCAAACAAATCAGCAGCTAACAAATAATTATAACTATTAACTTTCGATTGTTTACTCCTGTCAACAGAGTTAAATTTTTTATCCCAAATTGTTACTGACCAAAGTGGCCTATACTCCACCCCGTCCGGGCAAAGTTCTGCAAGCAAGTCTTCCAATTTACTCATCGTCTTCACCGCCTTTGGTTTCGGCCTGTTCCTCAATAAATAAATCAAAATCGCTTTTATATAAGCGGTCCTGGACAATGCGATATTTCTCAAATTCGCTTTCCGCATGGGCCTTGGCAAGCTCCGCAGAGATTTTGCCCGGGTCCTGCAAAACCTCCCTGTCCCAAAGGGTGAGAAAGCCGTTCAAGCGTGTTTCCCAGTCCGCCATCGTCATGGGGATGCGGCGTTCCGCCTGCGCCTCGGCCATATCCAAATAGGCGGAAACGATTCTTGCGAGCTGCCGCATTTCCTGGTCGGAAAGATAGTTTTTAGCGACGCTCACATCGGATTTGTGAATTTTGCCTTGCGGCGAACCGTCCCAGCTTGTAAGGCCCATATGTTCCTTGGCGGCATCGGCGCGATGGTAGATGACCTCGGCCGCAGTCTGACCGTGCACACTGTAATGCAGCTTATTTTGAACCGCCGCAAAAAAGCGCTTAGTACTTTGCGCCGACGGGTCATAATCAAGAGAGGTTGCATAGATATCCGTGATTTTTTGATAGAATTTCCGTTCCGACAGGCGGATTTCTCTTATTTTTTCAAGCTGTTTTTCAAAGTATTTCTCGGTCAACACCGTACCGCCGTTTTTAAGGCGCTCCTCGTCCATAACCCAGCCTTTGATGGTATAGTCTTTGACAATAAGATTGGCCCACTTGCGAAACTGTACGGCCTGCTCGTTGTTCACCTTGAACCCGACGGCAATGATCATCTGCAAATTATAGTGCTTGGTATTATAGCTTTTGCCATCTGCGGCAGTTATTAAGTATTTCTTAACAACTGCTTCATCGTCCAGTTCGCGGTCTGCAAAAATTTTCTTTATATGCTGATTAATAGCTGCCACGGAAACGCCATAAAGAACAGCCATCATTTTTTGCGTCAGCCAGATGTTTTCCTCTTCATAACGCATTTCAATGCTGTCTTTATCCTCGCCAGCCGCCGCAATATAGGTAAGATATTCCGCCGCCGAGGAGCGGACCAAAGAATGTTCTTGCGAAGATTTTTTCATCAGCACACCTCGATCTCCGCGATGATTTTGGCAATCTCAGCACGGAGAACCTGCTCGCGGGCCACGATAGCCTCAATCTCGGCGTTGAGCACTGCAATATCCACCTTTTCCCGGGTGTCCTCGGCCTCGACATAGGTAGAAACGGAAAGATTGTACTCGTTGGCAGCGACTTCCTCATAACTGGCCAAATGCGAAAAATGCCGCACTTCCTCGCGGTTGGCGAAGGTATTCACAATGCGCTCTATGTTTTCAGGGGTCAGCTTATTGTTGTTGGTTACCTTGATGCATTCATTAGATGCGTCAATAAAGAGCGTCTTGTTGTCGTTTTTGTTCTTCTTCATCACCATAATGCAGGTGGCAATACTGGTGCCGAAAAACAGGTTGCTTGGGAGCTGAATGATGCAGTCCACATAGTTATTGTCCACCAGATACTTGCGGATTTTCTGCTCCGCCCCGCCGCGGTACATAATGCCAGGGAAGCAGACAATGGCAGCCGTGCCGTTAGAGGCCAGCCAGGAGAGACTGTGCATGATAAAGGCCAGGTCGGCTTTGCTCTTGGGAGCCAGCACGCCGGCCGGAGAAAAACGGGGGTCATTGATGAGCAGCGGGTTTTCGTCGCCTGCCCACTTGATGGAGTAAGGCGGATTAGACACAATGAGTTCAAAAGGCTCATCATCCCAATGCTGGGGGGCTGTCAAGGTATCCTCGCAGGCCACATTAAATTTATCAAAGCCGATGTCATGGAGAAACATATTAATGCGGCAGAGGTTGTAAGTCGTGATGTTGATTTCCTGCCCGTAAAAGCCGTTGCGGATGGCCTCTTTGCCTAAAATTTTCTCCGCCTTTAAGAGTAGCGAGCCTGAACCACAGGCCGGGTCGTAGACCTTGTTGATTTCGGTTTTCCCCACAATCCCCAGGCGCGTCAGCAGCTCTGAAACCTCGGCGGGCGTATAGAATTCGCCGCCTGATTTGCCTGCGTTGGATGCGTACATGGACATCAAATATTCATAGGCGTCTCCAAAGGCGTCAATGGAATGGTCCTTCACATCCCCCAGCGCCATGTCGCCGACGCCGTCAAGGAGCTTCACCAGTTTTTCATTTCTGCGGATGACCGTGGCCCCCAGCTTGTTGCTGTTTACATCAAAGTCGTCAAAGAGACCGGCAAAATCGCTTTCCGCCTCGCTGCCCTTGGCGGATTCCTCAATATGCCGGAAGATGGTTTCCAGGGTTTCATTCAGGTTTTCGTCGCTCGCCGCCCTGGCCCGGACATTGTCAAAGAGCTCGCTGGGCAGCATAAAAAAGCCCTGTTCTTGCACAAGCCCTTCTTTGGCCTCGGCCGCCTCGGCGTCCGGCATCTGGGCGTAATCAAAGTCGGTGTTTCCCGCAGCATGCTCGCCGCTGTTGATATAGCTGCGCAGTTTTTCGGAAATATAGCGGTAGAACATAGTGCCAAGCACATAGTTTTTAAAATCCCAGCCGTCCACCGCACCGCGCAGTTCATCCGCAATGGCCCAGATGGCGCGATGAAGCTCGTCACGTTCTTGTTCTTTCTTGGTATCAATCATTTTCTTTCCTCCGTTTTCTGGCATACACTTTGTTTTGATTCTGTATGCTTGCGCCTGCTTCCTGCTTTTGGATTTGGTTCAGGGGGACGGTTCTCCTGAACCAGAATAGACAGAGCTGAATCACTAGAACCGTCCCCCTGAACCAAAACTCTCCCCAAACAAAAAAAGACTCACGAGAACCGTCCCCGTGAGTCTAAGAGGCAGAGAGAAAGATTCTCCCTGCCCTTTTTTCATAAAGTGGTAGCCCCGCTCAACACTCGCCGCAGCGCACAACGGCCACTTCTTTGCCCTTCGTATCGTACAGATGCGTGGCGCAAGCCAGGCAAGGGTCGAAAGAGTGAATGACCCGCAAGATTTCCAGGGGCTTATCGGGGATTTTCACCTTAGTATCGATCATGCTGGCCTCATAAGGGCCGTGACCGGCAGCGTCATCCCGAGGGGCGGCGTTCCAGGTGCTGGGTACCACCGCCTGGTAGTTGGCCACCTTGCCGTCTTTAATCACGATCCAATGGCTCAACGCACCGCGAGGCGCCTCTACAAGGCCCACGCCCTTGGCTTCTTTGGGCCAAGTGGAGGGGTCCCATTTTTCCGTATTCGCCACAATGGTGTCGCCGCTTTTGATGTTGGCCAGCAGCTTATCTTGGAAGTATTTAGCCACATAGGCGTTAGCCTGGGCGTCAAGCGCCCTGGCGGCGGTGCGTCCCAAGGTGGTGGGCAGCCATTTTTCCGGCGCTACGCCCAACACTTTCGAGACAAAGTCGATCTGATCCACCATCATTTTTTCCAGCCATGTCGGCTCGGTAATAATGCCTTTTTTCACTTTGACATAGATTACAATGTATTTGGCCAGCGGCCCCACTTCGGCCATCTTGCCGCGCCATTTCGGCGTTTTAACCCAGGAGTACTTGCCTTGTTCGTCAAGATACTTCCAGTTGGTTTTTGTGCCTTCTTTGGGTGCCGTATACTTAGGCTCGCTGACGCCGTCCCACGGATGCAGTTCGCTTTTGCCTGCGGGATATTCATACCACGAATGAGCCACGCCTTCGGCGATCACCGACGGGTCTGCATAATCCTTAGGCTCCAGTTCCGAATAAGTAGCCCCTGCTAAGCCGGCGCTGAAGTTTTCTACCACGCCTTGCGAGCGCAGCAGCAGATTTTTATGGAAGCTGCCGTTTGTAACGCTTTTAAAAGTGCCGTCCGGCATATCGCCAACGCTCAAAGAACGCACGCCCGCCAAGCCGCCTCCATCGAGCATGCCCGCTTTGACGTAGAATTCGCCAATAGCCAGCACATCCGGCAGATAGTAGAAATTGCAGGCATCCAGCACGGAATGCAGCGATTTCTCCACCACCATCAGGCGTTCCGTATTGACCGGCGCGTTCATGTCATCCATCGAAATAGAACAGGGCATGCCGCCGACTATGTAGTGCGGATGCGGATTCTTCCCGCCAAAGACAACATGGGAGAGAATGAATTCCCGCTGCTTATCCAGCATCTCCAAATAATGAGCGATGCCGATCAAATGCACTTCCGGCGGCAGGATGTTGTAATCCGGATGGTCCCAGTAGTGAGCGGCAAAAATGCCCAATTGACCGCTTTCAACGATTTTGCGCACCTTATCCTGAATGGCGCGAAAATAGGCGTTGGTCGCCTTGGGGAAGGTTTTAGGATACGCCTGCGTTTCGTTGACAATCGGTCCTTTTAAAGGCACGGCGTATTTATCGAGCATGGTGTTTTGCAGCGCCGCCGCAGCCGCCGGATCCGCTTTGAGAGCGCTCACAGGACTAACCCAGTCCAAGGCGTGGAGATGATAAAAATGCACCACATGATCATGGACGCTTTGGGTCCCTAACATGATGTTGCGGATATAGTTCGCGTTCTTCGGCACTTCAATGCCCAAGGCGTCCTCAACGGCCCGCAAGCAAGACAAGGAGTGCGTACTGGTGCAAACGCCGCAGATGCGGCCCACAAAAGCCCAGATATCCCGCGGATCGCGGTCTTTGCAAATCACTTCTATGCCCCGCCAAGCGGTGCCGCTGGAAAGAGCGTCACTCACCTTGCCGGTAGCTTCATCCACCTGCACTTCTACGCGCAGATGGCCTTCAATACGGTTCACCGGGTCGACTACAATGCGTTTCATCGCTTAAGGCCTCCTTCTATTCATCCTGGTCGTCATGACTGGCTTTCTTCTGCTGAATGACCGAAGCAATGGCATGGACCGCCACACCGGCTACCGCCACGCCGGCCGCCGCCAGACCCACCTTATCCGCCGTAGCTAAGGTATTGGGCACAGGGATATTGGGCAGCCTTGCAAAGAGCGGGTCATTGTCCCAGAAAGAAGGCTCTGCGCAACCGATGCAAGGAGAGCCGGACTGAATGGGGTAGGACAAGCCGTTCCACCAGCGCATATTGCCGCAGGAATTATACGTTACAGGGCCTCGGCAGCCGACCTTGTACAGGCACCAGCCCGCCTTAGAGCCCTTGTCGTCAAAGTTCTCCACAAACATGCCGGAGTCAAAGAAGGGACGCCGGTAACAGGTATCATGAATGCGGTTGCCAAAAAACTGTTTCGGCCGCCCTTTGGCATCCACCGGCGGCAGCGTTCCAAACAAGGCGATATGCATAATCGTGCCGGTAATGACCTCCGGGATAGGAGGACAGCCGGGAATTTTAATGACCGCCTTGCCGCCGCTCAGCACCTCGCTGGAGGAGCGGGAGTCCGTCGGATTGGGCTTGGCCGCCTGAATGCCGCCCCAGGTGGCGCAGGAGCCAATTTCCAGCACTGCCATAGCGCCTTTGGATACTTCCTTAACCAGGTCTTTTACCGGCCGGCCGCCCACCATGCAGCTGATGCCGTCATCCGCTAAAGGAATAGCCCCTTCGATGGCTAAAATGTACTTGCCTGCATATTTTTTAACGGTTTCCGCCAAATGATGCTCCAACGGCTCGCCAGCGGCGGCGCCAATGACGTCATTGTATTCTAACGAGATCATGTTCAAAAGCAAATCCGAAGCCAAAGGCGTTTCCGAACGCAAAAACGATTCGTCACAACCGGTGCATTCGTGTCCGTGCAGCCAAATTACCGGCGTCAACACCTTTGTTTCCGCCGCTTCCACTACCTTTGCCACCATATTGGGGCCCAGGCCCAAGATACCCGTCAAGGTGACGCAGGTTTTCAAAAAGCTTCTGCGGCTGATATCCTTACGTTGAAATACATCCCATAAGGTGTCCCCAAAGCGCATCCTTACAACCTCCCTATTTCTCTTCTCTGCGGCGGCAAATTCCGCCCGCAAAGTCTGCGCCGAAGGCCTGCGGCGCAGCGATTCTCGTCAAAACGCGTACTCTGCGCCAGACTATGCTTTTACTATTCTCTTTTCCTCGCCAAAAACCTTTTTATTTCATCCTGAAAACGGTCCTATCTCAACTGTGTTCTCGCGAAAAAAACATAGCTTTAGAAAAATTCAGGTATACGGTTTCGCCGTCACTAAAATCGCCGTACTCATCGCTTCTGGCAATGACGCGCACTTCCTTGTCGCCTACCTGCACCCGATAATCCACGGCATCCCCTAAATAGACGCGATGCGTCAAAACGCCCTGGACACAGCCGCTGCTACGGGAAAGCGAGATGTTCTCCGGCCGCACCGCTACCTGTACCGCTCCGCGGCAGCTTGTTTCCTGTTTTATTTCGCCCCCTGCGGCTAAACGCACTACGCCGTCCGCCGCTTCGCCAGGCAGAAGATTCACTAAGCCGATAAAATCGGCTACCGTCTGATTCGCCGGTCTTTCGTAGATATCCATCGGCTCCGCTACCTGCTGGATGACGCCTTGATGCATAACCACAATGCGATCCGACATAGCCATAGCTTCCGCCTGATCATGGGTCACGTAAATAACCGTAACCCCCAGCTTTTTCTGCAGCGCCTTGATCTCAAAACGCATGCTTTCACGGAGCTTGGCGTCCAAATTGGACAAAGGCTCATCTAAAAGCAGCAAACCCGGTTCCGCCACCAGCGCCCGTCCCAAAGCCACACGCTGCTGCTGTCCGCCAGAGAGCTGATGGGGGTAGCGCTCGGCATAGTCCCCCAAATGCACCATTTCCAGCACCTTCTGCACGCGCTCGCGCCGTTCGGGCTGAGGGACTTTTTTGATTTTCAACGGATAGGCCACGTTTTCCGCCACCGTCATGTGCGGCCAAACGGCGTACGACTGGAACACCATGCCGATATCCCTTTTTTCCGGCGGCACAAAGGTTTTCTCGCGGGAAGAGCTCACCAGACGCTCTCCAATATAAATCTCTCCTTCTGAAGCCTTTTCAAAGCCCGCAATCATCCGCAGCATGGTCGTCTTGCCGCAGCCGGATGGTCCGAGAATGGAGACAAATTCGCCGTCCTTCACAGTAACGTCAAAATCATGCACCGCCGTCACCGCGCCAAAGCGTTTCCAAATATGTTCAATTCGTACCTGCGCCATTTCGTTCACTCCTAAATATAATCAAATTCCAATATTGCCTTTGCTGACCTTGCTGACAATCAGGTTGCCCAGCAACACAATGAGCAGCACCAGCACCGAAAGCACCGAGGCGTTCTGGGGATCTGCATAGGTTTGCAGTTCATAGAGCAGTACCCCGATGGTTTTGGTTTCCGCGCCATAGAGAATAATCGACATAGTCAGCTCATAAAAAGACGGCATGAAGACCAAAAACCAGCCGGCTACGATAGACGGAGCTACCAACGGCAGCAGAATGTCCTTGCAAGTGCGCAGCCAGGAAGCGCCGGAATTGAGAGCCGCCTCTTCCAAGGAAGGATGGACCTGGCTCAAGGATGCCGCAATGGTGCGCACCGCCATGGTCAGGTACTTGACCATGTAAGCCACAATTAAAATAGTCAACGTAGAATATAAATTCAAGGCAAATTCGCCGGAAAAGGTGATAATCAAAGCCAGCGCGATAACCACGCTTGGCGTCGCTCCGCCCAGCGTCGCCAACAAATCCGGCAGGGAGCGTCCGGTTACTTTTGTTTTTACCAGCAAATACGAGACAAAGAGCGCCACCACCGTAGACAGCGTGGCCGCTGCCGCGCCTGTCACAAAGCTGTTATAAATCGGTTCTAAATACTGCGAGCTCTGCACCACCGGCAGCCAATGCTCAAAGGTCAGATTGCTCAAGGTAATCGGCCGCGACATCGAGCGAATGAGAGACGTCAACAAGATAGAGCCGATAGGCAATACCACGGAAATGAAACCGTACGCGCAAAGCAAGCCCACCGCTGCATAACGCCAACTGCCCAACTCTACCAGATTGGGCCGCGTGCTTTTACCGGCAATGGTCGTATAATCCTTACGGCCCAGCATGGCAGTCATGGCGAAAAGCAGCGTATTGGCCACCAGCATCAGCGATACCGCCAAGGCCGTAGCATCTCGAATGCCCTTGGCGTCGCCCATATAGACATAGGTCACAATGCGGGTGGTCAGCACTTCGATTTTCGCCGGCATGCCCACAATGGAAGGAATGCCGAAACAGGAACCGGCTGCAATGAAAACCAGCAGGCCCCCGGCTAAAATACTGGGAAACATCAAAGGCAAGGTAACATCCCAAAGCGTCCGCAGCGGGGAAGCGCCGGAAATACGCGCCGCTTCCTCCAGGGTGGGGTCCATTTTTTCCAATGCCCTGGAAATCGTAATAAAGGCAAAGGGCGAATAGAACAGGGTCAGCACCCAAACCAGACCGCCCATACTGTAAATATTGAACGGCGACTGCGCCAAATCAAAGACATGCCGCAAAATCACATTCACATAGCCCACGCTGGGATTTAAAAGCTGTGTCCAAGCGATAGCGCCCACGTAGGGGGGAATCATATAGGTAGCCACCAGCATGGTGCGAAATGCTCCCTTGCCTGGCAAATCCGTCCGTCCTACAAGCCAGGCTAAAGGAAAGGTAATCACCAAGCTAAGGAGCATTACCATAAAAGACAGCTTAAAGGTATTTACCAACGCCGTCCAGTTGACCATTTTACTGTAGACATATTTATAGTTTTCCAAAGTAAAGGCGCCCTCAGTCACCACGCTGTTATACACCAAATACAGCATCGGAATGACCACAAACAGCACCAGCACCGCCACAGCGCCGGCAATCACAATCCATTTAGAATCCAGGCGCATGCCAAAAATACGTTCTTCCACGATACTTCCTCCTCACGCAGTTTGCGGGGAAAAGGCGCGAATTCCAAGAATTCGCGCCTTTTTATAAACGGCTGCGTTCCGCTTATTCCAATACCTTCGATCGGAACATTTCTTTAATTTTTTCATTCTCTGTAGCCAGCTTGACCCAATCCACCTTAACTGCCTTATCAGCAAAGGTCTTCAGCGCCGGAGCGCCCTTCGGCGGCTCTACGTCATCGCGCACCGAATGCATCCAGCCCTTAACGATGGCCTGCTGTCCTTCTTTCGACAGCCACCAGTCCACCATAGCCTTAGCCGCCTCTTTATTCTGGCTAGAATTAAAAATAGCGATCGGGCTAGGAATCATCACTACGCCGTCTTCAGGATACACCACTTTCAGAGGCTCGCCTTTAGAAGCCAGCTTCAAAATGTTTTCTTCCAAAATAATCGCCACAAGGTATTCCCCTGTGAGCAGCTTATTCTGAATAGCGGAGTTTCCTTCCTCTACTTTTAAACCATTTTTCTTCAGATTTTCAAAATATTCCCAGCCATATTTGTCCGACAGCGCACCGGCCGCTACATAGGCAGTCCCGGATAGCAACGGATTCGGCATGGCGATCTTGCCCTGCCATTTGGGGTCCAGCAGATCTTTCCACGTTTTCGGCGCGTCTGCAGCCGAGACTTTCGCGGTATTATACGCTATAATCATGTTGGAAATGCGTACCGCCGTCCAGGCGCCATCGGCGTCCTTCGCCTGGGTTACGTCCTTATTGTTCGGAGACGCATAAGGGAAGAGCAGTTTTCTCTCCTTCAAGGTCAAATAGTATGAAGGATCCGCTACCATGATCAAGTCGGCGGCAATCTTATTCGCTTGAATTTCCCCGCTCAACTTGGTCATAACTTTTTCCGTACCGCCTTGGAACCACTGTACGTCCAGCGCGCCAAAGGCTTTTTTCACCGCCGGCTTGACGCTTTCAATAATATCCGGATAAATGGAAGTGTAAATCATCACTTTCCCTTGCGGACCGCCTTTACCGGCCGCATCTTTCTTTTCGCCGCCGCAGCCAGCCACTGCCAAAGACAGCGATACCAGCATCAGGCACAGCCATAGCCATCGTTTCCCGCTCACTTGTTCTGCCTCCTTTTAATACTCTGCTATCAGAATAAATTACTATAGATAAATCATTTCGTAATTCATTGCAAAACTCCTCCCTCGCTTATTTTTATTTTTGCAGGATTTTTTCAATGCATCCAGAAATGGTACCATTATCTTTTGTAAATGAGGTACAACTTATGAATATAACAAACAACAATAAAAACATTCTGCGCCTGCTGGCTAACGGACCAGTTATCCCTGCGCCTCGTTCCATTGACGATTTCAAACATGCTTTGCAGCACCATCCTTCGCCTACGGTTATCCTGCTTTTTGGCGACATCAATATGCTGCCCAACCTGCTGCAGCAAGCTAAGCAATACAACAAACGCGTTTTGGTGCATTTTGATCTTTTAGGCGGTATCGGCAAGGACCGCGCCGCGGTCACCTTTCTGTCCCGCCTGGGCGTCACCGGCGCCATCACCACCAAGCCGGCGCTGGTCAAGTATGCCCGCGAAGAAGGCATGCTGGTCATTCAGCGTTTATTCTTGATGGACTCGGAATCCATGAAAACAGGTATTCACCTGCTGAAGAACTACAAACCGGACGCCCTGGAAGTGCTCCCGGCCTGCATTCCCGCCAGCGTCGTCTCCGCTTTAAAACAAGAAACAGGCCTGCCTATTCTGGGCGGCGGCCTGCTTTACACTAAAGAAGACGTCCTCCAGGCCCTCAAAAACGGCGTCTGTGCTGTCAGCACCAGCCGTCGCGAGCTCTGGGACATCAAGTACGAAGAATAGGAATAACGGGAGGTCCGAGAAGGACCAACAAGAGAATCGGAGAATCTGAGGGTCCGAATGAGAAAAGAAACGTTCTTTTTAAAAAGCCGCTTTCGCGGCTTTTTTGTGTTTTTATAAAATTGCTCTTCCCTTTACTTTCTCTTCAAAAAACATCTTCTCTATCGTACCCTCCCGCGACTCCGATTCTCTTGTTCAACCTTTGTACCCTCAATCGCGCCCTCACTCTACTCCCTATACTCCTGTTAAAAAACCGTAACCCTCATGCGTACCCTCCCGGGACTCCGGTTCTCTTGTTCCTATCTCGTGCTCCGGCCTTTTTCTACGCCGTCAGCCCGCCGTCGACAGACCAGATAGCGCCGGTGACGAAGGAAGCCTCGGGAGAGGCCAAAAAGCCGATGACCGAGGCCACTTCCGCCGCCGCAGCCAAACGCTGCAGCGGGTACCAGCGAGCCATCTCTTTCATCGCTTCTTCTTTGTTAGGAGCCGCTTCGAGCTGTTTATCCAAAAGAGGGGTCCGTACATCCCCTGGGCAGACGCAGTTGACTCGCATTTCGTACGGCGCAACCTCCAAGGCCATGGAGCGCGTGAAAGCCACAACCGCCCCTTTTGAAGCGCTGTAAGCGCTACAGCCAACATTACCGTGCAAAGCGGCGTCAGAAGCCACATTAACAATGTTTCCCTTCGTTCGCCGCAATGCAGGCAAAGCATGACGACAAAGATTATAGGTCCCCATAACGTTTACCGCCAGCAGGCGCTGCAGCTGCTCCGGCGTCGTCTCCGCCAGACACTGCTCCAAATAAATACCGGCGGAATTCACCAAAATATCCAAACGCCCCCAGTGCTCCTTCGCCTGCACCGCCAGCCGACGGCAAGCGGCGTCCTCCGCCACGTCCGCCGCTGCAAAAAAGCAGCATTCTTCATTGCCTAGCTGCGCCAGCGCCTTCTCGCCCTTTTCCCCGCTGCGCCCGGAAATAACCACCCGCGCGCCTTTGGCCAACAGCCACGCCGCCGTCGCCAGGCCAATTCCGGAGGTTCCCCCGGAAATCAACGCCACCTTGTCCTCCATCTATTTAAACCACCTTTATTAATTTAAACAGGAGTAAAGGGAGTAGAGGGAGGATAGGACCAACAATTTTAAGCAATTTATAATTACAGTCCTTCGCGCCCTCACTTTACTCCCTCTACTCTTGTTGGATATATTTCCCTGTACCTTTATTCCGGCTCGGCTGCGCGCAAGCGAAACTCGGCCACGCCTTCGTTATCAGCCGCAAAAATGACGTCAGCAAAAATTTTCTCTCCTGCCAGTACCTGCGGCAGCCAGCAGATATCGTCTTCCCACATTTCCTCGTAGGGAATCTTCACCGCGTCAAACCAAGCCGGCTGCATTTCTTCACTTTCCACAGGCTGTCCTTCCCAGGAGCGAAGAAAATAAATATCGCCGCTATGATCCCACTCCGGCTTCGCCGGAAAATAAAACCACAAACGCCCCACAAATTCTAAGTCTTCCTCCCGGGCCGTTAAACCGCTTTCCTCGCGCAGCTCCCTTACCGCCGCCGCCCGTATGGATTCGCCTGCGTCCGCCTTGCCGCCAAAGCCATTATATTTTCCCCGGCCAAAGCGAACCTTTTTCATGCCCAAAAGCATTTTCTGCACAGGCTGGCCCACTACCGGAAATACCAGCGTCGTAGGATACATATACACCAAAAACACCTCTTAACGCAAAAAGTCTTTCTGCAAATTGATTCTACTTGCAGAAAGACTTTTCCTCTAAATTTGAACAAGAGTCGCGAGAGTCACGGGAGGGTACGCCGGAGGGTTACGATCATTTTAACAGGAGTAGAGGGAGGGCTCGGAGTACGGGTTTTTAGAGATTGCTTTGCTGCGCTCGCCAAGACAAAAGTTAGTTAGAACAGCAATGACGCTGTTTGTTATGTACTAGCCAGCTTAGTATGTCGTTGCGAGGAGCGCAACGACGCGGTAATCTCCTTCTTTTCGATCGTTCTCCCTAATATTTAAATAGTTAGGGGAGCTGCTGATTTAATGAGTGCACCGTCAAGGCAAGAGATTTTTTCGCTTGGCAAGAAAGAGAGCCGCAGGAATAGCGGCGCTATTTCAAGGTTTTCTGACGCAGCCAAGCGGAAAAAGAATTGTCGCTGACGTGTGATACGAATAAATCAGCAGCTCCCCCTCTGGCAGATTATGGACATATTTTTCACGCCCGCTGCCTGGGCCACGGCTTCGCATTTGGCCATGAACAAGAAAAAGAGATTTTTGTGCGCTGTTTCGCTCAGACTTTCGTAGTTTCCCTGGCCCTTGGCGATAATGACATCGGCTTTTTTAAATGCCTCTTGGAATTCGGCGCTGGTCCGGTGCAGTACTGTACCCAGCGAGCCGTCTCCATTACTGATTACCCTGGCTACCTCGCTCATGCCTACCTGCAACGCGTCTTCAAAGGTCACATCGTTAACAATCGGCGTCCCGCGCACGCCAAAATACATAGTTAGCTGCGGAAATTCCCGACGCAATTCTTCTAAAAACAGCTTATCAATGACAATTTCTCCGCAGTTATCACCTAAATACAGCAATGTCTGCGCTTCTCTTAACGCCTCTTTTAATGTTGTGCTTTCGTCAACCGCCAAAAGCTGCTCGCTCGCACTGCGCAGTTTTTCCAACACCATTCCCTGATCAAAAGAATGACTGGCTGCAAAATCGATCAGATTAGCCGTAATCGCTAGTTTCAACGCCGCGTCAAAGGAATCGCCGGCTTCTTGAATCATCGAACGAACCGCAGGAGCCATACCCAGCAACTCTGCATTATAGCTGCTGCGAATTTCCCGATAAGGGTCTGTATCTTGTAAGTGTTTAGTAATAATCTCCCACGTTCCTTGTATGACTTCTGGATTGGAGCGGGCATAATCGGCTTCCTTTAAATAACCCATAACTTCGCGCATGATAAGCTCTGTTGTTTTTTCGTCAGCCCCTGCCAGTGAGGAAACCGTCAGCACCTGCTTGAGGTTGCAAAGAAGACAATTCAAATTGAGCTGCATAAAACACTTCCTTTTTGCAAAAAATAGGTCCCGAGGAAACGGAACACAGAACAGAGAAAACCTGGATTTTGAACAGGAGTACAGGGAGTAGAGGGAGGGTACGACTGAGGGTTACGATTAGACTTTCTCGCCCGCGCCCGGCGTCTGCGGCAAAACTTTTGCAAGCGAAGCGGTCCGTAGGGCCTGCAAAGGTAGTTGAGAGGAATAGAAATCCGGCTGTCTGAGCGCAGCGAGTTCCGGATTTCCCTTTCAACTAGCTGCGCAGGAGCTGAGCGAGCTTTTGTTTTGACGCTGGCGCCGGGCAAGGACGCGATGTGACCTGTATTTTCCACCTAGTCAAAAACCGCCCCGGAATAATTCCGAGGCGGTTTTTATCTTTAGATAGCTTCCATGTCGCGCGTAGCGACAACATCAACACCCAGACCCAAAATATCGGCCATCACGACCTGGCCTTCCTTGACCGGCGCCTGGAGCTTAACACTGCGCAGGCAAGCGGCGCAGTCCATGATTTTCCCCTTCGGCAAGCTGGCCTTAGACATGACCGGCAGCAGCGCCAACGCGCCGCCTTCCACGCGAACCGTGGTGGTCAGCATACGCTTAGGCGCGGTCAGCTCTTCTTGAGCGTAAGCCTTGCCGCGCGGGCAGGTGAACCCTTCCAGATTCGTTATCTTGCCGTCTTCCATGGTTACAGTACCACTGCAGCTCATAGGGCAAACAATGCAGTTCAACGCTCGTTTGGTTTCACTCATCTTAGTTTCCCTCCCGTTTGACAAGTACCGTCATGCCGCCGCGCACTTGAGCTACTTTTTCCGCAGGCAAATCAATGACGATCATTTCCCCCGGCTTGGCTACCGCCTGCCGGCGGCTGAGGATGGTAGTGCCGCCAGACTGCACTTCAATGGAGATTTTCAGTTCCGGCTTGGCCACCCGCAGGAAAAGGCGCGCTTGCTCGCCGCCTTCGGGGACGGTAAGGCGCTGGGGTACAACCGTACGAATGCCGTCGCCAGGCTGAACCTGCACGCTGCGCTCTTCGCCGACCAACGCGCCTTGGGCGTAACGGGCGGCAAACTTACCGGCAATTTCCGCTTCTTCCGACACAAAGTCCACTAAGTCATGGACATGCACCACATTGCCGGCGGCAAATACGCCAGGCACCAAGGTCTGACGGCGCTGGTCCACCAAAGGACCGCTTGTCAGCGGATGCAGCGGTACATCAAGACCGCGAGACAATTCGTTCTCAGGAATCAAACCAACCGACAACAGCAAGGTATCGCATTCAATGAAGAATTCCGTACCAGCCACAGGCTGCATGTGCGCATCCACCTTAGCGCAGGTTACGCCGGTCACGCGGCCTTCGCCATGGACCTTGACGATGGTATGGGCCAAATGCAGGGGAATGTCGAAGTCTTCCAGGCACTGCACGATATTACGAGTCAGGCCGTTGGAATAAGGGCAAATCTCCAGCACAGCTTCCACTTTTGCGCCTTCGAGAGTCATGCGGCGGGCCATGATCAAACCGATATCGCCGGAACCCAAAATAACGACTTTTTTACCAGGCAGATATCCTTCCATATTCACCATGCGCTGCGCTGCGCCAGCAGTAAAGACGCCGGCCGGACGCTCGCCAGGAATACGGATGGCGCCGCGGGTACGTTCCCGGCAGCCCATGGTCAAAATGACGGATTTGCCTTTCACCTGAATCATGCCTGCTTTGGGATTAACGGCCACTACGGTTTTATCAGGCAGCACTTCCAATACCATCGTATCGGTCATCACTTCTACACCCGGCAGATCCTTGATGGCTGCAATACAACGATGCGCATAGCCAGGGCCAGTCAATTCCTCTTTAAAATGATGCAGGCCAAAGCCGTTATGAATGCACTGCTGCAAAATACCGCCCAGCTCGCGGTCGCGTTCAATCACAAGAATGCTCTGAGCGCCTTCTTTGTGTGCGCTGTGCGCCGCCGACAGGCCTGCAGGGCCGCCGCCAATAACAATGACGTCATACGTCGGAAAACATACTTCATTCATGGTTGTCCACCTCGCAAATTCCGGAGAGTTTGTCGTAGAACATATACGAATCAGCGCGTTCCTTGCGCACCTCGGTCACCGGAATATCCAGCTCCCTGGCGAGAATGGCCGTAACCCGGGGGCCGCAGAAGCCGCCCTGGCAGCGTCCCATGCCGGCGCGGGTGCGGCGTTTGACGCCGTCCACAGTACGTGCGCCGCAAGGCGCTTTGATAGCCGCTATAATTTCCGCTTCGGTGATGACTTCACAGCGGCAAATCACACGGCCATATAGAGCGTCTTTGTTAATCAGCTCCGCCTGCTTGTCCCGGGGCAGTTTGTGGAAGACCACTTTTTTGGGCAGACGCGCTTTGAAGCTGGTTTTAGGATCAAGCTGTTCGCCGTTCTGGCGCAGCATTTCCACCAGCTCTTCCGCCACCGCCGGAGCCGCTGTTAAACCAGGCGACTGCATGCCCGCGGCATGAATCAAGCCAATGACCGATTCCGACGGTCCTAAAATAAAGTCTCCAGTGCTGGAAACGGCGCGCAAACCAGAGAACTGCGTAATGGACGCATGCATTGGCATAGCCGGCATCAGCTTCTTCGCCGAAGCAATGATTTCGTTTAAGCCGGTCAGCGTCGTGGCCTTGTCTTCTTTGTCTTCCTGCCCTTGGGCGTTCGGGCCAATGAAGGTGTTGCCGTGGGTGGTAGTACATACCAAAATGCCCTTGGAAATCTTGCTGGGCGTCGGGAAGACTACGCCGTTAACGAGGTCCTTTTTGACCGATTTATCAAAGAAAATGTATTCCCCTTTCCGAGGGGTAATGGTGAAGCTTTCGTCGCCAGCCATGCGGCTGACTGCGTCCGCATAAAGGCCGGCTGCATTGATGATCAGACGAGTTTCAATACGTCCCTTCGAAGTCAGCACCGCTTTAACGGCGCCATTTTCCGTTTCAATGCCTTCCACAGCGCATTCGGTAAGAACCCTGGCGCCATTTTGCTCTGCGCATTGCGCAAAAGCGAGAGCCGCGCCAAAAGGCCAGCAAACACCTGCGGTAGGAGCCCAAAGAGCGCCTTCGACTGTGGGATTGAGGTTAGGTTCTCGTTCAAGAACTTCGTCGCGGCTGAGCATCATTAAGCCCGGCACGCCGTTTTCCTTGCCCCGTACCACCAGGTTTTTCACGGTTTCCATTTCTTCTTCATTGGTAGCTACAACAAGAGAACCGGTCCATTTAATATCTAAGCCCAGTTCGTCTTCCAGCTCATGATACAGCTGATTGCCTCGCACATTGGTACGAGCCTTCAACGAGCCATGGGGCGCGTCAAAGCCGGCATGAAGAATCGCACTGTTCGCCTTGGTTGTACCGGTAGCTAAATCAGGCTCCTTCTCTACCAGCACCAGGTCCAGCTCATATTTGGACAATTCCCGGGCAATGGCTGTACCGACAATGCCGCCGCCAATAACAACGACGTCGGTTTTAAAAATGGTCTCCATAGATTTGCCTTCACTTCCTTCTTTTTATTTCCTGCAAAGAAAAACCGGACGAAAAAAAGAGAATAGCCATGAATACGCCACCAGCTTTACAGCTGCCGACCTATTCTGGACATTCTCTTATCTCTCTGTCCGCTATGAAATTGGATGATCTTCGCCAACCGCGAAGAGTTTGAGAAAAAAATAACTATACATTGTTTTCTCACTTTTTATATTTTATATGTTTTATTTAAGCTCTGCAAGTAGTGACTCTCAGAAATGCTGTCAGAATTATTCCGGTTCCTGTTGTTGCTTCTATACATCATCATTTAACACAATCTCACAAAACATCTCTTCAGAAAGGACATAGCAAGTTTTTCTTAATACAAGACATATAATTTATATGCACATTTGGCAAAAATTTCATTTTACACTTTTCTTGCACATTTTGTATATTTTTGCTTGGTTTAAAAATAAAACAGCAAATATTGTAATTTTTTATCTACTTATATTTCTTTTGGTAGACATAACGCTATTTTCAAATCGTTCGTCTTGGTTTACAATATGAACTGTGGAAATTTTCGTATTATTCACTCTTGCTACATAGTCAGAAAAAGGACGACAGTGCCTGTTGCCTTTTGTCAGAAAATATAGTAGCATATAAATGGGCGTTAGGAGATCTGCTATGCAAGCTTATATCCTCACCCGAGGCAATTTACATACGGGACTAGAGATAAGGAGAAAAGTCCGCATTAGAACTCGTTTAACGATGAGTTCTCTGTTGACCTTTCTCTCTTTTTGTCTTTTTCTGATTACATAAAATGGAAATCATCGTTTTTTTCTCTTTACTTAATATTATTTAGCGCGCGCATACCTGAAATAGATTCCCGGACTTTTCTGTTTTGGCGTCTCTCTTAGTTCTCTGCAGAGTATCCAAGTATCCCTAGTTCTATCCAAAATTTATTTTCTACTAGAGAAAGGAGAAAAAAGTATGGACAACTTGTTGGGTGAATTTCTAGGTACCATGGTTTTATGCGCTTTTGGTTGCGGGGTAGTAGCAAGCACCTTGCTCACCGGCTCCAAAGGACAAAACGGCGGCTGGATCGTTATCACCGCTGGCTGGGGTTTTGCTGTTGTAATGGGGGTTTATACCGCTATTACCTGCGGTGCGCCGCAGGCCGATCTTAATCCTTCGGTAACCTTGGCTAAGTATTTCATGGGCATCTACACCAGCTTCGGTCATGTCCTCGCTACGATGTTGGCTGAACTCGCTGGCGGTTTTGTTGGTGGCGTTATCTGCTGGCTGGCATATCTCGGACACTGGGAAAAAACAGAGGACCAAGGCTTCAAATTGGGCATCTTCTGCACCGGTCCTGCTATCCGTAATACTACTAATAACTTCATCTGCGAAGTTATCGCTACGTTCTTCCTGATTTTCGGCATCTTCTGCATCTTCGGTAAAGGTGTTGGCGGCATGGCTCCCGGCATGGGACCCTATGTTGTCGGTATTCTCATCTGGGCATTGGGCATGAGCTTTGGCGGTCCTACCGGTTACGCCATGAACCTGGCTCGTGACCTCGGACCTCGTTTGGCTCACGCCGTTCTTCCAATCCCCGGCAAAGGCGGTTCCGACTGGGGTTATGCTTGGATTCCCTGCGTAGCTCCGCTCGTAGGCGCATCCATCGCCTACGTCTTCGGTCACGCAATTGGCATCATGTAATTTGCTCTCCTGATTCTTCGCGTGTTCTAAGGAGGCCGGTTTTAACCTGCCAGCCTCCTTCCATTTTAGGATTAATAACGTGTAAAAAGGAGTGTTGTCCGCATGTCGAAGTACATTCTGTCTCTTGACCAAGGTACAACCAGTTCCCGTGCTATTTTGTTTGATCATGAGTCCAACATTATCGCCGTCGCCCAAAAAGAGTTCCGTCAGATTTTCCCTAAACCGGCTTGGGTGGAGCACAACGCAGACGAAATCTGGGCCACCCAGATCGGCGTTGTCGCTGAAGTTATCGCCACTGCCGGCATTAATGCTTCGGACATTGCCGCGATCGGCATTACCAACCAACGTGAAACCACGGTGGTTTGGGACAAACACACCGGCAAACCCGTCTATAACGCCATTGTTTGGCAAAGCCGTCAGAGCATCGATATCTGCAACGATATCAAAGCCAAAGGCCTGGAACCCTTGTTCCGCAAAAAAACCGGCTTGGTTATGGACGCTTACTTCTCCGGCACCAAAGTAAAATGGATTTTGGACCATGTAGAAGGCGCCCGCGAACGTGCAGAAAAGGGCGATTTGCTGTTCGGCACTATCGACACTTGGCTGACTTGGAAATTGACCGGCGGCAAAGTACATGTTACCGACTATTCCAATGCTTCCCGTACTCTGATGTACAACATCCGCGAGCTGAAATGGGACGAAGAGCTCCTGGAAATCCTCACCGTTCCTAAATGCATGCTGCCGGAAGTACGTCCTTCCAGTGAAAAATACGGCATGACCGACGCTCAGATTTTCTTCGGCGCCGAAGTACCTGTCGCTGGTATCGCCGGCGACCAACAGGCTGCTCTTTTCGGTCAGACCTGCTTCAAACCAGGCACTGCCAAAAATACCTATGGCACCGGCTGCTTCATGCTTATGAACACCGGCGAAAAACTCTACAACTCCAATAATGGTCTGTTGACCACCATCGCCTGGGGCCTCGACGGCAAAGTGGAATACGCCTTGGAAGGCAGTATCTTCATCGCCGGCGCCGCCATCCAGTGGCTGCGCGACAGCTTGAAAATGGTTGAAACCGCATCGGACTCCGAATACTTTGCCAGCAAAGTAGAAGATTCCGAAGGCGTATACGTCGTACCGGCCTTTGCCGGTTTGGGCGCTCCTTACTGGGATATGAAAGCCCGCGGCGCTATCTTTGGTCTGACCCGTGGTTCGACCAAGAGCCATCTCATCCGCGCTACCTTGGACTCCCTGTGCTATCAAACCCGGGACGTTCTGAGCGCCATGGAAAGCGATTCCGGCATCAAATTGCAGGCTCTGAAGGTAGACGGCGGCGCTGTTGCCAATAACCTGCTGATGCAGTTCCAGGCCGACATTCTTGACGTGCCTGTTGACCGTCCGGAAATCACCGAAACCACCGCTCTGGGCGCTGCCTACCTGGCAGGTCTGGCAGTGGGCTACTGGGCAGGTAAAGAAGACCTGGTCAGCAGCTGGAAACTCAACCAGCGCTTCCAACCGGATATGCCTGCTGAAAAACGCGAAACCTACTACAAAGGCTGGCAGAAAGCGGTTCAGCGCTCCATGAACTGGGAAGACTAATCCCTTCTAAACAACCAACCGCCCCTCGGCTCATCCACGGAGCCGAGGGGCGGTTTTGCTTTTGCCTTCTACTTGCCCATAGCCTCTTCGACCGCTACGGCCACCGCCACGCTAGCGCCGACCATGGGATTATTGCCCATGCCGATGAGGCCCATCATCTCCACATGCGCCGGTACGGAAGAGGACCCCGCAAACTGCGCATCCGAATGCATCCGTCCCATCGTGTCGGTCATGCCGTACGAAGCCGGTCCGGCCGCCATGTTGTCCGGGTGCAGCGTACGCCCGGTGCCGCCGCCGGAAGCCACGGAAAAATACCGTTTTCCCTGCTCCAGGCATTCCTTTTTGTACGTCCCGGCCACGGGATGCTGGAAACGGGTCGGATTGGTAGAATTGCCGGTAATGGAAATATCCACGCCCTCCAAGTGCATAATCGCGACGCCTTCCATAACGTCGTCCGCACCATAACAGCGCACCTTAGCCCGCTCGCTTTGTGAATAAGCTTTCTCCCGGACAATGTTCACCTTGCCTGCCGCATAATCAAAGGCTGTCTGCACATACGTGAAACCGTTGACCCTAGAAATAATCAACGCCGCATCTTTTCCCAGGCCGTTCAAAATAACACGCAACGGCTCTTGGCGTACCTTGTTGGCGGAACGGGCAATTCCGATAGCCCCTTCTGCAGCGGCAAAAGACTCATGTCCTGCCAGAAAGGCGAAACACTTTGTTTCTTCCCGCAGCAGCATCGCCGCCAAGCGCCCATGTCCTAATCCGACCTTGCGATTATCCGCCACAGAACCGGGAATGCAAAAAGCCTGCAAGCCCTCGCCGATAATCTCAGCTGCAGCAGCCGCCTTGGTACAGCCTTTTTGAATCGCCAGGGCCGCTCCCAGCGTATACGCCCAGCAGGCATTATCAAAGCAAATGGGTTGGATCCCTTTAACGATGGCTGCTACATCCAAACCCTTCTGCTGACAAATCTCCTGGGCCTGCTCTAACGACTGCAGCGATACCTGCTGTAAAAATTGCTGTAATTTTGCTTCTCGACGTTCAAAGCCTTCAAATTTCACCATCATGTACACCTCCCCTATTCGTGCCGCGGATCAAGATAACGAGCCGCTTCGCTATACCGTCCGTATTGACCGGTCGCTTTTTTCACTGCTTCATTGGCATCTGTGCCTTTTTTAATCATTTCCATCATTTTTCCTAAATGCACAAACTGATAACCGATTACTTCCCCGTCTTCGTCAAGACCTAAGGACGTCACATACCCTTCCGCCAGCTCCAGATAGCGCGGCCCTTTCGCCTGGGTCCCGTACATGGTGCCAATCTGGCTGCGCAAGCCTTTGCCCAAATCCTCCAGGCCAGCGCCTACAGGCAAGCCGCCTTCGGAAAATGCCGTCTGACTGCGGCCATAAACAATCTGCAAAAACAGCTCTCGCATGGCTGTATTAATAGCGTCGCAAACCAAGTCCGTATTAAGGGCTTCTAAAATGGTCTTGCCCGGCAGAATTTCTGCAGCCATAGCCGCTGAATGGGTCATGCCGGAACAGCCAATGGTCTCCACCAAAGCCTCCTCAATGATGCCGTTTTTTACGTTGAGAGTCAGCTTGCAAGCTCCCTGCTGCGGCGCACACCAGCCCACGCCGTGCGTCAGACCGCAAACATCCTTGACTTCCTTGACCTTTGTCCAGGCCCCCTCCTGAGGAATGGGCGCCGCGCCATGGTTGGCCCCCCGGGCCACACAGGTCATGCCTTGTACTTCTGCTGAATACTGCATTGAAACGCTCCTTTCTAGAACCTAAAGATTTATTTCGCTGTCTCTATTTTTTTCTTTTGAAAAGATATGGGTTGATCGCTATCGATACGCTGCAAAACCCATTTTTTATCCTGGTATTTCCAAAGCGCTGTCATTTTAGCAATACGGCTGCTGCTCTCTAAAAGTTCTTGCGTTGACAGCAGTTCCTGCGTGCCATCTCCGTCCTTATCCACCGCTTGCAGGGCAATTAAGGGCAACGAGTCCACCTGGATCTGGATTTTACTTTTCATTACGCCATCTTTATTGTAGACCTGTTCTTTGACATAACGCTCTTTCCCGGCTTGTACATCCAGGTAAAATTGAGCGCCGCTGGACTGCTCTGTTAATGCCCCTTGAAAATGGGGTATAAGAGTGCCCTTTATATCCAGCACCGGCTGATTTTCCGAAGTAAATAAGGGTTTAATCCCCTTCTCTCCCCAAGTAAACAGTTGAAAATCACGCACCCCTTTATTCGCCCCGGTTGCCACAGAAACCAAAATTTCCAGCGGGCTCTCACCGGTTACCTCTACCGTCTCCAAAATAACCTCATAGCCTGCATTACCCACTTTGGTTTTGCTGATTTTTTGCGTAGCCCCGTCTTTGATGCGCAGCTCCAGGTTCATGCGGAACTTGCTGTTTTCATATACAGAAGAGCCTAAAACCGTAACAGTCTCCTTTACGCCGTCTTGATTTAAGTCGACTTGCATCTCTTGCATCATTTCCGGCGCTCCCGGCGCCGCTGACGCCGACGCGCCTGTTAGAAGCAGAAAAGCCAGCCCCAGAATGCCTATCTTAAAATTCATTGTAGTTCCTCCTGCTATCACTGTCTTTTCTCTATTATACCTGTCTTGGCTTGCAAATACGAGCCTTAGTAAGGAGATTGAACAGAAGCAGAGCGTACGTAACACAGAGGAACAGAGTAAGCAGAGGAAACCAGAAAGAAAATATAAAACTTATTTCTCTGGCCTTTCTCTGTTACCTCTGTTACTCTGCGTAAAACGTAGCCAATCTCTTCACAAAAAAAGCCGGTTCTACAGCGAGAGGATTCTCGCTGTAAAACCGGCTTTCTTCTTATCTCTTACTGGGCTTTCAGACCGTGCAAAAAGGCGCGCACAGAGTATTCCAGAACCGTATTGACGTCGCTGTCCAGAACCTGCTCCGCCGGGTTGTCATTGATAAACATGCGCCACCAGAATTGCCCTACCGCGACGGTGGAAAAGCTGTTATACTGCAGCTCTGCATTATCCTTGGGAAGCTTCCCGTCCTTCTGCATTTGCTCAAAATAGGCAATCAGGTGCTTTTTCATTTCCACAGGAAATTGGCGGATTTTAGCCCGCAGCTCGGGAATATTGTTGTCTTCTTTTAAAAAGATATTCATCAGACGACGATTATGCTCCAAGTGTTTATAATGCGCCTTGCAGATATTCATCAAATCAATATCCGGATTTCCTGTCAGTTGGTCATGAAAAACTTCCTGAAACGGAAAGGAAACCGAAAAACGGTCAAAAGCCTCCATCAGCATATTCTTTTTACTGGTAAACTTGCGAAACACCGTCATCTCGCTAACGCCAGCGCCTGCGGCCACTTCCTTGATGGTTACAGCCCGAAATCCTTTGGCGGAAATCAGATCCATCGCCACATACATAATCCGATCTTTCGTATCCATTCCTCGCATATACCCTTAGCCCCTTTCATTCCCTATTCATCACGGCCTGCCTCCGCGACAACACACAACCACTTATGTAGCTTCTTTATTGGTTTGCCTCATAATGCACTGAGTAGGAACCCAAGTTCTTCATCCACACACAACGACCTTGCACCGCCTTAATGGCCTCGGCAATTTTCGGCTGCGCCGCATCGCCGTCAACGTCCATTAAGAAAACGTACTCTCCCATTTTTGTTCGCGCCGGACGAGACTCAATGCGTGTTAAGTTGACTTCTCTTTTAGCAAATTCTGCTAAAAGCTCGTATAACCTGCCTGGTTTTTCGCCGTCAATACGACAAATCAAAGAAGTCTGCACCGATTCGCCCCTGCAGGAAACCGGTTCCTTCACCAGAAGCACAAAACGCGTACAATTTCCTTCATCATCCTGAATACCTCGCTCGAGCAGCTTCAAACCATACAATTCACCCAAAAGCGAGCTGCCAATGGCCGCATCACCGTCACCGGAAGCAACGCGCCGCGCCGCTTCTGCGGTGCTGACCACAGGAATTCTAGCCGCTTGAGGATACCGTCGTCCTAAAAAAGCCCTGCACTGCGCCAAGGCCTGAGGATGCGACAAAATGCTGTTTGGCTTCTCACAAGCCTGGGCTACCCATAAATCATGACGTATGGGCCAGCGCACATCCTGCTGAATAAAAAGATCCAGCTCATGCACCAGCAAATCCAAGGTCACATTAACCGAGCCTTCCCAGGAGTTTTCAAAAGGAACGACACAGCAATCCGCTTCGCCTTGGGCCACCGCCCACATGGCGTCTTCGATGCTTGGAAATCCTTGTAACCGCCATTCGTCTTTTGCTAAAAATCGGGCTACTTCCTCACTATAGGTTCCTTCCGGTCCCAAATACGCCATGCATCGCTTCTGCGTCATCCTTCTGCCTTCCTTTCTTTGTTATGTTCATGTTAGAACATAGTATAGCTGATATTTTACAGTAACACAATATACGTTTTGTTAATAATTTGTTGTTCTTATGACATTGTCCACAATAAAAGAAGGTCCGCGCCTTGTGACGCGGACCAATTATACACTTACAGCTGCTATGACTTTTCTAATTCGTCTTTTCGTTCACGGTACTCTTCCAGCGTAATTTCGCCCTTGGCCAAGCGAAGCTTGAGCACTTCCAGCGCGTTGGTCGGCGCTTCCTCCTGCTTAGTAACCGAGCCGCCCTTCAGCGAGCGGAACAGCCACACTGCAAACAGTACCAGTACCGCCAGGACCAGCACATGCATCAGCATGCCAATACCCATGCCCACATATCCCAAAGGTCCTCCGCTAAATCCATGCATCCACATACGAAGCACCTCCTTTCTTTTCCTCATCTTCAGTATAGCGAAAGAGTATGAAGAAACGATGAAGAAATTGTGACATCTTTCGCACTTTAACCGTTCTTAAATCGCACTTCAAAGCAGCTGCCTTCACCCAAGCGGCTTTGCACCGTCACTTTACCTCCCTGGGCTTCCGCCAAGCGGCGCACAATAGCCAAGCCGATACCGGAACCGCCGCTGCGTCGATCTCTAGACGCGTCCACCCGGTAAAAATGCTCAAAAATATAAGGAAGATGCTCCGCCGCCATGCCTTCTCCCGTATCGCTGACTGCCAAAAGCACCTCGCTTTTTTCTTGTCGCACAGCCACCGTCACCCGTCCGCCAGGAGGCGTATGACGCAGCGCATTGGTAAGTAAATTATAAATAATCTGGTTCATGCGTTGTCTATCCAAACGCACTGACGGCACTTCTGCTGCTTCAGCCTGCAAGACCACCTGCTTTTCCTCAGCTAGAGGCTGCAGCATGCCTGCCGCTCGGGCCGCAAGCACGTGAAGCTTCACCTCTTCTTTTACCAAAGGAAGCTGCCCGGTTTCCGCTAAAGATAGCTCCCGCAAGTCCTGAATCAAGCGGTTCAAATGCAGCGCCTCTTCCCGCAAAGAAGATAAGGTTTTTTCATCTGCCGGCACAATACCGTCCAGCATGCCTTCCAAATTACCTTGAATGACCGCTAAAGGCGTACGCAGTTCATGAGCGGCGTCGGCCAAGAACCGCTGCCGCATTTGAATGGCTTCCTTCAAGGACAAGGACATATGATTAAATGTTTCCGCCAGCTGTCCCACCTCATCTTTTTGCTCTACAGGTACCGTTTCCCCATAGCGCCCGTCAGCAATGCCTTCTGCGGCTTTTCCCAAGCGCCGCAGCGGTTCAGTAATGCTTCTGGCCAGAAAAAAACTAAACACCAAACCGAAAAAGACCATGACAGCACCTACCCCAAACAGCGAATCATGGATATTGTTAAGATACTCTTCCTCCTGTCCGCCGCCATGCATCCCCTGCATAAACAAGTATGTTTCAAAATGCAGCATCATTTGGTAATTCGCCAAAAAAACCAAAACTACCACCGTTATGGTAATAGACAAAAACACCAAGCCGGCAATCCGGTATTGGATACTATTCATTCCGCTTCACTGCTCCATTTATAGCCTACGCCATATACAGTCTGCACCAGCTGCTGCTCTTCGCCCAACTTACGCCGCAAATTCTTGATATGAGCGTCTACGGTACGCTCATAGCCTTCAAAAGCATAGCCTTGCACTTGTTCCACCAGCTGCAGTCTGGAAAAAACCCGTCCAGGTTTGGCTGCGAGAGTTTCCAGCAGTTTGTACTCTGTCGGCGTCAGTTCCAATTCTTTGCCATGCAGCAAGACTCGATGCTGTTCCATCAACATCACCAAGGGTCCTTGACGCAGTTCATTTTCCGCCGGCATCTCCCGGCGGCTGCGCCGCAAAATAGCCTTAGCCCGAGCTACTACTTCCCGGGGGCTGAACGGTTTCGTCACATAGTCATCCGCCCCCAGCTCCAAGCCAATCAAACGATCCGCTTCTTCGTCCCGGGCTGTCAGCATTAAAATAGGCACATCACTGGTTTTGCGCAGACGCCGGCATACCTCCCAACCATCAAGACCGGGCAGCATTAAATCCAATACAATCAGATCCGGCGCTTCTCGCTGCGCCAGCTCCAACGCATCCGGACCGTTCGTTGCTTCCAAAACAGCAAAGCCGTTCTTTAAAAAATAGGCGCTTAGCAGCTCCAGGAGCTTTTGGTCGTCGTCTACAAGCAATACCCGCAATGTATTCGCTCTCCTTTCCAAAATAGCATATTTAACAAGAGTATAAGGAGTGAAGGGAGGGTTGGACAGAAGGTTTTGTAATTCGAAAAACAGAGAAAACAAAGAGAGTCTTACTCTTCGTTTCCTCTGCCCTCTTCTTCTGCGTAAAATCAGTCTTTATTGCCCGTGATGCTGTCCATGCTGCATCATGCCGCCGTCCATCTGCGGTTGCCAGCCCATAATGGTCGGGTCCACCATGCCGAAGACCATGGCCACATGAGTGATGATCAGAAATGCGGTCAGCAGCAGAAAATGGTACTTCATTTTTTCCCTCGCCGACGCCTGCCCACCCCAAATTCCCAATTCTAATAAAGCAATAGCAACCAGCGGCACCCCGGCCAACAAATAGGAACCTACGGCTAAAACGTCAGCTGGCCCTCTCCACACCAAGTTCGGCAGCACCTGCGTTCCTAATTGGACCATAATTCCTGCAAAATACACTCCTAATACAATTCCCGCCACTTTATGAACCTGGCGCAATGTTCCTTCGTAGCGCTGCCTAAAGAGCAGCACAAACTCCATGGCTACCAAAGCTTCGGCTAACGCCACCGGAATCACCATGTAAATAATCAAGTTCCAAGGCTGGCTGGCCGCCAGCAGCTCCATATAATGGGTCATGCTCATTTGAAATTCCTCCTCAGTTCTTTTGTTGTTCCTTGTTTTAAGGATAGCCAACAATTGTGAAGAACTGATGAAGAAAGTATGCGCAAATCATGAGGAAACTCTATATTTTGAACAAGAGAATCAGAGTGACCGGAGGATACAACGGAGGACTATCGCTTTTTTATAACTCTACTATGCACGAGGGAGCTGCTGGTTTAATGAGTTCATCGCCAGAACAAAATATTTTTTAGCTTAGCAAGAAAGGGCGGCTGCAGGAATAGCACCGCTATTTCAAGGTTGCCCTGACACAGCTAGGCGGAAAAAGAATTGTCCTGGCGTGTGTACGAATAAACCAGCAGCTCCCTTAGAACCCAAACGCCTGCTTCAGCGCTTTAGCCTTATTCCGGCTGACAGGCACTTCGTGCCCATTTTTCATGCGCAAAAGGAACGAGCCATGAAACCAAGGAACGATCTCGCGAATTTCCGCTAAATTGACCAAATACTGGCGGTGCACCCGCAGGAAAGACTGCTCCTCCAGCAGTTCCTCCACTTCTTTCAGACTCAACGGACACAACTGCTTGTTCTCCGCCGTGTGCACAAAAACATCTTTTTCGTTAACCTGCACAAAAACAATGTCTTTAGGGTCCAGGGGCACAATATTGCCTTTTTCCAATACGCAAATCCGGCACAATGCCGGCTGCGCTTCGCCGCTGCTGCGCAAAGAAAAGGAACGAATTTTGCGCAAGACCTCTGCTAAGCGATCTTCTTCGATCGGCTTGGTCAAGTAGCCCACTGCCGAGGTAGCAAACGCCTCTAACGCGTGCTCGGTAAAAGCCGTTACAAAAATGATCAGCGGCGGCCGCGACAGTTGCTTGAGTTTCTGCGCCAGCTCCAAACCGCTAAGGCCGGGCATTTGAATATCGAGAAACAAAATATCGATGGAATGCTCCACTAAATACGCCAAGGAGTCGGCTGCACGGGAAAATTTAGCGCAAATTTCGATATCCACATACTGTTTCAACAAATACTCAATTTCATCGCAAATGGGCGCTTCATCATCGACAATAACCACCTTATACCGCATGCTGTACCGTTCCTTTCCAGGGAATGCGAAGCTCCACTTGCGTTCCCTGCCCTTCCTGGCTTTGCACCTGCAGACCCGCTTCTTCTCCAAAAAGGCTTACCAAGCGGCCGTTGACATTTTTCAAGCCAATACCGTCGCTGCGAAAGTCTTTCAATTTTTGCAGCGTTTCTTCCTGCATGCCAATACCATTATCGCAAACTCGAATGATTACTTGCTCTTTTTCATAAAAAGCCAGAATCTCTAATTCACACGCGTCTGTCTTCGGAAAAAGTCCGTGCTGCACCGCGTTCTCCACCAAGGGCTGCACCGACAAGACCGGCACCAAAACCTGCTTCACCTCTTCCGCCGCGTGTATCTGTACGCGCAAGCGGCTGCCAAAACGACGTTTGGCAATTTCCAAGTACGCATGAATTCCCTCCAGCTCATCGCCCAAGGTAACCACATCCTGGCGCTGCTGAAAGCTGCGTTTTAAGAGCGTAGATAAATGCGATAAAAGCTGCCGCGCCGTATCCGGATCGGTACGGCAAAAGGACATGATAATCGACAAAGTATTAAACAAGAAATGCGGATTAATCTGCGCCTGCAGCGCCTTCAGTTCCGCCTTCTCCCGCATCAAAACCTGCTGATCCATCTCCGCCAACTCCAGTTGCACCGACAAAAGATGCGCGACGCCGCTGGCAATGCGAATGTCAAAAGGTGAAATTCCATCCTCATGAGACCTGAAAAGCTTAATCGTGCCTATGGCCTTGCCATGCGCCATTAACGGCGCAATCACGCTGGACCGCAGCGGACACGACAGTTGCGGGCACTCCCGGATGCCCTCATTCTTGTGCACAACCACCTGACCGTTCTGCAGGGCCTCCCTAGTAGCCTTACCGGCAATGGCTTGCCCGGCGGTATGATGGTCCGCGCCGGCGCCGATAAAGGCAATGATCTTTTCCCTATCCGTGACCGCCACCGCGTCCATGTTCGTGATATCGTGAATAATGCCGGCAATCATCCCCGCCGAATCCTCATTCAATCCTTGGCGGGCATATGGCAGCGCCTGTGTGGCAATATCAAGAGCCTGCTCCGCCGCCTTAGCTCCATAAAGAGATTGTTCTTCGCGAATGTTCTTCAAAATGACAATAAAAATAATGGTGCCCACGACACTTACGATCGTCGTTGGCAAAGCAATGGCCTTTTCCATAGCAAGCGCTTTCTCATAGGGCTGCGCCAGCAGCATAACTAGGCTTTTTTGGATAAACTCGCCTGCCAAGGCTACCGCAGCGCCTGTTTTCCAATCTAGTCTCGCAAAACCCACTTTACGCCGAACCAAGCCCGCCATCAGACCTACCAAAAGGCTGGCTAACGCACAAATTTCCGCCGTAAAGCCGCCGATCGAATAGCGATGAATGGCGCTGGCGGCTCCTGTAGCCAGCCCTACCAGCGGCCCGCCCATAAAGCCGCTCATAATCACCCCTACCATGCGGGTATTGGCCAAGGCGTCATGAACAGGAATTCCCGTATACGTACCAATAGCCGATAAGATAGAAAAAGCCACGCTCAAAATCAGCCAATGCTTTAACCGATAAGGCTGTGTAGCGCACTGAATGATATAGCGGTTTCGCCCCATCAAATACGCCGCTAACGCCACAAAAGACATATTTAAACTTAACTGCAGCAGCAATTCGAGATCCATACTAATCTCCCTCTGTGTCATTTTCTTCAGTGTATCACGATTAAAAAAAAGACGCCAACCTCTTCCAAAAGGCGGCGTCCACAACAAAAAAATATATTGCACGCCGAAAAAGACCTACTCGTCTTACCCGGCATCGGGGAATCAGTCAAACTTCCTTACACAAGTCCAAGCCACTTCCAGTAGGTGGAAGCCAACACCAGTGTCAGCACATAAGCGATAATGCACAACGGTACGCCAGTGCGAATAAAATCTTTAACTTCAAAGGTTTCCGTCGCGTAGGCTACCATATTCTGCGGCGCATTGACCGGCAAAATAAAGCCGAAGCTGATAACATACTGCAGCAGCATGGTCATGCCCACGACATTGACCCCTGCTTCGGGCGGCATGCCCTGCAGAATGGAAATAATAATCGGAATCATCGCAGCCGCCAAAGCGGTCGCACTGGCAAAACCAAGATGAATAATAATCAAAAACGCAGCCAATACCGCAAAAACGATCAATGCCGGCATCATTTGCAGACCAAACCAGCCTACGATCATTTTAGCCAGCCATGCAGCCGCTTTGGTTGACAGAATGGCCGAACCTAAGCTGATGCCCACGCCGAAGAGCAGCAGCGTGCCCCAGGGAATCTTGCTCTGCGCTTCTTTCCAGTTCATAATGCCGATGCCAGGCAGCAGCATCAAGGAAATAGCCGCAATGGTCGTCGACGAGGTATCAAAATTATGGAGTATTTTTTCCGTAGCCCAGAAGCAAAGAAGCACAAGGGAAATAGCGAACAGTTTTTTCTCCTCTGCCTTCATCGGGCCTAATTGCGCCAATTCCCTGGCGATGGTTTCTTTACCGCCTTCGATTTCGCGGGTTTCCGGCGGCATCATTTTCAGCAAAATGTAATAGAGGACTATCGACATAATAATGGCGAACGGAGCGGCGGCAATAAACCAGTCCAGCCAGCTGATATAAACGCCCAGCTGCTTTTCAATAAAGCCCAGAGCGATCATATTCTGCGCAGCCGCCGTCTTAATGCCCACATTCCAAATGCTGTCCGCCTGGGCAATGGCGATCATCAGCATACCTGCAAAACGGCTTTTTTTCTCCACGCCAAAGGCTAGAATAATCCCCATAACAATGGGTACCATACAGGATACGCGCGCTGTCGTGCTGGGAACAAAAAAGCTCAAGAAAAAGCCGACAAAAATAACGCCTGCCAGCACTCGATTGGTGCGGGCGCCGATTTTCGACAAAATCACCAAGGCAATACGCCGATCCAAACCGGTTTTGGTCATGGCCGCCGCTAGGAACAACGCGCCGCCGACCAAGGCCAGCGCCGTATTGCTAAAGCCCCCCAGGGCCATGGTCAAGCCTTTGGAAGTTCCCAAAAGCTTGGCGGGACTTGCCACATCAGGAGCTGTACCCAAAAGAAAAGCCATTAAAGACAAGATAATGGCGGCGCTGGTCGGATACGAAACCGCTTCAGACATCCAAATAATAACGGAAAAAACCAGAATGCCCAGCATGCGATGCCCTGCCGTAGGCAAGCCCGCGGGCGTCGGCAGCGCCAGGATGATTCCCAAGATAATAACAGCCGCTGCCAGAAACAAATACTGCTTCTGGCATTTGCTCTCAGCGGAACCGCTTTGTGTTGTTTTCGACATAAACTTCCACCTTTTCCTTAAAAACATTGAAACAAATTATATCATTTTCTCAAGGAGTGTGAATTGAGACTATGTCCTTATTTTTTTGCCGAAATCAGCGCCGCTCCCAAGGATAAAGCCTTTTGATTGACCTCTTCCGTTCCCGCCGGTACGCGGGACAGCACGGCTTTGACCAAAGATTCTTTAGTCACCACATCCGTCAGCTCCACAATCGCTCCCAAAGCCACAATGTTGGCGAATAGATCCCGGCCCAGCTCCTCCTTCGCCGTAGCCGTAATAGGCAGCTCGTAGACGCGGCTGAGACGCTCAGGAACCTGCTGCACCAGCATGGAGTCGGTTATTAAAATGCCGTCGTCCGGCAAATCAGTGGCATACTTATCAAGAGCCGCTTGCGTCATGGCCAACACTAAGTTCGGCTTGGTCACTTTGGGAAAATGAATGGGCTTATTGGAAATGAGCACTTCGGACTTACTGGAGCCGCCGCGGGCTTCCGGGCCGTACGACTGCGACTGAATGGCCAGCTTGCCGTCTAAAATAGCCGCTTCCGCCAGAATAATGCCGCCTAAAATGAGGCCCTGGCCGCCGGAACCGGAAAGACGCAATTCCAACATCTTATTTGCCCCCTTTCTGCGCTTTGGCGATTACCTTGTCGTATTCTCGGGTATATTCGGGCGCTTTGCTTTCATGCAGCACGCCAATAGTAAACTTGCCTTCCAGCTGTTCCGGCGTCATTTTTGCCGCCGCCGCTACCGGCACGGCATGCTCCTTTTGCCATTGCATCATCTGCGGCGCATTGCCACGCTTATTTTGACGTCCGTACGAAATCGGGCACTGCGTAATGGCTTCTACCAACGAGAATCCATCATTGGCAATACCTTTGGCAATGGCGTCTACCAAAACTTGCTTATGAAAGCAAGTCGCCCGGGCCACAAAAGTAGCCCCAGCGGCTTTCGCCAGCTCGGTAATATCGAAGTTGCGTTCAATCGTGCCATAGGGCGCTGTAGAAGCCTTGCTGTCTACAGGCGTCAGCGGCGAATACTGCCCGCCGGTCATGCCGTAAATATTGTTGTTAAAGAGCACTACGGTCAAATTGATGTTGCGCCGCGCCGCATGAATGAAATGGTTGCCGCCGATGGCGGTGCAGTCGCCGTCGCCGGTAATGACGATGACATTTAAATCCGGCTCGGAAAGCTTAATGCCTGTGGCAATAGGCAGCGCCCGGCCATGGGCGGAATGAACGGTATCAAAATCCAAATAGCCTGAAGCGCGGGAAGAACAGCCAATACCGGAAACAATAACCGTACGGTCCTGATCCAAACCCATTTTATCGATAGCCTGGGCAATGGCGCCGGTCACAATGCCGTTGCCGCAGCCGGGACACCAGATATGAGGCAGTTTAGGGCGAAAGTATTTTTCCACTATCTTTTCCATAGAGCGAACCTCCTACAATTTCACGTTGGCAATGGCCTGGAGCATTTCGTCCGGCAAAATGGCTTCGTTATTGTATTTGGCCAAGAGCTCCACCGGAACTTTTCCTTCCACCGCTTTTTTTACTTCGCCGACCAATTGGCCGCAATTCATTTCCGCTACCAAGATGTGCTTCACTTTGCCTGCCAGCTCCTGTATCTGCTTTTCGGCAAAAGGCCAAATGGTAATCGGGCGGAAAAGACCAGCCTTGATACCTTGGGCGCGGGCCATATCGACGGCTGCATAAGCCGTGCGGGCGGTACCGCCGTAAGCCACCACCGCAATGTCCGCATCCTCCAAGCAATACTCTTCGTACATCATAATGTCGTCTAAATTGTTTTCTACTTTGCCGTTCAGACGATCCATGAGTACTTGCGTCGCCTGAGAAGAGCCGTTAGGAAAACCGCTTTCGTCATGCACCAACCCGGTTACATGGCTGTGATAGCCCTTGCCGAATGGCGCCATCGGCGGCACGCCGTCCGCGTCAGCTTGATAGGGCAAAAAGCCTTCCGTTTTGCTTGCGGGAACTTTGCGCTGCGGCTTTTGGATTTCATCGTAGCTGTCCGGCAGCTCAATGCGCTCGCGCATATGACCGATTACTTCATCCATCAGCAAAATGACCGGGGTGCGGTATTTTTCGGACAGTTCATAGGCTTTAATCGTCAAAGAGAAGCATTCCGGTACACTAGCCGGCGTCAGGGCAATAACCGGATGATCGCCATGAGTACCCCAGCGCGCCTGCATAACGTCACCTTGTGACGGGGAAGTAGGCTGCCCGGTGCTGGGACCTACCCGCTGCACATTGACAATGACTAAAGGTACTTCCGAAATGGTCGCATAGCCAATCAGTTCCTGTTTTAAAGAAAAACCGGGGCCGCTGGTCGCAGTCATTACTTTTTTCCCGGTCAAAGAAGCGCCGATGACAGCGCCGATACCGGCGATTTCATCTTCCATCTGAATAAATTTGCCCCCTACCTGTGGCAGGCGTTTGGCAAGAATTTCCGCTACTTCCGTAGAAGGCGTAATCGGATAACCTCCAAAAAAGGTAACTCCAGCGGCAATAGCGCCTTCGGCGCAAGCCTGGTTGCCTTGCATGAGCATAACTTTTGGCACGTACGTCACTTCCTTTATTTTTGAATAAAAATAGCGTAATCCGGACAGCGTTCCTCACATTGCTTGCACTGAATACAGGACGCTTCATCCGCCACTTCCACCTTGCTCAGCTCATTGACCTTCAATACTTTTTTCGGGCAAAACTCCACGCAAATCCCGCAGCCCTTGCAACGATTTAAAACCAATTTAATCGCCATTCCCGTCACCTCCTCTACGTGCTTGCTGCATATACTATTTATAAAAACAAATCAATAGTTCCTTAATTATAGTAAGACAGTTTTAACAATATTTCGAACACAATCGTCTGAAAGGTCAAAAATAAAAACCGAACAGTCACATAAATGACTGAACGGTTTTTGTTTGTTTATTAAACCTATTTTTTTAGATATCCAAGTTGCGCACGCGATGGGCGTAATCTTCGATAAACTTACGGCGCGGCTCTACCTTGTCGCCCATAAGTACCGTGAAAATCTCATCGGCTTCCATGGCATCCTCCATGGATACCTGCAGCAGCGTGCGGCGTTCCGGATTCATTGTCGTTTCCCAGAGCTGCTCCGGATTCATCTCGCCAAGACCTTTATAACGCTGTACCGCCACATTGCTATCACGGCCAATACGCGTCAAATGCTGATCCAGCTCGTCATCGCTGTACAGATACGTATGATCCTTGCCTTTTTTGACCAAATACAGCGGCGGCTGCGCAATAAACACATGCCCTTCCAAAACCAGCGGCTGCATGTAGCGATAAAAGAAGGTCAAAAGCAGCGTGCGAATATGCGCGCCGTCTACGTCAGCATCGGTCATAATAATAATTTTACCGTACCGGCGTTTGGAAAGATCAAATTCTTCGCCAATACCGCTGCCAAAAGCGGTAATCATGGAGCGAATTTCTTCGTTATTCAGGATTTTATCCAGACGCGCTTTTTCCACATTGATGATTTTACCGCGAAGCGGCAAAATCGCTTGGAAACGACGGTCACGCCCTTGTTTGGCGCTGCCGCCGGCGCTGTCTCCTTCGACCAGATAAATTTCCGTCTGCTCCGAGTCGCGACTGGAGCAATCCGCCAGCTTGCCCGGAAGGCTGCTGATTTCTAAAGCGCTCTTGCGGCGCGTCAGTTCTCTGGCTTTCCTGGCTGCCATGCGCGCCCGGGAAGCCATAACGGCTTTTTCAATAATCTTTTTAGTAATCGCCGGGTTTTCCTGCAAGAATTCACCCAGCTTTTCGGAAACTACGCTATCTACAATGCCGCGGACTTCGCTGTTGCCCAGCTTCGTCTTGGTCTGGCCTTCAAACTGAGGTTCCTGGATTTTAATGCTGATAACCGCTGTCAAACCCTCGCGGATATCTTCACCGCTGAGGTTTTCGTCGGCTTCCTTCAGCTGATTCAATTTTCGGGCGTAGTCATTGATAGAACGCGTCAGAGCCTGCTTGAAGCCGCTCAGATGCGTACCGCCTTCTTGGGTATTGATATTGTTGACAAAAGTAATGACATTTTCTACATAACTGTCATTATATTGCATGGCAATTTCCACCATTGTGGTTTCTTTGCCGCCGTTAATGGCTATCGGCTCCGCATGCAGTACATCCTTGGATTTATTGAGATATTGCACAAAGGAGCAAATACCGCCTTCATAGTGAAATTCTTCTTCCTTGCCTTCTGCGCGCTCATCTTTGAGAGTCACGCGAATGCCGCGGTTCAAAAACGCCAGTTCCCGTAAACGATGCTTTAAGGTATCGTAACTGTAAACCAGTTCTTCGAAAATTTCCTCATCCGGCCAAAAAGTAACTTTCGTACCGGTTTCTTCGGTTTCACCGATCATGGATAATTTTTCTACGGTAATGCCGCGTTCAAAAGCGATACTGTATTTTTTCCCGCCGCGTTTCACTTCTACTTCCAGTCGTTTAGACAAGGCGTTAACAACAGAAACACCTACGCCATGAAGACCGCCGGATACTTTATAGCCCTCGCCGCCAAATTTACCGCCCGCATGGAGAACCGTAAGCACGACTTCTACCGCAGGCATGCCGGATTCATGCATGTCTACAGGGATGCCGCGGCCGTTATCCTGCACGCAAATGCTGTTGTCAGGCCGCATTTCCACGGTAATATTATCGCAATAACCGGCCAAAGCTTCGTCAATACTATTGTCCACCACTTCATACACTAAATGGTGCAGCCCACGGACGGACGTACTGCCGATATACATACCAGGACGCTTACGTACCGCTTCGAGACCTTCTAAAATTTGAATTTGCTCGGCGCCATAACTACCGTTAACCACGGTTTCTTCACTCATGTTTATCCTTGTCCCCCAGTACTATTTTCATCATGAATATCCTCATAGATAAAAAGCGCTCGTTTCTTCAAAGTAACAGAAGAAATAGCCGAAAAATACAACTGATTATTAGTAACAACCACACTTTTAGGATGTCCCTCGGAAATATCAATAATCTTTTGATTTTCCCGTGCATGATTGATAAATTTACGATTAATAACAAACTTATTTGTTTTATAATCCGTAATGGCGATGACGGAATCCAGCGGAATGACTACATCAGACCCTAGATGAAGAAACATACTTTTTCCTCCTGAATTTTTCTACGGTACTCATTTTCAACTCTTCCGTCAGCGCTTCCGGCTGCAACCCTGTTGTCAGCATGACCAGCGTGGACAAACGCAAATCGTCCAGCCGCTGCTCCTGTAAATCCCGGAGCAACCCAGCCAAAATATCCGCCTTTACTGAAGTGTATTCGTAAGAAGTACACTCTATATATTGGCGCAGCTGTCCATATAAAAGCCACGGAGCGCCTGTAAGCAATTCTCTAATGTTCTGTCGTTTATCACGTCTGGCTTCAAAAGCGCAAATAGAGCACTCTTTTTCCCCCGGAGGCCGCAGCCTGCCGCAAGAAGCACAAGCTTGCCAGCCATGTTCTTCTTTCCAGCGCCGAGATAAACGAATTTTCTTTAACAGCTTTAGGCTGGCGCCGCGCACGTCTTCATCATTGGCCGCAGCTGCTAATCTTCCTATTTGGCCCGCCTCTTCTTCATTCCAGCGAGCTTGATACCAGTAGCGTCTTGGAGGGGCTTCCTCCATCTCAACTGTATTATTATTCGTCTCCGAACGCAAAATTCCTGCTTTGAAACGCAGATCACTAATTAGCTTTTCACCAGTATATTGATGAATTTTTTGTAAAATATCCGTTTTTAACAACGTCAAATGGTGCGTCCAAACCGAACTGTCCACCATAACCACAAGCACGCCAAACTCCACTTTTTGCGGCTGACTGTGATCCGCAATATCATCACCCACTAATTGACGCCAATGACCAATCAAAGAATGCATGGCAAAGGGTTTGGCGATATTCATTTTACGAATAGCCTGCGCCAAAACCAAGCTTAAAGGCTGCATGCGCCTCTCCTTTCCACACATCCCAACTGCACACGATAACATTCATCTTGAAGCCGGCTGGGAAAATAAGCGGCTTCCGTACCCGTAATAAAGGTCTGAATGCGTTCGCGGATAAAAGACAGCAAATGCTCCCGACGCCCGGCGTCGAGTTCGCTCATCACGTCATCTAAAAGCAACACCGGATATTCGCCTGTCTCCGCTTTAATAAATTCTAATTCCGCCAATTTAAGAGCCAAAACGCCTGTACGCTGCTGTCCCTGCGAACCATAGGCCTTTAAATCCGTATCATTCACCAAAAACTCCAAATCATCGCGATGGGGACCTAAGCCAGTAGAACCGCGAAAGATATCCTGGCGGCGGCTGGCTTCCAATTGCTCCATATACCAAGACGCATCAGGACATTCCAAGCCTTTAGCGGCTCCTTGCAGTTGATAGCGCACCGCCAGCTCTTCTTTGCCGTCAGTAATGCGGCGCTGCATCAAATTAGCCAGCATCGAAAGCTTTTTCACCGCCTCTTGACGCCTAAAAACGAGCCAAGCCGCCAAAGGAGCCAATTGAGCGTCCCAAGCCGCCAGCATGGCTTCATCAGCGGTTCTCTCGCGGCAAGAACGCAGCAGTTGGTTGCGCTGCAGCAAGGCCCTATGATATTGCAGAAAATTCTTATAATATAAGGGATTTGACTGCGAAAGCTCGCTGTCTAAAAAACGTCTGCGCAGCTGCGGCGCTCCCTTCACAAGGAGCAAATCCTCCGGCGCAAAAAGTACAGCGTTAAAAAGACCCACCACATCTCGTGCTTTAGCTGGTTGGCCATTAATCTGCACCTTTTTGCCGCTTTTTTTCGTTTCCGGGCGTGACAGAATAAAATCCAAGCGATGCGAAACCTCTTTGCGGGAAAAAAGCAAGGAAATACTTCCCTGGGGCTGCTGCCACCGAATCATTTCCGCATCAGTAGAAGTCCGATGGGATTTAGCAAAAGCGCAAAAATACAAGGCTTCTAAGATATTGGTTTTTCCCTGTCCGTTATCTCCCAAAAAAAGGTTAACCTGTTCCCCTACCGGCAATTCCAAGGTTTCATAGTTTCGCACATGTCGCAGCGATAAACTTTGAATCTGCACAGGTTAGGCCTCCGCCGCCACAACTTGCCATCTGCCGTTCTCTGGAATTTCCACTTTATCCCCGGGATACAGCTTTTTACGACGTTCTGTAGCTGCAACGCCGTTAACGAAGATTACACCTTCTTCAATCAGCCAGCGGACCTGGCCGCCTGTATCTACAGCGCCAACCAATTTTAACAGCTGATCCAGCTGTATGTAAGGCGTTGAAATTTCAACAGATTCCATTAGCGCCACCTCAATCCATTCTTCTACTCTTAGTTTTATTCTACTTCGTAGTTCGTAACCCTCAGTCGTACCCTCCGGTTACTCCCTCTATTGCTCTACTCTTTTTTTGTTTTTACTATTTTAGAGCTTCTTATATCCTCATAGGAGTTACCACATAGGTATACTGGCTTTCTCCTACCGGCCTAATAGCCGCAGGACTTAAAGACGTATTCAAGGCAATGGTGCACTGCTCGGAATCGATATTTTTGAGAATATCTAATAAGAAGCGCGCATTAAAAGCAATTTCCAGCTCATTTCCTTCCAATTGGCAAGAAACGCTTTCCGAAGCGGTACCAATGTCCGGATTGCTGTAAACAATAGAAAGATGATCTTCTTTAAAGAACATGCGCACCGTATTGTATTTTCCTTCTCGAACCAGCAGGAAAATACGCTCCATAGCCAGCAGCCATTGCTGCGTATCAATCGTAGCCTGTGTTTGTACTTGCGTCAACAATACTTTGCGATAATCAGGAAATTGTCCTTGAATTAAGCGAGTAACTAAGTAGACCGAACCAAAAACAAAAGCAACCTGTCCATCTAATACATGTACTTGAATTTGCGTATTAGCCGGCACAATACGGCAGATTTCATTTAAAAGCTTAGCCGGCACAATCATCTTAGCTGTCGTTGTCGCCGGTTCTACGCCATTTTGAGCTAAAGCCATGCGATGTGTGTCGGTAGCTATCATCTGAATGACGCCTTCGTTAATTTCGATCAAGCAGCCTGTAAAAATAGGCCGAGCTTCATCGCTGGAACAAGAAAAGTAAGTTTTTTTGACAAGATCTTTTAATACATGATCCCAAATAGAAAAAGAAATACGTCCTTCTTGGGGTTTTAAAACTGGAAAATCTTGGGGTGGTATCGTTAAAAGCTGGTAGTCGTAACTGCCGGACGCTTCCTCTGTACTGACCAGCTTTAACGTGTTTGAGGAAATTTCCTTTGATAAAGTAACCGTCTGCGAAGGCAAGCGACGAATCAGATCATAAAAATAACGGCCCGAAACTACCATCTCGCCTGGTTCAGCTACTTCTGCTTCCATCGTGTAAATCATGCTTGTCTGATGGTCGCTGGCTTGCAATTGCAGGCAACCGTCTTCTGCATTCAAATAGATACCGCTTAAGACGGGGATTTGCGCTTTAGAGGGAACGGCAATTTGTACGGTTTGTAGAGCTTGATTCAATGTGTCTTGTTGACAGGTTATTCTCATTTAGAAGCAGCCTCCTTCAGGGCAGGTTTTGCTTATTAATACGTGCTTATATATATAGAAAATATAGTCGTAATAGTAGTAGGGGGTGTGGGCTGTGTGGATAAGTGGATAGAGCTGTGGAAAACATTGAATTTGCACCTGTGTGTAAGTTGTGGATGTTCTAGAGTAAAGTTATCCACAAAATCAACAGGAAAACGAGGTGTAAAAGATATGCACAATTTACGCACAGGACATTCTCTCGGTTACTCACAAGCTTATGCACAAACTACACATTTTCGATGCGTTTGACCAATTCTTTGAGGGTTTGGGTGAGCTTGGCGTCTTCATTTCGCTCTCGTCCGATCTTGTCATAGGCGTGGATGACTGTAGTATGATCGCGGCCGCCAAACATTTCGCCTATACGAGGCAGCGACGTATCCGTAAGCTCCCGGGCCAGATACATGGCGATTTGTCGCGGATACGTAACATTGCGTGTCCGTTTTTTGGCCAGCAAATCGTCTACTTTTAGTTTGAAATACACCGCCACAATGTCTTGAATTAGTTCTACGGTGATTTGCCGCGGCTGGTTAGCAGGAAAAATGTCTTTCAGCGTTTCCGTCGCGAGGGCAATGGTAACTGGTTGTTTGACAAGGGAGGCGTAAGCCATAACGCGGATGAGAGAGCCTTCCAGTTCACGGATGTTGCTGTCGATGCGGCTGGCGATAAAGACGATAACGTCGTTAGGAACATCCAAGTTTTCAATAATTGCTTTCTTACGTAAAATAGCGATACGAGTTTCTAAATCTGGCGCTTGAATGTCGGCGATCATGCCCCATTCGAAACGGGAACGCAGGCGATCTTCGAGGGTTTGAATTTCCCTGGGCGGCCGGTCGCTGGAAATGATAATTTGCTTATTCGCTTCATGCAGCGTATTGAAGGTGTGGAAAAATTCTTCCTGGGTGTGTTCCTTTTTAGAAAGAAACTGAATGTCATCTACGAGGAGCACGTCGATATTGCGATATTTTTGGCGAAAATCTTCCGGGTTGCCGTCGCGGATGGAATTAATAAGTTCATTAGTGAATTTTTCGCTGGAAATATAGAGAACTTTTAAATGAGGATGACTTTTTAGAATGCGGTGGCCAATGGCATGCATGAGATGGGTTTTGCCTAAGCCGACGCCGCCGTAAATAAAAAAAGGATTGTATACTTTCGCCGGGGCTTCGGAAACCGCTAAAGAGGCGGCATGGGCCAGACGGTTCGAGTTGCCGATGACAAAGGTTTCAAAGATATATTTTGGATTCAGGAAAGCAACCGGGTCGTTGACCGTAGCGGAAGCGGAAGCAGAAGACACATATTGGGTGTTGTCGGTTTCTATCAATGGCGCTGCCGGCAGGGGCGAGATGTTTTGTAGCAGCGGAGCGGCTGTGACAGGGGGCGCGATAATGGGAGCCGGCGCCGTTTCTTCAGTGCTGGTTTCAACAAGGCTTACTTTTATGTGCATCGGGCGCTTTAAAATACGTTCCGCCGCTTGTTGCAGGACGGGCATATATTTGGATTCCAGCCAATCTTTACGAATTTGATTGGGAGTGCCAATCACGAGTTCCTGCTCGTCTAGGTGCAGCAATGTATTTGGTTGAATCCATGTAGCAAACATGGGGTTTTTTATGGATTGTTGAATTTCTGCCAATAGCTGTTCCCAGATAGCAGTAAGTTGTGATTGTTCCATAATAAGAATCGTCCTTTCTTGATCGGCCTCTTTTATCAACAAAAACCATACACATAAAAATAAGTTATCCACAAACTATCAACAGATGTGTATAAAAAATGGAAGATTAAGGGTTTTTGGCGAAAAAAAAACAACAGCAACAGATTTTGAAAAGTAAAAAGGCCTAATTATTTTCGGTATAATGCGGCCTTTGATGATTGTTGCTGTTTTTGTGGATAAAGTTGTTGATAAGTGGCGTGAGTTGTGGATAACTGTGGATATCTGCTGTGGATTTATCCTTTTAAAAGGTGTTGGTTAAACTTCTTGTGTGTCTATCTTAGCAAAATAAGGGGAAGTTATCAACAGATTTTTGCGTTATCCGCAGGGTAAAAAGCAAGTTATCAACAGGATATATGGAATTAGCAAGGGATTTTTCTTGACACCTTCTTGCGTCTTGCATATAATTTGAATAGTTACGGGTACAACGGCTTTATGCCTGTAGCAAGGAGGTGCAACAGAATGAAGCGTACGTATCAACCTAATAATCTGTGGAAGAAAAGAACCCACGGATTTCGTGAGCGCATGAAAACAAAAGGTGGCCGTCTGGTTTTAAAGAAAAGACGCGCAAGAGGCCGCAAAAAACTGTCCGCATAATAGGCCGCCAAGCGTGGCCTATTTTTTCCATTCGGACTTCGGCTTGAGGAAAGCATGCATTGTTTTAAAAAATGTGAGAAGCTACGCAAAAATCAAGAGTTTCAAGCGGTATATAAAGAAGGACGTTCTTTAGCTAACCGCATGCTGGTACTTTATGTACTTCCTATAGAAGGTACGGAACGAAAAGTAGGTATTTCTGTCAGCAAGCGTTTGGGTTGCGCTGTGGTGCGCAACCGTTGTAAAAGGCTTTTGCGGGAAGCGTTTCGTTTAAACCGTAATTTTCTTAAAACAGGAGTGCAGCTTGTTTTTATTTGCAGAAAACCTATGGTGGGCAGCCATTATGAGGCTGTAGCTGAATCTTTTAGGCATATTTGTCGAAAGAGCAAGGTGTGGCAAACAGGGGGAGAGGAATCGTGAAGCGTTTGCTCATGGGAGCCATCGTTTTTTACCGAAATTTTCTTTCCCCGCTAAAGCCGCCAACTTGCCGCTTTATGCCGACTTGCTCTGAATATGCTTATCTTGCAATTGAAAAATACGGTGTTGTCCGCGGTACTTGGCTGGCTGTTAAGCGTTTGGCCAAATGCCATCCCTTTCATCCGGGAGGATATGACCCTGTACAATAGATAGAAACGGACGTAAGTTTTTTTGTAGGTTTAAAAAAAGACAGGATGGTGAGATTTTGTTCGAATTATTCGATTCGGCGATTTTGGTATTACAAGACATTTTGAATGTTTTTTATCAACTAACAGCAACTTTGGGTTTTCCCAGTTACGGTTTGGCTATTATTTTAATGACTCTGGTGATTAAAATGATTATGTACCCGTTGACTGTGAAGCAGGTAAAATCCATGAAAGGCATGCAAATCTTGCAGCCTAAAATGAAGGAACTGCAGACCAAATATAAAGACAAACCGGAAAAATTGCAGCAGGAAATGATCAAGCTTTATAAGGAAACCGGTGTAAATCCTATGGCCGGTTGCTTGCCTCTTGTTTTGCAGATGCCTATTTTTATCATTATTTTTTACGGATTGCGCGACTTTACCTTTAATGGTGCGACAGCCTTTTTATGGCTGGTCGATTTGGCGCAGCCAGATCCTTTGTATATTCTTCCCGTGTTGTCGGCTTTGACGACTTTCTACCAGCAAAAACAAACCTCGACAGAGATGAACCAGCAGGCGAAGATGATGCTGATGTTCATGCCTCTGTTTATCGGCTATATTAGTACGACCTTCTCCAGTGGCCTGGTGTTGTACTGGGTGACGATGAATACGGTGCAGATCGTACAGCAATGGTGGATGAGCCGCGATGCGGCGTAAGCTCGGATAAGGGGGCAGGAACAATATGCTGAAATCTGTGGAAAAAACGGCTAAAACTATGGAAGAAGCGCTTGCTAGCGCTTTGGAGGAGTTAGGTGTCAGTGAAGACCGAGTAACGGTGGAAATACTGGAAGAGCCTAGTAAAGGGCTGTTTGGTTTTATCGGTGGCAAGCCGGCTCGGATTTTGGTCAATGTGCGTCCGTTGGATGCATTGACTGTAGGTAAACAGTTTTTAAGCGACTTGTTTCAATCCATGCATATTGCAGTAGAATTGGAAGTGGCTGTTCCAGAAGAAGAAGGCCCTGTGGCCGTCAATCTGCGCGGTGAAGATTTGGGTATTTTGATTGGCAAACATGGTCAGACGCTGGACGCGCTGCAGTACTTGACGAATTTGGCGGCTAATCGCGACGCGGAAGAAAAAATAAAATTCGTCATTGATGTGGAAGAATACCGGCGGCGGCGGGCGGAAACGCTGACACGTTTGGCGCAGCGCTTAGCCAGCAAAGTGAAGCGTATGGGCGAACCGGTTGTCTTGGAGCCTATGACGCCGCATGAGCGTAAAATCATTCACATGGCGCTGCAGGATGATCGCCGGATTTCTACGTATAGCGAAGGCGAAGAGCCTAACCGTAAAGTAGTAATTGCTCTGAAACGCTAGCAAATCGTAAAATAGCGTAATGAAATGGTGTGCAATGCCCCGCAAACTGGTGTACTTTCGCTTGTACGCTATGTTGTGGGGCGTTTTTATTAAGGAGGAAGGATTATGGCTGAAGATACGATCAGCGCCATTGTGACGGCTCCGGGAGAAGCCGGTGTGGGCATTGTGCGTGTTTCGGGGCCGTTGGCGCAAAACGTTGGGGAGGCTTTGTTTTGCAGCGCTTCAGGACGAAAGCTTGCCGAATTGCCTTCTCACTATGCGTCGTATGGCAAAGTGGTAAATCCTGTAGACGGCGCAATGGTTGATGAAGTATTGCTGTTGGTGATGCGGGCGCCGCATTCGTATACTCGGGAAGATGTGGTGGAGATTCAATGCCATGGCAGTCATGTTTCCTTGCGCCGTATTTTGGCGTTAACCTTGTCTTGCGGCGCTCGTTTAGCCGAGCCCGGGGAATTTACGAAGCGAGCTTTTTTAAACGGCCGCTTGGATTTGACCCAGGCGGAAGCGGTGATGGACGTCATCCGTGCTAAAACAGAGGCGTCTTTGCGATTGGCGGTACGCCATTTGGAAGGCGGTTTGGCGGCTGCGATTCGGGCGGAGCGGGAGCGCCTGCTGGCCTTGATTGCTCATATTGAAGCGCTGTTGGATTATCCGGAAGAGGAGATCGAAGAAGTCAGCGCCCGGCAGGCGGCAGATGGCGCTGCTTTAGCCGCAGCGAAATTGCAGCACCTTTTAGATACGGCCGACCAGGGAAAAGTGTTGCGCGAGGGGCTGGCAACAGTCATTTTGGGCAAGCCTAATGTAGGCAAGTCCAGTCTTTTGAATGCGCTGGTGCGGACGCAGCGGGCGATTGTGACGGATGTGCCCGGAACGACGCGGGATGTGATTGAGGAATATGTGAATCTGCGCGGCGTGCCGCTGCGTATCATTGATACCGCTGGTATTCGCGAAACCGAGGATATTGTAGAGAAACTGGGAGTAGAGCGCAGCCGGCAAATGCTGGAGGAAGCGGATTTAGTCTTGGTGCTGCTGGATACTTCACGTCCCTTAAGTACAGAGGACAAGGAAGTGCTAACGCTTCTGGGAGCCCAAAAGAGTCTTGTGTTATTGAATAAAAGCGATTTGCCTCCTCTCTGGGGAGAGGAAGAAATCCGGACGTTGGCGCCTGGGCAGCAAGTACTTCGCATTTCGCTTGCCGCCGCTTCCGGCTTAGAGGAGTTGGAGGAGGCTATTGTGCAGCAGGTGTATTGCGGCGCAGCTAGTCAAGGAGAAGGACTTTTAGCGGTCAATGTGCGTCAGGAGGCGCTCTTGCAGCAAGCGGTTCGTCATTTGCAGGAAGTAGGGGTGGCAGCAGCAGCAGGCATGCCGCTGGATTGCTTATCCATTGATTTACGCGCGGCTTGGACTTTGCTGGGGGAAATTACCGGCGATACCGTGGGCGAAGATATGATTACAGAGATTTTCAGTCGCTTTTGCATCGGCAAATAATTAGGATAAAAGCGCCGGACATGGCGTTTCTAGGGGGAGAAGGCTTTGGATCACGCAGGAAGTTTTGATGTGATTGTCATCGGCGCCGGCCATGCCGGCTGCGAAGCGGCGTTAGCTGCAGCGCGCATGGGCTGTTCGACGCTGGTGGCGACGCTGAATTTGGATAATATTGCCTTGATGCCGTGCAATCCGGCAGTGGGCGGTTCCGCGAAAGGGCATCTTGTGCGGGAAGTTGACGCCTTGGGCGGCGAAATGGGCGTTAATACAGATCTTACTTGTATACAAATGCGTATGCTCAATACCGGCAAAGGCCCTGCGGTCCATGCTTTACGGGCGCAGGCTGACAAGGTAGTGTATCAGCGGCGCATGAAGGAAGTCATGGAAAACCAGCCTGGACTTTTCATTAAACAATTGCTGGTGGAAGAATTGTTGGTGGAGCAGGGAGCTGTCAAAGGCATCCGCTGTGAAACCGGCGAGGTTTACGAAGCTTCCTGCGTGATTTTGGCGTCAGGGACGTATTTGGGCGGCAAAATTATTATCGGTGAGACCGTTTACGCTGGCGGTCCTAATGGACAGCGGGCGGCGGAAAAACTGACGGCTTCCTTAAAAGAGCATGGCGTCAAGTTAATGCGCTTTAAAACCGGCACGCCGGCCAGGGTCGATGCGCGGTCTTTGGATTTTTCTAAAATGATTGTTCAGCCAGGGGATGAAGAATGTCATAATTTTTCTTTTCTCAGTGAGGTTGCAACGAGAGAACAGCTTCCTTGCTGGTTGACGTATACCAACGCGGAAACGCACCGGATTATCCGGGAAAATCTGCATCGAGCCCCGATGTATACAGGGGTAGTAGAAGGTGTAGGGCCGCGCTATTGTCCATCTATTGAGTCCAAGATCGTTCGTTTTGCGGAAAAAGAAGCTCATCAGCTTTTTGTGGAACCAGAAGGACTCAATACGCGGGAAATGTATGTACAAGGCATGTCTACCAGTCTGCCTATGGATGTGCAGCTTGCTTTCTTGCGGACCATTCCAGGACTTGAGAAAGTAGAAATCATGCGCGCCGGCTATGCCATTGACTACGATTGCCTGGAGCCGACGCAGCTGACGGCGACGCTGGAGCACAAGGCCATTGGCGGCTTTTTTTCCGCCGGTCAGTCTAACGGCACTTCCGGGTATGAGGAAGCTGCAGGACAAGGCCTTATAGCAGGCATTAACGCCGCCTGTAAGGTGCAGGGCAAGGATCCTTTGGTATTGTCCCGCAGCGATGCGTATTTGGGCGTATTGATTGACGATCTGGTGACCAAGGGAACCAATGAGCCTTATCGAATGATGACCTCTAGGGCGGAGTATCGCTTGCTCTTGCGTCAGGATAATGCAGATCTGCGTTTGACGGAAAAAGGACGCCAAGTAGGCTTGGTCAATGACGAGCGCTACGCGCGTTTTCAAGCGAAGAAAGCAGCTATTGAAGAAGCTGTAGCACAGCTGAAGGAGCGGCATATCGGGCCGTCTCCGGCGGCGCAGCAGGCGCTGACGCAAATGGGAAGCAGCGAACTAAAAAGCGGTATTTCTCTATACGGTTTGCTGCGTCGTCCAGAGGTGACTTATGCTATGTTAGAGGAGCATTTTGAGGCGCCTGCGCTGGCGGCGGAAATAAAAGAGCAAGTAGAAATTGGGGCGAAATACGAAGGCTATATTAAAAAGCAGCTGGAAGAAGTGCAGCGAGCGGAAAAGCTGGAAAGCAAGCTGCTGCCGAATAATGTGGACTATCTTTCCTTGCAGGGGCTGGCTGTAGAAGCTAGGGAAAAGCTGCAGGAAATCAAGCCGCGTTCGGTTGGGCAGGCCTCGCGTATTTCCGGCGTATCTCCTGCGGACATTGCGGTGCTGTTGGTGCATCTGGAACAGCGGCGCAGGGAGGAAGAAGCATGAGTTTTACAGAACATTTTCGACAAGCCGCTGCGGCAAGCGGTTATAAATTGTCGGAAGAACAAATTCATAAATTTGAGATTTATTATCAGTTATTAGTAGAGTGGAATCAAAAAATGAATCTAACTGCGATTACTGAACCTGCGGAAGTCGCGGTAAAACACATGGTGGACTCTTTGACCGCCTTTGAGGAACAACTGTTTTTCTCAGGGGCCTCTGTGGCGGATGTAGGCACTGGCGCTGGTTTTCCCGGGGTGCCCTTAAAGTTGTTTCGCCCTGATTTGCAGCTGACCTTGATTGATTCTCTGCAGAAGCGTTTGAATTTTTTAACAGCTGTCATTGAGGCTGCTGGTATAAAAGACGTAGCGGTGTTGCACTACCGAGCCGAGGAAGCCGGTCAAAAGAAAGAGCTGCGTGAAGCCTTTGATTTTGTTACCTCTAGGGCAGTAGCGAGGCTGCCGGTTTTATGCGAGCTTTGCTTGCCGCTGGTAAAAATTGGCGGCTATTTTGTGGCCCTTAAGGGAGCTCAGTATGAGGACGAATTGCTCGAGGCGGAGCGCGCTTTGCGGGTTCTGGGCGCGGAAGTGGCGCAGGTAAAGCCTGTGCGGCTGCCGGGACTAGAGGATGTACGGGCAGTAATCTATTTGAAAAAAGTAAAGACAACTCCTAAGGCATACCCGCGACGCGCGGGGCTGCCGGAGAAAAAACCTTTGATCTAAGGAACCACTGATTTAATGGGGAAAGGGATATTGAACAGGAGAATCGGAGAACCGGAGGGTCCGCAAGAGAGTAAAAAAATGTACTTTCTATTTCCCGGGAAATAGAAAGTACAGCGAGAGAATAATAGTCCCTATTTCTCTTTGCACATCCTCCATCTACTCCTGTTTATAACCCGTGCCACTCATGCGTACCCTCCCGTGACTCTCGCGACTCTTGTTCAAATTCCCGTTCCCTCTGGCTTTTCTCTGTTACTCTGTTCCTCTTGTTCGTTCCCCTTTAAAGGTCTTATAGCTGTTTTTTGCAGGCTCTATGAAAATAAGATAAACGCATGCTATAATCAGTGTATCATTACATAGCTTCCCGGATTTTTGTGGTTTTACAAACCGGGGAAAGGGTGGCCATCCATGAATCCTTTGACAAAGCTTTTTGGTTTTGGACAAACAAAAGAAGAAATAAAAGAAGAAACCCAAAAAGAAATGCCAGCGGCTGTAGAGCCGGCCATAGAGACGGAGGCTGCGGCTGAAGCAGAGCCGAAGCAGCAAGAGGTGCGTTCGGTTTTAATTGAGAGCATTCAGGCTAACCGGTTTCAGCCGCGCAAGACCTTTCATGATGAATCGCTGGAGGAATTGGCGGCATCAATTCGGGAGTTTGGAGTGCTGCAGCCATTGTTGGTGCGTCCTTTGGAAGAAGGGTTCGAGCTGGTAGCTGGCGAACGGCGTCTGCGTGCGTCAAAGCTGGCCGGCTTGGCGGAAGTGCCTGTGATTTCGCGCGAGATTGGCGATAAAGAAGTAGCTGAGATGGCCATGATTGAAAATCTGCAGCGCGAGGATCTGCATTTTTTGGAAGAGGCCGAAGGCTTTCAGCAGCTTATTGTGCAATTTGGCTTTACTCAGGAAGAATTGGCAAAACGGGTGGGGAAGAGTCAATCCACACTGGCCAATAAATTGCGCTTGTTAAAGTTAGAGCCGCAGGTACGGCAGCGTTTGCAGGAAGAGCGGTTATCGGAGCGTCATGCCCGAGCGCTTTTGAAGCTGGAGTCCCCGGAGGAGCAAGAAGAAGTGCTGGCTGCGGTTTGCGCGGAGCAGCTTAACGTGCGACAGACGGAGGAACTGATTGCTTGTCGTCAACAACCTCCAGAACAGGGAAACGAGAAGAGTAAGAAAAAAGAGCGCAAGCGTCTGACTGGCGTGATTCGGGATGTGCGCATTTTTTTGAATACCATTCAGCAAGTGGCGGATACTATGAAACAAAATGGACTTGCCGTACAGATGCAGCAGCGTCAAGAAGAGGATGATATTATCGTGGAGCTGCGCATCCCTAAGAAAAAAACGGCTGGGAAATAACAGGAAATGAACAAGTAACAGGATTGAACAAGAGAACCGGAGTCACGTGAGGGTACGCAAGAGAAGAAAAATAAAGGCTGTTGTAACATGTGATAGTACATGCTGCAACAGCCGTTTTAGTTTTACTAAAATCTAAAATATAACAAGAATTAGATGGTTCTAAAGGCGGCATGGTTGTATTTGAGACAAGATTTGCGCGCGCCTCGAAAAAGCTGGCTAAGTCGGCAGTTTCTTAACTCGCTGTGCTCAAACAGGCGAAACTGTGATCCGCCTTAGCCATTTTTTTCGTCCTGCGGACCGGTTTGCTCCAATAAAAGTCTCAAATCCAATCAATGCCGTAACCCTCATTCGGGCCCTCCGGTTCTCACTGCGACTCATGTTCAATCCTTATTCTCTGGCTTTTCTCTGTTACTCAGTTACTCTGTGTTCCGTTCTCTTATCCGTATTTCTCAGCCCATCAGTTTTTTAGCTAGCTGCACGGCGGCTACGCCGTCCGGGGCGTAGGCTTGCGCGCCAGCCTGGGCGGCATAGTCGGCGGTGACCACAGCGCCGCCGGCAATAACTGGAACTTGCAGTCCTGCTTGACGCAAGGCGCTAATCGTAGCGTCAATAGCCGGTAAAGTGGTGGTCATCAGAGCGCAGAGGCCGACGGCGTCTGCGCTCTGTTCTTTGACGGCGGCGACAATGGCTTCAACAGGCACGTCTTTGCCAAGATCGATAACCGTAAAGCCGTTGTTTTCCAGTAAGGCGGCGACAATGTTTTTTCCCAGATCGTGAATGTCTCCTTTGACAGTAGCCAAGACTACTTTGCCTAGAGAAAGCGTAGCTTCACCGGGAAGCCGGTCTTTGAGCGTAATAAAGGCTTGGCGCATAGTTTCAGCGGACAAAAGCACTTGCGGCAGAAAGCAGCGCCCAGCGCCAAAGGCTTCACCGAGTTCCGTCATGGCGGCGGTAAGACCTTGATCGGTAATTTCTAAAGAAGAGCGCCCTTGGGTTAATGCTTCTTCCACCAAGGCCGGTACGGCTTCTTTTTCTCCTTCAATAACGGCTTGACGCAGACGCCCTAAGATATCCGCAGGTGTAGTTGCTGCTGCAGGCGCAGCAGCACTAGGCTGCTGTGCTTGGGCGAAAGCTTGGCTGTAGCGGCGACCATTGCTGTCGCGGCCAGTAAGGGCCATAGAAGCGGCCGCGGTTTGCATCATGCCTTGGTGCAAGGGATTGAGAATGGGGGCGTCTAGGCCAGCTGCAAAGGCCATAGCGGCAAAGGAAGTGTTGACAGCATCCCGTGCAGGAAGGCCAAAGGAAATATTACTGAGGCCCATCGTGCTGGGATAGCCGAATTCTTCGCGATAAGAACGCAGCGTAGCCAGTGTTTGCAGGGCTGCGTCCGCTTCGGCGGCGACTGTCAGCGTCAGGGCGTCGAGAATAAAATCGTTTTCTCTAAGGCCTTGCGCTTGTGCGGCGGCAAGAATTTGGCGGATAACAGCCACCCGTTCTGGAGCGGTAGCAGGCACGCCTGACGGAGAAATAGGTAGACATAATATAGCTGCGCCGTAGCGTTTGGCCAATGGCAAAAACTGCTCTAGCCGCTCTGGTTCGGCGGAAACCGAGTTGATTAAGGCGCGTCCGGGATATTGCTTCAGTCCGGCTTCTAAGGCGGCGGTATCGCTGGTGTCAATAGCCAGCGGCAAGTCTACGAGCATGGATAGTTCTTCAATGGCTCGCTTCATAACAGGGGCTTGGTCAATGCCGGCAACTCCCATATTCACGTCCAATACTTGTGCGCCGGCTTTCACCTGAGCCAAAGCGTCACGTTTGACCATAGCGAAGCTGCCTTCACGGATTTCCGCAGCTAAGGCTTTGCGTCCGGTGGGATTGATGCGTTCGCCGATAACCGCGGCCGGTAAATCAGCGCCGAGCCAGACGGTGCGGCTGCGGCTGGTTAAGGCTACGCGGCCTGGCGTAGGTTTATTGCGCTCTACCGGTGAGAGAGAAGCGGCAGCTTGGCTGAGCGCGCGAATATGAGCCGGAGTTGTGCCGCAGCACCCGCCTAAATAGGAGGCGCCGGCGGCAACGAGTTTCGGCGCCCAATGGGCCATTTCTTCCGGCGACATGGGGAATACAGTTTCGCCGTTTACCAAGTGCGGCATACCTGCATTGGGCTGCACACTAAGGGGAAGATGCGTAGCGCGAGCTAATTTTTCCACTACCGGAAGCAGTTGTTCCGGTCCTAAGGAACAATTGGCTCCCAGAACATCAGCTCCCATGGCGGTAAGTAAAATAGCAGCTGTTTCCGGGTCGGTGCCTGTGACGGTGCGTCCGTCAGCGCCAAAGGAAAGCTGACAAATGACCGGCTTGCTGCTAGAGTCTTTAGCCGCTAAGAGAGCTGCCCGCATTTCTTGGATATCAATAATAGTTTCAATAAGCAGCAGATCGACGCCAGCGGCGTCAAGAGCGCGGATTTGTTCGCAAAAGACGTCATAGGCTTCATCAAAGGATAAATCGCCAAGGGGATGAAGCAGCTTGCCCGTAGGACCAATAGAGCCTGCGATCCGCGTTTCCGGGCGGCAAGCAGCTTTGGCAGCATTCACCGCCTCTTGGCAAATAATGGAAACTTGATTTTGGAGACCATAATGAGTCAATTTAATGCGATTAGCGCCAAAGGTATTGGTTTCAATAATCGTAGCGCCATGTTCTATGTATTGGCGGTGAATGGAGGTTACGACATCTGGCGCCTCTAAATTCATGGCCTCCGGGCAGGCGCCTACGGCCAAACCGGCATTTTGCAGCATGGTGCCCATAGCACCGTCAAAAATAGCAATCATTTACGATGGTTCTCCTTTCGGGATGCGCAGTTTTCTTGTTCGCAATAAAGGCAAGTCGCAGTTTCGCTTGCGGGTAAGATTAAACGCTCTTCATGCGGCGCCAGGCCGATAACGGCGGTGACGGATTTACGCGGTACCAGCATGCAGCTTTCGGTAACAGACAGTTGGATGTGTTCGCCTTGGGCTGCTTCGACAACCAGAGACTGATCGGTAATGTCCCAGTCTCCATAGCCGGGACTAAAGCGCCGCAAGGCTACAAGGCCGACTTTGGACATTTCTTGAGCAATAAAAGAATTGACAGCGTCAGCTGTTTGTTCGACGGCAGCGGTAGCCGCCGCATCTAGGAGCAAGCCAAGGGCGTAGCGATCTTGTTTAAAACAGTTTTCAATGGAACCTTCTAGTTCTGCGCCAATGGTTACGGCCATAACCGCTATTTGCACAGAGCCTTGCAGGTGCTCGATAAGTGGCTGGCTTTTTAACTTTAGCGGAGTAGGGCTAAGGATGATTTGATTGCGATCATCATAACCGTATATTTGCCAAATACCTTTGGGCTGAATGAGCAGCAGCGCTTCTTCGCACGCTTCCTTAATTAAGTTGTCAGGAAAGTCTTTGGCCCGGGCCAAACCAGCATAGCGGCGCATTTCCTTTTCATCGATTTCTCTGATCATAGGATGATAGAAAGGCATGGCACAAGCGCCTCCTCTCACTAAAGTAGTGGTTTCTTCATTATAGCATAGGAAAATAATGTGTTCGATATTTTATTCTTTCTCTATTTACTATATCAGAAATTTAAAGTTTTCACGGCTGAAAAAACTAGAATTTTCAAGGCCTAGGAGCTTCTGCAAAAACGGCGGAGGACTTTGGGCTTTGTTCAATTTTTTCTCTGTTAACTCTGGCCTTTCCTCTGTTACTCTGTGTAAACCGTACCTCGTGCTACTCCTTCGAGCCCTCACGTGACTCCGGTTCTCTTGTTCGTTTTCCGCTCTCTGGCTTTTCTCCGTTCCTTTGCTTGCGCTGTGTTTCGTTCCTGCTTCTCTTTTTCTAAAAAATGTTTCACGTGAAACAAGAAAGTGGCAGGGAAAAAGTAACGCTATGTGGAATGAAAGAAAAATGAGCTTTTGGAAAGAGTATGAGGTGAACGGCTTGGCTAGAGTAATTGCAATTGCCAATCAAAAAGGCGGCGTCGGCAAGACAACGACAGCAGTAAATTTGAGCGCCTGTTTAGCTGAAAATGGCAAAAAAGTATTGTTAGTAGACGTGGATCCCCAAGGAAATGCTACAAGCGGCTTAGGAATCAATAAAAAAGAGCTGCAGATTTCCTTGTATGATGTACTTGTAAGTGATACGCCGCTAGAAGAGGCGGTAGTAGCGACCGAATTGGAATCTCTTTTTTTGGTGCCGGCTACCATTCAATTGGCCGGGGCGGAAGTGGAATTAGTTAGCGCCTTTTCCCGGGAGTTGAAATTAAAGCGAGCCTTACAGAAAAGCCTGGAAAAGTTTGACTACATCCTTATTGATTGTCCGCCTTCATTGGGGTTGCTGACTATTAATTCGCTTTCGGCGGCCGACTCTTTATTGGTGCCGATTCAATGTGAGTTTTATGCGTTAGAAGGCTTGTCTCAGTTGATGCAGACAGTTTCGCTGGTACAAAACAACTTAAACCCTCAGCTAGAACTAGAAGGCGTTTTGCTGACTATGTTTGACGGACGTACGAATCTATCCTTGCAAGTGGCGGAAGAGGTGCGCAGTCACTTTGGCGGTAAGGTTTACGAAACGATCATTCCGCGCAACGTTCGTTTGAGCGAAGCTCCAAGCTATGGGCAGCCCATTATAAAGTACGATCCTCGCTCTAAAGGAGCCGAAGTATATGGGGAACTGGCGCTGGAGGTGATTCGACGTGTCTAAAACACCGCAGCGTGGCTTAGGGCGCGGCTTGGATGCCTTGTTTCATAATGCAGCGTCCGAAGAGGTGCGCACAGTACCTCTTGGTAAAATTACACCGAATCGCTTTCAGCCAAGAAAACATTTTGATGAAGATGCCTTGGCTGAATTGTCGGAATCCGTGCGTCAATACGGCGTTTTACAGCCTATTGTGGTGCGGCGGACGATGACTGGTTATGAATTAGTAGCCGGAGAACGTCGCTGGCGGGCTTCACAGCAAGCCGGCTTGAAGGAAATTCCTGCAGTAGTACGGGATTATACTGACGGGGAAATGACGGAAATTGCGCTGATTGAAAATCTGCAGCGCGAAAACCTCAATCCCATTGAAGAAGCGGAAGCCTATAAACGGCTTATGGAAGAGTTTGGTCTAACGCAAGAGGAGGTGGCGCGTAAGATTGGACGCAGTCGGTCGTTAATTGCCAATACCTTGCGTTTGCTAAATCTTCCGGTAGGTGTGCAACAGCATGTATCCATGGGGCTATTAACAACCGGACAAATTCGGCCGATTCTAGCGTTGCCGACGGAGGCGCTCCAAGAAGAAGCAGCACAAACCATTTTAGAGCAAGAATTGTCGGCTCGAGATGCGGAAGAATGGGTACGTCGTCTAATGGCCGGGCAAAAAGAGCGGAAACCTCGCCAGCAGAGCGAAATTGTACCTGATGTATATTGGCAGGATGCGGAAGACCGTTTGCAAAATCGCTTAGGGACCAAGGTTCGCATTAAACCTGGTAAATTAAAAAGTAAAATTGAAATCGAATTTTATTCCCAAGAAGATTTGGAACGTCTTTTAGAGTTAATGCAGGAGCAACAGAATCTTGGCAGCTTTGCTTTAAAGCAACAAGGACCGTTTAGTGTGTAATTTGTGTTTCACGTGAAACAATATGGAAAAAGAAAAGACAACGGCAGCTTAGCAAAGCTTCCGTTGTCTTTATGGTTTGCCATAATTTTGCGCTTTTCGCGGTTAGATAATAAAATGTAGGGGCGATGCTAACGCACCGCGAAATACACGAAATATGCGAAAGGGGCTTTCAAGCCTAGGAGCTTCTGTGTAAACCGTACCCCGTACCACTCCTTCGAGCCCTCCCTCTACTCACTCTACTCCTGTTCGTTTATTCTCCGTATTTCTCTTTTTGAGGTGAAACTATGATTTACTTGGATAATGCCGCGACAACCTGGCCCAAGCCTAAGGAAGTAGCAGAAGCCGTTGCCGCCTGTATTGAAGCGGTTCCCGGCACGCCGGGACGAGGTTCGCATCAAGGGGCCAGGCAGGCGGCGCGTATCGCTTTTGAAGCCAGAGAAGAAATTGCGGCGTTGTTTGACGTTGATGATGCGACGCGGATTGCTTTTTGCGGCAATGCCACGCAGGCGTTGAATACGGCTCTCTTTGGCTTATTACAGCCAGGAGATGTGGTGGTTACGTCTTCTTGGGAACATAATGCGGTAGTAAGGCCATTGCATGTTCTGGAACAAAAAGGCGTAGTCATCCGAAAAATCCCTCCCACCCAAGAAGGACCGCTGGATTTAACGGCGTTGGAAGAGGCTCTCCCGGGGGCCAAAGCGTTAGTTCTGACGCATGCCAGCAATGTAACCGGCGCTATTCTGCCGCTGCAGGAAGCGGCAGCCCTGGCGGCTCGCCATGGCTGCCTGGTGATTGTGGATGCGGCGCAAACGGCAGGGGTGGAAGAAATTAAAGCCTCATGGGGGTTGCATGTGATTGCTTTTGCCGGTCATAAAGGTCTGCTAGGGCCGCAGGGCACAGGCGGCTTATATGTAGCTCCTCAGGTTTCCGTAAAGCCGCTAATTTTCGGCGGTACCGGCAGCCGTTCGGAAGAGAGGGAGCAGCCTTCTTTTTATCCGGATTGTTTGGAAAGCGGCACGTTAAATACGCCTGGCTTGGCTGGGTTATTGGCAGGCGTGCGGTTTGTGCGTACCACGGGAAGGGAGAGAATTCGTTATCGTGAGAGCGAGTTGGCCGAAAAATTGCGTACGGCCCTTCGCAAGATGCAAGGAATCAGCATGAAAGGGGAAAAGCAGGGGCAGTTGCAGACGGCGGTGCTTTCCTTTACGGTAGAGGGGATTGATAGTAATGTGGCGGCTTTGTGGCTGGAAGAAAAGGCAGGCATAATTTGCCGAGCCGGGCTCCATTGCGCGCCCTGGGCGCACGAGGCTTTGGGAACGTTGGAAACAGGAACGATTCGTTTGAGTCCAGGCTACTTTAATACAGACGCAGAAATAGAAGCGGCTATTAAGGCTCTGCACCAGTTGACGCAAGCGTTTTGATTTTAAGGAGGTTCTATATGATACAGGGAAGCGTGGTCAATGCCGCGGCGATTGTTGCAGGCACTGCCGTGGGGCTGCTGCTGCGCAAGGGCATTCAGGAACGATACCAGCAGACCGTGTTAGCGGGTGTAGCCATGTCTGTGGGGCTGATTGGCGTGACGATGGCGCTGAAAACACAGAATATTTTATTAGTCATTGTCAGCATGGTTCTCGGGGGCTTGGTGGGCGAATTTTTAGATATTGATGCGCGCCTGGAAAAAATGGGAGCGTGGCTGACCCAGCGGCTGGGAGCTCAATACGGCAATGTAGGCCAAGGCTTTGTTACGGCCAGCTTGGTGTTTTGCATCGGCGCCATGGCGGTAGTCGGCTCGATTCAAGATGGTATGACCGATGATGCGGCGACGCTGTACGCGAAAGCTACGCTCGATGGCATTGCTTCGGCAGTCTTTGCTTCTAGCATGGGCGCCGGCGTAGCGCTTTCTGCGGTGCCGGTGCTGCTCTATCAAGGCGGCATTTCTTTGGCGGCAGCGGCTTTTGGGGCTACGTTGCCAACCGCGGCTGTCACCGAGATGAGCGCCGTCGGCGGTCTTTTGATTGTAGGCATCAGCATGCGGATGCTGAATTTAGGCGATATTCGTATTGCCAATTTGCTGCCAGCCGTATTTGTGGCGCCTCTTTTGGTTTTGTTTTGGCCGGCTTAATGTAAAAACGATTAACGAACCGCGAAACACACGAAAAACGCGAAAAATGGTTTTACTCTGGCTTTTCTCAGTTACTCCGAGTTGCGTTCCTTCCTGGCAGGTATAAATAATTGGCTTCTTAGAGGAATTTGTAGTAAAATACCACATGCAGATGCGTGTTGTTTTCGGCAAGGGTCTGTGCGGTTTTAACGAGTAGCCGTAGTTACATAGGGGAGGATGCGATCGATCTTGGGACAACAGGAATTAATAGAAATTCAGCAATGGATTTTGAACTATCTGCCGTATTTGTTGTTGGTCTTTGCGGTAATGGTGCTGATTGCACTGACATTTTTCATTAATCTGAACTTCAAAATGAGTAAGTCCAAAAAACGCTATGAGAAATTGATGACCGGCATGGAGGGTGCGAACCTAGAGCAATTGCTAGAGAATCATATCAGCGAAGTACGTCAGTTGCGAGGGCAGGTAGCGCAGCTAACGCAGCAGGTAGAAGAGCTGACGGCGGTTTCGCGCGTGTGTGTGCAAAAAGTTGGCGTAGTACGATTCCGGGCTTTTGAAGATACTGGCAGCGATTTAAGTTTTGCTGTTGCACTTTTAGATTCAGAAGACAACGGCGTGGTTCTGTCCAGCTTGTTTGGGCGAACCGAATCCAGAGTCTATGCTAAACCGGTTGAACATGGCGCTTCCAGCTACCTTCTGTCTACAGAAGAGAATGAAGCGTTGAGTAAGGCAAAAAAGCAAACTCTGATTAATTAATAAAAGAAACAAAGGAATTCCTGATACTGCAGAAAGCTGCGGCAGGAATTTTTTGTTTTGTGTCGAATAAACCATTTTTGGGAGTTACTTCCTAAGACATAAAAAAGGAGGCTAGTGGTTTTGAAAAAACCGGAGCAAAAAAAAGAACGTAAAGATTTTACTCTGATGATGGTGCCTCACCATGGGCAGAATGTGCGCTCGATTCGGATTCCCTTGCAGTTAATGCAGACGGTTGCGGCTGCTATTTTTGTTTGCGTTGTTGCTGTGGGCGGTATGACTCTTTCCTATCGCAGCCAGGCATCTATGGCGGACGCAGATAAGCAGGAATTAGAGCAATTGCGGCAGGTGAATCTGGTGCAAGCGCAGCAGATTGATCAGCTGGCTAAGGAAGCGGCATCCATTCAATCAGATATGCAGCGTTTGAATCAGCTGGATGCTGATTTGCGCCGCATGGTAAACAGTGAGGAAAAGGCAGATGTGTCGCGTGGCGGTATGAACCGTCCTGCTAATGGAACTGCTTATGACGGTCAAGGCGGGCCGGAAGCAAAGCCTTCAGCAGGGGATTTGCTGAATGTGGTCCATGATCTTCGAACGCAAATGCAAGAACGGGAAGAAAGCTTAAGTCAACTTCGCAGCAATTTATTAGAAAAGAAAGCAGTTCAGGCGGCCACTCCATCCATTTGGCCTGCCAGCGGGTCGGTAACGTCGCGTTTTGGTTGGCGTAATTCTCCTTTTGGCGGCGGTAGCGGAGACTGGCACCCTGGTATTGATATTGCCAACGACTCAGGAACGCCGATTTTGGCTACAGCTGAAGGAACGGTTGTAGGCAGCGGCTGGGTTAGCGGCTATGGGTATTTGGTGGAGATTGACCATGGAAATGGCATCCACACCTTATACGGACATAACTCGCAGAATCTTGTTTCTGTGGGTCAGCACGTGACCAAGGGGCAGCTTGTTTCCTATATGGGCAGTACCGGCTATAGTACGGGGCCGCATGTGCATTACGAAGTGCGCGTGAACGGCAGCGTGGTCAATCCGGCCAGTTTCCTTTAAGAAGCAATTTCGGTTCCTGAAATAGGACAGAATCATTTAGTCAACGGTTTCCTAGAAGCCGTTGACTCATTTTTTATTGGACTATGTATTAAGATGGAGGAAGTATGTTTAGAAAAAAAGGCGATGCAACATCCGCTCCGGTGGAAACTATGATTAGCAAGGAATGCGAGCTCTTAGGCAGTCTTGCAGCAAAAGGGAGCTTGCGTGTTGACGGTAAAGTTGCCGGTGATGTCACTACCGATGGTGATGTATTGGTGGGAGAAGGCGGCTTGATTGAAGGCGACATCCAGACGCAGAATGTTATCTTGGCCGGAACGGTACGGGGAAATTTGAAGCTTACCGGTAAATTGGAGTTGTATCCTACGGCTCATTTAACAGGAGATGTGAAAGTGGCGGTTTTGAACATTTCCGATGGCGCTTTTTTTCACGGAACTTGTGAAATGGAAAAAATTCAAGCGTAGTTTCTTCCTATATATACTGTATAAACTATAGAATCAATCCTCGCGCTGCTTTTTCTGGGCAGCAGCGGGGATTTTTTTAGTATTAAAACGCTATGTCTTTGGGAGGAAGATGTATGTATACAGCAAAACAATACAAAACATACTACTCTTCATTCAAGGCGGTTTCTAGAAAGACAATCCTGCGTCCATAGGCAGATTACGCGCACTAATTAACACTTTGCGCAAGGTAATGACTGTGCTTGCAATAGGGTATTCGCAGTATAAATATACAAAAAACAAAACGCTTACCAAAAACAAAAACGCGAAAACAAAGGATTTGTCAGAAAAAAGCTTTTTTTAAAATGCATATTGACAGTATAAAACCATGGCTTATAATAAATACTAGTATGAAAACACTGTTGTATACAAAAAGACAAATGTTTTCAGGGAGTGTGCCTAGGGTTCCGCGCTATTTAGCGGTCTGGTCCAAGCGGCACAGGAGAGGCGAAGCCGCCTCTTTACACCGTGGGTAGAAAAGACCCTGCGGAAGGTCCCGGCGGATGTCGGCACTTTGCGCAGGGTCTTTTCCTTTTTTGTTCAGCGAAAGAAAGTAGCGCTGACGCTGCGATGTGCTTGATTGGTTTTGCAGAGAGAGAAGGAAGGGAGACAGTCATATGTGTAGAATTGGCGCCATTAAGAGCAGTCAAGTATTCCACCCGTCTGCCGCATTGCGGCTCATGCTGCCCCAACAAAAAGGGCACGACAATTCCGGTTTTGCTATGACATTGCAAGATTTGGAGGGACGTTTCGCCGAGCATAAGGACAAGCCTCTGTTGTCGTTGGCTTGTACTCAGCGGGGGGCTAAACTGGTAGAGGATTATATGGACTCCGCCGGCTTTACTCCCCTGCAGGAATGGATTCCCCGCGGCAGCCGCAAGGCGGGCCTGGATATCCAAGCGATGCCGTACTACATTTTTCGTCAGTACGACTATCCGGATTATTTGGCGACCGCTCCGGCAGAAGAAAAGGAAGATCTGCTTATGGATACCCGCTTGGCTTTGCGGGCGCTCCTGGAGCCGGAGGATGAGGGGTATGTGTATTCTTTCTGGCCCGATGTCTTGACCTTGAAAGAAATCGGCGATCCCCGGGACATTGCCACCTATTTCCGTCTGTGGGACGATACGGGCGATCTTTTGGCGCGCAACCTTGTGGTGCAGTGCCGTCAAAACACCAACTACGACATTGTTCGCTATGCGGCGCATCCCTTCTTTTTACAGGGCTACACCCTTTGCGCCAATGGCGAGAATACCTTCTATACCAAAAACAAGGAATACCAAAAATCGCTGCATCGCGGTTATATCGGTTTTGAATCGGATTCGCAAAATTTCCTTTATACCTTGCATTATGTGCTGCATGAACTCAAGTGGCCCCTGCAGTACTATAAACATGTAATTACGCCGCTGTCATTCAGCGAAATGGAAGAACGGCCGGACAAAGAGGTGCTGACTACCATTCGTCAGTCTATGGGGCATTTGGAAATCAACGGTCCCAATACGGTCATCGGTCTTTTGCCGGATGGCCGGATGATGACTTGCTGTGACTCCAAAAAGCTGCGGCCTGTTGTCCTTGGCGGCGATGCAGTGACGAAAGCCATTTCTTCCGAGGTGTGCGGCTTGAACGCCATTTTGCCGGATCGTGATATTGCCAGCGATATTTATCCCAATGAACGGGAAATCGTGCTGATTAACAACCAGTTGGAGGTAGAGCGATGGAAACAGTAAGAACCCAGGATGTAGGCGTCAACGACCTCAACTGGAAGATAGAATACAACCCGGAGCGGTGTACTCTTTGCGGCAGCTGTGTAGCCGCGTGCACCTTTGGCGCTATTGAAGCGGCCGTAGAACGCCGCAGCAGCGTCGTTTCCCGCGGCCCCGTGCCTAACCCTGTGAAAGAGCATGCTGCGATGCCCGTGATTCGTCAAAAGCGTTCTGTAGCGAACGCCTGCGTAGGCTGCGGCATGTGCGAGAAGGTCTGTCCCAATCAGGCCATCCGTCCGGTGCGCAACGCAGACACGCGTCAGAATTTGCTGGCCCGGGCCGGCGGCGCTACCATCAAACGCGGCGGCCGGACCAATCTGAACGCCGATCGTACGCTGGACCGGATTGTGGTGGGCCGCATTTCGCAGATGACCGACCCTTCGCTGGATTCGGAGCGTCATACCTTTGATATGCGCACGCCTTTAGGGCGCGTGCTCCCACCGTCGCAGCTGCCGTTGGCTTCGGCAAACGGTTCGCTGCAGTTGAACGGTCATACGCCGCCGGTAAGTTGGATTTATCCGATTATTTTCAGCGATATGTCTATTGGCGCGCTGTCGACCAGAGCCTGGGAAGCCTTGGCGCTGGCTACGGCCTATCTCAATGAAAAGCATGGCTTGCCGGTGCGCATGTGTTCCGGCGAGGGCGGCATGCCGGTGAAGCTGATGGAATCCGAGCAGCTTAAGTACGTGATTCTGCAGATCGCTTCCGGTCATTTCGGCTGGAACCGCATCATTCAGGCGATGCCGAAAATGAAAGTCGATCCGGCGGCGGTGATGATCAAAATCGGCCAGGGCGCTAAGCCCGGCGACGGCGGTCTTTTACCGGCGGCTAAGGTGGCTTCGCATATTCAGGCCATCCGCGGCGTGCCTAAGGCAGACCTCATGTCTCCGCCTAACCATCAGGGCTTGTACTCCATCGAGGAGTCGGTGCAGAAGATGTTCCTTTCCATGAACGCCGCTTTTGGCTTCCGGGTGCCCGTGGCGATCAAATGCGCTGCTTCGGCCACTTCGGTTTCGGTATATAACAATTTGCTCCGTGACCCGTACCGCATTTGCGGCGGCTTTTTCATCGACGGCATCCAGGGCGGCACCGGCGCAGCCAATGAAGTGTCGCTGGATCATACCGGCCATCCGGTGGTTTCTAAGCTGCGTGAATGTTATCTGGCGGCGGTCAAGCAAGGCCGTCAAGGCCAGATTCCCCTTTTTGCCGGCGGCGGCGTAGGCCTTACAGGCAACGCGGCGGCGGATGCGTTTAAACTGATTTGTCTGGGCGCTAACGGCGTCTTTATCGGCAAGATTCTGATTCAACTGATGGGCTGTGTCGGCAACGAACACGGGCGCTGTAATTCTTGTTCCACCGGCAAGTGTCCTACAGGCATCTGTACGCAGGACCCGCGCTTGGTAGGGCGTCTAGACATCGATAAAGCCGCCCAGGCCGTTGTGGATTACACCTTGGCGCTGAACAGTGAATTTAAGAAGCTGATGGCGCCAGTAGGCAACAGCTCGCTGCCCATAGGCCGTTCCGATGCGTTGGTGACTACCGACCGCGCCGTAGCGGAAAAATTGGCCATCCAATACGTCTGCTGATAGGGAGAAGGAGGAACTGGAGATGCTTACGATTGATACTTTGGCAGGAGGAAAACGCCTGTCCACACAAGAACTCCTGACCGCCATCAGCGAGGCGCTAGCGGCGGGAGAAACAGAATTTCATATTTTGGCCAGCGGCCAGCATGATATCGGCGGTCCCTTATGGCACCCCGAAGGAAAGTCGCTTCGTTTCACCGTGACTAATCCGGGACAGCGCGTGGGCTCCATGTGCATGCCCGGAACCGAAGTCATTGTAGAGGGCTCGTCTTCTGCAGATGTAGGTTGGCTGAATGCCGGCGGCCGCATTGTGGTCAAAGGCGACGGCGGGGACACCACCGCCCATTGCGCCGCCGGCGGCAGTATTTATATCGGCGGCCGGGCTGGTACCCGCTCCGGGTCTTTGATGAAACATGACCCTCTTTATGCGCCGCCGGAATTTTGGGTTTTGAAGCGCTGCGGCAGCTTCTCTTTTGAGTTCATGTCCGGCGGCATTGCCGTTGTTTGCGGTGTGGATGTTGAAGAGGGAGAATCAGTGCTGGGCGATCGCTCCTGCATGGGCATGGTGGGCGGCGTGGTGTATGTCCGCGGCCCGCTTCTGGGCGTATCCGCGAAAGACGTAAAAGTGCGGGCGTTGGAAGCGGAGGATATTGACTATCTGTCCAGTCACATGGAGGACTTCTTGCAGTCCGTAGAGCGTAAAGAGCTGCAAGCGGAATTGACGCAATGGGACGAGTGGCGGAAAATTGTGCCCCTTACCTATGAAGAGCGTCCTAAAAAAGTAGAATCCCATCTTTTTGATTTCCGGGCGAACGAGTGGGTTCCCGGCGGTATTTTCAGCGATGTAGTGAAGGACGATTTTTCCGTAGTTGCCTTGGTTACGAACGGTGTGATGCGCCAGCGCGTGCCGCAGTGGGAAAATGCCCGCTTTGCCGCTCCTTGCCAATTCAACTGCCCGGCATCCATTCCGTCACAAGATCGCTTTAACTTGCTTCGCGACGGCAAAGTAGGCGAGGCCTATCGTCTGGTGCTGGAATATACCCCGTTCCCTGGCTCGGTTTGCGGCAGCGTTTGCCCCAACCTGTGCATGGACGACTGTACCCGCGGCCAGATCGACTTATCCGCGCAGATCGGCGCTTTGGGCCGGTATTCGCGCGAAGTAACACTGCCGCAGGCAACGCAAAAAACAGGCAAAGCTGTAGCGGTTATCGGCGGCGGCGTGGCTGGTCTGACGGCGGCTTGGGAACTAGTGCGTCAGGGACATGACGTAACGGTTTTTGAAAGTGATGCCAAAATGGGCGGCAAAATGGAACAGGCCATTCCTCGTTCCCGGCTGGCGGCGGAGGTGCTTGAAGCCGAAGTAGCCCGCGCGGCGTCGCTGGGCGTAACGTATCGTAACAATGAGACCGTGGATGCCGCGAAATTTGCGCAGCTGCGCAAACAGTATGACGGCGTGGTAGTGGCTACCGGCGGCCATGTGTCCAAGGTTATTCCCTGGCCTGGTTCTGAGCGCTTGGTCAAAGGCTTGGAATTCCTCAAGGCTGTCAACAGCGGACAAAAACCGAAGATCGGCAAAAAGGTCGTTGTCATCGGCTGCGGCAACGCAGGTATGGATGTGGCTATCGGCGCCTATGAAATGGGAGCCGAAGAAGTTACCTGCATCGACGTGGCTAAGCCGGCGGCTTTTGAAAAGGAAATTGAACATGTGGAAGAACTGGGCGGCGTGCTGCTTTGGCCGGCGGTTACCCAGGAAATTACGGCGGAGGGCCTGCGTTTGACAGATGGCAGGCTGCTGGCGGCTGATACGGTGATCATCAGCATCGGTGAAGTGCCGGATCTATCTTTCCTGCCTGCGGAGCTGCCCCAGGAGCGTGGCTTCTTGAAAGCTGGCCCGGCCGGAAAGCTGGCGGACGGTCTTTATACTGCAGGGGACACGATTCGCCCCGGCCTCTTGGTGGATGCCATCGGCACGGCCCGCGAAGCGGCGAAGGCCTTGCATGCGGAATTGACCGGCGAAGCCTATGCGGCAAAAGAGAAAGTGGCCCTCCCGCAGAGCCGCCTCTCGACGGAGTACTTTGAGCGCTGCCAAAGCGGTCAAGTTCCTCAAGCCAAGGAAGATTATCTGCGCTGTATCAGCTGCGGCACTTGCCGCGACTGCCATATGTGTGAAAAATCTTGCCCCGAAAAAGCTATTTCCCGGGAAATACAGGAAGACGGCTCGTTCGCCTATGTTTCGGACGACAGCCGCTGCATCGGCTGCGGCGTGTGCGCAGGCATTTGCCCTTGCGGCATTTGGTCCATGCATCCGAACAATGCGCCCTTGCCTTGTAACTAAACAAGTAAAGCGCCGCCCAGCGAGGCGGCGCTTTTTTCTTGCTGCACCGTAATTTATAAGTTTTTATGGCTGGAGAAACTAGAGTTAGCAAGGACTGAGAACTTCTGGATAAACGGCGGCATAACTGTATTTGAGACAAGATTTGCGCGCGTCTCGCAAAAGCAGGGGAAGGCGGCAGCTTCTTAACTCGCTGCGCTCAAACAGGCGAAACTGTCATCCGCCGTCGCCAGCATTTTCGTCCTGCGGACCGTCTTGCTCCAATAAAAGTCTCAAATACAATCACGGCCGCCGCAGCCTCAGTCGTTCCCTCCCTTTACTCACTTTACTCCTGTTTAATCAACGTTCCCTGGGAAAGAGAGTACTAAATCACAAAATCCACACTAAAAAAACAAATGGTGTCTAAAAATAGACATGTTTCGAGATCGTGAACATTACGTGTCGATAAATGAAAAAATATGTGAACTTTTGATTGACAGGGAGGATGTAGGAAAATATAATAAAGGACAACGGACAAGATTATCCGTGCAAAAAACACATGTTCCCGCGTGAGATGTAATTTTGTAATCCTTGCGCATATTGAGGGAGCACGGCAAGAATGTCCAGGAATTATACGGTAGATTCTAACATGAGATGAAACAGGGGGCATGTAGCGTGAGTAAAAAATGGCAAAAGTGGCTCGGCGTAGCCTTGGCGGCAACGCTGACAACAGCGTTGGTAGCCGGCTGCGGCGGCAAAAGCGAACCTAAAGGGGATGCCAATGAAATTCGCATTGGTGCCAGCATGGAATTGACTGGCGGTGTAGCGGCTTACGGTCAGCAGACGTTGAACGGGATCAAGTTGGCTGTGAAGCAAGCAAATGACGCTGGCGGCATCAACGGCAAGAAGATCAATTTGATTGTGGCGGATAACAAGTCGGAAGCATCGGAGGCTACTAACTCGGTAACGAAGCTGATCAATCAGGATAAGGTTATTGCCGTTCTCGGTCCGGTGGTAAGCTCGAATGCGTTGGCGGCGCTTCCGGTAGCGGAAAGCTCCAAAGTTCCTCTGTTGACGCCGACTGCTACGAATCCCGATGTAACTGTAAAAGACGGTAAGGTTCGCCCTTATGCGTTCCGGTCCTGTTTTATCGATCCTTTCCAGGGAACCGTAGTGGCTAATTTTGCTTCGAAGACCTTAGGCGCTAAGAAAGCGGCTATTTATGTGGATAACAGCTCGGATTACTCCAAAGGGCTGGCTAAATTCTTTGAAGAGAATTTTGTCAAAAATGGCGGCACCATTGTTATAAAAGAAGCGTTCCTGCAAAAAGACCAGGACTTCAAATCGACCTTGACCAAAATTAAGGCAGCCGGCGCGGATGTAATTTATGTTCCCGGCTACTATGAAGAAGTGGGCAAGATCGTCAAACAGGCTCGGGAAATGGGTATTACCCTTCCGATCACCGGCGGCGACGGCTGGGACAACTCCAAGCTGCCTGAAGTAGCTGGCGCAGCAGCACTGAACAATACCTTCTTCAGCAATCACTATTCGGCAGAAGATAAGGACCCCAATGTTTCTAAATTTGTAGAGGCCTATAAGAAAGAATACAATGAAGCCCCCAGCGCCTTGTCGGCGTTGGGCTATGACGCCGGCTTGCTATTGGTAGACGCTCTCAAACGGGCAGGCAGCACTGATTCGGCGAAACTGACCGAAGCCTTGGCGGCGGTGAAGAACCTCCAGGTTTCCACAGGTATCATTTCCCTGGATGCCAATCATAACCCAGTAAAGAGCGCTGTCATCATTGAAATGAAGGATGGCAAGCAAACCTTTAAAGAAAAAGTAAATCCTTAAAGAAAGAGGGTTAAGGCAACTTGCCTTAGCCCTTCTTTTTCCACTTTCTTCCGAACCGTATCCATTTGGAAGGTTTCGTTTTAAAACCTGTTTTTGTTTTTGTGCAGAGGACATGTGGCGTTCGTGTATACAAGGAGTGGTATTGACAGTCCAAAAACCGTGCACTATAATGACAACATGTACACGGAAAGATTCACTGCAGATGGACGCGGTGTCGAATTACGGACACAGTTTTCAGAATAGCGGCAAGACATTGCGCCGTTGCAGGGAATCCAATGACAGGAGGCTGGAGAATGCTGACGAAAAAAGTCGCGCGCTGGATTGGCGTTGCCTTGGTAGGCGGCTTGCTGACAGCAGCCCTTGCAGGCTGTGGCGGCGGTGCTAAGCAAGATGCCAACGTAATCAAGCTCGGCGCCAACCTGGAGATGACCGGAAACAATGCTACCTTCGGACAATCGGCTGCTAACGGAGCTAAACTGGCGATTAAGGAAATTAACGCTAAGGGCGGCATCAACGGCAAGCAGCTGGAACTTGTAGTTGCGGACAACAAGAGCGAGGCGGCTGAAGCTGCGAACGCCATGCAAAAGCTGATTACTCAGGATAAAGTAGTAGGCGTGATCGCGCCGATTGCTTCTTCCAGCGTTATTGCCGCAGCTCAGGTTAATATGGCTAATAAAGTACTGGCCATCAGCCCGACGGCTTCCAATCCGAAAGTTACTGTAGACCCTGCTACCGGAAAAGTACGGGATTTCCTGTTCCGGGCGGCATTCATCGATCCGTTCCAGGGTTCGGTTATGGCCAACTTTGCAGGCAAGAGCTTGAAAGCCACGAAAGCGGCCATGTATATCGACAACAGTTCCGACTATGCCAAAGGCTTAGGGCAGTTCTTTAAGGAAACCTTCCTTAAAAATGGCGGCGCTATTGTTTCGGAAGAAGCGTACTTAGCCAAAGATACGGATTTTAAAGCGACTCTGACGAAAATCAAAGCGGCTAACCCGGATGTGCTCTTCGTACCCGGCTATTACCAGGAAGTGGGCATGATCATCAAGCAGGCTCGTGAAATGGGGCTGACAATGCCGATTCTGGGCGGCGACGGCTGGGATTCGGCGAAGCTGCCGGAGATTGCCGGAGCTAGCGCTTTGAATAATACCTTCTTTGCCAACCATTATTCGCCTGACGACAATAGTCCGGCCATCAAAGCCTTTGTTGAAGCGTACAAAAAGGAATATGGCCAAACGCCTGACGCCTTTGCCGCTCTCTCTTACGACGCCACGATGATGGTGATTGAAGCCATTAAACGCGCTGGCGGTACGGATACGACGAAAATTAAGGATGAGCTGGCTAAGACCAAGGAATACCAGGCTGTATCCGGAAAAATCACCTTGAATGAAAACCATGACGCGGTGAAAAGCGCTGTTATCATTGAATTCAAGGATGGTAAACAAACATTTAAGGAAAAAGTCAATCCGTAATCCGAAGGTTTGTTAGCGGATGTACCGGGAGTTATCGAAGGGGATAAGACTGCGCAACCCATAGGGCTACGCGCCGTCTTGTTCCCTTTTTGCTGCTCGCGTTTTGAATAGAAGTGACTGAATTTAGACGGTTTTAGATTGGAAAGGAGGATCGCCCATGGATTTTTTAATTCAAGTAATACAACAGTTGATTAACGGTATTTCTTTGGGCAGCATTTACGCCCTGATCGCTCTTGGCTATACGATGGTTTACGGTATTATCAAGCTTATCAATTTTGCACATGGCGATATTTATATGGTAGGTGCTTATATCGGTTTCTTTGCGACAACCGTATTGGGAGTATCCTTTGTTCCGGCCTTGCTAATCGCTATGGTTGGCGCCGGTTTGGCGGGCATGTTGATTGAATACCTGGCGTACCGGCCGCTGCGGTTTGCGCCGAAGATTTCGGTGCTGATCACGGCCATCGGTGTTTCGCTGCTTTTGGAATATGGCGGCATGCTGGTGGTTTCTCCTCAGCCGCGGACCTTCCCGGCGGTATTCCCCACAGAGACGTACAATTTGGCAGGCATTATCATCAATAACCAACAGGTGGTCATCTTGGTGGTTTCGCTGCTGCTCATGGTGCTGCTGACATATGTCGTGCAGTATACTAAAATCGGTAAGGCCATGCGCGCCGTGTCCTTTGATACGGAAGCCGCACAGCTTATGGGCATTGATTCGGGAAGAATCATTTCCTTCACCTTCGGTATTGGCTCGGCCTTGGCGGCGGCCGCTGGCGTTCTTGTTGGCGTCTACTACAACTCCATTGATCCGCTGATGGGCATTATGCCTGGTTTAAAGGCTTTCGTAGCCGCTGTTTTGGGCGGTATTGGTATTTTGCCTGGCGCTATGCTGGGAGGCCTTATCTTGGGCGTAGTGGAAGCGCTGGTAAGCGGCTTTATTTCTTCCACCTTCCGCGATGCGGCGGCGTTTGCCATTTTGATTCTTATTCTGCTCTTCAAGCCGTCCGGCTTGCTGGGCAAAAATACCCGTGAGAAAGTGTAGGTGACAGGCATGCGGAGCAAAACGAAAAAAGACCTAAAGGTTCTTGGTTTGTGCATTGCCCTGTTCGCTGTGGTGCAGGTGCTCATAAACCTGGACATTATTGGACCTTTTTGGGAATTAAATCTAGTTTTAATTGGCATTAATATTATTTTGGCAACCAGCTTGAACTTGATTAATGGTTTTACCGGTCAGTTTTCGATCGGTCATGCCGGCTTCATGGCGGTGGGCGCCTATGTTAGCGCCGTGCTGTCGGTAAAATTTGAACTCCCCTTCATCTTGGCTATTTTGGGCTCTGCCGCGAGCGCAGGCTTGCTGGGCTTTATGATCGGCTTGCCGACGCTGCGCTTGAAAGGCGACTATTTAGCCATTGCTACCCTTGGGTTGGGGGAAATCATTCGTATCTGCATTCTGAACATCCAGTATGTAGGCGGCGCCTCCGGCTTTATGGGCATCCCTCGGTATACCAATTTTGCTTGGGTTTTTGCTTTAACGGTAGTTACCTTATTCGTTATCAAAAATTTGATCAACTCTACACATGGACGCGCTTGCATCGCCATTCGCGAGAATGAGATCGCCGCTGAATCCATGGGGGTCGATACGACACGCTATAAAGTTATGGCCTTTACGATCGGCGCGTTCTTCGCCGGCGTAGCGGGCGCTCTCTTTTCGCATTATTTCTATATCGCTCATCCGGCTTCGTTTACCTTCATGAAGTCCTTCGACATTCTGACCATCGTAGTTTTGGGCGGCTTAGGCAGCTTGACCGGTTCCGTTACGGCGGCGGTGCTGCTGACCTTTGTTTCGGCAGCCCTGGCTGGGTATCCCGAATGGCGCATGGTCATTTATTCGCTCATGCTCATTATCTTGATGATTTATCGTCCTCAAGGCCTATTTGGCAACAAGGAATTGAGTTTGGCCATGTTTGGCCGTCTGTTTGGAGGTGGCAAACGTGACGCTGCTTAAGACTACGAAACTATCCAAGGTGTTCGGCGGCTTGCGGGCGGTTTCCAATTTTGAAATGGAAATCAACAAGGGAGAGCTTGTTGGTTTAATCGGCCCGAACGGCGCCGGTAAGACAACGGCTTTTAACTTATTGACCGGCGTATACGAACCGACCGAAGGGGAAATCATTTTTGACGGACAGAGCGTTGTCGGTCTGAAACCGTATCAGGTTACTCAAAAGGGGATTGCCAGAACCTTCCAGAACATTCGTCTGTTCAGTGACATGACGGTGCTGGATAATGTTAAGGTTGCGTATCACTTCCATATGAAATACGGCCTGGCGGAGGCGGTAAGCCGTTTGGGGCGTTATTTTGGCGAAGAAGAAGAGCTGGAAGAGCAGGCCATTCGCTTTTTGGAAATCTTCCAATTGGCTGATAAAAAAGATGAAGTGGCTAAGAACCTTCCTTACGGTGAACAGCGCCGCCTAGAAATTGCCCGTGCTCTGGCGGCAAAGCCCAAACTGCTGCTTTTAGACGAGCCCGCAGCCGGCATGAACCCGCAGGAAACGCAGCAACTGCTGCAAATGATTCGCTGGATTCGCAAGGAATTTGACTTAACCATCCTTCTTATTGAGCATGACATGAGTCTGGTTATGAATGTGTGCGAGCGCATTTACGTGCTGGATTATGGCAAGATTATCGCCAGCGGCACGCCGGATGAGATCAAGAACAATAAGCAAGTCGTCGAGGCGTATCTCGGTGAGGAGGTGAACTGATGCTGACTATAGACAATCTTAACGTATTTTATGGCGCTATTCATGCGTTGAAGGGCATTTCCCTGGAAGTAAAAGAAGGGGAAATTGTGACCCTTATCGGCGCCAACGGCGCTGGCAAGTCCACCACGCTGCGCACTATTTCCGGCTTGCTGAAACCCAAGGAAGGCAGCATTAAGTTTGAAGGCAAGGATATCGGCGGCATGGCAGCCCAGAACGTTGTTAAACTGGGCATTTCCCAGGTTCCCGAAGGCCGGCGCATTTTTGCCAATATGACGGTCATGGAAAACCTGGAGCTTGGCGCGTTTATTCGCAGCGATAAGGCTGGCATTGCGCAGGATTTGGATATGGTGTTTGGCCGCTTTCCTCGTTTGGCGGAACGCAGAAGCCAGCTGGCAGGAACCTTGTCCGGCGGGGAACAGCAGATGCTGGCCATGGGCCGGGCGCTGATGAGCCGGCCAAGGATGATGCTTTTGGATGAGCCGTCCATGGGCTTGGCGCCGCTTTTAATTCGTGAAATATTTAATATCATTGTGGATATCAATTCGACAGGAACCACGGTTCTTTTGGTCGAACAAAATGCTAATATGGCTTTGTCCATTGCGCACCGGGCTTATGTTATGGAAACCGGACGCATTACTCTTTCTGGCGATGCGAAAGAATTGGCCGCCAGTGAAGATGTTCGCAAAGCGTACCTCGGCGGTTAAGACCGTCACGCCGGGGTAGGCGTCCCTGGCTCCCCATGGATGAAAGGAGAGTGTTTCTAATATGTTTGTGAAAGATCAGATGACCGTCAATCCGGTGACTGTTACATCAGCGACTACCATTGCGGATGCTGCCGAGCTCATGAAGAAACATCGCTTTCGCCGCTTGCCTGTGGTTGATATCGGCAAGTTGGTGGGTATTGTAACTGATCGCGATTTGCGCAAGGCTTCGCCGTCTTCGGCGACGACTCTGTCCGTTCATGAAGCGGATTACTTGTTGTCAAAAGCCTTGATCAAGGATATCATGACTAAAAAGGTTCTCAGCATTGGCTCAGAAGCTACGATCGAAGAAGCGGCTCTGGTGATGTACAATAACCGCATCGGCGGCGTGCCGGTAGTGGATAAAAATCAGGATGTAGTCGGCATTATCACCGAGACTGATATCTTTAAGTGCCTGGTGGACATCATGGGCTTGCCTTCGGGAACTACGCGCGTTACGATTCGCGTACCCGACAAGGCGGGAGTCATTACTGAAATTACCGGTATTTACGCAGACTTGGGCATTAACATTACCTCTATGGCCAGCTATACCCTGCCGGACGGCAGCGGTGAAGAAGTCATTCGCGGCGATGTGAAAGACGTGGAAGAACTCACAAAACGCATTGAGGCCAAAGGCTACAAAGTAGTTCACGTCGCTCAGATTGGGTAGCACTATTGAGAAAAATTCCCATAGTTTACACGGAAATTGACTTGTGATACAATACCAATAAGGATCAGGCGGCCGTGTTGTAACGGTGCGGCCGGGCTGCTCTTTTGGCAGCAGTAGTCAGCCTACGGGACCCTTGGGGGGGACCGTAGGCTTTTTATGTCTTGCCCCTTTTTTGAAAGGAGCTGTTAAACATGAATGAAGAATTGGTATTATTAAAACGCCGTACAGCGCGGCTCTCGGTTGTATCTAATACATCGTTGGTCATTTTCAAGCTGCTTGTAAGCTGGCAGACGGGAGCCGTGAGTATTTTGTCCGAGGCGGCTCATTCCGCGGTGGATTTGCTGGCGGCCTTGATTGCCTGGGCGGCGGTGCGCAAGTCCGATTTACCGCCTGATGAGAAGCACGCCTATGGACACGGGAAGATCGAAAACCTCTCCGGCGCGATTGAGGCGGTGCTCATTGTTGTAGCCGCCGTGGGCATCGTTTGGGAAGCGGCGCAGAAGCTTAACCAGCAGCATATGCCGGAAGATTTGGAATTGGGCCTGGCGGTAATGGCACTTTCTATAGCTGTTAATTGGCTGGTCTCCGGAAAACTAATGACCGTGGCTAAGGCTACAGGGTCGCAGGCGCTGGAGGCGGACGCCTTGCATCTGCGGGCCGATATCTGGACCTCTGTGGGCGTTTTGGTGGGCTTGGGTCTTATCTATTGGACCGGCTTGCCCTGGCTGGATCCGGCGATTGCGTTGGTTGTGGCAGTGATTGTTTTCCGCGCTGGCTGGAAACTGACCAAGAACAGTTTCGCCGAGCTGACGGACATCAGCTTGCCGGCAGAGGAAGAAGAGCGGATTGCCTCCTTGGTACAGACGCATCCGGAAGTGCTGTCTTTGCATCGTTTGCGGACGCGCCGTTCTGGCAGTTATCGCTTGTTGGACATGCATGTGGTTCTTGGTAAGGATCTGCCCCTGGAGAATGCCCATGCGATTTGCGATCAGTTGGAAGCCGAGCTTAAGGATGTATTTGCTCCGTGTGACGTCGTCATTCACATGGAACCGTGCACTGTAGCGACAGAGGAGTTTGCCTGTGCAGGCTGTACACAGTGTGAAAGGCGGTAAGCCACCATGATGGCCAAGGTATTTGACCTTTTTTTATCATTAGTCATTGCTCGCGCTTGGCGTCGAAGTCATCTGGAGCGTGTCCAAGGGAGGGTGCTCGAAGCAGGCGGCGGCAGCGGTCTGTCGTTGCCCTGTTATCCTCTCGCAGGTTGGACCGAGCTGGTGTTGGTGGATTTGGATCAGACGATGCTGGCTCTTGCAGCGCAGCGTGAGCTGCCGGGCGGTCAGCCGATGACTGTTTGCCAGGGAAATGTCGAAGCCCTGCCTTTTGAGGCTGGCGCATTTGATACGGTAGTGGCGCAGTTCCTTTTTTGCGGCGTAAAGCAGCCTGTGCAGGGGCTGCGCGAATGCCGACGCGTTTTAGCGCCGGGAGGCAGACTGTTTTTGCTGGAGCATGTGCGCAGCGACCATTGGTTTTTAGGCCTGTTGCTGGATGCGCTGAATGTGGTTACCAGCCGTTTGTTTGCGGATCGGTTTAATCAGCGAGTGGAGCCTCTTTTAGCAGAGGCCGGTTGGCGGGTCGTGCGGCGTGAAGATCTATTTTTGGATGTCATTCGTCTGTTGGAGGCGGTGCCGCAGGAAGAAGAAGCGGCCAAGTCGTGAGTGAAAAGCAGTCCTAAGGCTCATTAGAGCCTAGGGCTGCTTTTGTATTGTTAGAGTGTACTATCTTTTCGAGAAGACGCAAAATGGGCGGCAGGTGTTTCGAAGTTTGTATGGAATAGTGTTACCGTATGAACTTATTGTATTTATTATCAGCAGAAGGGAAGTTTTTTTATGGAGAAAAGAAAACCGTCAATTCCTCAGTTTAAAGCGTGGAAGGAGCAGGGACGCAAAATCCGCATGGCGACGGCGTATGATTTTTCCTTTGCATCCCTTGTGGAGCGTTCTCCGATCGAAATGATTTTGGTTGGGGACTCGTTAGGCATGGTCATGCTGGGCTATGACAGCACCGTGCCGGTGACGATGGAGGATATGGTGCATCATACGAAACCAGTGGTTCGCGGGGCGGCGAATACCTTTATTGTAGCGGATATGCCTTTTGGTTCCTATAATGTCAGCTTGAGCGAAACCATGCGCAACGCGAACCGGCTAATGCAGGAAGGCGGCGCTGACGCTATCAAGCTGGAAGGCGGCGAAGGGGTGCTCGACTTGGTGGCGGCTCTGACGTCTGGCGGCGTACCGGTGATGGGGCATATTGGCCTGACGCCGCAGACGGCTTCGCAATTGGGCGGCTTTAAGGTGCAGGGCAAGGATGCCGCGGCGGCGCAGCAACTGATCGAAGATGCGATGGGGCTTGAAGAAGCCGGCGCTTTTGCGGTAGTTTTGGAATGCGTACCGGCGCC
>SAAJ01000046.1 GCA_009929485.1 Negativicutes bacterium
TTCTTCACTAATTTTCCGCTCTATGTTGGGAGGTAAAATAAAAAGACCTCATTACGAGGCCTGTAAATTCAAGGGTTTTGAGTTTGTGAGAACACTCAAGTACTTAGAAGGGAGGCTGTCACTATGACTCGTTCGGAAATGGACCTGCAAGCCTGGGCGGCCGGATACAATGCTGGTGCACAAGGCAAAGCCCCTGTAGAGGGCGCTTACGACAACTACAGCTTTCACTGCGGCTATGATGAGGGCGCAGCTGACAGAGCCCAAGCGGTAGACAGAGAAAAAGCCGTTCTTTCCTTCATTGAAGAAACCTTTGAGCCAGATTTAATCAAAGTAGAAGATTTTGAGCTCTTCACCCACGGCAAACAAGTCATGGACCGAGAAGGCAAATTCATGCTGGTCTTCTTCGATTTGCTGGCCGACGATGTACAACAGTTGTTCCCGGATGAAGTTCTTCATTAATTTGAGAATGCGTGTAAAACGATAGGTTCTGAATGCGTGAAAAATCCGCGACTCCTTCTCGCCGAAGGTTGTCACGGATTTTTCACATTTCCTTCACCATTTGTACACAAAACCGCCAACCTCCTGTCATCTTTGCCGTCTATACTAAAGACATCAACCAAACAGGAGGGATTCAGATGATCAAGAAACGTTTAATCGCCACTTTGGCCACAGGAGCCATTTTAGCCTCAGCCGCTTTGGTTTCGGCCTCTCCCGCAGAAACAGGAGCAGGCGCTGGTCCAGGGCCCCGCATGGAACGCCCCTGCATGATGGACAGCGTAAACTGGACCGCCGAACAGCGTGCACAGTTCCAACAAGATATGCAAAAGCATCATGAAAAAATGATGGAACTGCAAAAAGAATTCATCAAAGAAGAAGTAGCCAAAGGCCTTATCTCCCAAGACTGGGCAGACCAGCATCTTAAGCGCATGCAAGAACGCCTGGACTGGCAAAAAGCTCATCCTGGCGAACACCCCGGAGCCCATCACCGCGGTATGACTCCAGACAGCCCGCACAAAGCCCCGTCGGAACAAGGATTTTAAAAGAAGCAGCCCCAACAATAGTTGGGGCTGACTTTTTTATTCAAAGGTATACGTAAACTGTCCATGCGCGCCGTTTTCAGCGATGGAGAAGAAAGTAACTTCTTCCCAGCCTTTTTGGCCGGCATATTGGCCGCCTTTGCCATAGTACTGAAAGTTCATGGCTGGATTAACGAAGAAGCTGCGATCTGGATCCGAAAGATTAGCTGTCGGATCCCCCTGCCAAACGCGGCTTTGCGAGAAAGCGTACAGCCAGAGCACCTGTTCCCAACTGCCATAATGATCAATCGTAACCATCGCGGACGAATACGGTTTTAGAACCACCCAGCCTTTGGTAGAATCGGTGTTGCGCACCGCATCCCAAGCCGTATAGGTCACCCTTAGTGTTTCTTCTTTATTGTTGATTAACTCTAAGGAGGCCGCAGCGACCACACCTTGCGTCGGAAGCGCCGCCAACAGCGCCATAATCAAAAACATCCCGCAGAAGCTGCGCACCAAGCAGCGTTGCCAGTCTCTCATTTTTCCAGCTCCTTTATTTTTTGCATTTTCCTTAACAGTACAGTAAATCCCTTGTTTTAGCAAATACAGGAAACCTCCTCCCTTGCCTTATTTGCGGCAAGTTAGCTTTTTTTATCTTTCCTTACCCGTCGCAATGTCATATAATTTATAATATAGGAAATAAATTGCAAGGAGGGTCTAACTATGCCGGCAAAAAAAATCCTGGTTGCTTTTGACGGTTCCAAGCATAGCCGCAAAGCTCTGGAGTGGGCGTTAAATTCCTTTGAAGCCGGAACTGCCTCCATTGAAGTTGTTACCGTGGTGGAACCCATTGCAAACTATTCCATTCCTGAAGAATTCCCGCTGGAAGTAACCGCCTTTCACCAAGACCAGCAAGCCATGCGGGAGGAAAAATTGAAAGAGCTGCGTCAGGAGTGGGCGGCCTGCGGCAAGGAGTTTACCGCTCATGTTCTCAATGGCAATATCGTCGAAACCCTGCTTGATTACAGCATGGAAAGCAAGGCCGACTTGCTGGTAACCGGCACGCGCGGCGCCGGAGGCTTTAAAGGCCTGCTGCTGGGCAGCGTAGCGCACGAGCTTGTGACCCATGCTAAAATGCCTGTAGTTGTAGTGAAATAAGTTGCAAGAAAACCAGAAAAAAGAGAGCTGTGCCACGGCGCAGCTCTCTTTTTGATATACCAGAATTCATAAAACGAACCGCGAAATACAGGAAAGACATTACCCTTACTTCCCGGCCGCCGCAATAAGACTGATAAATTCCTGCCAGGGAAACGCCGCTCCTGGACAGTCTGTCCCCTCTGTCACCGCGCGATGAGGCTTCACGTTTTCCAGCGCAACATGATATTTCTCCATCAATTCCCGCGTCAAATTCGCCGCGCCCTGGAGTTGCGCCATGGGTGGACGTTCTTTACTGAAATCCCCCACCAGCACAATGCCCAGACTGCGCTGATTAACTCCCAGAGCATGCGCGCCGACCACGTTCTCCGGTCTCCCTTCGGCCGTCTTCCCGTCGGCAAATACCAACTTATGGTAACCGATTCCAGCCCAGCCATTGGTCAAGTGCAAGTCTTGAATATCTTCGCGCGTCGTCGTGAGAGGCATCGCCGCATGATGAACGACAATCAGCTCCGTCTTCTTCCTTTTCAGCAGCGGCTCGGAAAAATACAGCCGCGGCAAAAAGTAATTGTCGCTTTTTGTCCATGCCCCTTCGGTCGGCGCTTTCACTTCGCCAGGCAGACAAGAACTTTCGGTTATCTCAAATCCCTTTATTTCCGAGTGCATGTTAATATGTGTTTTCCCCTCGCCAACGACAAAAAAGCGAACCCACCGCTCCGCCTCCGCGGTTTTACCAATCCGAACAGCCAACTGCGTCCGCGGATAGCTCTCAAGGATAACGGCCAGGCTGTCTTTTCCCGTAAGAGCCGCCTGCAACTCCGGGAAATACTGCCCGAAATGGCGAATCTTCAAGTTTTCTTCCAGCAGCAGCGTCTCTTTTTGCACACGCTCGTCCAAGCCATACTCCACCCACAGGGTTCCTTTTTTCCCTTGCGTCACACTAGCATATCCATAGGCTTTCGCTAGAGAAGGCTTCTTGGAAATGATCTCTTGCCATTCTTCACCTCCGCGAAAATGAAGTGTGTCTTCTTGCACCACATAGGCAGAACCGTATTGCGCTTCCACTGTTTCTTTCGTTTCTCCCAGCACTGGCAGAGCAGCAGCTTCCCCATAGGCCCAGCTGAAAAAAAGCACCCAAACTATCAGCACTCCCCTTAACAGCAAGTTACTCGAAAAAAATCTCTGTACCACGCTCATCCCCAGCCTCTCTTTATAAATATGTCCTTCGCGTTCTCTATCTTCAAACACCCAGCTACTATTTCCCCATACAGTTTATCATAAAACAATTTTTCTTAGAGGGATTTATTGGCAACCAGAGAATATGTATTGTATTTGGAAAAACAAGGATTCTTAATTCGATAAAGGAGGCCCCCATGAAAACACGCTATGTTTTTACCGTCTTACTCTTGCTGACCCTAAGCTTGTTGCCTTTGGCAAGCAATCTAGCCTACGCAAATGCCGTGCCATCCCTTGCCGGTGTTAAAAACCTGATTCACGTGCCGCTGACAAGGCAGAACACCGATTACACCTGCGGTATAACCGCCTTGCAAGCCATCCTCGGCTACTACCAAATTGACAAACGTTTGGATGTGCTGGCTGCCGAAATCAAGCCCGATGCCGAGTATGGTACCAATTACATAAACATGGCGAACTATGCCGCCTCCTTGGGCCTGAAAGCCTCCGTACGTACGGGAATGACCTTAGAGGAGCTCAAAAAGCACATTGACCAAAAGGAACCGGTCTTGCTGGCGATTCAAGCCTGGGCCGACGCTAAAAGCAGCTACAACTCTTACCAAAATGAAGACGGCCATTATGTAGTGGCCGTTGGTTACGATGAAAACAACTTCTACTTTATGGACCCCTCCACTTTGGGTCATTACACCTATATTCCTACGGCGGAATTTATCACCCGCTGGCATGATTATGATTCCTACGGAAATAAAACCTTACTCCGCTTTGGCCTGATTTTAACCAAACCACAGACTGCCCTCTACAATCCTGAAGTAATTACGCCGCTTGATTAACACCAAAAGGAGCTGACACCCCATGCCAAAGTTTAAACTTCCTCAGGCCCAAGCGCTTTACTGCGCCGTCCTCTTGACTTTGTTTCTTGGACCTGCCGATGCCTTAGCCAAGCCAGCGGCGACAGCCGACAATGCAGCTCGCCCTGCCGTTGTTGTGGAGCGCTGTTCTTCGATTATTGCCGGCAAAGAGACCACCAAAGACGGCTCCGTACTCCTGGGCCACAACGAAGATCTGGCAAACTATTGCGCCCATCACTACGTGTATGTGCCTCACGCCAAACATCTGCCCGGTGAAACTGTCACGCTTTTCGGCGGCACCGTCGTCCCCCAGCCTGCGGAAACCTACGGCTACTCCGCCACTAAAATTTTCGACAAAGCCTATGTACCCGGCGACATTACCAGCGGCGTCAACGAGCATCAAGTAGCCATCGCCAACAATATGTCCTATCGCCGCGACGCTCCAGTTGTATTGCCAATAGAAGGCCGTATCATCTGGACGGAACTGACGCAGCTGGCCCTGGAACGAGCAACAACAGCCAGGGAAGCGGTGGAAATCATCGGTGACCTGGTGCACACCTATAAACTGGGCGGGGACTCTGGCGCCATGTTCGCCGTCACCGACGTCAAAGAAGGCTGGTGGGTAGAGGTAACCTTGGAAGGACAATGGGCCGCCCAACGAGTGCCGGACAATTCCTTTGGCGTCAGAGCCAACATCTTCCGAATCGGCGAAATTGATTTTGCGGACTCCGAAAACTTCAAGTATTCCTCCGATGTTGTCAGCTATGCCCAAAGCATGGGCTGGTACAAAGAAGGAGAACCTTTTCATTTTGCGAAGGTGTATGCCGCCCCGGAAAAACTCAATGACCCCTACAACACCCGCCGCCAATGGCGCGCGGAAGAATTGCTGGCGCAGCAGCCAGCACAGCTGACCCCAGTCTCGCTCATCGCCATTTTGCGCGATCATTACGAAGGAACCCCTTATGATTTGACCAACGACTACAAAAAAGGCTCCCCCCATCAGACCGACGAGCGAACCCTTTGCAGCGCCAACACCGAAGTCAGCGTCGTTTGCCAAACACGCGCTTGGCTGCCTGCGGAAATAGGCGCTATCACCTGGCGGGCCATGGCCACGCCTTGCACCAGCGTCTTTACGCCCTGGTATTACGGGAATCCAAACATTCCGGAAGCATTTAAAAACGGCACCAATCTCTACACCGAAAACTCCGCCTACTGGACCTTCCGCGATCTGTCCCGTTACGCCGACGTGCGCTACCAATCCGTGAGCAGCACCATTCATAAACGAATCGCGCTCTTTGAGCAAAAAGAATTTTCCGCCCAGGCGCAATGGGAACAAGAAGCTCTGCGCCTCTACGGGCAAGATAAGCAGCAAGCCCTTCGCTTCCTCGCAGACACAACCAACAACCTAGCCACGCAATCCGTACAGCTAGGCGACGCCTTGCGGCGCCAATAATCGCAGTACGCTATGGTATATTTCGACAAACACCTCTATAAAAAACCAGCCTGGCTGCCATTACTGGCAGCCAGCTTCCTGCTTCTAGCCTCGGCAGAAGCTTCGCCGCTCCGAGTTACGGGAGATTTTTCAACCACTTATGAAAAAGATTCCTATAGCGACCAACCAACGATATCCGGCCTCACTAACACCTTGCGGCTTCAGTTCGAAAAAGACCTCTCGCCAAACTGGTCAGCCTATGCGCGACTTGGCTGCGAGTACACCTCACAGCCCGCCTTGGCCGACTTCAATACCGCCAATGACGCCTACGGCCCGGACCGTCAGGCAGTGACAGCATTGGATCAATTCGGTCTTCTTTATAAAACACCGAATCTCACCTGTAAAATTGGCCGTCAAGAAGCCAGCATCGGCAAAACCGAATTACTCTACAGCCGTCCCGCCACCTATATCGGACGCACTTATTTTGTCGATGGCGTCACGGCCGCCGCGTCCGCAGGAAAGTGGGAATTCGACTTCGTAGCGGCGCGAGAAGACAACCCTGGTAGCCAAACCAACAAACTGTACGCCCTGCGCACAGGCTACCACCCCGCCACCGGCGTGAACTACGGCTGCACCCTGGCGCAATACCAGTACAGCAGCGGTGAGCGCACCCGCCACTGGGCTGCCGACGCCGCTTGGCAGGTCGGAAAAAGCACGTTTTCTGCTGAATATACCCAAGCGAACGCCGTTTCCGATAACAAAGCCTTAGCGGCTAGCTGGGCCTATGACGTTGATGACAAAAACACGCTCTGCCTCACTGCTTTTCACGTGGAACAAAACGGTGATATGGGCAAACAAACGGGTTTCGATAACGACTGCCGCGGCGTCTACTACGGTCTTACCCGCAAAATTACAGCCCGCGATTCTTTAGATATTTTATATGCAAACCAAACCTATTTGAGCACCGGACAGAAAAAGCGCAAGCTCGTCGCAACCATCAGCCATACCTTTTAGCAATATCTCTTTGCGTCATGGAAGCAGCCGCCTTACCACGAAGCGGTTTCCATGACGTTTTTTATTTGCTCTTCCGAAAGCGTTTTAACCTTCAGCAGTTCCTCCGCGACCGCTATAATATGCCGCTGCGTCATGGGTGCGCCGATCGTGCTAAAAGCCATCCGGCATACGCTGTCATGCATTTCATCTTTTTGCTGCTCGCTCATTCGACCCAAAAGGCGCTCAAACTTCTTCAGGTCCTCCAGCGCGCGCGACGCTTCCGGCTCAATCCCCAGAATCAGATTTTCCGCCGCCAGCCCGGCTGATAAAATCACGCCTTCTCTAAATAAACGCTGCCCGTTTACTTCCTGGGAATCCTCCAAGTCAAAGAGCAGCTCGCCATTATTACATTCGCTCAGAAGCTCTCCCCGAGGCGCGATTGTTACATATTCGACCTGCCTCCCCCAGAGCACTGACGCCACCGCATGCCCTGCTTCATGAACGGCCATAGCATATAAATCCACGCTGCTGCGCCCCCTTTTCACGCATTCTTTACGCCGCTTGGCACATACCCAGTGGGCACTACCTTGGACGCACTGAGACAATAAGTTTGCTGATCATCAAAAAAGATGTGGGGTTGAAAGCTTTCCAAGACAGCAGCCTTATCCAGCCCACCCAAGAAGAACGCCTCGTCCACGCTGATGCCCCAGGCGCGCAGCGTCTTAATAGCCCGCTTATGCGCCGGAGCGTCCCGCGCCGTAACCAGAGCCGTCCGAATCGGTTTATCTTTCTGCTTCGCAAAAATTTTTTGCAGCGTATTCAGCGCCACCAGAAAGGACTTGAAGGGTCCCGCTCCCAAGGGTTCCTCGCTTTTTTCCGTTTCGTGCTGTTTGAAGGCCGCCAGACCGTCTGCTTGAAATACCCGCTCCGCTTCATCGCTGAAAAGCACCGCGTCCCCGTCAAAAGCAATCCGAATTTCGCCCGCATCATCCAACTGTTCTAGATACGACCCTTTGTAAATCGCCGCGCTGGCATGACCATTGGCAAGGGCCAATTTTACGTCTTCGGCATTGGCGGATAAAAACAAATCCGCCCCAAAAGACTGCAAGTATTTATACGGCGTTCGGCCCCGCGTAAAGGCGGCGCGCGTAATGCCCAGCCCATATTCTTCAATCGCGTTAAACACGCGCAAGCCCGTATTAGGATCGTTTTTAGAAATCAGAATAATTTCCACCAGCGACTCGCTCGTTTCCGGATGCCGCAGCTCTAATAGACGCTTAATCAAGGGAAAAGCTACCCCTTCCGTAAGGACTTCATTCTCATGCTGAATTTGATACTCCGCATAGGCGGCCTCCCCCTCCCTCTCAAAAACCAGATTGCTCTCGTCCAAATCAAAGAGCGCCCGCGAGGATATAGCAATGACTAATTTCCCTTCTAATGAAACGGTCATCTTCCGCCTCCGTGTTTCTTTATTAAAAACTATGCTTTTGCTTTTCTAGATACTACTGAACAATTCCTTTTCAGGCAGCGTCCTTATTTTCTGTCCTGCAAGCAAGTATTTTATGAAATTTGCAGGAAATCCCAAAATCAGAACCGAAAATTATTTGTTATGTATTTTTGTGAGGTGAATGTTTTGAATCAAAGATTTTGTAAAAACTGCGGGGGACTCCTGAAGGAAGAAGTTCGCTTTTGCCCACACTGCGGACAAAAGTGCCAAACCTACTGTGCGTCCTGCGGCGAAGTTCTCGACCCCGAGGCTAAATTCTGCAAACACTGCGGCACTTCTCGTACCAGTACGAAGGAACCTGTGCCAGCAGCGGCTCAGCCACAGCCTATGCAGGAAACGCCTCTGCAGCCATCTGCCCTGGAGCGCCTGCGCAACTGGTATGAAACAACGAAATATGCCAAGATCATTCTTTTGTCTGTGCTGGCTCTTGCTCTTGGCATCAGTGTTTCCTTTTACTATTTTTCCTCGATGAGCGAGGACCGCTACCTGGCCCGTTGCGAAGAAACCACTCAACGTCTTGGTAATGCCAATTCCACGTTAGTAAAAGTGTTTGCGCCAACGACAGGCCCAAACAGCACGCCTCTTTCCCAAACACAGCAAGCGTTGCAAATACATAAAAACGAACTGGATGAATTAGCAGGAAGCTTTCAGTCCATGCGTCCGCCTGGTAAATTTGAAGAACAACATCAGAAGCTTCTCGAGCTATTGCGTTTGGAGCAATCGATCATTCAGGAAGCATTATTAATTCTTCCCAATCCCCTGGCAGCCGAAACCGACAACTTGCTGAACTCGATCAAGGAACAAAACGAGGCAGCTAGAAACCTGGGAGACACGCTGGCCATCCCCGGCATTAGCTTTCGCATGTCTAATGAAATGACCACCTTCCCTAATGAAATAACATTGTACGTCGAAAGCCAGCGAAAAACGCTGCGTGAAAAACAAGAACTCTTGACCGCCTTAACGAAATTCTTCCAAGAAATGGACGGCTTAATTCAACGTTACGATAACGCCAAAACCGATCTCGGCGGCCTGCTGGAAAATCTGCGCAAAGGCGGCTACACTTGGGGAGATTACTTCTCTTCGCTAAATCAAGCACGAGGCATTCGTTCCTCCTTACGCTTTCAAGTGGATCGGTTGAGTGCCCCCAAGGGCTCCGAAGAGTTGAAGCGCCAATTCAGCGACGTACTAACAACCTCTCTTCGTTATTGTGATATGATGAATGCTGCTGCTCACGTCGAGCATGGAACTAACTATAATTACGCAGTACCAAAATATAAAGAAGCAAGCGGAGTCAACGAGCAAGTACAAGAATCCTATAGCTCCTTCCGCTCTTTTTATCAGTCGGAAAAAGAACGTCTGAGTCATATCGAAAATTTATAACTGCAAATTCAACAAAAATCCGGAATCCTCTATTCCCGAGGATTCCGGATTTTTTCGGTAAAGCCACCTTAAATCCATATATCATCTTTGCAAAAGCAGCCGATAACTCTGGATAACCACAAGCGGCACAATCGCCAAAGCATAGATTATAACATGCTGAGACGGAGTCAGCGCTGCGATTTCAAAGGCTCTAGCCAAGGGCTCGTACCTTACTACGATTTCCAGAAGCAAGCAGCCGCACGCCGCCGCCATCCAAACATAGGGATTGCGAAAAACGCCCAGCGCAATGATCGATTCTTTACCTCTGCAGTTAAAGCCGTGAAACAGCCTTGCTAAACACAACGTGGCAAAAGCCATCGTGCTGGCAACCATAGCATCCCCGCTCGTCAGTCCTAAATGAAACGCCGCCATGGTACAGGCTGCAATCAGCAAGCCCTCCCCGAAAATATTGACTGCAAACGGTTTGTTAATCATCGACGCCTGAGCCTGCCTTGGCTTTTCATCCATAATGCGCTCATTATGAGCTTCAAGCCCAATCGCTATCGCTGGCAAGCTATCGGTAAGAAGGTTGATAAATAATAGGTGCACCGGCGCGAAAGGTATGGGAAGAGCCAATACCGAGGCATAAAGAACCGAAAGAATTCCTGCGGTATTACCGGACAATAAAAAGCGAATCGAGTTCTTTATGTTGGCGTAAATGGCTCTGCCGTTGGCAATGGCTTTCACAATCGTAGAAAAGTTATCATCCGCAAGAACCATGGCCGCCGAATCCTTGGCCACTTCGGTTCCCGTAATCCCCATCGCAATACCAATATCCGCCTGTTTCAGAGCGGGAGCGTCATTCACGCCGTCCCCCGTCATAGCGACAACGTTCCCCCGGCTCTGCCAGGCTTTTACAATTCTTATTTTATGTTCTGGCGATACCCTCGCATAGACCGCGGCGTGTTCTACTCTCTCTTTAAGCTCAGCCTCGCTCATGCGGTCAAGTTCAAAGCCTTCCAAGGCTTCTTCATTCTCCTGCAAAATGCCGACCTGCCGCGCTATGGCCATGGCAGTACCCTTGTGGTCGCCTGTAATCATTACCGGTTTGACTCCGGCTCTTACACACTCCGTTACTGCCCCCACCGTCTCTTCCCTGGGCGGATCCATCATCGCAATGAGCCCTAAGAAGGTCAAATCCGCTTCATCGGCCGCCGTAATAACCTGCCCTTCGCCGATCTCTTTATAGCCCACCGCCAGCACGCGCAACCCGTTCGATGAAAACTCATAGATCGCTGCGCGTATTCTTGCCAAGGCCGCCTCACTTAAGGGCCTTGCGCCAGAAGAGCTTGCTATGCTCGCGATTTTCGAGAGAAGTACGTCCGGGGCGCCTTTAGTAATCATAAGGCTTTGGCCCTTAAACTCATGAGCCGTACTCATCAGTTTACGCTCGGAGTCAAAGGGCGCCTCGCCCACGCGAGGATATTCCTCGCGCACATCCAATTCATCTAAGCCATAGTTTTCGCCCAGGCTTACTAACGCCACTTCCGTTGGATCGCCGATTTCCTTGTCCTGCATGGTTACCGCGTCATTGCAAAGCATCGCCATAAGAATTAGATTCTTTTCCAACTGCCGGTTGAGATCAAGCTCATCAAAAAAAAGAACCTTTTCATCTACAAATACCTTTTTCACAGACATCTTATTTTGCGTAAGCGTGCCTGTTTTATCTGAGCAAATTACAGTAATGCTGCCCAAGCTTTCTACGGCATGGAGATTACGAATAATTGCCTTTTCCTTGGCCATTTTTTGCGTTCCAATAGCCAGCACAATGGTAACAATCGCGCTTAACGCTTCCGGAATGGCCGCAACCGCAAGAGATACCGCAAACATAAGAGATTCAATAAAATCGTTGCCGCGCACAAAAGTATTTAATCCCAAAATAACAGCAGAGATAAGAAGAATCACAACAGCAAGCTTCTTGCCAAACTCGTCCAAGCTAACCTGGAGCGGTGTCTTTTTCCGTTCCGCTGCACCCAGCAAATTGGCGATTAAACCAATCTCCGTAGCCATGCCAATCGCTGTAACAACAACCACCGCTCTGCCATAAGTAACAAAGCTGCCGGAGAAAACCATGTTTTTCCGATCTCCCAATGCAACATGTTCTCCGGCAATTGCTTGATTCGTTTTTAAAACGCTCTCCGATTCTCCCGTCAAAGAGCTCTCATTAACCTGCAGGCTGAAGCATTCAAGGATTCGGCCATCAGCGCTTACATAATCTCCGGCATCTAAAAACATAAGGTCTCCAACCAACAGTTCACGCGAAGCAATCTCCACTTTTTCGCCGTTCCGCATCACTTTCGCCTTAGGAGACGACAAGGCTTTTAGACTCTGCAAGGATTGTTCCGTTTTAATATATTGAATCGTGCCCAGCATCGCATTCAACAAGACCACCATAATGATGACAAGGGAGCTCTCCCATTTTCCCAGCAAAAGAGAAAGTCCCGCTGCTCCAATAAGAATCAGGACCAAAACGTCCTTAAATTGCTCCAGGAAAACCTCTCCAAAGCTCTTTTTATTTGTTTCCAGCAGCTCATTGAAGCCTTGTGCCAGCCGCCGCCTAGTTGCTTCCGCGTCCGTCAGGCCCTGGCCGCTCACGCCCAAACTATTTAGCGTATCTTCCACAGATTTTTGATAGTAATGATCCATTTTGAGCGCCTCCTCGCAGCATCAATTCAACCGCCAAAATTGGTAATTCAAATACGCCGCAAAACAAACCCACCCTAAATAAGGCGCCAAAAGTACCGCGACCCAGCGGGAAACTCGGCCGCCCCAAAACATCGTCCCTGTTATAGCCCCTGCTAAAACGGTGATTACAACAAGTCCTCCCCCGGGTGACTGCAGTCCAAAAAATACCGCAGACCAGGTTATGTTGAGCAATAATTGCAAACCAAACAGGCCCAGCGCCAGGCCCTTGCCTTGGCGCTGTTCGCTTATTAAAAGGCGATACAACGCGATGGCCATTAAGAAATATAAAACATTCCAAACCGGCGCAAATAGCCAGTTTGGCGGGGAAAGCTCCGGCTTAACTAGCTGCGCATACCACGTATTTAACGAACTTTGCGTCAATACGCCGCCAATCGCTCCAGCTCCAAAGCAGTTGAGTAAAGAAACAATAAACTTAGGCATGCTCTTCACCTCAAGCCCTCCTTCTTTAAAGCAAGCAGCTTCTGCGTTTACTTGCGAAAATGAAGTTCAGCGCGCACAACATTCTCCAAGCTACGAAAGATGATATTTTCAATCTCAAATTTAAAAATCGCCATACGCGGATCGGTATATCCAGCAAAAAAGTCCGCAGCGCCTGGCAGCTCTTCAACGATTTTGCGACGCACCTTTTCTTTTTCTTCTAAAGGAAGCTTCTCTTCCCCCGCTAACTTGCCCTGCAGCCGAAGAACATTGCTGTTTTCATCAACCGCACATAATTCAACCGTATTATTAGCTTCTATCTCTCTTGTTTTTTCAGTATCTGTATAACTGATGAGCCAAACGGTACCCTCTTCACTAACAAACGGACGCATAGGCCGCACTCGCGGCACATTGTCGTGCGAAGTCCCCAAAAAGCATACTTGTTTCTTCAATATCGAAATCATCGCAGAATCAAGCATAGTTTCCTCCTTTTTTAGCATACAATTTCCAATCCTGAGTCAGTATGCAAATCCCATAATTTCCTAATGGATTACATTCTCTCTGTCACCAGGCAATCCTCTTTTTATTTCCAAAATAGAGGTTACCTCCATACATTAGCTGCGGCCATACCGCTCTGGAGATTTCCGCTATAGACTATGGTTGAATAATTTGCTGAATCCACTCCTGCCAAATTCTAAAGACGAATAAAAAGTAAAAGTTCATTAGAACCAGCCCCTTTGCCAACGCCGAGTAGCCACACGACTAATTAGCAAAAAAAGACTTGTCCAATGAACTTTTTGCTTACCCGTAGTAAGCTCATTTTCATTTCACGTAAGGAAAGTAATCATTATCCTCTTGCAAAATATGTCCAAAAATAAAGTCATCAATAAGAAACGAGAAAAAAATTACGGGTCTCAGCCTTCGTTGGGTATAAATTTCTCTAAGGTTAAATGCAATTTCAAGCAATCTATCATGAGTTTCTTTGTGTCGCAAAAAACCGGGATAGCCTATTTGGAGCAACAATTTCTCTTCATACTCAATATGCTCTGCAAGATACTTCAACACTCGGTCTAGTTGCTTTAATACGGTCTTGGATTCAATACCCTGAATTGATAAATCATAAAGCAGTTTTCCCATCTCAATCAATTCACGATGCTGTTTATCAATACCGTTGTGACCACTTTCCCACTCTTCCTGCCATTTCGGAGGATCAGCTACAACCGAACGGAGTTCTTGCTTGTCCGCAATTTTAACACAATTCCGCCCGTTGTCTTTAGCTTGGTACATAGCGCCGTCTACCCGCCCATACCAGCTATCAAATGTTTCCCCCTCAATATGTTCAGCCACGCCAATACTAACTGTAACTTGTCCTACTATCGGATACCGATGCTGCTCCAAAAGAATTCGGATCTTTTCTGCCGCTCTGGCAACGTCATCGCCATTCGTCTGGGGCATAACGATTATAAATTCCTCTCCTCCTAAGCGGACCAAAAAATCCGTTTTTCGAATCAAACCTCGAATAAGTTGAGCCAGTTCTTTTAGTACCAGATCTCCGACCCGATGGCCCCATGTATCATTAATTCGCTTGAAATAATCCAAATCAAGCATCATCATGCTTAACGGTTCCTGGTATCTCTCTGACCAGGATATTTCTTCTTCAATTCTTTTTTGAAAAAAGAAACGATTAAAGGCTCCCGTCAAAACATCGCGGTGACTTAAATACTCCTTGTGTTTCTGCTTCTGCCAGGCTGTTGTAATATCGCGAAAATTGATGATTACTCCCGTCACTGCACGACTTTTTCCGATTGCAGGAACGCAAGTCCCGGCGATATATCGTTCCGTGCCATTTTTATCGATTAACACAATATCAGCAGGAGCATGGCTTACTTTGCCTGTTTCCAATACCTCCTTTACTGGATTGATCGTACTTTCTCTTGCCGCTGCATGGCGCAAATGAAAAACTTCTGCAAATTCTTTATCATATGCTTCTTCGCTTGACCACCCGGTTAAGTTCTCAGCACTTTTGTTCATTAAAAGGATTTTTCCTGCTGCGTCTGTGGTGATGACGCCTTCGTGCAGAAAAAAGAACGTAGTACTAACTCTTTGCAGCAGCTCTTTATTTGATTCTTGAACAAGCTCCTCTTTAGGCGCCACGAAAGATGACTCTATACGATCCATACCAAACAACAGCCACCTTTCTCCAGATACTCATAAACTAGACTCAATACAAAAAAGAGTCAACGTTCTCCCCATGAAAATATTGATAATTACAGTGTTTCGCCAAATTAACACGATCTGCAGTATCTAAATTCACTGCTATACACTGCAATGAATATTTTTGAGCCTTCTGAGGAGCTGCGAAAATTTGAACTAGAGACGCTGTTTGAAAATCAACCCTAACAAAGTCCGCTAACTTTAATAATTTTGAATGTCCTCGCTTCAAAGCATATTGATCAACAACAATCAAATACCCTTTGTTCTTCAAGAGCTTACACGCTAACAACATTTTTTTACATACTGATTTAAATTCACAACACGTCACTAAAACTTTTTCCGGCGGATATTTTAATACTTCCCCCATTTCATTTAAGAGATCACCCACTTTAATAATCACTCTCTTGCCTGCAAAACAGCTATTAAATCCGAATTCCAGAAACAATTTTACAAGGCCGCTATTTTCTGTTTTCCACAAATCATTAATTTCAAACGGCGGACCGGTATACGTTGTTAGCTCATATGCAAACACCGAATTTTCAGCATCATAAACTTCCTTTTTTCGCATACAAACATACTCTTTCCTCATCGAATTCTCCTCACGAAACTACTTACAACTTAAATTGGTTAATGGCCAATTGCATGTCTTGAGCCATATGAGCTAGGCTTTGACTAGAAGATGCAATTTCCTCAGAAGAAGCAGACTGCTCTTCTGTAATAGCCGCCACATTTTCCGCCTCTGAAGAAGCTTTTTTACTTAGCGAGTCTATTTCGGCAACGGCAGTGACAATCTGCTGACTTCCCTGCGCCATATGTTCAATAACCGTTGACATCTCTTGCATTTGCTCTGCTACATGCCCTACAATGACCTCAATATTTTGGAAAGCATTCCCCGCACTAGTAACTACATCCACGCCAATCTCAACTTCTTTTGTTCCATTTTCCATAGCCGCAACCGCTTTGGCAGTATCTCTTTGAATTTCACTAATTAATCCAGTTATTTTTTTAGCGGCATCTTGCGACTGTTCCGCTAAATGGCGAACTTCCTCTGCTACCACCGCAAAACCGCGCCCCTGTTCTCCGGCTCGTGCTGCTTCAATGGCAGCATTAAGGGCGAGCAAATTAGTCTGAGCAGCGATCCCCGATATAGCATCAACAATTTGCCCAATTTCCTGGGAACTTTCGCCAAGCTTATCGACGACCTGCGCCGAAAAAGTCACCGTCTCTTGAATATGCTTCATTTGAGAAACAGCTTGGACAACGGTTTTGCCTCCTTCATTCGCTGTTTGCGAAGCTTGAACCGATTTTTCCGTAACCTCTTGCGCACTAGCGGCAGCTTCTTCTAGACCCGCCGAAAGGGTTTGAACGGTAGCTGATGTTGTATCAATCGCATGTGTTTGCGATACAGCGCCTTGGGCCACAGATGGAAACAACCCCAAATTCGCTTTTGTCTTGCATATTTTCCTCAGACACTTTTCGGGTAAAGTCGCCGTGTGCTACGGTTTCCATAAATACAACCACATCGTCTAAACGTTTGGTAATCCGCTTTATAATTAAATAACTCAGAACAACGCCTAGTATAATAGACGAAACAATAATAGCAATAAAAAGGACGTTCGCAAAAGCAAAGTCTTTCTGATTTTGTTTATTCATGTCTTCTGCTGATTTTTTCGTTTCTTCCCCTAAAACAATAAACTTCTTTATAAATTCATCTGCAAACACCTTAGCTTTTTGATTATATACGGCATATGCTTCAGCATTCTTATTCTGAGTCGCAAGCGCAATTACTTCGCCACGTGCGTCTCTATATTTCCCTAATACAGCTCTTATTTCTTTCACTTCTTCGCGAGCCCGAGAATCGATCGGCATTTTTTCAAATGCAGTCAAGTTTTCATCAAAGGTTTTCACGTTGGCATTAATTGCCTCAACAAGTGCTTTATCTTCACTTTCATTTGTTGCCAACATTAAGGAAAATAAGTTTGCTTCTACTCTTCTTGCTAAAACACGATTGTCACTTATCAGCTCTAACGCAATTATTTTTTCGTTGTACATCTGATTCAGAGAATCATTTGTTTTATTGAGAAAGTAATACCCTACTCCTCCCACACAGACTAGCGCCACCATCAAAACTGCCGTTAGAAGCATTAATTTTTTAGCAACCTTTAAATTATTTAACCAATTCATTGAACATCCTCCTCAAAATTCGGTTTGATTTATGCAGGCCGCCTAGGCCAGGCTAGTACTTACTGGTTAGATACAAGAACGTCATGCGCCCAACCCAATGCCTCTCGGTAAGACCTGCACAGGGCCGCCTCGTTAAATTCATACGCCACAATGCATTCTTCCAATTCGCCCCAGTTCGCGCGTTCATACAATTGAACAATTTTCAGCACCATGGCTAATTTACTTGCACTTGTTCTTCCCACTAGGGCATTTTTTATTTCTTCATCTAAACCTATCTCTTCTAAAATATCGGTCATACTTCTTCCCAGCAGCGCATCGATATGCGAAAGCATTCCCATCAGAAATGCGTCTGCCGATATATGTAGCCACTTATTGGTCTTGGCAATTTGTTCGGCAAATTTAGCGCGAATAAGTGAATTTAGCATTAACTCATCCGGTTTATCTTGGCCCATACATTGCAACGAAATCAGTGAAATCCACTTTATAATTTCTTTTTGGCCTAATAGCGCTAACGCTTGGCGCAAGGAGCTAATATTGTTTTGGAATCCGAATACAGGAGAGTTGATAAAGCGAAGCAGCTTATAAGACAACGATACGTCTTTGCGAATAATTTCTTCGATGCATGAAAATTCTACTTCTGGCCGGTTAAGCTCTTGGAGAATATGAAAATAGCTAGTCTTATAGCCAGGTAAATTTTTTGCAGCTACAATAACTGGTTTACAAAAAAAATAGCCTTGAAAATAAGCAAACCCCATGTCTAATGCTTCAGAGAATTCTTCTGGCGTTTCAATTTTCTCCGCCAGAAATTCTACAGAATAAGCGGCTTTGCATTCTAAAAGTTTTTTCCGTTCCTCATAAGTAGTGGCTCGATAATCAACTTTAATAATATCCGCTAAGAGAATTAATGGCATATAACTTGGACTAAAGACGAAATCGTCCAGAACAATGCTATAGCCTTTCTCTTTAAGCTCTTTACAACATGTAATGATTTCTTCAGTCGCTTCCACCGACTCCAAGACTTCAATAGTTACTAAGTCTTTAGGTAACATAAGCGCAATATTGCGCTTTAATGCATTTTCAGTAAAATTAATAAACGCTTTCTTATCCCCTGATATCTGTGCAATGCCAATGACCAAAAAACTATTGCTTATCACTTCCTGCGTTGCAAGATCTCCATCTTCTCCATCATACAAATTTATACTGTTCTTACCGCGAAATAACAATTCATATGCCACTACGTTTTGCTTCCGATCAAAAATCGGCTGACGTGCAACATGAACTTCTTGACGATTTTCCACAAAGATCTCCTCTCACTTCTATCGATTAAGCTATGTTGTTTGCAGTTACTATATTTAAGCAAATCCCATGCCATTAATCTCATTTTTTCTCTTTTGTTTCATTTTCAGGACAATAGTCTGCTGTTTTTTTAAATTAATCACTCTTTTTTTGAGACATTTTAGTTTTCCATCTTGTAACCATAAAAAGAGATCGACAAAAACTTCCCACATGAGAAGTTTTTGTCGATCTCTTTTTAGTTGCCATCCGACTCATTTTCTGTTTTTCATTTCTTCTAAACGATACGATAACGCCCGTCGTGAAATTCCTAAGTATTGTGCTGTTTTCGATTGATTTTGGTCAAACAGACTTAAGACTTGCAAAATAATATCTTCCGTATAATCCTTTAGTTTATATCCATTTTGCGGAAAAGGAAGTTCCAAGAAGGTTTGCTTTGACGCAACGCTTCCTTCCTCGATCTTTTGAGGCCTGCTCTCATGCAACTGAATAAAACCGTCTACATGGGAGGGAAGTAATTCTTGATCATTATACGCAAATGTTGCATATTCGATTAAATTTTGAAGCTCACGAATATTACCCGGCCATGAGTAGGCTTCTAATAGGCTTTCTGTTTGAGCGGCAACCCGTATGAATTCCTTTTTCTTTTGCTTTGAATATTGCTGCAAAAACATATTGGCCAGCGGAACTATTTCTTCCGTCCGTTCCCGCAGCGGCGGCATCAAAATATGAGCCACTTTCAATCGATAGTATAAATCCTTGCGAAATTTACCCTCGGCAACACTTTTTTCAAGTGGAACATTCGTTGCACAAATAATCCGTACATCTGTTGGTATTTTTTTCAGCCCGCCCACACGAAAGAATTCTTTCTCTTGAAGAACACGCAAAAGCTTCCCTTGCAATTCCAGCGGCAATTCACCAATCTCATCTAAAAACAGCGTACCTTTATTGGCTAAGTCAAACTTCCCTTTAGCCCCGCAGCCTAAACTTCCTGTAAAAGCGCCGGCTTCATACCCAAATAATTCACTTTCAAAAAGACTGGAAGTTAAGGCAGCGCAATTTATATCTACAAATGCTTCCTCAAAGACGCTATCTTCTTGAACTCCATAGTGAATCATCTTGGCGACAATTTCCTTGCCTGTTCCAGTTTCCCCCTCGATCAAAACAGGGATAGAACGTTCCCCATTTAAAAGTGACGCTTGTTGCATAATTTTTTTCATTTTTTCAGAGTAAATGCCTACTTTCCCCATAATGCTTTCTGCAACCAAGCGTTTCATCGTGCTAAGTTCACGCTTTGTTTCCTCTGTTGCGGCATCTACCTCTTCGTCAAAACGTTCCGTCAAAACTTTGTTTTCCCTAAGCAGTGCCTGGTGTTCTGCTACTCGCTCAATAACTACGGTCAGCTCTTCCACATTTACTGGTTTTTCAAGATAATCATATACCCCCGCCCGCAGCGCTTCTACTACCGATTTCATATCACCATGCCCGGTAAATAGCACCACATCCGTTTTCCAACTATCCGGTATTTTTTTTATTTGTATTGCCAACTCAATCCCTGAAAGAACCGGCATTTTCAAATCAGATAAGACCATTTCATATTCGTGCGGCGAATATACACGCAAAGCCTCCTCACCATCAGCACACTCCGTCACGACGTGATTAAGCTTTTTCAAGATCCAAAGCATAGCCTGCCGACTACGCTCTTCATCATCCACCAGTAAAATTCTCATTGTTTCTCCTCCAATTTTTCCATCTCAACTGCGGGCAACGCAATCATGATGGTTGTTCCTGCCTCAGTTGAAGAAGCAACCTCAATCGTTCCTAAATAAGCAGCAATAATATTATTTACTATCGCCAGCCCTAAGCCAAGATTATCGTCTCCTTGTTTAGTTGACGTAAATGAGTCAAAGAGGGTTTCTTTTATCGAAGCATCAATGCCCGGGCCATTGTCACTAATCCTCAACACGACGTTGGCATCACGATGAAACGTCTCAATACAAATTACTTTTTCAGCTTTATCTACTGTGTCTAGCGCTTGGATAGCATTAACTAATACATTAACAACGACTTCTTCCAAGCCAATCATGTTGGCATTCACCAACGAAATATTTTCCTGTATTTTCTGCTCAACCCTTATAGCACTAGTAGACAATCGCTCTTTTAATAAATCCACCGCCAGCGCAACTACCTTATTTATGTCACAAGGAGCTGTTTTGCGCTCCCCTCGTTTAACAAAAGATCGAAGATGTTTAATAATGCTTGTTATGCGATCTACCTGATTTGATATCTCTTGCAGACTGTCAATAACTTCTTTCTCATCAATTTGTTCCCCACGTTGAATCAAATATAGCAAACCGCTGGAGACAACCTTTATAGAGTTTAACGGCTGATTAATTTCGTGAGCAATTCCCGCTGCCATTGTCCCCACAAAATAAACTTGCTCCGCCTTCACTTTTGCTTTTTGCGCTTCTAAGATTGCCTCTCTGGCTTTAACTTTTTCCGTTATATCTTGACCAACGATGAGATAATGCATCTTTTCACTGGCGTCATCCCGGATAGGAATAATAGAAATTTCATCAACATAGGAACGACCATCTTTCCTTTTAGCAAGCACCTCTCCATGCCACTCTTTGGCATTTATTAAATAGTTTCGAATCTCTTCCACTAGCTCAGGAAGATTGTCTTCCGATAGCAACATCAAGACGCTCTTCCCAAAAAGTTCACTAACTTTATAACCTGATAAAGCCTCAAATGCTTTGTTGCCCCACCAGATAGTTCGATGTTCGTTCAAAATCAAGACAAAACTATTACTATTTTCCAACCCAGACGTTAGTAGTTTTATTCTCAAGCGTTCATCATTCAACCGGCGAACATACTGTTCTAGACTCTCAGACATTTCGTTAATGGTATGAACCAGCTCACCAACCTCGTCATTACGAGCAATCTTTATCCTGCTTGAAAAATCGCCATTCGCAATTTCTCTGGTCCGTTGACTTACTTTTCGCAAAGGCCTAACAATATACTCTGCCGTAAAAAAACCAATAACGCTGCCAAGCAAACAGGCTATCAACGTAATAACAAGCAGCTTATCACTAAAAGCATCCATTTGGTACATTAAATCTCGTTCAGGAATAACGATAAAACTTAACCAATTGAGCCCGTTCACGCCCTCAACGGCATGAACCTGAAGCAAAAATGATTCTCCGTTATGATAAAATTTAAAGCTTTGATTTTCATGAATATTTTCTAGAAAAAAGCCCTTTCTCTGAATCGAAGCCATGCATTGATAGAAGAGAGGGTCATCCTCTTCTTTTAGTTCATCATACCAATACTTACTTTGTCGAATGGCGTCATTAGTAGAAGCAATCACCTTTCCCGTTGGCTCAACAATATAAACCGACGAATGCTCTGTGATTTGCAGTTCTTTCAAAAAATCATCTATCCAGTTCAGCAAAAGGGAGCTGCCTAATACGCCTACCAAGTGTTCGGCGGCATATATCGGGTACACGGAAGTGACAACAAGGCCTCTTCCCGTAGCCGAAGCATATACAGAGGTCCAGCCTGGTTTTTTCAATTCAGCCCCTTTTTTAAAGGGAGGGCGTTGGCGTGTATCATAATCTAACAAGCTTTCTATATAATTCATTCGCCCGATTTTTTCTTCATAAGTGTAATAATCAAGCGTCTTCTTTTCAAGATTGCTATTCCAAACTACAATGTTTCCGTTATTTTCTTTTCTTGCTCCATATTCTCTGCCATCCGCCATAGAAAAATATGTATTAGTTACCTTTGGAAAGTCTTTCAGCATGCTTACAAAGTATGCTTCTCGTTGCTGCTCATTTGAAAAATCAATCTGTCCATTTAGAATAATATTTTTATGTAGTTTTTCTAGTCGATAAGGCTCTTCTAAATAGGCGGTTATATTTTTCGATATTTCATTATTGAGTCTTTTGCATAACTAGTATTTTTAAAAAACAACGCGACATAATACGCCGAAAGATGCTCCGCCAGGTTCTCAAGAATGCAATTCAGCTTT
>SAAJ01000086.1 GCA_009929485.1 Negativicutes bacterium
GCCGCAAAGAAGACCTGCGCTGATCCGGTTGTCCTGATTGAGCAGCGAGTTGACTTCTCCCGCTGGGTAGAACAGGGCTTCGGTACCGCCGACTGCGTCATCATCGCGGACGGCACGCTCCGGGTCATTGATTTCAAATTCGGTCTCGGCGTTCTTGTTTCCGCTGAAGAGAACCCGCAGATGCAGTGCTACGCCCTCGGCGCGCTGGAACTCTTTGATGACATCTACGACATCGATCGGGTCAGCATAACCATCTACCAGCCAAGACGCCAGAATGTCAGCACCTTTGATATCAGTAAGGACGATTTATACCGCTGGGCAGACGAAGTCCTGAAGCCCACGGCAGAACTTGCGTTTGCCGGAGACGGAAACTTTCTCTGCGGAGAATGGTGCGGCTTTTGCAAAGCAAGAAATGAGTGCCGGGCCAGGACCGAAGCCAATCTGAAGCTGGCACAGTACGATTTCAAGCTCCCGCCGCTCCTGACGGACACCGAAATCGAAGTCATTCTTTCTAAGGTGGACGAGCTGATCAGCTGGGCATCCGACATTAAGGAATATGCCCTGCAGCAGGCGCTCTCCGGGAAGGAATGGCACGGCTGGAAACTGGTCGAAGGCCGATCCAACCGTAAGTACAGTAACGAGGCCGCTGTTATCCAGACGGTCGAGGAAGCAGGATTTGATCCGTATGAAAAGAAGCTGCTCGGCGTCACTTCCATGCAGAAGCTCCTCGGTAAGTCCCGCTTCGATGAACTCCTGACAGCTTACATTGAAAAACCGCAGGGCAAACCCACTCTTGCGCCGGAAAACGATAAACGCCCGGCCATGAACACAGCAAAAAATGATTTTATGGAGGAAAAACATTATGAGTAAGAATACGAAAATCAGCAATCCCATGAAGGTTATCACAGGTACCGACACCCGTTGGAGCTACGCAAACGTCTGGGAACCGAAGTCCATCAACGGCGGCACACCGAAGTACAGCGTGAGCCTCATTATCCCAAAGTCTGATACCAAGACCATCGCCAAGATTCAGGCTGCCATTGAAGCCGCTTATAAGGAAGGCGAAGCAAAGCTCAAGGGCAACGGCAAGACCGTCCCTGCGCTCTCTGTCCTGAAAACCCCGTTGCGTGACGGCGATGCGGAGCGCCCGGACGATGAGGCCTATAAGAACGCCTACTTTGTAAACGCCAATGCCACCTCTGCTCCCGGTATTGTGGATGCAGACCTAAATCCCATCCTGACCCGTTCCGAAGTGTACTCCGGCGTCTATGGCAGAGCCAGCATCACATTTTATGCTTTCAACTCTTCCGGCAACAAGGGAATCGCCTGCGGCCTCAATAACCTGCAGAAAATCCGTGACGGCGAGCCTCTTGGCGGCAAGGCAAGTGCTGAGTCTGACTTCGTCACTGATGACGATGAAGACTTTCTGAATTAAGGGAGGCGCGACTATGACTATGACAACCTTTCAGACGATCCTCTTAACTGCAATTATCGCTATCTGGCTGGTCTTCAGCATTGTGATCCTGATTGCAACAATCCAGAACTTCCTCTACGACCGCAGACGTGAAAAGCGTGAGCAGGAATCTACTGCCCGCGATATCGAATACCGCAAGGAACGCGACAAGCGGGAAGCGGAACAGGCCGCGCGTGATCTCGAATACCACGAGAAGCGCATGAAACTCTTAGACAAATAAGCATGGCAGGCGGCAGGGAGCAATCTCTGCCGCTTATTTGAATTGAGGTGAAATCCATGAAAACACTCAGTATCGATATTGAAACCTACAGTGATGTGAATCTGGCAAAGTGCGGCGTTTATAAATACGCATTCTCGCCCAGCTTTGAGATCCTGCTCTTCGGTTATTCCTTTGATGGAAATGAAGTCCAGGTCATCGACCTCGCGCAGGGCGAGCATTTGCCGCAGGAGCTGATTGACGCCCTGACCGACGATTCCGTTACCAAATGGGCGTTCAATGCAAACTTTGAACGGGTCTGCCTGTCCCGGTATCTTTCAAACATAGGCATAAGTCTTGATCCGTTCCATGATAACCACGCTCTCTCAAAGGAGTGCGCCCGGTTTCTGAATCCGGAAAGCTGGCGCTGCTCAATGGTCTGGGCGGCAACAATGGGGCTGCCGCTTTCGCTGGAAGGCGTCGGTACCGTCCTCGGCCTTGAGAAGCAGAAGCTCTCAGAGGGCAAGGAGCTCATCAAATACTTTTCAGTGCCCTGCACTCCGACAAAAACGAATGGCGGTCGCACCCGGAACCTTCCGGCGGATGCGCAAGACAAATGGGAAACCTTCAAGCGCTATAACCTCCGGGATGTGGAAACAGAAATGGGCATCAAGGCAAGACTATCCAAGTTTCCGGTGCCGGAATCTGTCTGGGACGAATACAACATTGATCAGGAAATCAACGACCGTGGTGTACGCCTCGACATGAATCTGGTGCAGAAGGCCATCGAAATGGATACCCGCTCCCGGACGGAGCTGACCGCAGCAATGAAAAAGCTCACTGCCCTTGATAATCCCAACAGCGTCAAGCAGATGAAGCAATGGCTCTCCGAAAACGGGCTCGAAACCGACACACTTGGCAAAAAGGCCGTGGCAGAGCTCTTAAAAACTGCCTCGCCAGAGCTGCAGACCGTTCTCACACTTCGCCAGCAGCTTGCCAAATCCTCTGTCCGAAAATACCAAACGATGGAACGCGCTGCCTGCGATGACGGCAGAGCACACGGCTGCTTTGCTTTTTACGGAGCCAACCGCACAGGCCGCTGGGCAGGCAGACTGATTCAATTACAAAACCTACCGCAGAATCATCTGGAGGATCTCGCAGATGCCCGCGCACTTGTTAAATCCGGTGACTTTGATGCTGTGAAAATGCTCTATGAGGATGTGCCGGATACGCTCTCGCAACTGATCCGCACTGCTTTTATTCCGAAGGATGGCTGTCAGTTTTATGTTTCCGACTTCAGTGCCATCGAGGCAAGAGTCATCGCCTGGTATGCGGGTGAGACCTGGCGGCAGAAGGTCTTTGAAGATGGCGGCGACATTTACTGCGCCAGTGCCAGTCAGATGTTCCGTGTTCCTGTCGTGAAGCACGGCATCAACGGCCACCTTCGTCAAAAAGGCAAAATTGCAGAATTGGCGCTCGGCTATGGCGGCTCGGTCGGCGCACTCAAAGCAATGGGTGCCATCGAGATGGGGCTTTCAGAGGACGAGCTTCCTCCGCTGGTAGACGCTTGGCGGCAGACAAATCCTCGCATCGTCCAGTTCTGGTGGGATGTCGACCGTGCAGTCATGGAAGCGGTCAAGTATAAGCACACAACCAGCAGCCACGGTCTGACCTTCTCCTGCCGCTCCGGGATGCTCTTTATCATGCTTCCCTCCGGCAGGAACCTTGCCTACGTGAAACCGAAGGTTGGAACGAACCAGTTCGGCGGCGAATGCATCACCTACGAAGGTATCGGCTCCACAAAGAAATGGGAGCGTCTTGATTCCTACGGCCCAAAATTTGTGGAAAACATCGTGCAGGCAACCTCCCGCGACATCCTCTGCTATGCCATGAAAACGCTGCGCTGCTGTTCCATTGTCATGCACATCCATGATGAGCTGGTCATTGAAGCCGACCCGCGTATGTCGCTTGATGCCCTGTGTGAGCAGATGGGCAGAACACCACCGTGGGCTCCCGGTCTCAAGCTCCGTGCTGATGGCTACATTACAGATTTTTATAAAAAAGATTAAAAATAATCCGCTCAAATCGGGCGTTCATCTCCAGTGGGAAATTAGAGGTGGACGCCTTTTCTATATCCACCCGGAAAGGAGAACTCCAAATTGAATCTTGATTATCAAAATGGCGAGGGTTATCCAGACCCGACTGCGGCAGAAGCACTGGCCAATATCCAGAACAGCGAAAAACAAGCACTTCGTGCATTCCGGCCTATCGTCTACATCTGCTCACCTTATTCCGGTGATGTGGAAAGAAACGTCGCCGCCGCAAGACGCTATTGCCGCTTTGCCGTGGATCAGGGATATATCCCCATCGCCCCACATCTATTGTTTCCGCAGTTTCTGGATGACAACCGCCCTGACGAACGGGAACTGGGACTGTTTTTCGGAAATGCCCTCATGAGCAAATGCGCAGAAGTCTGGGTGTTTGGAAGCCGTATTTCAGCAGGTATGGAAGCAGAAATCAAACGTGCCAAGTGGAAAGATTACCGCTTGCGTTATTTCACAGAAGAATGTCAGGAGGTCTAACCATATGTATGAAATTAAAGAAAACCAAAAAACTCTCGGTGATGGCACAGAGATCACCACTTATACCCGTGACGTCGTAAGCGCAAATATTCTCGAAGTTGAAGCTGGGACAAACGGCTATCAGGGCGGCGATACCGGTCATGGCAGCCGCACCTATTTCCGCATCTCCGATGAGGCCTGCACA
>SAAJ01000047.1 GCA_009929485.1 Negativicutes bacterium
AGATGGGTGTTTTTCTATATTTCAAGGCCTATATTGAAAATAAGATGACCTTAGAAGCAGCAAGGATTCAAAGCTGTTTTTGAGGTGCGAAAGTTGAGTATTAAACCATTTACAGCTTAGCGGCGCTGCAGTCGTCCCGCCACAGACAATCCGCCTGCTCGCAAGCCAAGCCCACTTCGTTGAAACAAGGCCGATTCCCTTCTTCACACTGCATAGCGTGAATCAAGTCCGCCTTCTTTAGTCGTCCGGGCTTAAGTCCCCTATTTTTCGCCAACTCCTGCACTTGCACCATTTTCACTGAAACTCCTCCTTTAACCAAAGAGAACTCCTTTGCCAACAGTACACTTTCTAAGACCATTTTTTATTTCTTCGACACAATTGTTGCTTTTCCTTTTTTAAATACCAATCCCCTGCCAGCGCCTATTACGTCGACAGGGGATTTATTTATGAAAGACCTTAACTTGCTGTTTCTTCTGATTTCAGCACTGCTTCTTGGCGCTGGGTTTCCGTCATCAAGAACGCCACCACAATTAGTATGGCTTCAAAGGCCACAACCACAATATCCAACGCCATCAAATAACCGTACGCTTTCGTGAGATAGCCCATGAGCGGACCAGAGAAGAACGAAAGAAAATAGCTGGATGCACCGATAATGCCGGTGGCCAACCCGATCTGGTGCGGCTTAACGCCGTCCTGACCTACCGTATAACCTAGCACATAAATGGCATGCAAACCAATGCCCATCAAGCCGCCGACAATATACAGAAGAGTCTCCGAGCTTTGCGGAATCACATGAAAAATCAGCACAGCGCAAAGCGTATTCAGAACCGCCAAAAACAAGATGGTCGGCTTGCGGCCAAAATGGTCGGCAAAATAGCCAAGCACCACCGAACTAAGTCCGCCGATACCGTAGATAATGCCGAAGAACTGGCCGGCATCCGCCGCCGTATAGCCTTTATACGTCATAAAGAGATACGGCCCCATAGATGCAAAGCCCCAGTAAGGCACAATGTTGAGAATCTGAATCAAGACGCCCAGCCACACCACACGACTACGCCCCACCGTCCGCAGCGCTTCCAGAAGATGTGTCTGCTTAATATCCTTGGACTGATCCGTATAACGCGCCTTGAAGCCCCAAATCAACAGCAACGCAAAGACGAGGGTCGTAGCCCCCATGGTCAAAAGACCGGACTGCCAGCTGCCGGTAACACCCAGGCTCCAGCCGTAGTAAGAAGGCCCTACATAGGCGCCGACGGAATAGAAGGTCATCATCAGACCATTCAGCATGGCTCTGGCTGCCGGAAAAATAGAGCCTGCCACCGAATACATGACAATATTCCAAATTCCTTCAGTCGCGCCGAAAAGAAAGCGCCAGCTCGCCGCTTCGGCAAAGCTGCTTGCCGTCGTCACCAGCATCGTGGTAATAGAAATGCCCAGCATGCCCATGATCAACATCCGCTTGCGCCCAAAGCGGTCGGCAATATAACCGGCGGGAATATCGATCAGCGCCTGCCCTAACGTAAAAATTGTTCCCAAGGTGCCAATCTGCACGGCCGTCAACGCCAACTGTCCTGCCACCGCCTTTAAGCCGACACCAAAAGCCAGGCGATTGGCCGAATAAAAGGCATAGCCCAACGCCAGCAAAAACAGCTGCAGCCAAACGACCTTGGGCACTTTGCTTAATTTTTCTTTCACGATTTTACCCTCCTGTTATTTTTCATATGACCAGATCCGCCAAGTGTGATTCCACCAGACGGCCCATTTCTTCTGTCGACACTTTGGTCGTTCCGGAACGATAAATATCTTGAGTGCGGTATCCGGCCGCCAGCACGGCTTCTACGGACCGCGCTACGGCTTTGGCCAGTTCCGGCTGCGCCAACGAGTATTCCAGCAACATCGCCGCCGACAAAATGGTGCCTAGGGGATTGGCAATGCCTTGTCCGGCAATCTCCGGCGCCGAGCCGTGAATGGGCTCATACAAGCTGGTTTCACGCCCTACGCTCGCCGAAGGCAGCATACCGATGGAACCGGCCAGCACCGCGGCGGCATCGCTCAAAATATCGCCAAACAAGTTGTTTGTCACCACCACATCAAATTGCCGGGGCGCCAAAATCAACTGCATGGCAAAGTTGTCCACATAATAGTGGTTTAAGGAAATCTCCGCATGTTCCTTCGCCGCCTCCATCACGGTTGCCCGCCACAGACGGGAAGAAGCCAACACATTGGCCTTATCCACCGAAGTCACTTTCCGCCGCCGCCCTTGGGCGGCCTGGAAGGCCACGGCGGCAATGCGCTCAATCTCCGGTTTTGAATACATCTCGACATCCCAGGCTTTATCTCCTTCTGTTCCCTTTTCGCCAAAATAAATGCCTCCGTTGAGTTCACGCACAATCAAAATATCGGTATCGGTCACAACCTCTTCTTTGACCGGCGAATAAGAAGCCAGACTGGGCAGCACCCGCACCGGACGCAGATTGGCATAGAGACCCAGTTCCTGACGCAAGCCCAGTATGGCGCGCTCCGGACGCGATTCCGCGGCCACGCCGTCCCACTTAGGGCCGCCAACAGCGCCCAACAACACCGCTTCCGCACTTCTGGCCGCTTGCACGGTTTCTTGCGGTAGTGGTTCCCCCCTATGATCCAGCGCCGCGCCGCCGGCATAACACTCCTGCAACGTCAGCTGCAAGCGGCCTTTACGAGCTGCCACCCGCAGCACCCGCACCGCAGCATCCACAATTTCTTGGCCAATTCCATCTCCTGGTATGACAACAATTTTATGTTCCATCAGACTTCCTCCCTCACATAGTTAGCCAGACCCCCGGCGCTGACAATCTTTTGAATAAACGGCGGTAACGGCGTCGCTATATACCGCTCGCCGCGAGTCAAGTTTTCAATGACCCCAACTTCCAGGTTAAGCCGCAATTGATCGCCCTCCTGAATGGTTCGGGCTTGCTCGCCAATCTCCAAAAGCGGCAGGCCGATATTGATGGCATTGCGGTAAAATATCCGGGCAAAGCTTTCGGCAATTACGCAGGCAATGCCGTTTTCTTTAATAGAAACCGGCGCATGCTCTCGCGAAGAGCCACAACCGAAATTCCGTCCCGCCACTACAAAATCACCGGTTTTGACTTTGCCCTGGAAAGCCGGATCTAAGTCCGCCATGCAATGCGGCGCCATTCCTTTAGGCTCGCTAATGTTCAGATACCGCGCCGGATAAATGAAATCTGTATCAATATTGTCGCCATAGCGCCAGACATTTCCTGTCATCATCATGCAATTACCTCCTTAGGCGATGCGATACGCCCCAGCACGGCACTGGCTGCCGCCACAGCCGGACTGGCTAAATACACCTCACTGTCGATATGACCCATGCGACCTCTGAAATTGCGGTTAGTCGTCGCCACCGCCCGCTCTCCTGCAGCCATGATGCCCATGTAGCCGCCCAAACAAGGACCGCAGGTCGGTGTGCTTACTGCCGCCCCAGCTTCAATGAACGTCTGAATATAACCGCGCTGCATGGCTTCTAAATAGACGCTTTGGCTTCCGGGAATCACGATCGCTTTTACTTTGGGATGAACGGTTCTTCCGGCAAAAACACGCGCCGCCTGGGCCAGATCTTCAATGCGCCCATTGGTGCAGGAGCCGATAATAACCTGATCAATGACGATCTCCGGCAGCTCGGCCACCGGCTTGACATTTTCCGGCAAATGCGGCAACGCCACTACCGGCTGCAATTCCGCCAAATCGATATCAATCACCCTTTCGTAAACGGCGTCGGCATCGGCATCGAAACTCTCACAGAGCTCCGTCCGGCCAACCAAATATTCTTTCGTGACTGCGTCCACTGGAAAAATGCCGTTTTTCCCGCCAGCTTCAATCGCCATGTTGGCCATGGTGAAACGGTCGGCCATAGAAAGCGTCGCCACGCCTTCGCCGGCAAACTCCAGCGCTTGATAACGGGCACCATCCACACCCAGCATCCGAATCAATGTAAGGATGACATCTTTGCCGCTTACCCATTCTCCTAGCCGGTTGCAAAGGTTGACCCGGATAGTGCTGGGCACTTTAAACCATGTCCGGCCTGTCGCCCAAGCAGCAGCCATATCCGTGTGGCCTACGCCAGTAGAAAAAGCACCCAACGCGCCATAGGTGCACGTATGGGAATCCGCGCCGATAATCACCTGGCCGGGCGCCACCAGCCCCTGTTCCGGTAACAAAACATGCTCAATGCCCATACGGCCCACTTCAAAATAATGAGCAATCTCTTCCTGCCAGGCAAATTCCCTGACGATTTTGGCGTTCGTCGCTGACTGTACATCTTTGTTCGGCACAAAATGATCCGGCACCAAAGCTATCTTTTTTTTGTCAAACAAAGGCTTGCCTATGCGCCTGAATTCCGCAATCGCCGGAGGCGCTGTAATGTCATTGGCCAACGTAAAATCAACACGGCATTCAATCAGTTCGCCAGGCCGTACCTCTTTACGATCCGCCCGGCTGGCCAGTATTTTCTCTGTCATTGTCATTCCCATGAAGCCTTACCTCTTTTCTCCAATATAAAAGCGCCCCTACCAATGCCTACGCATTGGTAGGGGCGCTTAACCGCGGTACCACCCTACTTCGTTCTCGTGACCGGAAACAACCGGCTTCCGGTTAACGCCCGGTTACGCCGACGCCTGAAGGCTTTTGCCTCTTCTGCGCCAAAGCTCCCGGGCGAGCGGCCAAAGTTCTCTGCGCCGACTCGCACCACCCGCCGGCTCTCTGTTGCAGATTCCCTTTTACGTTCCCGTTCATTGCCTATCACTATGTGTCTTGGCACCTACGCATACAAAAAAGCCCCTAACGATGCCTTGGCATCGTTAGGGGCGCTTGCGCACGGTACCACCCTAATTGGTTCTCATTGCGCCGAAATCAATTCCGGCTTCCGGTTAACGCCCGTTGACGCTTATGCCTAGAAATCGTCAGACCCTTCAGCATAAGAACTCCTGGGCGAGAAACAAACAGTTCCTGCACCGGCTCGCACCACCCGCCGGCTCTCTGTTGCAAATATCTGTTCGAGCTCCCAGTCATCGCCTATCACATATCGTCTTTCATTTTAGCAAAGCAATTCAACTTTGTAAACACAAGAGAAGAAGATACGACATTTTTTTATTATATCTTTTCCGATTCGTATATTTTCTGTTCAATTTGCAACACTTGCGGCGCCGCCAATCTTACATAGCTGTAAATATCCTTCAAGTGATGTTCCACCGACTCCCGGGAAATACCGTTTGGCGCATACACTGTAAAAACAGCGCTCTTCGTATCTGGACCTATGCAAGTCCTCTTGTCCGGTCCATAGATAATACTGGAAAGAACGCCAGCCTTGTCTCGCAAAAACATGTCCTGCGCCTTTAGCGTCTGTTCCTTGCCATTGAGCAACACATATGATTCTTCTCCTGACGCCGCATCCAATGTCAGCCCGCCTTGTACCTGCTCCAAATCATGGCCTGCCGTAAGCAGGCCATTTTTTAATTCCGCCATAAACATGGCTTCCACCAAAGGAGTCACAGACGGGATGCTTTTCCCTTTAAAGATTACCGACTCCAATTGCTGCCGCACATGATAGGTTTTTTTAAATCGCTTATAGTATTGGCTGTATGCCGCCAACACGCGCGAAGCATCCAATTCCTCTTTGGACCCAAAGGCCTCCCTCAACTCTTTTTCCACTTGCCGCCGCTGCTGTTCCAGCGCTTCAGAACGCCCTAAACACTGCGCATTTTCCACCACCAATAGTCCCATGGAAGCACCTGCATACTGGCGACGCCAATTCTCCGTTACTACCAACATACACTTTCATCTCCCCTCGTATTTTATGCTAACGCGTAGAGGAGATTTTTTCTTGCACGTTCTTGCTGTATTGTTTCGGACTGACGCCGGCGATCTGCTTGAACTGCCTAGAAAAATGACATTGATCGGCAAAACCGGTTTCCTGCGCCACATAGGCTAAAGGCAGCCCTTGCCGCAAAAGGCTCTTCGCTTGACGCACCCGCACTTGCTTAAGATACGCATGGGGAGGCACTCCCACGGCAGCCCGGAATTGACGCAGCATATGAAATGAACTCAGACCGCAAAGGAGGGACAATTCTTCTAAGGAAACATTGCTCGCATGCATTGCCTCAAGATAGTCTTTCACCATCGTAACGGCCTTCGCATCGGCTGCCCAGTTTCGTTGGATCCGTTTTTCTCCATAGCGAGCGACGAACATTGTCAGAAGCGAAAGTAGACGGCTTTGCTGTTCCAAAAGGGGCAGTTCATCCGTTTCTAGCTGTTGATGCAACCTAGCGATAGCGAAGGCGAGCGCGGTATCTTCCAGCACGCCAGCGGCAATAAAGGGCAGTTGCTTTTCTTTACCGGACAGTTCGAACACCGCGCGCTCCATTACGGCATTATCCAGGTAAAACATGCGATACGTCCAGCCGTCCGCGCCAGCGGCTTCGCCATCATGAGCCTCGCCGGGAATAACTAAGTTGACGCAGCCGGGAAAAGCCGTCAAGCGTTCGCCCCTGTAGGAAAAGCGCAGCGCCCCCTGCTCTACTACGCCCAAAGCAAAACCATCGTGAAAATGGCGGGAGAAAGACTGCTTAACATAGGAGGCATGCAGCAGTTCCACCTGCGGCAATTGCCGGGGACGCCAAAATTTTATGCGCTCCTTGCTCAGATCTGTCAATGCTCTCGCCTCCGCTCCCTCTTTTCCTTTATTCTATCACAAACTTCCGCGCCAGGAGATAGCAGAGGAAAGATGGAACAAGAGTCGCGAGAATAATCCTCATACTTTGCCCAGGGAACCGCAGCTTTAATGAGCGCTCCGCCAGGACGCGAATTTTTTTCGTCAGGCGAGAAAGAAAACGCAGACATAGCGGTGCTATGTCGAGGCTTTCTGACAACGCTTGGCGGAAAAAAAGCCGTCGTGGTGCGAGATGCGAATAAAGTAGCGGTTCCCTAGCTCCCGCAGGCTAATTGCACCTCACCGCGCAAGGCCGGCAGCAAATCCGCTTTCATACTGCTTTTCTGCGCCGTCGCAAGAGTCAACGCTTCTTGCACTCCTTCCAGCGAAGCATTCCCCGCCCGCTCGCCAATGCCGCCTACCGTGACGCTTACCCATTCAATGCCCGCTTCAATGGCCGCCAGCGTATTGGCCACAGCCAATCCAAAATCGTTATGTCCATGAAATTCAATCGGCAAGGGACAATACTCACCAAGAGTCTTCATTTTTTCATATACTCCAAAGGGCTCTAGACAGCCCACCGTGTCGGCGTAGCGAATGCGTTCCGCTCCCAGCCCCGCTGCTAAGCGCGCCACCTCTAAAAAGAAGTGCGGGTCCGCCCGGGAAGCGTCCTCCGCACCCACCGTCACCCGGCAGCCCCAAGATTTGGCGTAAGGAATACTTTGCGCCAACTGCCCTAGCAGCCAGGAGCGACTGCGGCGCATTTTTTTCACCAAATGATAGTCTGAAACGGGAACGGAAATATGCACCCACTCAAAGCCGCAGGCCACGGAGGCGTCTATGTCCTCCTTCCTGGCGCGATTCCAGGCCACTACGGGACAAGAAAGCCGCTGTTGAACAATGCCGCGTAAAGCTTCCTGCTCGGCAGCCCCCATAATAGGAGTACCGGCTTCAATAGCCGCAACGCCAGCGCCAGCCAGCAAATGTGCAATGCGCAGCTTGTCAGCTGCGCTAAAAGCAAGACCGGCCTGCTGCTCCCCGTCACGCAAGGTTGTATCAACAAAACGTACGCTCATGCTGTTTCCTCCCGCCACAAGGACAGCAGTTCCTCATCGGAAATAGCCCGTTTGCGCGCTACCGCCAAGGCGCGTATTTTAATCAGCAAGGCTTCCGCCCGGCTGGGGAAAGGCAGCCCTAGTTCCTTGAATTTTACGCGCAACGAGGTTGTCCCGGAATGCTTACCTAGCACAATTTTTCGCTCTAACCCTACCAGTTCCGGCGGAAATGCTTCATAAAGAGATGCGTCTTTGGCAACGCCTGCTACATGCAAGCCTGATTCATGCGCAAAAATATTTTCTCCGATAACCGCTTTGTTGGGCGCTACCTCTTCACCCAAGAGTTGCAACAACCAGCGGCTGCGTTGGGCCATATTGGCAGGTACGGGAAGTTCCAGCTCCCCCATCTGTCGCAAAAGCAGCAGTACCTCTTCCCATGGAGCGCTGTTATTCTTCCCTCCAATGGAAACGGCAAGGCGGCGCACGCCGGCTTGCCACGCAGCCCAAACGTTCGCTGTAGCCAGCTCTTTTTGGTTGGAAGCGTGAAATTCCAGCGTTAATTGCGGCCATTGCTGCTGCAATAGATCCAAATGTTCCTGTAAGCGCAAAGGCTGCAATATTGCAGAGGAGTCCTTAAAAGCAAGTCCTTCTAAACCGGCAGCGCAGAGCATGGGCAGCACCGCCTGCCACAGAAGGTCCGACGCCAGCGAGGCATCTTCCACTAGCAGCGTCGCTCGCAGTTTTTGCATTTTCGCTTCGTGCAGCACTTCTACCGTATGTGCTGGCAACCCTTGCTGCAACGAGCACGAAAACAGAACCTGACGAAAACCTTGTTGCGCCGCCTCTGTCGCCGCTCCTTGCTCCAACGGCAGCACGGCTCGAAAAAACTCCGGCTGCGTCCGCAAGGGCAGCGATTTATTTAGCGCCATCGGCACATCCACTAAAGAAATCTGCAGATGCTTCATTTCTTTTAAGATGGCCCTCACCGCCGCAGGCCCTAACGACGCTGCTTCGCGCAGCGTTTGATCGATAAACAACACATCCTGCGCCATGCTCTCACCTTCCCGCTCCTGCCGATTTTATCTGTCCTATTTACCTTGCAAAAACACTTTCCACTCCCCTGAAGGAAGCTTCTCTTTAACGCCTGCAAAGGCGCCGCCGCTTTGCCACTCACACTCCAGCCATGGCGGCACATGAGTGCACAAAATTTCCAGCGAAGCAAAGTTTCGCCCTTGCAGCCACGGCTGCAGTACCTGCTTAGAGGTAATACCGCCACTGGCTCGCTGCACCTCACAGATGGAAATACGGTAACGGCCCTCTCCCAACTCCTCGGGAGTGGGCAGCGAGACAGTCTCGACCGCCGGTTTGCCCGCCTGTTCTTCTTCGCCTGCCAGCACCTCGTTCAGCAACTCCAACGGCGCCCCCTGCATCTCCCAAAGAGAGCAGCCTGCTTTCTCCAGTTCATAGTAAGGAACGCCTGTAATGGTTGAAGCCACTACAATTCGGCAGCCCGCCAAAAACTCCACCATCGCCGCCAATTGCTTGCGCAATCCCGCCAGACCGCCACCCGCCGCCATCAAAAGCGGCATGGAGCGCTCTTCTTGCCAGCCTCCTTCTTGCCGGCGATAAACGCGCAACAAGCCGCCTTGATCCATGGGCGCCGTTTGCCCGTCAACCGCTGTCAGCACGGCAATTTCTTTCGCCATCTTCCACACCTTCTTTCCAAGAAGCTAATACGCTACTCACTCTTTAAAGCGCCAAGCGTTCCACTATGCGCCCCTCCGCCAAATGTTCTTCCACAATTTCCGTCACATCGTCTTCACTTACTTTGCCATACCAAACATTATCCGGATAGACCACTACAACCGGCCCCTCTTCGCAAAGACCAAAACAGCCTGTGTTGGAAACAAAAATACCTTCCAAATCCGCCTCTTCAATGGCTTCCATAAAGGCATTAACCAAATCCACCGCGCCCTTCGTATGACAAAATCCTTTCTGCTGCCCCGTCATACGAGAGCTGGTACAAATAAATACATGCTTTTTCGGTTTTTCCATTGCCAGACCCCTTTCGCTTTTCGCATTTTTATAAGAAAACCAGAGGAAAACAGGCCACAAACAAGAGTCGCGGGAGAATCGGAGGGTACGCATGAGGGCTATGACAGCAATTGCTATTCGTTTCATTCAGCACTATAAAGCAATCCTCAACGCTTCCCCAGGAAGCTGTCGATTGAATGAACGCTCCGCGAAAATCAGGATTTTTTTCGTCAGACGAGAAAGAAAACGCAGGAATAGCGGCGCTCTGCCGAGGATTTCTGACGACGTCTGGCGGAAAAAAGACCATTTTCGCGCCAGCAGTGAAGAAAGAGGCAGCTTCCCAAAATTACATCGCTCGTTTCTGCCGCAAGCATTCCGCTGCAAACAACAACCCTTCATCGACACTATTGCACGATTCGACACTGACAATGCCCGCCTGCTGCAACCGCGCTTTAGCGCCCTGTCCAATGCGCATGGTCAAGACCGCATCACAATCGGAAAGCAATTGCACCAAGCTCCCCTTGTGCGTATCGTCTTCTTCGCAAACATCCTTGCCACGGCAATACCGCAGGCTGGGACGCGTCTCTAAAAACTTCATCTGTTTGCCGCGCACCTGGTAGATGTGGAACTGCTCAGCGTGGCCATAATGCATGTCCACTAATTTTTGAAATTTGGAAGTGACGGCTATACGGTATATACCGGAAGCTGCAACCGGCTGAAGCGGCTGCTCGTGCAACCGGTAGCGCGCCGATTCGTCCTGCGTCAAAAGCCCAATCGCATCGGCTCGACACTGCTGACAATGACGCATCTGCCGCAAATCGATCTGACAGCGCTCGCGCAAGGCGTCCAAATCGCGACGATTGGTTTGCGGCAGATTTTCAAAGGCGCTCCCAGGCGCAGGAATCAGAGGCATGATGTTGCTCACGAACGCCCCCAACTCTTTGGCTTTTTTCACTACCTCAGGAATATGCGCTTCATTCACCCCAGGAACCATGACAGTATTTATTTTCACTAAAGCGCCCGCCGCTGTCAGACGGGCAATGCCGGCCTGCTGATTCTCCAAAAGACGTTTGGCCGCCTCTTCGCCGCGAAGCACTTTGTTTTCATATAACACATGGCGATACAGTTTAGCCCCCACTGCCGGGTCCAGCGCATTCATCGTCACCGTAATGTGACGCACGCCCAGTTCCAACAGCTCATCCGCGTATACTGGCAGCATCAACCCGTTAGTGGATACACAAAAAACCACGTTTTCATCCACTGCCCGAATGGCGCGCAGCGTCTTAGATACAGCCGGCCAATTGGCTAAAGCGTCTCCCGGTCCGGCAATGCCGACAACGCTCAGCTTCGGCATTTCCCGCTTCACCCAGAGAAATTTTTCCAGCGCTTCTTCAGGAGACAGCACTTCGCTGGTTACACCAGGACGGCTTTCATTGACACAGTCGAACTTCCGATTGCAGTAGTTGCAGCTGATATTGCAGGCAGGCGCTACCGGCAGGTGCATGCGCGCATATTGGTGATGCGCTTCAAAGGAATAACAGGGATGTTTTGCGGTACTGGCAGCCAGTTCCGGCGACATGCCCTCGTACATACAGGATTCAGATTGACAGCTCATGAGGCCCGCATCCTTCTCAAATACGCCTATCGTCAGCGCTTGTATTATTCGCTTCTTCCGGCCGCCAAAATGCATCTTCCATCGCTTTGCGGTAGTGTTTGTGCTTATGATCCAGAAGCGCATTCGTTAGTCGATCCAGCAAAAGCACCGTCCCCTCATAGCCGACTGAAAGTTGTCTGGCGCCGCCCACGCGGTCCAAAATAGGAAAGCCCAACCGTACCAGCGGGATGCCACAGCGTTCTTCTAAATAACGGCCTTCGGATGAACCGATAACCAAATTGACCTGCCGTTCTTCTACAGCCTGGCGAATAGAGACGAAGTCGGCCCCCGCCAACAGCTGCGGCGTTTCCCGAAACTCCGCCAGTTTTTTCTCCAACAGCGGCACTAAGCGACTGCCCCGGCTGCCGGTTGCGGCAAGCACCGGTAAAAGACCGTTTTCCAAACACAAGGCGGTCACCGCGTAGACCATGTCCGGCTCGCCGTAAATAGCGCAGCGCCCGGCAAAATTGTACTTGTGACTGTCTACCATGGCGTCTTGCAGACGACCTCGTTGCTGCTCCAACGCTTGCGGTATCTCTTTACCACTGACTTCCTGCAGCGTCGCCAAGAATAAATCGGTATTTTCTAGGCCAATCGGCAAAGGCAAGGTATAGCAAGGAACGCCAAAATGCTCTTCTAAATACATGCCTGCCGAAAAAGCGTTTTTTACGGTACAGCCCAATTGCAGCGTCGCTTTCGCTCCGCCCATGCCTCGGATATCCTTGAGCGAGGTCCCGCCCGGCCCTAGCTTGCGGTACTCCTTCAAATAAGGCTTGTCCAGCGTCTCGGAGATATCCGGCAAAAACGTATAGGAAACCCCCATAGACTCTAACAGTCCCTTGATCCAGCGAATGTCCGCCGGGCTGAGAAGCGCGCTGATAATGTTAACGCCTTCATGCCTTGTTTCGTCTGTCGCCAACGTCTCTACCACCGCTCGTAAGGTCCGATGATATCCTTCACCGAAACTATCTCCGTAACCAGGCGTAGATGCCGCTACCAATGCCACCCTCGCTTGCGAGTGACTTTGCATATATTCTTCAGCGGTACGCTTTACATCTTCGCCGATGGTTTCAGCCAAACAAGTAGTCACGATGCCGACCACCTCCGGATGATAGACGGCGCAGATGTTGTCGATAGCCTGCTTAAGCTGGCCTTCGCCCCCGTAGACAGTGCCTTTTTCATTTAGAGAAGAGGAGCCTACGTCGATAGGCTCATTATAATGTTCGGCGATATGACGCCTCATATACGTACTGCAGCCTTGAGAACCATGCACAATCACCATTGCTTTTTCAATACCCTTCAAGGCCAAAATGCCGCCCATAGGCATGCACATATTGCAGGGATTTTCATTCACATTGCGGCTGCGCATCACCATGCTACACACCGCCTTTCTTCAGCCACGGCGCTTCGCCCAAATGCCGCCAAACCGGTGAACAAATGGAAGAATACACTTCCTTGGCAAAATTCAGCGCCCCTACATAGCCGCTCAGAGGATGCTTGCGGTCATGATTATGGTCCAAAAACGCCCGCCCCAGTTTGTAGGCCAGCGGCCGTTCTTTCACGCCCCCAACCAGAAGATCCGCCCCTTGCTCAAGCAAGAACCGCTCCAGCTCCGCCGGATTGGCGTCGTCTAAGATAACAGCGCCTTCTTGAACCAAGTCATTCATCAGCGCATATTCTTCTTTGCGCCCAGTCTGGCTGCCCACCATAACCACTTCCATACCCACTTCGCGGAACTGGCGAATCAACGAGACAGCCTTAAAGCCGCCGCCCACATATACCGCCGCTTTTTTCCCTTCCAGATGTTGTCGATACGCCTCTACTTGCGGCGCGTAAGCAGCCGCTTCCACCGCAATGACCGCTTCCGCGTTCGCTGCAATTTGCGCTTCTCCCAATTCTTGCGCAATGGATCGCAGCGAAGAAGCCGTATCGTCCATGCCTAAAAAAGAAACTTGCAGTGAGGGAATGCCGTACACATCTTGCATATTCCCCGCCAGATACTGCATCGAACCGGCGCATTGAATGATGTTCAGCTCCGCTTCCGGCGCCCGTTTCAAATCGGCGTAGGTTGCATCGCCAGTAAAAACCACATTCAGTTCTACGCCCAACCGGCGCAGATAGTCGCGAATAATCCAAGCTTCCCCGGCTAGGTTGAAATCTCCCAGGTAGTTAATCACCGGCTTGCCGCTTTTGGCGCGGCGTTCTTTGCGACGGCGCGCCGCCGCAAAGAGCGGCATGGCGATCAGCCGCAGCAACGCATCACAGGCCGCTCGGTAGCCGGCAGCCTTGTTGCCGATAAAACCGCTTGATTCCACCGGCAGCACTTCAATGCCATGCCTCTCTGAAGCCGCCTTGCATACCGCCTTCATGTCATCGCCAATGACGCCGACAATACAGGTGGAATATACGAAGGCTAAAGGCGGTCGGTATTTCGTAATCAGCTCATCCAAACAAAGAGCCAGCTTTTTTTCACCGCCAAAAATAATGTCTTCTTCTTGCATATCGGTCGAAAAGCTGTTGCGAAACAAATCTTCGCCGCTGCTTAGACTGCCCCGAATATCCCAGGTATAACTGGCGCAGCCGATAGGGCCGTGCACCAAATGCAACGCGTCGGTAATCGGGTTGAGTACGACCCGCGCGCCGCAGTAGACGCAAGCCCGTTGACTGACGCAGCCGGCAATGCTGTCAGCGTCGCACTGCAACGTTTTTTTCTGGCCTTTGGTTACAATAAACGCGTCTCTAGCCGCTAGACTTCTCGCCTCTTCCATGGCGCACACCTCCCTACTACACGGCCCACAGACTTACGAACAGCTCACGATAAAACAGTTCTTTTTCCGCCATACTTTGGCAGAAAGCCTCGGCAGAGCGCCGCTATGCCTACGTTTTCTTTCGCGTATGGCAGGAAAATCTCTTGTTTTCTCGGAGCGTTCGTTTCATCCGTGGTGCCTTTTCTTTTTATTACGTTTTGGTACTTGGAGAACTGAAATTCAATGTTTTCCTCTTACGGAACCCTCCCTATACTCCCTTTACTCCTGTTAAAATCCCGTTTCCCCTGAGTCTTTTCTAAATTACATAACCAATTCGAAGTCTTCGTCTTTGGCGTCGCGGTCAGCGCGGTCTAGAAGAGCGCCGCTGATCATTTCGATAAGGCGCATCGCGCCGCGATAGCCCACGACCGGGAAATAGGAATGCACGCTGCGGTCCAAAACGGGGAAGCCCAGCCGCACAAAAGGAATATCTTCCGCTTTGGCGATGTACTTGCCATAGGTATTGCCGATGAGCAAATCCACAGGCTCGTTTTTAATCCACTGGTGCAGGGTGAATAAATCTCCCGCCGCTTTGACGTTGCCGCTCAGACCGGCACCGGCAAGGAGCGCCTTAATGTCTGCTTCGAAGCTTCCTAGCCCTGCTCCTAAAGCGCCGCCGGGAGTTCCTGTAAGGACATGCACCGGCTTCATCCCTAAGCTAAGAGCAAACTCCGTCATCGCCGTGACCACATCCGGGTCTCCGAAAATCGCCACTTTTTTGCCATGAAAATGGAAGTGCGTGTCCGTCATGATGTCTACCAGCTGCCCTCGTTCTTCTTCCAGTTCGTACGGAATTTCTTTCGCAAAAGCGCCGCGCAAAGCCATCAAGAAATCATCGGTCGCTTTAATGCCGATTGGAGTTTTCAAATCCACCTTAGGAACCTTGCATTTTTTCTCCAGCAGCTCTGCCGCGTCCATGGAGGCAAAATGCCCCAAGGAAATTGTCATCCGGGAGTTCCCCGCGTCTTTAACGTCGTCCAGCAGCGCGCCTCCTTTGGGATACATAGCAAAGCTTCCTGTCATCGGCGAATCCACTACGCCCGAAGTATCCGGGAACATGTGGAACGGCACATCCATCAAGCAGGTCAGGCGTTTGATTTCTCGCATATCTCCTGGATTAACGAAGCCAGGCAAAAGATTGACCTGTTCTTTCTTGAACGTTCCTGTAGCTTCGCAAAAATATTTGACCATGGCTTTCGTCATGTTAGAAAAGCCAGTAATATGAGAGCCCTGATAACTGGGAGTGTTGGCGTGAAACACCACTTTGCCTTCCGGTATCTCCGATTGGTAAATAATCGTCGGGATATCATCGCCAATGGTCTCCGACAGACAAGTAGTATGCACGGCGATAATTTCCGGGTCATACACCTCAAAGATATTGCGGATTGATGTTTTTAAATTGGCGCCGCCGCCGAATACGGACGCGCCTTCCGTAAAGCTGCTGGTCGTCGCCATAATGGGATCGCGAAAATGTCGGGTTAAATGCATGCGGTGGAAAGAGCAGCAGCCTTGCGAGCCATGACTGTGAGGCATGCAGCCGTGCAAACCAAGGGCCGCATACATGGCGCCGATTGGCTGGCAGGTCTTGGCGGGGTTGATCATACCGCCGCTTTTACGTTCGACAATGGTTTTCGGCGTGTGATTGAGCATCAGTGCGCACCCCCTTCATTCATACTGCCATCAAGAAGCGGCTGGTCTTTCCACGGCGGTGTGATGTAGTTCCACGTCGGCGAAGCAAAGGCCATACTGACATCACGAGCAAAATTCACGGCCCCGTTAAAGCCGGCATAGGGTCCGCTGTAGTCGTACGAGTGAAGCTGTTTGGCTGGAATTCCCATTTTCTGAACCACATACTTGTCCTTGATGCCGGACGCGAAAATATCCGGTTTAAGCAGGCGAATGAACTCTTCTGTCTCATAATGGTTGATGTCGTCGACAATAATACTGCCGTCCTTCATCTCCACATTCATGCCGTTATATTCCCCCAACGGAATACTTCTCTTTAACGCTTCCATTTTTTCCGGGGATATCTTCAAGCGATACCGCCGTTCATCTTGCTCCACGTGCAACTCAGGAATGTTTTTGCTGTCTGCATCGGTTTTGATCGTGGGAATGACGACGCGGCCTTCATAGTCGTCACGATGCGCAAATTCATAACCAGCCAGCACCGTATCAATACCCAGCTCGCCAAAGAGGCCCTGATAATGATGTCCCCGGGAACCGCCTACAAAGCAGAAGGCGGTTTTCCCTTCACATATCTTGCGATATTGCTCCATCTGCGGCTGTACCCGCACAAGTTCTTTGGCGATAAAATCTTCGGTCCGCTGGGTCAGACCCGGATCGTCAAAATACTTGGCCATGTTGCGCAGCGTCTCAACGGTGCTGTTCACGCCGATAAAGTTGACCTTCAGCCACGGCGTACCGTACTTGATTTCCAGCATCTCCGCAATATAGTTAATGGAACGATGACACTGCACCAGATTCAATTCCGACACATGAGCGTTGCGCAGGGACTCCCAGGAGCCGTCGCCAGTCATAACCGTGACGATATGATAGCCGATTTCTTTGAGCATGCGCTCAACTTCCCAGCCGTCGCCGCCGATGTTGTACTCGCCGAGAATATTGATGGGAAACTTACCAGGCGCCTCCTCAAGATCGCTGTTGCCGATGACTTTGTCCATCAGGTTATTATTGGCGATATGATGGCCCGCCGACTGGCTGACGCCTTTATAGCCTTCGCAGTTGAACGCCAGCACCTGAATGCCGTATTTTTCCTGAGCGGTCCTGGCGACGGCGTTAATATCGTCGCCAATAAGACCTACCGGACAGGTAGCGGAAATACTGATGGCCTTCGGGTGAAAAATCTCCACCACTTCGTCAATCATAGCGGTCAGTTTTTTCTCGCCGCCAAAAACAATATCGCTTTCCTGCATATCCGTAGAGAAGCAGTAGTTGATGAAATTGTCGCCGCCTTCTTCGGTGCGGGCCTTGTTGCGCCGTGCACCCCAGGCGTAATAACTACAGCCGATAGGGCCATGCACAATATGCACCATATCCTTCAGCGGCCCTACTACCACGCCTTTGCAGCCCGCATAGGCGCAGCCGCGGTTGGTCATAATTCCCGGAACCGTTCTGGTATTAGCCTCAATTTCTTGCTGTTCCAGAACGCCATCTTTAATCAAAATGTGCTTCTTGCGATTTTTCTGGACCTTGCTCGGATAGCGGTCCAAGATGTCCTGAAGTTCTTTTTCGGTCATCGCCATGATGGCGTCCCTCCTTGTCTCTTAAATCGCTGCGTCGCCTTTTTCCGCCGTACGCACCCGGTACGCATCCAGTAGTGGCAGAATGAATATTTTGCCGTCTCCTACTTGGTTGTTGGTCTGGTTGGCAGCAATAATCGATTTCACAATTTTCTCCACATCGGCATCATGAGCAATGACATTGAACATACGCCGCGGAAACAGGCGAGTGCCGTCCAAAAAACCGTCAATCAGCACCTCCGCCTCGCGCATGTCCTCTTCTTCCGCCAGACGCATCAAATCCGCTTTGCGGGCGGCAATCACCGCTGGATCATCTACCAGTTTGCCCCGCCCCAGCACCTTAGTGGCCGTAAAACCGGCGGCTCCGCTTTCTACCAGAGCCTTTTTCGTGGCATTGGTCTTATTCATACGCACAATGGCAATAATCTCTTTCATAGACAGCACTACTCCTTTCTACAGCCCAGTGGCTGCGGAGGATACCGTATAGGCCTCTTCGATAGGCGTGATAAAAATCTTGCCGTCCCCAAAAGCGCCGGAATCGCTGGTTTTGGCGGCGCGCATGATCACGCTGACCACATCGTCCTTGTCCTCGTCCCGCACCGCCATCAAAATCATCACTTTGGGAATTTCATCGTAAACAATGCTGCCAATTTTGATGCCTTTTTGCTTGCCGCGGCCCATAACATCAATGACCGTTGCCGCGTGAAAGCCGGCCGTAGACAGCTCATATAGCACTTCATCCCGCTTTTCCGGACGAACAATCGCTCTTACCAACAACATAGACTTCACTCCTTTTTGTTAGCGTTTTGCTTAGCCCAAAATTCCGTAAGACATCATCAGCTCTTCTAAACGATCTTGCGTCATCGGCTTGGGAATAACAAAGTTTTTGTTCTGATTGATAGCCATGGCCAGTTTGCGATACTCATCCGACTGGTCTTCTTTCGGATCAAAATCAATAACCGTCTTTTTATTAATTTCCGCCCGCTGCACTACATTATTCCGAGGCACAAAATGGATCAACTGCGAACCTAATTCTGAGGCAAAGGCCTGCAACAAATCCAATTCAAAATCTACTTGCCGGCTGTTGCAAATGATACCGCCCAAGCGAACCTTGCCCGTAGTAGCGTACTTTTGAATGCCCTTAGAAATGTTATTAGCCGCATACAGCGCCATGAGTTCTCCAGAAGCTACAATGTATATTTCTTCCGCTTTTCCTTCGCGAATCGGCATGGCAAACCCGCCGCAAACAACGTCGCCCAAAACATCATAAAAAACATAATCCAAGTCATCCGTATACGCGCCCAAAGATTCCAGCAAATTAATGGAGGTAATGATCCCGCGACCCGCGCAGCCTACGCCAGGCTCCGGGCCGCCGGATTCTACGCATTTTGTGCCGCGAAAGCCTGGTTTTAGGATATCGTCCAGTTCGATATCGTCCCCTTCATCGCGAAGCGTATCCAATACCGTCTTTTGGCAAAGACCGTTTAAGAGAAGCCGCGTCGAATCCGCCTTGGGGTCACAGCCGACCACCATTACTTTCTTCCCTGCTTCCGCTAGAGCCGCCACCGTATTTTGGGTTGTCGTCGATTTACCGATGCCGCCTTTGCCGTAAATTGCTACCTGTCTCATAATTCCAGCCTCCCATCTCTTTTTCCGACTTTGCTATTTCTTGAAAATCTTTTAACAGGAGGCTATAATGAAATGGGTATGTCAAAGAAGCCCCCCTCGGGATTCACGACAAGCCCCCGCCGAAAGAGTAGTGCCATACTCTTTCGGCTTTTTTCATTTGTGCCTTCCCCTCTGCCTGCAGCAGCCTCACCTCCTTTGCTGTAAAAGCTTTGCATCCGCTCTTTTCAAGGCGCCTATTGCAATTTTGCTTCCTAATTATGCACAAAACGCGGCTAAACAGAACTTTTCCTGCTTATCCGCGTCAGCGCTGGAAACGCAAAAGCCGGCCAAACCATAGGCTTGGCCGGCTTCTACGCCGTAACTCTTTTATTTGTGCCGAGTATATCATGAAAAAAAATAAGTGTCAACACCAAAGATACACTTAACAAAAAGTTTGTATATTCCGTACGTTACTGGCTCGTTTTGTATTTTCTATAGACTTCTTTAATCAAACCTTAACCTGTGGTTAACGCAATTTTGTCGTTCCTGTGCTATGGTTACTATAAGCCTACGAACTGTGACTTACCTCTTGCCTTGCTAAGGCCCGCCAAAAAAGGAGGAGATAGGTGTGAACTACGGAAGTTTGTCCTTGTCGTCACCAGAAAACTGGCTGCTAACGATAGCCGGCAGCGTACAGCACTGGTTTGACCGTCCGGCCTTGACGCATTGCTTTATTAATCGTCAAGCGGCGCGCATTTTGCTGGCCGACGGCTGTACTTGGGAAGGTTCCTGGCTGCGCCGACACCTTTCCTCTTTTAATCGTGGCGCAGTTTGGGCTGATGCAGACTGGAAAAACATACACCATTATTTGCAGCCTCTGAACAACAGAGGCCTTTGGCGTTTTCACTCCGCATTGGAGGAATTTCAGACCTACTTTGAAAAAGCCGTCAGCGTCGCCAAAGGCGCTGACGAAAAACAGGCGGCTTTCTTTTTAGGCGCTGCCGCCCATTTGCTGCAGGATCTTTGTGTGCCTCATCATGCCCAAGCACAGCTTTTCGACGGACATAAAGAATATGAAACCTGGGCCGCCAGCCACCGCCATCAATACAAGGCGCAGGCAGGCGGTCTTTATTATACCCGCCAAGACCCCCTTGCTTGGCTGCTGCAAAACGCCGAACAGGCAAGCGCTTTATATGCGCGCACCTCCCAAGGAGCAAGCACAGCCGACTACCACCAAGCCACACAGATTCTGCTGCCCCTGGCGCAGCGCTGCACCGCAGGTCTCTTAGAGCGTTTTTCCAGCCGCTTAGCCTTACGGCCCGCCTTTGCCGGTTGGAGTCAGCAAGACGAAGCAGCCAACAGTTAAAAAACCGCCGCTGTATTCACAGCTTCTTATAATTCTCTTTGAAAAATGCTTACAGCAAAACGAGAGAGGATGGTAAATATTATGGCGATTTGGCAAGTAGAACTGGACAGACGGGATTCCGAACGGTACCGCAAACAGCTTTTGCATCGCGGCTTCATCTCGGCAAGCTATTTTTCCACCAACGGCTTTGACGTGCAAAAAATGCGCAAAATGGCCAATGAAGGAAAACTAGACGCCGTACGCTGCATCATCGGCAGCTCTGTTCGCTGGTATTACGCCGAAGAACAAGCGGAGCGCGCGCATTTGGCAGGCAAGATTTGCTGATTACAATGGGACACGAAGTTTTGAACAAGAGTGTTCTCATAAAGTCCTTAAATCCATCGAATAAAATTCCACAACTAAACCTTGGCACGGGCATTTTGAAAATCTAATCCAAAGCAAGTCCA
>SAAJ01000087.1 GCA_009929485.1 Negativicutes bacterium
TATCTGCACTAGTGGCAGCCCGTTTATCAGGATAGTCACATCGTAGCGGGTTTTGTAGCTCCCCTCTTGCGATACCTGGCTGGTCACCTGAAATATATTTTGGCACCACTCACGCATATTTATAAATTCGATGTTTTTGTGTGTGCCGTCGTCTCGCAACAAGGCAAACTTATCACGCAGAGTCTTGGCGCGTTCAAACACGCCGCCCTTATTTAGGTGGTTTAGTACCCGCTCAAATTCGCTGTCGCTTAGTGTCAGCTCATTATGCTTTTCTAGTTGCACGCGCAAATTCGCTAGCATACTCGGCTCATCATCCACACGCACGCGCTCATAGCCCATGTCAGCTAGCTGGGCAATGAGGTTGTTTTCGAGGGTTTGTTCAGATTGAGTAGTCACTGTTTTTACTCTGCCCTGTTTTCATTCGCATTCATAAATTTTGCTACTATATCTTCATCGCTCATGTCGTTGACATTGCGAAAACGAACTAGAGGTATTTTTGCGTCTGCGAGCATCTGTGCAACCCCTGCATCCCGAGCTCTCCGCTTAGCGTTATCATGCGACCAGTCGTCTAGCTCTACTGCGTAGACTGCCTGTAGTGACTCGCCATCAGCCAATACGTAATCAACTGATGTTCGATTAATACGCTGAAAGGCTGCTTTCCAGTACTTTCCTTTCGTCTCATTTTTTAGTAGCGCCGATAGGTGTATTTGTGGGAATACGATGTATTTTCCTGCAGTAATATGCGCGAGCCGCTTATAGAATGCTGTTTCGGCAGGTGTCATGATTGCATCTTTTTTGCTATAAAAGTAGCGCTGTGCGGCCATCTGGCTCGGTTTGCTACTAGATGATTTTGTAGCAACAAACGCACCAACTACAATTATTATAAAGAGTAATACTAGCATTTCTGTCATACAAACATCCTTTGTAGTAACGCTTTTTTGAATTGCTTGGCAGCGGTTAGTTTAGATTTTTCAGCGGTGATTTTATCGTCGAGGGTGGTGAGGAAGTTGGCGATTTTTTGCTGCTCATCCTCTGATACTGGTAAATGTATTGTTCTCCCCTCGAGGAACCCAGCATCTCCTATGTTTATAGTATTTTTGGCACCCTTTTGAACTATAGGATTCAAGTAATTATATGTATTTTGCCAAGACTTAAAGTACTCATCTAGAATCCGGCCAATATAGATATTAACAGGTACGTATACTCCATAAAGTACAGACACAACACCGGTTCGATTGGTCATATTTTGCTTAATAATCCCATACGGAAAATCGCTTGTTGGGCTTTTTGTGTATATAATATCGCCTGGCCTGACTACCTTATAGTTCGATATCTCCTTTGACGCGAAGGAACGACCTAAGTGCTCAATCTGGTTTATAACACCTGCGTTCTTGGCTACCGAAAAAACTTCATTTGTTTCATTTTTACTATTACGTTCGCCTCGAATTTTTAGTACGTGCTTTAACTTTTTCTCTTCCCAATCAGGATACGGGTTGCCGTTTTCATCCTTAAATCGGATTTTTTGGGAGAAGATTTGCTGCATGACGCCGCGCTTGTACTGCTCGAGCTTGACGAGCTTTTGCTCCTGCAGGCGAATCCGCTCATCCACCGCCGTCAAAAAGTCCGCAATTTTTTCCTGCTCATCAATCGGCGGTAGCTCCACGCTTAACTGCATCATTTGTACTTTAGAGATATTATATCTAGTACTCCCTTGTGCTAGTCGAACAATTGAGCTTCTCACGCCCGAACTATGAAAAAGATATCTAGCAAATTCCGGGGATAATATATTCTTATCTGCTCGATACCCAAAGCAAAAACTATTTAAATAGGTATCTGTAGGACTATCAAGTAATACTGAAGTGTACCCAGTTTCTTCAGGTGTTTCAGATGAAGTCGTGAAGAATATATCGCCATATTTCACGGTATTTTGTTTTTCACCTGGATTGATTTTGACTTTACCGAAATTTTTGCTAATTTTTGAATTACTAAAAATTTGCATATAGGTTATAAAATTAGCACCAGCTCCGAAGTCGTCACCACTCTTGCCCGCCAGGCCATTATAGGTAGCGCCAATATCGCCAAGTTTTTTCACCTGCCACTCATCAGTAAATTCAGGAAAACGAAGTTGGGGGGTCATTTCTCTGTTTTTCCTTTATCGCGATTTTCGATACCTTTTTTCTTTGAGGCGGGTATTTTATCGTAAATTTCCTGAATTTGCCGAGGCTCAGTAATCATGGTTTCCGCGATTTTATTCAGTAGGTGAAAGAGTGCTGTGGCAGTCGCCAAATCGTCTTTTAGATTCAACTCTCCTGGGTGCACAGCTTCGTTACCTATGACCCTGAGTGCGTCTAGTGCTTGTTGAATTGTTGGTGATAGTCCCTTTGAGACGAGATTACCAATATCTGTGTTTATGTCTTTACCGGGCTCTCCTAGTTGCTTGCATAATTTTTGTAGAGCAAGTCTGAGCAGTGCAGCGGCTCCGCGAGGTGATTTATGCAATATCGAGACAGCTTCGTTATAATCGGCAACTATGCTGTCGTCAAGATCCTCGTTAGGTGATTCTACACCAACGCTATCGGGGTAAAGCATAATTTCTTTATACCATATAGAATACTTTTTACAGTGTGAGCAAAAGCAAAAATCTACATCATCAACATTGGAATTTTGATAATTTCCATAGTATGTAGAACTTGCAGCGTAATGCCACGCCTGGCTAGCGTATGCGTTGCAGTACGGACAATTGAAAGATGTTTTTTTATATTCTGGTGTAGTGTATGGACTATTCATGTCGCTAAAACGGCGCCTCTATGCCGAGCTCCTGGGTATATTGTTTAATCCTGGCGTCAATATCAGCAGTGCTGGCGTCAAGCTGCTTGATTTCGGCCGTCACGGCAGCCAGGTCAATTTCTGGCTCTGGCTCAAAGATATCGACGTAGCGCGGAATGTTGAGGTTGTAGTCGTTTTCGGCGATTTCGTCGAGGCTAGCGAGGTAGCTGTATTTGTCTTCTGTCTTGCGCCCCGAATAGGTGTCGATAATCTTATCGATATCGCTGGTGCGTAGGCGGTTTTGGTTTTTGCCCTTTTCGAAGTGCTTGCTGGCGTCGATGAATAGCACGTCTTTTTCATCTTGGCGGCACTTTTTGAACACTAATATGCTGGCTGGGATAGATGTGCCAAAGAATAGGTTGGCAGGCAGGCCAATCACGGCATCGAGGTAGTTGCGGTTTTCAATCAGGAAGCGGCGGATGTGGCCTTCGGCCGCGCCGCGAAACAGCACGCCGTGCGGCATAACGACAGCGAGCGTGCCGTTGTCGTCGAGCTGGTAGATCATGTGCTGAATGAATGCGTAGTCGGCCTTGCTAGCGGGCGCAAGCTTGCCGTACTGGGCAAAGCGCTCGTCGCTTAGGTGAATGACGTTGGCGCTCCACTTAGCGCTAAACGGTGGATTGGCCACCACGGCTTCGAAGCGGTATTCCAGGTGCTGCGGGCGCTCCAGTGTGTCTTCTTGCTGGATGTTGAAATCGCTGTAGTGAACGTCGTGCAAAATCATATTCATGCGCGCCAGGTTGTAGGTGGTGTTGTTCATTTCTTGGCCAAAGTAGCGATCCACCTTGGCGAACTTGCCGATGCGTAGCAGCAGCGAGCCCGAGCCACAGGCTGGGTCGTAGACACTTTTGAGCTCTTTTTTGCCTAGGGTAACAATGCGGGCGAGAATTTCGGAGACTTCTTGTGGGGTGTAAAACTCGCCTGCCTTTTTGCCGGCACCACTGGCGAATTGGCTAATGAGGTATTCGTAGGCGTCACCCAATATGTCTACCCTACTGTCCTCGAGCTTGAAGTCGATTTTATCCAGATGCACCAGCACCTTGCTGATGAGCTCGTTGCGCTGGCTGACGGTGCGGCCAAGGCGCGTGGCCTGGAGGTCGAGCTCGCTAAACAACTGCTCGAACTCTTCCTCGCTGCCATGCCCCATCGTGCTCTGCTCGATATTACTCATGATGCGCTCGAGATCTTCGTTGAGATTGTCGTTTGTGGCGCTATTGGCGGCTACATAATGAAACAGCTCGTTGGGCTTTAGGAAGTAGCCGAGCTTGTCGATAGCGGCGGCCTGAATAGCATGCAACAGCTCGGCCTCT
>SAAJ01000048.1 GCA_009929485.1 Negativicutes bacterium
TGGCCAACCGTTTGTCGTGACATTGTGATGAAATAAAGAGCTATGCTACAGTATGGCTTGAAATAGAGACTATACTCCAAAATTATGGGGTTGAACCGCGACGGAGGGTTACGGAGAACGGCATTTTAACAGGAGTACGACGGTGCTGGAAGCACCTAGGGTCGGTTGCGCCATGGATGGCAGAGCAACCGACGTCTACTATTTAGAGTGAGGGTACGCAGGAGTAGGCAGATTTTCAGGAGATTGCCGCGCTGCGCTCGCAATGACTGATAAGGCGGGCTAGCGTTGCGGGGGCGGGCTTGGTTGCTACTAAGCTGACTTGTTGTCGTTGCGAGGAACGTAGCGACGAAGCAATCTCTCCGAAAGCCAATTCTCTGGCATTTCTCTGATACCTCTGTTGCTCTGAGTAAAACAGTACCCCGAAACCACTAACGGTAAAACAAAAAAGCGCCAAGAACATAGTTCTTGGCGCTGAGACGTTTTGATGTTTGGCTTTTAGCCGTTTACTTAATGGCTTTTAGTTGATGGATTTCGACTTCTTGTTGAAACAGGCGAGCGTTGAGCACTTCGAATTTAGCGTCAAGGCGAGCGACCGCATCTTTACTGGCGGTAGTAAGGGTCAATGCTTCTACTTTGGCGTTGAGCACTTCGGTATTGTGTTGGATGGCTTTTAAGAGATCTGTGTTTTCGCGGACTTGGCCTTCAAGATTGTCGAAGCGGCCTTCAAGGGTAGTGAAACGGTCTTCAAGAGCATCGAAGCGACCCTCAAGGGTGTCGAAACGGCCTTCAAGATTGTCAAAGCGGCCTTCGAGAGCATCGAAGCGACCTTCGAGAGTGTCGAAGCGGCTTTCTAGATTACCAACGCGATTTTCTAGTTTATCAAAGCGGACTTCAAGAGAATCAAAACGCTTTTCAAGAGAATCAAAACGAGTTTCGTTTTGTTGCTCCATACGGTCAAGGCGTCCGAGAATTTGGCGAAGCAATTCTTCCATGGCGATCTCCTTTCGTGGGGATGTAAGATTATCTTTATTGTACTCTTTTGGGTTCGGATACGCAAGAAATGGAGGGTACGGGAAAACAAGGATTGAACAAGAGAATCGGAGTCACGGGAGGATACGAATGAGGGTTGCGGAGAACGGTATTTTTAACAGGAGTACGACGGTGCTGGAAGCACCTAGGGTCGGTTGCGCCATGGATGGCAGAGCAACCGACGTCTACTATTTAGAGTGAGGGTGCGCAGGAGTAGAGCAGATTTTCAGGAGATTGCCGCGCTGCGCTCGCAATGACGGGTAAGGCGGTCTTACAGTGCGGGGAGGGCGTGGCTGCTGCCAAGCTGGCTTTTTTGTCATTGCGCGGAGCGAAGTGACGAAGCAATATCTTCAGTAAGCCACTCATCTTTTGACTTCCCTCAGTCAAACCCTCCGGTTCTCGTCGCGACTCCTGTTCAATCCCCATACCCCTCTGGATCTTCTCTGTTACCTCTGTTTCTCTGTGTAAACGTACCCTCTTTATTATGAGGAGGCTGTTGGTGTGCGCAAGGCATTGTTTTTGGATCGTGACGGTGTAATTAACGTAGAGAAGCATTATCTGCATAAAATAGAAGACTTTGAGTTTATCCCTGGAATTATTGAGGTTATGCGACAATATCAGCAAGAAGGATATGTGCTGGTGGTTGTGACGAATCAATCAGGGATTGGGCGCGGCTACTATACGGAGGAAGATTTCTGGAAGCTGACGGAGTGGATGAAACAGACGTTGGCAGCACAGGGAGTTATAATTGAAGGCGTTTATTTTTCTCCGTATCATCCGGAAAAAGGCGTGGGTGAATATCGGCGGGAATCGGACTGCCGCAAGCCGGGGCCGGGAATGCTCTTGAAGGCGGCAGAGGAGTTGGATATTGATTTGGCGGCATCGGTTATGCTCGGAGACAAGGAATCCGATGTGGAAGCGGGGCAACGCGCCGGTGTATCGCAAACTATCCGCCTGTTGGAGACGGGGAAAACAAAGGAAGACAGTAAAGCGGACGTGGTGATTTACGATGTGCGGGAACTTTTGAAGAGCCGCTGATTTCTATGCGTGATTTTATTTCCTTGTGGTATACTATAGGAGAAGCGGCTTGCTTCCGGTTTGGTTTGTTCAAAGGAGGACAATATGTCGAACGAAGAATTTCAACGGTTGGTGCTGGAAAAATTGGATAAGTTGGAAAAGCAAATGGATCAGGCCAAAGACAATCTTGAAACGAGCTTTGATAACGTATCATCGAGAGCGGTAACACGAGAAGAACTCGAATGTTTGGAGAAAGTTGTAAATAAATTAGCAGCCACGCAAACAACACAAGGTGAGTCGATTAACATCCTGGCCTTGCGTCAGTTACAGACCGAAGCAGACGTGGCAACTTTGAAGAAAGCAAAATAAGGACGTATTGGCCCGGAGGTAAGGAGCGCTTTGCTCTGTATCTCCGGTTTTGTTTTGCGTAAAAACTGATTATGCTGACAACTAGGGATTTCGGTGGTATAATAATATAAGATAACTATACTCTTTTTTGGAGGTGATTAGTGTGGCCAATGTGAGTCTTAGCGTATATAGAAACTTGATGCCCTATGCAGGGTATAATTCTGTTTCGTCAACAAAGTCGGTTGATGCGAATATGCTAAAGCTAGGGAGTCAGTATAATTCCCTAAAGCAGTCGGCGCAGAACCAGTTTGCTAATTACCGCGCGGAACAGCAAAGCTACGCTTCGCAGATAAAAGAAGTTTCAAGTGCTAATAAACAACTGAAAAGTGCGGTGGGACAATTTTCAGGAGCAGAAAATGTATTTGCTAAAAATAGTGTGACCTCGACATCCAGTGCAGTTTCCGGGCAGGCTAAAGCTGCGGCCAAGGCGGCAACGTATGAGGTGGAAGTTAGTAAGGTGGCGACGGCGCAACAAAACGCAGGAACCCGCGTGAGTGCTACGGGGTATGGGGCTTTGTCTGCCGGCAATTATATGTTGGGCGTTACCGACAGCAGCGGTAAGGAAAAGATGATATCCTTCGCTGTGAATGTCGGAGAGAACAACAGTAAAGTCCTGGAAAAGGCAGCAAAAGCGTTTAATGAAGCCGGTTTGAACGTAAGCGCTGCGGTGAGCAGCGATGGAACGAAAGCCGGGCTGAATTTGCAGTCCAAGGAAACCGGGGCGGCCCAAAGTTTTACTTTGCGAGATGTCTCCGGCAATGCAGTTGCGGCGCTGGGGCTGGGAAACCGTACGCAGCAGGCGGATAATGCTGCGTATAGCGTGAATGGAAAAGCGGCGACATCTGCGTCCAATCAAATTTCTTTAGATTATGGGAATGTGACGCTGAATTTGCAAAAAGCAACAACAGAAAAGGCTTCAGTAACGGTAGGGAAAGAGCCTGCGGGTATTGTTGCGGCAGCGAAAGAGATGATTACGGCCTATAATCGACTGGAAACAGCGGTTACTGGAGCGGATAATGTGACTGCTGCGGGGCAGCGCGTTTTTTCTCGCGTAGACTCGAAGTTCCAGGGATATCAGAAAAACGAGCTGGCGAATATTGGCATAACTCGTGATTCCCAAACTGGCGAATTGGCGCTGGATGAGAAGCGGCTGACGGCCGCGCTGGCAAAAGACTCTGGCAGGGTGCAGCGGCTGTTGGGAGGGGCGAACGGTTTGGCTGGCGCGTTGACTGCCGTATCTTCGGCTGTAGGAGCAAGTCCTGCGTCTACACTCTTAAAGGTTCCCAACCCGCTGGAGTCTGCGCCGTCTTATGGGCAGACAGGAAGTTTGGCGGTTGCGGCCTTGCGGCAGTCCTCAGGCTTTTTGCTGGATTTGTTTGCTTGAAAACGTGGACGTGGGTAATTTCTAGATTGACAAACAATTTCTGACAATTTACCTGCTTAATTCCCTTGAAATATTCTGGAAATTGAGTTATAATGACCTCGGGAAATGTTGCTTAGGTCTGTGGTTGAAAGTCGATGCCAGTCGCAGGCGAAACGATCCACGTAAGGAGCTCGTATAATTTTTCCGAAGCTTTGAGCATGGTGCGGCTTAGAAGTAAGACCTGCCGGGACGTAAGATCTCGAGAGGGGAAGTAGTGAGCGGATTGGAATCCTCGTAGCGAAACTTCCTGCAGGCGAGTGTGGGGTCAAAGACCAGGTCGGCTAAGCAACCTCCTTAGAAACCAATAAGGTGAGGGATCTCGTGCATGGAATTTCAAGACAAGACATTAACGTGTAAGGATTGTGGAGCAGAGTTTGTGTTTACTGCAGGTGAACAGGAGTTTTACGCTGAAAAAGGTTTTGAAAATGAACCGACGCGTTGCCGTACCTGCCGCGACGCCCGTCGCCGGACTCGCGATGGCGGATCAAGCTCGCAGCGCGAAATGCACGACGTAGTTTGTGCTAACTGTGGCGTGACTACGCAGGTGCCCTTCGAGCCGCGCAATGATCGTCCGGTTTACTGCCGTGAATGCTTCAATTCGATGAGGAACAATAATTACTAATAGCAACAGCAATGCGCCCCGGTCTTGTGCCGGGGCTTTTACTTTTGGTACGAGTACGGTTATTGAACAAGAGTATAGGGAGTAGAGTGAGGGCTCGACGGGGTTAGGAACGGAATTGAACAAGAGAACCGGAGTCACGGGAGGGCATGCAGGAGTGGCACGGTTTTTTGAACAAGAGTATAGGGAGTAGAGTGAGGGCTCGACGGGGTTAGGAACGGAATTGAACAAGAGAATCGGAGTCACGGGAGGGCACGAATGAGTTACTGTACATTTTCGTTTTTTTCCTACGTACCCTCAGATTCTCCCGTGACTCTTGTTCAATCTTCGTTTTCGGAGTTCTTCTTTCTTCAAAATTTAAGAAAAGTAGTTGACTAATTATACGTAGTGATGCATAATTATAAACAAAATCTATGCGAATGAACGTTAGGAGGAAACAAGAATGTCGAAAAAATGGCTTTCGGTGATGGTATTGGCGATGTTTATGTTGGCGTTGGGGCTGGCTGGCTGTGGCGGCGACAAGCAGCAGGAGAAAAAGGTTTTGAAGATCGGTACAGATCCTGGTTTTGCACCTTTTGAGTTCCAAGATGAAAAAAGCAAAGAGTATGTTGGTTTTGACATTGATCTGATTAAAGCGCTGGGCGCGAAAATGGGCTATGAAGTGCAGATTCAGAATATGAACTTTGATGGCTTGATTCCGGCTTTGGAAGCTGGCAATATTGACGCTACTGTTGCTGGGATGACGATTAAAGAGGAACGTGCTAAGAAAGTATTGTTCTCGAAGCCCTATTATCAGTCTGGTTTGATTGTTGCCGTGAAAAACGACAACAATACCATTAAGAGCGTAAAAGATTTGGAAGGCAAGCGTATCGCTGTACAAATTGGTACTACTGGCGCTGACGCCGCTAAAAAGATTCCTAATGCTGTAGTTCGCGAGTTCAACAATGCTCCGGAAGCCTTTATGGAATTGAAAGCCGGCGGAGCCGATGCGGTTATCAATGACAAGCCGGTAACTGCTTACTATTTGAAACAGGGCGGCGACAAGGATGCGAAAATGGTAGGCGATGTATTGCAGGCTGAGGAATACGGCATTGCTATGAACAAAAAAAGTACGGAACTGAAAACGAAAATGGATAAAGCTCTGGATGAAATGAAAGCCAGTGGCGAATATGACAAGCTCTATGAAAAGTGGTTTGGCAAAAAACAATAAAGTACTATCAAAACCTGCGCATCCTGTCGGATGACGCAGGTTTTTTGTTTTTCTTTCATTTTCCGAAACATTGCGCATTTTGCATCTTTGTGTAAGATACTTTATGATTAAAAGTATCTTACACAAAGATAAGTGCGAAGGAGATGTACTAATGAAGAAAAACACTTTGATCTGGTTGGTATTGGCGTTATTTACGATCGTTGTGGGTGTCGCTGGCTGCGGCGGTGAGAAGAAAGCGGATAATACCGGGAAAAAGGTTTTGCGCGTAGGTGCAGAGATGACTTTTCCGCCGTTTGAATTTCAGGATGACAAGAGTAAAGATTATGTAGGGTTTGATATGGATTTGTCCAGGGCTTTGGCTAAAGAGATGGGAATGGAGTTGGAGATTCAGAGCATGGGCTTTGATGCGTTGATTCCGGCATTGGACTCCGGTACGATTGATATGATTGCTTCTGGCGTCTCCATTACGCCTGAACGGCAGCAAAAGGTTGCTTTTTCTGCGCCTTACTACAAATCCGGCTTGAGTATTTTGGTGAAAAACGAGAATACGACAATCAAGAACTTTAAGGACTTGGAAGGCAAAAAAATTGCCGTGCAGATAGGCACGACTTCCGCGGAAGAAGCTCGCAAGATTCCTGGTGCGGTAGTGCGTGAATTCAATGGCGTGCCGGAAACCTTTATGGAATTGAAAGCTGGCGGTGTAGACGCGGTTGTAAATGACTTGCCGGTTAATCAATATTATTTGGGGCAGTTTGAGAAAAAAGGCGATGCCTTTGCCAAGCTAGCAACAACCGAACTGAAAAATGCTGAAGACTATGGCATTGCAGTGGCTAAGAAAAATACCGAACTGGCTGGCAAGGTGAACAAAGCGTTGGAAACCTTAAAAGCCAATGGCGAGTATGACAAGCTGCATCAGAAATGGTTTGGGAAGAAACAATAAAAGTAGACTTGAAAGCCTGTGCATTCTTAGAGTGCGCAGGCTTTTTAAATGCGACGGGAATTGAACAGGAGTCTCGAGAGTCGCGGGAGGGAACGCAGGAGAATTTAAATTATAACAGGAGTAGAGTGAGTAGATGGAGGGCTCGACAAACTTTGACTTTCAAAAAATAATATATCGTGCCCTCCGATTACTCCCTTTACTCTTGTTCAAAAATTAATCTTCGGCGTCCTAGTGCTCTTTATAGCAGGACTTCCAGCGGGCTGCGTGGAAGTTTGAGCGGAAGGATGTTAGAGGAGTGTATTTATGGCAAGGAAGCAGAAAAAATCGTCACCGCGCATCGTTTGGTGGGTGGTGGCGTTATTGGCACTAGGGGCGGCAGTTTGGTATGGAATGCAGGATGACGGAAAAAACGCGTTAACTACCTTGATGCCGGCAGCCGTCCAAGAGGCGATCGGCGGAAGCGAAAAAGATAAAGAGAAAAAGGCGGCGGAAGAAAAGGCAAAGGAAAAGACCAAAGAGGCGGTTAAAGCAGTGGGAGATGCGAAAAATGCCATTCCAGAACCGAGCGGTGAAATAAAGGCGCGCTTGGCTATTGTCATTGATGATTTTGGTTATACCTCAGGACCGATAGCGGCGTTTGCGGCGCTGCCTCGTCCGGTGACCTTTGCGATTCTTCCATATCGTCCTCATTCGGCGGAAGCGCTACAGGCTGCAAAAACATCGGGTAAAGAGGCAATATTGCATTTGCCGATGATGCCGCAGCAAGCGTCAGCGGCTTCGGAAGATAATACGCTTAGCCCTAGTATGTCGGATAGCGAAATACGAAGTACGGTGGAAAAGGCATTGCGTTCACTGCCAGGAGTGGTGGGAGTGAACAATCATCAAGGGTCGCTGGCTACGGCGGACAGCCGGGTTATGAAACAGGTGCTGGCTCTCTTACATAGTCGAGGTTTGTTTTTTGTCGACAGCCGCACTAGCTCTCAGTCAGTAGGGCGAACAACAGCGAGACAGCTCGGCGTGCCGGCGGCGGAAAATGACTTGTTTTTGGATAATGTAGATGAAGTGGATGCGGTGAAGCAGAAGATGCGGACGGCAGGCAATCTGGCTTTGCGTTCCGGCAGCGCCGTGGTGATTGGTCATGCGCGCATGCATACGGCTACAGCCTTGCGTGAGGTAATTCCAGAACTAGAGCGTAAAGGGATTCGCTTGGTTTTTGTCTCGCGGTTGACAGAATAGTTTGAAGCGCAAGAATATCCGATGAATGCACAAGCCAGTGCAGAGGGAAATAGGGGGGGGGTTACGAAGATTTATTAACAGGAGTAAAGGGAGTAGAGTGAGGGTACGCAGGAGGGAATGGGGAACGGTTTTACACAGAGGAACAGAGGAAAGGCCAGAGGTAACAGAGAGAAGATATTGAACAGGAGTCACGAGAGTGGCCAGAGGGTACGTCTGAGAGTTACGGTTTTTTAACAGGGGTATAGGGAGTAGAGCAGATTTTTAGGAGATTGCCGCGCTGCGCTCGCAATGACGGGTAAGGCGGACTTGAGGTGCGGGAGATGGCTTGGCTGCTGATAAGCTGGCTTGTTGTCGTTGCGAGGAGCGAAGCGACGAAGCAATCTCTCTGAAAGCCAATTCTCTGGCCTTTCTTTGGCTTTTCTCTGTTACTCTGTGTAACCGGCATTCCCCGGCTTTCTGTCATTGTAGCGAGGAGGAAACTATATGTGGTTAGGAAAAGTAGTAGGCACTGTGGTAGCTCCGACAAAAGACGATACGCTGGTAGGGTGGAAGCTGTTGGTGGTGCAGCCGCTGAACCTGGATGGGTTGAATAATATCAGCATGCAGGTGGCTGTCGATACGGTGGGGGCTGGTAATGGCGAGACAGTGCTGGTCGCTTCCGGTAGCTCGGCGCGGCGAGTGACGAAAAATGATAACAGTGCGGTAGATGCAGCCATTGTTGGTATTGTCGATAGCATGGAAATTGAGGGTGTGTCCAAGAGCCAATACTGGATGCAGAAATAAGTATGTTATCGGTATATAAAAGCCATGAAGAAGGCCTGCGTACTTTGTCCTTAGAGACGCTGGAAGATGGCTGCTGGGTTCACGCCGTGCATCCGACGGCGGAGGAAATTGCTGAAGTGGCAAAGAAAGTGGGCGTTCCAGAGGAATATTTCCGTTTTGCCTTTGAGGAGGATGGCTGTCCAAGGGTATTGCGGAGCGCTGGGTGCCTGCTGGTAATTGTCAGCGTACCTGTTTTTCGCGGGCAGGATCGTTATGACACCATTCCTTTAAGCGTGATTTTAACGCCTAACTGTACGATTACTGTAACACGGGAATTCACCAGTGTTTTGCCCAAGGGGGGCGAAGCGGGACTGGGGTTTGATACGACGAAAAGCGTGCGTTTTTTCTTCCAACTTCTTTATCAAGCGGGCAATACCTTTTTACGGCAAATTAACAGCATACGAAAGCGGACGGACGAAATTGAGATGAAACTGCGCCGTTCTACGACAAATGAAGAAGTGTATCGGCTGTTAGATTTGGAAAAAGGGCTGACGTATTTCACAGCGGCGCTCCGAGCGAATGACATTGTGTTGGATAATATTGTGCGTATGCGGGCTTCGCCGCAGTTTCGACGTTGGCTGCCGATGAACGAGGAAGACGAGGATATTCTGGAAAGCGTTATTATTGAAAATAAGCGAGCCTTAGCATTAGTGCAGACCTATGGCTCCATTCTTAGCAGCATGATGGATGCGTTTTCTTCGGTTATTGCCAATAATTTGAATCATATTATGAAGTTTTTGGCGGGAATCACGATCCTTGTGTCGATCCCGACGATGATTTCCAGCTTTTGGAGCATGAGCATGGTCGTGCCGCTCAGAGAGACGGAGATCGGCTTTTACTTGGTGGTCATGCTGTCGCTGCTGTCGAGCGCTTTAGCTGGACTGTTCTTGCGGAAAAAAAGAATGCTGTGAGTCGTGGGAACGGGGAAAGGAACGGAACACAGAGGAACAGAGGAAGGGCCAGAGGTAACAGAGAGAAGATATAATAATCTTTGGCCTTTCTCTGATACCTTTCTGGTGGAGACCGGATGCTATGCCATCCATGGCGCATCCGGCACTAGGCACTTCACGTGCCGTCGCTGTGTAAATCGTAATCCCCGTTATTTTTCGTATTTGGTGGAGCAGGAGGATGTAGTGATGGAGGCATACGAGAAAATATATCAATTGCAGCAATTGATTGAAGAAAAAAAATGGACCGGCGCGCCAGGTCCGTACCGGGTGGGCGTGGACTTGGGGACGGCAGATGTGGTGCTTGTCGTAGTGGATGAGGCCGGCTTGCCGGTAGCCGGTGCTATGCGCTGGGCTACGGTGGTGCGTGACGGTTTGGTGGTGGATTTCCGAGGCGCTATGAATATCGTAGAAGAACTGAAAAAAGAAGTAGAAACCATTGTTGGTGTTAAGCTGGAGTGCGGAGCTACGGCGGTGCCGCCTGGAACGGTAGGCCGCAACGCGCAGGCGTGCAGCCATGTCATTGCTGGCGCAGGCATTGAACCCATCGGACAGGTGGACGAGCCTGTTGCAGCGGCGAAAGCTCTGGGGATCAATGACGGCGTAGTGGTCGATATTGGCGGCGGTACAACCGGCATTGCGGTCTTGCGCAACGGAGAAATGGTATTTTCTGCTGATGAGCCAACTGGCGGAACTCATTTATCCTTGGCTTTGGCAGGGGCGTACCATATTTCTTTTGAAGAGGCGGAACTGATTAAACGCGATACATCAAGACATCGCGAAATTATGCCTATCGTCTTGCCGGTAATAGAAAAGATGGCTACTGTGACGCAGCAAATGATGAATCAATGCGGCGATTGTGAAAAGCAAGAGGTATATGTAGTGGGCGGAACGGCCTACTTGGATGGCTTTGAGGAAGCTTTTGGCAAAGCCTTTGGCCGGCCGGTGCATGTGCCGCCGCATCCGCTTTTGGTGACTCCCCTGGGCATAGCGTTGTATTAAACGGAACCGTTGATTTATTCGCATCCACGCCACGACAGATATTTTTTCGTCAGACGTTGTCAGAAAGTCTCGGCATAGCGATGCTATTCTTGCGGCTTTCTTTCTAGACTGACGGATAAATTTCTAGTTGTGGCGGCGTGCTCTTTTAATCATCGGCTCCTTAAGATTGAAGAAAATGAAGCTTGAGGTAAGAAAAAAGAAGGGCTGTAGATACTTGTCAATACGTATCTACAGCCCCGTTTGTTTATTCTAGTGTATTTTTAAATCCTCAGTCGAACCCTCCATTTACTCCCTATACTCTTGTTTGAAATTTCCTATTACAGCACGGCCCGGAAGATGGCTTCCATTTCTTCTTGGGTGGCGCGGCGCAGGTTGGTAGCGCCGGTGATGTCTTCCAGGGCGCCAGCGGCAAGGAGCGGAATGTCTCCTTCGTTAAAGCCGCGCACCTCGCGCAGATGCTGCGGCGTGCCTAATGTTTCAATTAAGCTGCGCATGGCCGCTGGCGCCAATCGTGCGGCGTCGGCTGTAGAAAGGCCGGCGATGGACTGGCCCATGGCGCGGGCGATGTCGGCATAACGCTTGGGGATAGCGACAAGATTGAAATCTGTTACAGCCGGAAGCATGAGGGCGTTCGCCAAGCCGTGTGGGAGGCCGTAGCGACCGCCAAGCTGGTGAGCGGCGGCGTGGACATAGCCCAGGCTGGCATTGTTAAAGGCGATGCCGGCAAGGTATTCGGCGTAAACCATGCCTTCGCGGGCGTCTAAATCCTGGCCGTCGACTACGGCGGTAGGAAGATGCTTGGCGATGAGCTCAATAGCCTTTAAGGCCTTGCAGTCGGTTACCGGCGTGGCTTGGGTGGAAACATAAGCTTCTACCGCATGGGTAAGGGCGTCTAGGCCGGTAGCGGCCGTTAGCCCCGGAGGCATGGCGGTCATAAGGCAGGCGTCGCTGACGGCGACAATGGGGGTAACATGCCAATCGGTAATGGTCATTTTCTTGTGCTGCTTTTCATCGGTGATTACGCAAAAACGAGTTAGCTCGCTGCCGGTACCCGCCGTGGTATTGACAGCAATCAGCGGTGCGGATGGCGCTTTCGATTGGTTAAGGCCGACATAATCATGGATGCTGCCGCCGTTAGTGGCTAAAAGAGCAATGCCTTTGGCACAGTCATGGGGAGAGCCGCCGCCGAAGGAAATGAGAAAATCGCAGCCGTTATCTTGAAAAAGACGCAGGCCGTAATCTACCTGTTCGACCGTCGGGTTGGGGGATACATTGTCGTAAATAATGTAGAAGATACCGGATTCTTCCAGCACGTTGGTAAGAGAAGCAATCAGGCCGATATCTACCAGCACCTTATCGCTGACAATGAGCGCTTTGCGAAAACGCATGGACTTGGTGTAGCGGGGAATTTCCTTTAAACAGTCGCGACCCAAGATGCTGACGGGAGGCATGAAATACTCAAAGGCTTTTCCAGACATGGAGACGCCCTCCTTTTGTAAAGATTGTTCATAATATCACAATCGTATCATTCGGGCGTGATCCTGGCAATATCTTTCCGAGAGCATAGCAAGAGCAGACGGTGAAACCGCAAAAGATGAACGTGTTCTAGGGAAGGAAAGCTTTGCAATTAGGGAGAAATAATGGAGTGAACAAGAGAACCAGAGTGACCGGAGGGTACGCAGGAGAAGAACTGGATTAAACAGGAGTATAGGGAGTAGAGGGAGGGCTTGTGGTTATTATAAAACCATTAAGCTCTCGGTCCTTTCTCTGTTACCTTTGCTCCTCTGCGTAAATCGACTTGGGAGGCGTGTTGGTTGAAAGCAGGATATGTAGCAGATTTTATACGGGCTTTGCAGTTTTTGACGCGATTTCAATTGATAAAGGAAGTGGACTGGTCTTTAGAGGCGCTGGGGCGGAGCGTGCGGTTTTTCCCTTGGGCGGGGGGCGTCATTGGCTTAGTTCTGGGCGGCTGCGCCTGGGGGATGGTGCAGCTTTTTGGTGAGAATCTGCCGATGCATGCAGCGGCGGCACTGTTGATTTTATTGGAGATTATGCTGACCGGCGGGCTGCATTGCGATGGCTTTATGGATACGATGGACGGAATTTTTTCCGGACGTTCCCGGGAACGAATGTTGGAAATTATGAAAGACAGTCGGGTTGGGGCGTATGGGGCGATGTCTTTTGCGCTGCTAATGCTTGTGAAGTACTCGTTCTATTTGGATATACCGATATACTCGCTACCGATGGCTTTGCTGGTGATGCCTATAGCTGGACGTTGGGCTGTGGTAGCGCCACTTGTGCATTATCCCTATGCTCGTCCGCAAGGATTGGGGCAGGGCTTTGGGCAGTATGCTGGGGGACTGACCGTTTGGGCGAGCTTATTGCTGACACTCTTATTGCTGGCGCCATTGGGCGGGGAGGCGATAGCGGCAGGACTGGCGGCTTCCTTGGTTGCTTGGGCGGTAGCTTCCTATGCGGCTGGCATTCTTGGCGGTCTGACCGGAGATGTATATGGAGCGATCATTGAATTATCCCAGTTGGGGGCACTGGCGGTATTTGTCTTCTGGCGTTAGGGTTGGGTAGAGGTCCGGCGGTAGTTGGAAGAGAATGTTCGTCAAAATGTTAGAGGTGAGAAAGCATGCGAATTTGGTTTGTGCGACACGGTGAAACCGAATGGAACCGGACCAAACGGTATCAGGGGCATAGCGATATTCCCTTGAATGAAACTGGGCGGCGGCAGGCGCAGGAAACGGCGGCCTTATTAGCTAACGAGCCATTGATGGCGGTCTATGCCAGCGATTTAAAAAGGGCTGTAGAAACGGCGGAGACAATAGCGCAGCCGCATGGGGTGCGGGTGCAGCAGAAGCCGGAACTGCGAGAACTTCACTTCGGCTTGTGGGAAGGTCTGCGGTATGAGCAAATTATGGAAAAATGGGCGGATGAATTGAGCTTAATGTATGAGCATCCTGAGAAGGGATGTGCGCCGGAGGGCGAGGGCTTTTGCGAGCTGGCAAAACGAGCGTGGCCGGCGCTGCAGGCGATTCGTGAAGCGCATCAAGAAGAGGAAGCAATTGCGGTGGTGGCTCATGGAGGCACCATTCGCGTTTTATTATGTTTGCTGCAAGAAAAATCGTTGCAGCAACTTTGGGATGTGGCGATTGAACATGGACAGGCTACAAGGATAGATGTGTAAAGAATAGGAGTATTTTGACTACCTTGCCCATTATCTTGTCGAGCCGCTTCAACGAGGCAGGATTTAATTTGCTTATCAGAGAAAAGAATTTTCAAGACAACTGAAAAAGGATGCCACCAAACAGGTGCCTTCGGAAGCTTTGAGAAAACCGGAGGAGAATAGGGAAGTTCGGACAGGCCATTGGCCTGTAAACGATGCGGTCGCGCCACTGTATTCGGGGAGAGCGCTTGCGTATGCCACTGGGAAACCGGGAAGGTGCAGGAAGCTTGAAGAACCGTTAGCCAGGATACCTGCCTGTTTTGGCTGTCATGAACCCTCGCGCCAAGGGGAATGCCAGAAGGATAGGTACACTTCAAGAAGAGATGCCTAGCCTTTGTGGCTGGGCTGTTTTTATATCCTCCATCCCCGCTGGTACGACAGTTGCAAGCTGAACGTGTTGAAGGAGGGGTTTTTATGAGTTTGGAACAGGAAGTGAACGAATGGATTGACGGGGCGGCTAAACCTCGTCATAGCCTGGGTTTGTTAGAAAAATACCTAAAAAAGATGGTGCTGTCCTGGGGCGAAGTGAAAACAGAGCTTAAGCCCTTTCATTTAGTGTTTGCGGCGGATAATGGCGTCATTTCCGAAGGTGTGGCCAAAGACCCTGAGGAGATTACTTATTTGCAGGCGCAGAATATGGTGGATGGCCGGGCGACGATCAGCTGTTTTTGCCAGCAGTGCGGCATACCTTATCGGGTCATTGATGTTGGCGTCAATTCTACAAGACCTTTTACCGGAATTTCTCGTAAAGCGGCCATGGGCAGCCGTAGCTTTCTCAAAGACGAAGCCATGACGGAGACGGAATTTGCGGTTGCCTGGGAAGCCGGACAAGAACAGGTTTGTCAACTAGTGGCGAAAGGCTACAATTTAATTTCTTTGGGAGAGATGGGGATTGGCAACACTACTACCTCGTCGGCAGTACTCCACGGCTTAACAGGTATTTTACCGGAGTTTATCGTTGGCGGCGGCGCGGGGTTGCAAACCAGCGAATTGATTAAAAACAAATGCCAGGTGGTTGCTAAAGGTGTGGAGCTGCATAAAGAAAAGTTTCAGACCGCCAAGGATGTTCTGCGCTGTGTAGGCGGTTTTGATATGGTAGCTATTTGCGCCGCCATGTTGGAATGCGCGCGCTTAAAAACGCCCTTTGTCATTGACGGCTTTATTACGGCGGTTGCCTATATTTGCGCTTCGCGGCTGGATACGGGGGTGGAAAAGCATGCCATTCCCTCTCATCTGTCTAGAGAGCCGGGGATGGCCTATTCCTTGCTGCTAGGAAACATTCCGGCGGAGGAAGTGGTGCTGAAAGCCAATATGGCTTTAGGCGAAGGGACAGGAGCCGTGTTGATGGTATTTTTGCTGAAGACCATGCTCTATACGCTGCACAATATGGCGCGGATTACCGATTTTATTCCCGCGGCGCCGGAAAAAGAGCAACGAGCTGCCTTGTAAAATATTGCCAAAGAAGTTGGCGGTGCATGACAAAAATTTCACATCCCGAAATCCTGACGCAGGAAAATCGTATCCGCATAACTAATAGTATTCATTTATGCGAAAACTTTGACAAGACAAAAACCTGCCGGATGCGTCGTAAAAGGATGGAGGGAATGGAACATGCAAGTCAGCCGGTTTACGTTAAGTGAAATTGTTGACACTAGTGTATTGCAAGAGATTCAAGATAAGTTTGCAGAAGCCACGGGACTGGCGGCAGTTATAGTGGATCCCGAAGGCCGCCCGATTACCAAGCCCAGCCATTTCGCTTGTTTTTGCAATTATGTTCGCTCCTTTGATGAGGGATTTCGCCGCTGTATGAACTGCGATGATAAAAGCGGCCGCCGGGCTACGCAGGATAAACGTCCGGTGGTATATCTTTGTCATAGCGGCCTGACGGACTTAGCGGCGCCGATTATTGTGCAGGATGAGTACATTGGCGCGTTTTTGGCTGGCCAGGTGGTATTGGAGACTGAGCATAGCGATATCAAGGAAGTTAAAGAAGAAATGTATCGCCGTGTGGCGGATTTGCCGGTAGATAAGGAAAAAATCGGCGAGCTTTTTGATCATGTGGAAATTGTGCCGGAGCATCGCATTAAGGCCGGGGCGGATCTGATTTATATCATGTCCAACTACATTGTGGAGATCGGCTTAGCTAATATAGTGCAAAAACAGCTGATGCTGGAGATGAAGGCCAAGGCGGAGCTGGAAAGTCTGCTGCAGGTGACAGAGCTGAAGGCGTTGCAGTCCCAGGTTAATCCGCATTTTCTATTCAATACGTTGAACACCATTGCGCGGTTGGCTTTGCTGGAAGGGGCGGAAAAAACTCAGGAAGTGGTGTATGCCTTAGCGGACTTGCTGCGCAATAATCTGAGAGACATTGACGTGCTGCGTACGATAGAAGAAGAGGTCAAATTCACGCGGGATTATTTGACCATTCAAAAGGTTCGCTTTGGCGATCGCATTGCCTCGGATATTCAGATTGACGCAGCCCTTTTAGAGGGGCTGATTCCAGCGCTGACGTTGCAGCCGTTGGTGGAAAACGCCATCATTCATGGGTTGGAAAACCGGGTGGAAGGCGGCAGTATTTTCTTGGAAGGGCGCATGGACGACAAGGATGTGGTACTGACGGTGCGCGATACCGGCGTGGGGATGCCCGCAGAACGATTGCAGAGCTTGTTCCAGGAAGAACGGCGGCAAAATTCACATGGACAGACAACCGGCTTAGGTATCATCAATGTACATAAGCGCATTTGTCATTTTTTTGGCGAACAATACGGCCTTTCGGTGGAAAGCGTGCCTGGCGAAGGAACTTCGGTAAAGCTGCGCCTGCCGTTTCGGCATAATTAAATGATCGCAGAAGGCTGGTCAGGGAAGACCGGCAGCATTCTGGAAGGAGTAGTTGTATGTATACGCTGTTGATAGCCGACGACGAACAATTGGAGCGGCAAGCGTTGCGCTTCATTATTGAAAAAAACTATCCGCAGGTTCAGATTGTCGGTGAGGCAGGCGATGGCGCCAGCGCTGTCCGGCTGGCCATGGAAGAACGGCCGGATATTGTGCTGATGGACATCCGCATGCCGGAGATCAACGGCTTGGAGGCGGCGAAAAGCATTCGAGTGCTGTTGCCTGATACGCGCATTGTGATGCTGACGGCGTTTGACGAGTTCAGCTATGCTAAACAGGCCCTCTCCATGGGGGCTGTGGAATATTTGCTGAAACCGGTGCGGCCGGAAGAGCTTACGGAAACCTTGCGCAAGGTGGCTGAAGGCGTTAAGGCTATGAAAAGCAAGCACCAAGAAGAAGAAGCCTTGCGTAAAAGCGTGGCCGAGGCCATGCCGTTTATTCAGATGTCTTTTGTGTATGACCTTATTTCCGGACAAGTGGAGGAAATGACGCATTATCGGGAACGGGCCAGCTTTTTGGGCTTGGCTGTAGACCCGGGCGTGGCGCTGGTCATTGATATTGATAATTTTCGCAAACTGACACTGCAGGCGTCGGAACTAGAAAAGCAGGGCATGAAGCAGCGGCTGCATCAAAGCATCTGCCGGGCGGTGCGGGCGCGCAGCGGCGTGGGCAAGGCAGCGCTGGTGGCGCCTACAGGGAGCGACAATATTGTCGTATTACTGGGCTTGGAGAACGCGGAGAATGCGGATATAGCCAAAGCGGGGGCGTTGGAAGCGGAGAGCATTCGCAGTGTGGTGAGTGAGGAACTGGGCCTTAGCATTACGATTGGCGTTGGCCGCTATTATCGGGATCCGCGGGATATTTACCGTTCGTATCACGAAGCCATGAGTGCGCTGCGGCAGCGGTTTTATCTGGGCAGCAGCCAAGTGATTCATATTGAAGATGCGCCGCATTTGAGCGAAGGGCCTTTTCATTATCCTTTCCATGCGGAGCGGGCTGTTTTGGATAAAGTACGCTGTGGCGACCGCAAGCAAGCCAAAGAAGCGTTAAAAAGTCTTTTAAGTGAGATTTTTGCGAAGAAAACACGCTTGGAAACCGTCAAAGCATGTGTGCTGGAGCTGTTAGTGGTGCTCTCGCGGTCGGCGGTGGAAGGCGGCGCTAGTTTGGACAAGCTGACATTACTCAATTTCTATTGCATTCAGCGTCTGAATGAATGCAAGGAGCAAAGCGATATTGAGCGCTGGATGATGGAAGCGCTGGATCAGTTTTTGGATAACATGTTGGAAAACCGCAATAGCATGAATTTGCGGGTTATGAATAAAGCCTGCGAGTATATTGTCGCTAATTGCCATCGCAACCTGCCGCTGGAAGAAGTGGCTCAGACCGTGCATTTGAGTCCTTTTTATTTCAGTCGTTTATTTAAAAAGGAAAAAGGCTTTAATTTTGCAGATTTTATTACCAGAGTACGCCTGGATCGGGCTAAAAAGCTTCTCTTAGATCCGGACTACACGGTGGTGCGGATTGCCACGGAAGTAGGCTATCAAGACGCCAGCTATTTTTGCCGTGTTTTCCGCCAGTCTATGGGAATGACGCCCAATCAGTATCGGCAAGAACTGCGCGGCGAAAAAACAAAAGTCTAAGAAACTTGTAGAAAATAGCATAGTAAACCTGCCATAAAAAAAGATTGCCTTCGGGCAGTCTTTTTTTGCTTTTATATTAAAAAAATTCGGAAAGATCCGCAAAATCTTCTTATCTCAAAAAAGAGGAGTGTATTTTTGTCTAAACAGGAGGTTGGGGGCAGCAAGGAACTTCAGTAGGGGAGCAACAAGGACTCAAGGGAGAATGAAGGCAATCGCCAATTAATACACATGTAGAATCGTCGAATTATTTGTGAAGATTGTGAGGAAGGCCGATGAGTATGGAAAAGCAGAGAGTTGTACAAGAATATGTACCAGGAAAACAGGTGACCCTGGCGCATTTGATCGCCCATCCGAAAGCGGTGCTCTGTGAAAAGCTGGGTGTAGCAGAGGGCGGCGCTATCGGTATCTTGACCATTACTCCTTGCGAAGCGGCTTTGATTGCTGCAGATGTAGCCACCAAGACGGCGGCCGTGGACATTGGATTTATGGATCGTTTTACCGGTTCTGTGGTGCTGGTGGGCAGCGTTTCTGCTGTGGAAGCGGCTCTGCGTCAGGTGAATTCCGTACTGATGGATGGCCTGGGCTTCACCGGGACTCGCATTACTAGGTCCTGACCTATGAAACCTACGGTTAAACGCAAGGTCATGATGGTAGGCGCTGTAGGCGCTGGCAAAACGTCGCTGGCGTATGCCTTGGGGCAGCGGGCGAAGGAAGTCAGCAAGACTAGTGATATTGAATTTTACGACGATGCTATCGATACTCCAGGGGAATACGCGCAAATCCCGCGTTTTTACTCGGCGCTCTTGGTGACTTCCATGCAAGCGGCAGGCGTGCTGATTGTGCAGGATGCTTCTCAGAGAATGCCGGTGCTGCCTCCCGGTTTTGCAGGCATGTTTACCAGACCGGTGGTGGGCGTAGTCACGAAGGTGGATTTAGAAAAGGCGGATCGTGAACGCGCAAGACGATTTTTAGTGCAGGCGGGAGTCAAAGAGCCTGTGTTCTTTGTCTCTTCCCATACAGGTGAAGGCTTGGATGAATTGACGGATTGTCTGGAACAGATGGACCGCAACTCATCCGCCGGAGGAAAGGAGGACATAAAATGAACGAAGCGTTGGGTATGGTGGAAACAAAAGGTCTTGTCGGCGCCATTGAAGCGGCTGATGCCATGGTCAAGGCGGCCAATGTACATTTGGTTGGCTACGAAAAAATCGGCTCCGGCCTGGTGACGGTTATGGTACGTGGCGACGTAGGCGCTGTTAAGGCGGCTACCGACGCTGGCAGCGCTGCTGCCGGCAAAGTAGGCCAGGTTGTCTCCGTACACGTCATTCCTCGCCCCCACACGGATGTGGAAAGCATTCTGCCGAAACAGGTTTAAGAGTTAATTTGGAGGTGGAAGACATATGCAAGAACAGTTAATTGACAAGGTTATGGACGAAATTAAAAAACGCATGGAGTCTCAAGGAGCCGCTGCTCCGACTGAAGCTCCGACTGCTGCCGCTTGCGCAGCCAACCCGGGTATGACCGAATACGTAGGTACCGCTATCGGCGATACCATCGGTTTGGTAATTGCTAATGTAGATCCTATGCTGCATGCACAGATGAAGCTGGATCCCAAATTCCGCTCTATCGGCATCATCGGCGGACGTACCGGCGCTGGCCCGCACATTATGGCGGCGGACGAAGCGGTTAAAGCGACCAATACGGAAATCGTCACCATCGAACTGGCCCGTGATACTAAAGGCGGTGCTGGTCATGGATGTCTCATCATTTTTGGTGCGGAAGAAGTGTCTGACGCTCGCCGCGCAGTTGAAGTGGCCCTGAAAGAATTGGACCGCACCTTCGGCGACGTATACGGCAATGACGCAGGCCATCTGGAGCTGCAATACACCGCTCGCGCCAGCTACGCCATCAACAAAGCGTTCAATGCGCCTGT
>SAAJ01000013.1 GCA_009929485.1 Negativicutes bacterium
TCTAGCCAAAGAATCTACAAAAACATATATCGAGAAATACTGCGATTAAAGAAGAAAATCGAAGCTACTGCTTGTTTATTAAGGGAGGAACAGAGTAACAGAGGGGAATGGAGAAAACAAGGAATGCGAAGTTGAAAAAAGAGCCGCCGGCGCAGCTATAGCGTCGACGGCTCTATTCAACAACGTTAGTCAAACTGCAAGCGGTAAGCGATGATATCGTCGACCGTCACAACCGGCATGGCGTGTTTTTGGGCAAAAGCGGCGATTTCCGGCAGACGGGCCATAGTACCGTCAGGATTAGTGAGTTCGCAGAGAACGCCGGCTGGTGCTAAGCCTGCAAGGCGCATGAGATCCACGTTGGCTTCGGTGTGACCGGGGCGATCTAAAACGCCGTTTTTTCGGGCGCGCAGCGGAAACATATGTCCGGGCATGCGCAGATCGGCGGCGGAAGCGTCAGCGGCAACAGCGGCTTTGACGGTGGCGACACGGTCTGCTGCGGATACGCCGGTAGTCACGCCTTGAGCGGCTTCAATGGAAATGGTGAAGGGGGTCTGGAAACTGCTGGTGTTGTTTGCAACCATCATCGGCAGGCCTAACTGGGCGGTTTTTTCTTCGGTGAGACACAGGCAGACAATGCCGCTTCCTTCGCGAATGAGCAAGGCCATTTGCTGTGGTGTCAAGCTTTGGGCGGCAAAAAAAATATCGCCCTCGTTTTCCCGGTCCTCATTATCGGTGACCAGGACGCCTTGTCCTTGACGCAAGGCGGCGAGCGCGTTTTCCACCCGTTCTGCGGGTGTGCCAAAAGAGTGAAGTAAAGATTGATTCATAGTAATACTCCTCCTTAATGCTAAGTCGGACTTACCAGAATCAGGGCAAGAAAGAGACAGTAAAAGCAACGCAGTAAAACAAGCCGGACGAAAAAGCGCCGGAACTTGCCAATGCGTTAGCAACTGCCTTATCCTCTTCTATCCGGACTATAACCGTCGGCACTGGCTTGCTACCAGTTCTGCTGACCTTCTTGCTTTAGGCAAAAAGCGCTCGCGGGCTCCCCGGCTGTGCCGGGATACCGCCGATGGGGAATTTCACCCCGCCCTGAGAATAAGTTCGCTTGCTTTTAGTATACTCTTTTGGGAGCGGGTGTCAACTCGCAAAAGCAGGCAGGAGTTTGCGGCGTACAGAGGGAATATAGGAGAACTACTAATTGGGGAGGCTATTATGGCAGACAGGCAGAATGAGAAAAAAACGTGGAAAGATCACCTGACAACGGTCATCGCGGTTACGACACTGCTTTTGGCGGCGTGCGCCACGATTGCTTCGTTTAAGGCGGCTGGATATGGAAATCGCATGGTGCTGGCGCAAAATCGCGCTTCGGATCAATGGGCGTACTATCAGGCAAAAAGCATCAAAGAAACGCAGTATCAAGTGCAGCGAGACTCCATGGCGGCTTTGATGCCCCCGGGAGTGCGTACAGAAGCGGTTGTTAAGCAAATAGCAGTCTATGAAGAGGAAATCAAACGGTACAAAAAAGAAAAAAATGAAATTATCCAAGATGCGCAGAAACTGGAAGCGGAGCGAGACGCTGCCAGCCAGTATAATACAATGTTCGGCCAGGCGTTGATGTTTTTGCAGGTGGGAATTTTGCTGTCGTCCTTGTCGGCGATCAGTAAAAACTATGGCTACTGGAGTGTGGGCGTTGTTGTGGGGTCCATTGGCATCGGGTTCTTTTTTTATGCTTGGCTGGTACTGTAGCAGATTGACTCAGGGGGACTGGTTCAGCAGAACCGTCCCCCTGAACCAGAAGAAAGGTGGTTGGGATGAAGTTTTTGAAGGAACAATGCTCTTTAGCCGTTGCGGCGTTAGCCTGCGCGGCCTTATGGACCGGCTGGCCTTCTGCTGCGTTGGCGCATAGCGAGAAGGGGCCTTGCCAAGATTGCATGTCGGCGGAAGAATTCAGACTGGCGGATGTGCGCCATTTTTTTCCGGTCGCCCTGGGGCAGAGTTGGAACTATATTGGGTATGGACAAGAGTTTGCCGGTTTTACGCGGACGGTGACGCAAGTCAAGGATGGGCGGGTGCAAGTAGCGGACAATAATGGCGGGGCGCAGGTGGCAAGAGTCTTTTCCGTGACGGAAGAGGCTGTAGTGCAGCAAGTAGTGCTGAGTGAAAGTGAACCTGCGGGAGACTTGCTTGCCGCTAAGCCTAATCAAGAGCTACTGCTTCTTAAGGGACCGCTGCAGCAAGGCGCAACCTGGGAAGACGGTGCTTGGAGCTATCGCCTGCTTAGTGTTACTAAGACGGTGTGGGTGCCGGCAGGATTATTTTCCGGCGTCGTGGAGGTGCAGGCGCGATCCTTGACTAGGCCCAACGAGGTGCTGGTAGCCTGTTATGCGCCGGAAGTAGGCTTGGTACGACGGGATTATTACAGCGGCGACGGGACGCAAATCAGTGCGCAGCTGCAAAGTATGAGTGTAGTCGGACAGAACGCGCTGCCGCAGGAGAAAATATCGTTGCCTGATTTTTTTAGTGGTGTCGTGAAGCAACAGGCATCGGAAGAGGTAGCCGCCGAAGTTCGTTTTGCTCGAATTCGCACGTTAAAAGATAAAGGGCATGAACACTATGCGGCTATTGTCGATATTTATCGCGCTCCTGCCGGTTTTAACGGCGATCCGCTGGCGATGCCGGAAAGCTGGAAAGCCGCTGGCTGGCAGGTGACGATAGAAGCTGCCTATCAGGCGCAGTTTCAGCGTAAAATAGAAGGCGGCCAAGCGAACTATCTGCTGACGGAATGGCTGCCCGCGAAGGAAAACTATCCGAAATAATGAAGAACGAAAAATGAGCAAAAAACGAACAAGAGAATCAGAGTGACCGGAGGGTACGATAGAGGATTATTTTAACAGGAGTAAAGTGAGTAAAGGGAGGGCTACGGTTTTTTATGGAGTTAGAATCGTGGCTTTGATTTATCATAGACTGTTCGAACTTTTTGGAGCCCAATTAAAAAGGCAGCAGGTTTTCGGCCTGCTGCCTTTTGCGTAACCCTCAGCGTGTCCTCCCTTGACTCACGTGACTCTTGTTTGTCTACCGAGCTCTACTTTTTTAGCTTTTGGAGGACATCGAGGGTGATATCCGTGCCGCCTAAGGCGACGCTGTTTTTGTAGATGACTAGAGAGAAGCCTTTTTCATCGGCAACGGCTTTCATAGCGACTTGAATGCTGTCGGCAATGGGCTTAAATAGCTCTTGGCGTTTTTGCGCCAGTTGCTTGCCAAGCTGCTGGTCCAGGGCTTGTTTGTCTTGGTCGCTCAACCCGGCGGATTTTGTAGTAAACTCTTGGCGCAGTTGTGTTTGCTCGGTCTGCAGGGTTGCGTTGGCTTGGGCTACATCGGGATGATTATTGATTACATACATAATATCCACGACGCCGACCGGAAGTTCCGCTGCGGCTGCCGTACCGGGGATAGACAGGCAAAGGGCAAGAGCTAAGGCTGTAAAATAGGCTTTAAAACAAGATGACCATTTCATAAATGTAGCCTTCTTTCTATTTTTATTTTTAGTAAGACTGCTAGGATTACTATTATACAAACTATACGGCTTTAAAATTGCTTATGTCAAGATTAATCCCAAGATTGAACAAGAGAATCAGAGTCGCGGGAGGGTACGCAGGAGAAGAACAAGGCACGTGATTTTAAACAAGAGTAAAGTGAGTAAAGTGAGTAAAGGGAGGGCTCGATAGAGGCGGTGGCGGCCATTCTGGTTCAGGGGGACGGTTCTCCCGAACCAAAAACGTGCATCCCGTAACCCTCCGTCTTATCCTCCGATTCTCATCGCGACTCTTGTTCAATCCTCATCTTCTCACATTGTGCTGTTACTCGCAGAAGTACGAAAAAAGCCCGTCCTTTTGGACGGGCTTTAAGGCGCTTTTTAGGAGAAGAACATTTTCAGGTCGTCTTCTACATTGGTAATGCCGCCAATGCCGAAAGTTTCCACGAGAACCTTGGCGACATTAGGCGAGAGGAAGCCAGGCAGCGTAGGACCGAGGTGGATGTTTTTCACGCCCAGGTACAACAGCGCCAGCAGTACGATAACGGCTTTTTGCTCGTACCAAGCAATGTTGTAGGAAATGGGGAGCTTGTTGACATCGTCCAGGCCGAAAGCTTCTTTGAGTTTCAAGGCGATAACGGCCAAGGAATAGGAGTCATTACACTGACCAGCGTCCAGAACGCGGGGGATGCCGCCGATATCGCCGAGAGGCAGCTTGTTGTAACGGTATTTGGCGCAGCCAGCGGTGAGAATGATGGCATCCTGCGGCAGAGCTTTAGCGAACTCGCTGTAGTAGTCGCGGCTCTTCATACGGCCATCACAGCCGGCCATAACGAAGAAGCGTTTTACGGCGCCGCTTTTTACGGCTTCAATGACTTTGTCAGCCAGGGCCAGCACTTGGTTGTGGGCGAAGCCGCCGACGATTTCGCCGTCTTCCAGCTTGGTAGGCGAAGGACACTGTTTGGCATGGGCGATGAGGGCCGAGAAGTCTTTCGTTTTGCCGGCTTGGCGAGGGGCAATCTTTTTGAGTCCTTCAAAGCCGACAACACCGGTGACATAAACGCGGTCTTTATAGCTGTCCTTAGGCGGCACCAGACAGTTGGTGGTCAGCAGCACAGGACCGTTGAAGGTTTCAAATTCTTTATCCTGCAGCCACCAGGAGTTGCCGTAGTTGCCGACAAAGTTGTCATATTTTTTGAAGAAGGGGTAATAATGAGCCGGCAGCATTTCGCCGTGCGTATAGACATCGACGCCGGTTCCTTTGGTTTGTTCCAGCAGTTCTTCGAGGTCTTTGAGGTCGTGGCCGCTAATAAGAATGGCCGGGTTGTTGCGTACGCCAAGGTTGACTTTGGTAATTTCCGGCGAGCCGTAGGTAGTGGTGTTGGCTTTGTCCAAGAGCGCCATAACGTCCACACCGAATTTGCCGCATTCCATGACCTGGGCAACCAACTCGTCTGCGCTAAGTGCGTTGTTGGTGGTAGCGACCAGGGCTTTTTCCATAGCGGCGAAAATGGCGTCGTCTGCATAGCCTAAAACATAAGCGTGCTCGGCATAGGCGGCCATGCCTTTAACGCCGTAAATAATGAGTTCGCGCAAGGAACGAACATCTTCATTTTCGGTAGAGAGGACACCGACCGTAGCCGCCTTGGCTTCAAACGCTTCGACATTGTCAGCATACCACAGCGCGCTGTCATGAGCGGCTTTAGGTGTCAAGCCAGCTTTGATTAAGGCGTTTTTGACGTCTTCGCGTACCACCAGGGCTTCCTTGATCCAAGCGACAAAACGTTCTTTGTCGAAGTTAGCATTGGTGATGGTGGCAAAAAGACCTTCCATGATGAATTTGTCCGCTCCGCCTGTAGGCAGCTTGGCTTCACGGGCTTCCAAAGCATACGCGGAAATTCCTTTAAGGGTGTAAATCAGAAGATCCTGCAGATTGGCTACATCCGCCGTTTTTCCGCAGACGCCGCGCATGGTGCAACCGGTTCCTTTAGCTGTTTCTTGACACTGAAAGCAAAACATTGACATAGTGTTCCCTCCTTATAATATGCAAAGTGACAGTAAATCCGTGTGAAAACTGCTGAAGTTATAGGTAATGCAGTTCTGTTGACAAACGTAGTATACCAAGGAGCTTTACGCGGCGTCTGTGATGCAGGTCACATAAACCAAAAAATGCTGCAGAAAAACATAAGGTCTTAATTTTCCGTCTAAAGCATTTTAAGAAACAATTTCGACAAAGAAAAGTATTTTCCTGCTAGAATTATTTTTACTTTAAAGGGCACGGAAAATGGAGGGGCGGTGCAGCGTTAAGAACGCTGTTTGCCTGCAATGTAGCGGGTGGTGATGGCGGCAGCATTTTGGGTATAGAGAAAATGCTGCAACTGCTCTACAGGGGAAGCCGTTTGGAGATGTCTTGCTGGCTGCAGCACCAGCGCGTCTAGCTCAGAGCCGGCTTCGAAGCTGCCGACCTGCCCGAAAAAACGGCCGCCTCCTTTAGTAGCCAGGTAAAAAGCTTCACTGAGAGTAAGCGGCTTTTGCGATGCATCCTGCAAAAAGGCCAGCTTGGAAAGCTGCACGGCCCGGACGATGGCTTGGGGCATGCTGAAAGTGTGTCCGGCGCCGACGTCGCTGCCGAGGCCTACCGGAACCCCTGCGTCCAGGAAGCGCCGTGCTGGCATGATGCCGCTGCCTAGGTTGAGGTTGGAATCAGGGCAATGCACGGCAAAAACTTGTTTTTCGCGCATGCGCTCTAGCGCGGCCTCGCTAAGGTGCACGCAATGCGCCATGAGCGTCGGCATTTGGCCGAATAAGCCGTAGTAGTCATAGACATCATGATAGCCGGCTCGCTCTGGGAAGAGCTGATTCACCCAGGCGATTTCTTCTTTGTTTTCGGACAGATGGGACTGCACCGGCATTTGATAGCGCGCCGCCAGCTGTCCTAGGCCTTGGAGCAGTTCGCGACTGCAGGTGGGCGCAAAACGCGGCGTAACGATACCCCGCACCAAGGGGCCTTTTACATAGGAAGATAGAAACGACTCGGCATTTTCCAGGGCTTGGGTCGTATCTTCTTTAAGATACTCAGGACAGTTGCAGTCCATACTGACTTTACCTACATAGGCGCTCAGGCCGTATTTTTCTAAGGCCTGGCAAAGCAACCGAGCGCTTTCCTCGTGAATGGTAGCCCAGGTAACAACACGGGTCGTTCCCTGTTGCAGCAGTTCGGCGGCGAAAGCATCATAGATCTCGTGAGCGTAGGCAAGGGAAGAAAAACGCTGTTCTTCAGGGAAGGTATACGTTTCCAGCCAGGGTAAGAGCGGCAAATCGAGTCCCAGACCTCGCTGGCGGAATTGTGCAGCATGGGTGTGCAAATCTACAAAACCGGGAATTAGCAAGTGGCCGCTGTAATCGGCGATGGGGGCGCCTGCGTACTTCTCCGGCAGCTCCGGCGTTAAGGATACGATGCGGCCTTGGCGGACTGCTAAATAGTGTTCCTTGTGGCAAGTAAACGAGGCGGCCGAGGGGGTATGAAGGAAAGTTCCCTTTAAGATGCTCAGGTCATTTTTGTTCATGGAAGATGCACCTCCTTACTAATTTTATGATACAGCAAATCGCTTCGATAATAAAGAAAGACTCTGTAATTGTATACAATTGTACAGGGGCAGGAGTATAAGCGCGGGCGGAGAATAACATTGACGTACAACTATGATAACAGTAAGTGTGGCGGAGGAGAAAATGATGAGTGAATTTGTAAATGTGACAGCCGTAAAAGAAGCTAATATCTACTTCGAGGGCAAGGTGACCAGCCGGACGCTGCTTTTTGCGGACGGTACGCGCAAAACCTTGGGCGTTATGCTGCCTGGAGAATATGAATTTGGCACCGATGCGGCGGAATTAATGGAAATGCTCCAAGGAGAGATGGACGTACTGCTGCCGGGAGAAAGTACCTGGCGGACGGTCAAAAGCGGCGATTCCTTCCGAGTGCCGGCAAAATCTAAATTTCAACTGCAGGTAAAGCAAGTGGCGGATTATTGCTGCTCGTATTTGCCGGAATAAAGCAATCCAAGAAGCAGGCTTTTCAAATGGGAAGCCTGCTTTTTCGTCCTGCGGACCGGCTTGCTCCAATAAAAGTCTCAAATACAATCACGGCTGCCGCAGCCTCATTGAGCTCTTACTTTACTTCTCTGGCCGTTTTCTGATTTGTGTTTCGTCCCTTCTCCTGCGTGTCCTCCCGTGACTCCTGTTCGGCAGCACGAAGAAATATTTGACTTTTCTGCCTATACAGAAGGGATTCAATATAGGCGCAAGGAATTTAAACGTAATAATAAAGATGGATTTTTGCCTGGAAAAGGAGGGGCCGCATATGCTTAAAAATGAGTGGAGCCGGTTGACGCCGGGTAAGATTGTTGCCGCATATGTGCTGGCAAGCTGGCTTTGGATTGCAGTCTCGGATCAGCTTTTGTATGCCTTGCCTTTTCCAGAGCATATGAAAACATTAGTGGCGACAGCAAAAGGCACGCTCTATATCCTTGCTATTGCGCTGATGCTGTATGGACTTTTGCGCGGTTATACCCGCGAAGTGGAGCGTTCCGGGGCCAAGTTCGCCAAAGTGTTTCAACAGGCGGTTGATGTGATTTTGATTGTTCGCATGCAGGATTTGCAGCTGCTGGAAGCGAGTTCGGCTTTTTTTTCAACCTTCGGCTATTCCCAAAGTGAGATGAGCCGCCAGTCCTTCGACAAAGCCCGCTTATGGCAAGAGGGAAAACAATGGCGGCAAATGGTGCAAGCCTTGACAGACGAAGGTTCGGTGCGGGGGCAATTGGTATCTTGGCAAACGAGGAGCGGTGAAGTATATTCTGGCCGCTGCTATGGCGATACGCTGGAACTGAATGGCGAGCCGTGCTTGCTTTTAGTCTGGCATAATGTGACGGAACAGTTGCAGGCGGAGGCGGCGCTGGTAGCTTCGCGCAACTATCTGGATAAAATCATTCAAGCCATTCCCGACCCTGTGTTTGTCAAAAATAGGGCGCACCAATGGGTGCTCTTTAATGAAGCGTTGTGTCGTATGATGGGGAAAGAAGCGACGGATATCCAAGGGAAAAGCGACTATGATTATTTCCCGCCGGAAGAGGCAAAAGTCTTCTGGGACCAAGATGAACGGGTGTTTATTAACGGCGGGGAAAGTGTAAATGAAGAAACCTTTACCGATGTAAGTGGAAATAAATACACAATTGTAACAAAAAAGAAGCTCTACACGAACGAACAAGGGGAGCCGTTCATTGTCGGCGTCATTCGCGATATAACGCTTTTGAAAGAAACGGAAGAAAAGCTGCGGCAAGCTAAAAATGATTTGGAATGCAAAGTGGAAGAACGTACGCAGGAACTCATGGCGATGAATGAAGAAATGATTTCTGTAAATGCCGAATTGATTACGGCCAAGGAGGCGGCGGAAGCGGCCAATTTGGCGAAAAGCTTTTTTGTGGCCAATATGTCTCATGAAATTCGTACGCCTTTGAATGCGGTGCTAGGTTTTGGACAGTTGTTGCAACGGGACGAAACGCTTTCTCCAAGCCAAAAAGAGCACTTAGAACGCATTCATACGGCAGGGGAACATTTGCTGCGGCTGATCAACGACATTCTGGAAATTTCGAAAGTGGAGGCTGGCCGTACGAAATTGCAGCTGGCGCCTTGCTCGCTGGATAAGCTTTTGCATGAGGTGGAGCAGATGTTCCGCCTGCGCTTAGAGGAAAAGGGGCTGCGTTTTGTGCTGGAACGGGGCGAAGCCGTACCGGAGCGGATTATAACGGATGAAGGCAAGCTGCGGCAGATTTTGCTGAATCTAATGGGCAATGCCGTGAAATTTACCCAAGAGGGATTTGTGGCGCTGCGCGTGCAAGCCCAGGAAGCGGGAGATGGTTATGTGCGGCTTGAACTGGAAGTGGAAGATTCCGGTTCTGGCATGAACCAGGAAGAATTGGAACAGCTCTTTAAGCCGTTTCAGCAGCTTCACGCTGGTAAGGCTCAAGGCAGCGGCACGGGGTTGGGCTTAGCCATCAGCCAGGAATATGCCAAGCTCATGGGCGGGAGAATTGCAGCGCACAGTCAGCGCGACGCGGGCAGCCTCTTTACGCTGCAGGTCCTTGTGCAACAAGCCGGTGATGAAGAGATTGTAATGGAAGAACGACGTGTTTTGCGTGTTATAGACAAAAAGCCAAAAGTACTGCTGGTCGACGACGAGAAGGTGAATTGCGAGCTTTTGACCCAGCTGCTGCAGCCGCTGGGCTTTCAGACGCGCTGTGCGCAGCATGGGCAGGCCGCGTTGGAACTGTATGAAGAGTGGAAGCCGGATTTGATGCTTTTAGATATGAGGATGCCGATTATGGACGGACACGAGGTCCTCAAACGCGTCCGGCTGAAAGACGAACAGGTGCCGATTATCGCTGTTACGGCGAGCAGCTTTCATGATGAGCGGCAGAAAATATTTGACGAAGGCGCAAATGATTATTTGAGCAAACCTTTTCGCGAAGGGGAATTGCTGAATAAAATCAAAACAGCCCTTGCTGTAGAGTATCAGTATGCGGAAGAGGAACCGCTGACGCTAGAAAAGACCTGTTTGGAAAAAGTACGCCGCGAGGAGCTCGATGTTTTACCGCCCGAACTGCGGATGGAGTTGTATAGGGCGGTGGAAAGCGGGGACTACTATTTAACCTTGAATCTCTTGGAGGAAGTCAAAGTATTGGATAGTGAATTGGCGGAAAAACTGGCAAAAATGGCGCGGGCTTTTTCTTTTGAAACGATGTTGGAATTGCTGCAGCCGAAGGAGGGCCTTTCGTGAAGCAAACGATGTTTAACCGTCAACCGTTATTGCTGGTAGTCGATGATATGCCGGATAACTTGGAACTTTTGGCGAGGATGTTTAAAGAAGAAGGCTATCAAGTGCGCTTGGCGCCGTCTGGGGCGTTGGCGCTGAAAGCGGTGCAGGTGCAAGCGCCGGATTTGATTTTGCTGGATATCAATATGCCGGAAATGAATGGCTTTGAGGTTTGCAAGCGGCTGAAAGAACAGGAACAGTGGCGGCAAATCCCCATTATCTTCATTAGTGCTCTAGGCGATGCGAAGGCAAAATTGGAGGCTTTCGAAGCCGGCGGCGTAGATTATGTGACCAAGCCGTTCCAGTTTACTGAGGTTGAGGCGCGGGTGCGCACGCATTTGCAGCTGCATTTTTACCAGGAAAATCTGGAACAAATGGTGGCGGCTCAGGTCAAAGAGATTGCCGATACCCAGTTGAGCACCATCTTTGCGTTGGCCAAATTGGCTGAGTCTCGCGATGACGAAACCGGCGACCATTTGGAACGGGTGCGTACTTGCTGCCGCTTGCTGGCGGAAGCCTTGCTGCAGCTTCCGGAGTGCGGTGAAGTAACGGATGAAAGCTTTGTGCGGACCATGGAGCAAGCCAGCTCGCTTCATGACATTGGCAAGGATGGCATTCCCGATGGAATTCTGCTCAAGCCGGGCCGGCTGACACCGACGGAATTTGAAAAGATGAAAGAACACACGCTGATTGGCGCGCATACCTTGGAATCGGTGCGCGAGCGGTACCCTCACAATATGTTTTTGGCCACGTGCATTGAAATTGTGCGCTGGCATCATGAACGGTGGGACGGGGCGGGTTATCCAGACGGCTTGAATGGCGGCGTGATTCCGGTTTCAGCGCGCATTATGGCGGTAGCTGACGTATATGACGCTCTTCGTTCGCGTCGTTGTTACAAGGCGGCGTTAAGTCACGAAGAAAGCCGGCAGATTTTACAAAAAGGCAGCGGCAGCCAGTTTGATCCGCTGGTGATCAAAGCTTTTTTGACGGTGGAAGCGGAAATTGTGGCGGCCTATGAGGCCATACAGGAAAGTAATTCGGATTATGAGTGAAAGTTACGGTGCGCGGCAGTTGCTGCGCGCCGTAGCTTTTCTTAAGGAGGGGGAACGGTGAAGCCTTGGCAACGCGGGCGAGGACCTCTTGCGTTTATTTGCATGGCTGTAGTGGGACTTTGCTTGCTGTCTTATTGGCTGCCTCAACCCAGAGTTGCAGCGACTTATAGTCGTATCGTACTTATGGCAGATGCGCACTTGCCGGTGCGAACCGAAGTGGTGCAGGATGTGGCGAAACAGCTGCGAATTGAAGCGGCTAAGGAAAAAACGCTGCAAGATATTAATGGCTGGGACGATGTAGCGCAAGTGGCTGTGCTGGGCGATATTACGGCGGAGCGGGGCACGGTAGAAGAATATGCGTATGCAGTTCGCTATTTCGAGGCGCTGAAAAAAACGCTTTTTCCTATGGTGGGAAATCATGACTATATGTATGCGGATACACTTTCGGAAAAGGGAAAACACCTGCGGGCGGATGCAAGAGAACGTCAGGAAAAACTGGAGCGCTTTAAGGCGGCGTTTCATTTGCCGGAAGTGTATTATAGTAAGCAAGAAGCAGGCTATTTGTTACTGTTTCTTTCGCCGGACTCCCTAGACGGCAAGTATTTGACAGAGCTTTCACCGCGGCAGCTGGCCTGGGCGCAGCAGCAGCTCGAGGCCAAGCCGCAGCTGCCGACCATCGTCTTTTTTCATGCGCCCTTGGCGGGAACACTAGCGCCATATAATAAAGAAGCCAATACGCCTAATTTTATCGCCCAGCCGGAAGCGGCGCTGGCGGAGCTTATTCAAAGGCATCCGCAAATTTTTCTTTGGGTGTCAGGGCATACCCATACGCCGGCGACCAATGCAAGTTTTGCGTCGCCTGTAAATGTGTACGCTGGTCGGGTGACTACTATTCATAATGCGGATATGGATCGGGAAACCATCTGGACGAATTCGCTCTATTTATACCCGGACCGGGTGGTGGTCAAGACCTTTGATCATAAAAGCGGGGCTTGGCTGGAACAGCTAGAGCGTACGGTATATCTGCCGAAGCGTTGAAACTCACTAGGGCGGGAGAGAAAACAGAATTTTGGCGGCGTTTGTCAATATGGATAGGCGAATAGGCCGAAGTATGGTAAGATACTGGCAGATAGTCTGTGGGACTGCAAAACAAAGCTAGGGGAGAGACAATATGTCGAGAAGCAAGGAAGAACTGGCCGGCATCAGTCATTTAGGAAGCCAGAATACAAAGTATCAGTACGCTTATGCGCCGGAGGTGCTAGAGGCGTTTGAAAACAAACATCCGGGCAATGACTACTGGGTAAAATTCAACTGCCCGGAGTTTACCAGCCTTTGCCCGATGACAGGGCAGCCGGATTTTGCCACTCTTTACATCAGCTACATTCCTGGTGAAAAGATGGTGGAAAGCAAATCCTTAAAGCTCTATTTGCTCAGCTTCCGTAACCATGGAGATTTTCATGAGGATGTAGTGAACATTATTATGAAGGATTTGTTCAAGCTGATGCAGCCGAAATACATTGAGGTATGGGGGAAATTCCTGCCGCGAGGAGGCATTTCTATTGATCCTTACTGCAACCTGGCCAATGGCGAAGCAAAGTATGAAAAGCTGGCCTGGCACCGTATGGAGCAGCATGATCTCTATTGTATGGATAAGGTAGACAACCGTTAAGGTTCCGAACCCTGCAATTTGCCGCCGTCGTTTTGACGGCGGCTTTTTCGATGTTTATAGCCCCTCCATGGCGCATCCAGCGCCGTCGCCGATTCTCGTCGCGGTTCTTGTTCAAGCCCTGTTCTCCGGCCTGTTCTATCGCTCTTTCTTTGTGTGTCGAAAAATGGTAAAGTATACAGTATTGCAGCTTACAGATGGTTGACTTTACCAGATAAAAGAAGGATAATTGTGAATACTATGGAAACAAAAAGCGCTGCAGGCAATACACAAGGGGGTACAGTTCGCGGTGAAAGGAAAAGAATTTGAAGAAAATTTAGAACGAGGGTTAAAGGAACGGCATATTCAGCTAATCGCTTTAGGCGGAGCTATCGGCGTAGGCTTGTTTTTAGGCTCGGCAACGGCGATTAAGACAGCGGGGCCGGCGCTTTTGCTATCGTACATCATTGGCGGCATCTTTATTCTGTTTATTATGCGCTCCTTGGGGGAGCTGGCGGTAGCCTATCCGGTCAGCGGCTCTTTTAGCGCCTATGCCAACAAGTTTATTGGTCCGTTGGCAGGTTATATTACGGGCTGGACCTATTGGTTTATGTGGGTAGTGACCTGTATGGCGGAGATTACGGCGGTAGGGGTGTATGTGCAGTTTTGGTTTCCCGACGTGCCGCAGTGGATTCCGGCCATGCTGGCCTTGGTGGCTATGACCATTGTCAATGTGGTGGCGGTGTCCGCCTTTGGGGAGTTTGAGTTTTGGTTTGCCATGATTAAAATTATTACCATTTTGGTGATGATTGTCGTTGGGGCGATGATGATTTTCTTTGGCCTTGGCAACGACGGGATTCCGACGGGGTTGACGAATCTGGTCGCCCATGGCGGCTTTATGCCGATGGGCGTTGAAGGCGTTGTCATGTCCTTGGTGATGGTGATGTTCGCCTATTTGGGTATTGAACTGGTCGGCGTAGCTGCCGGGGAAGCCAGTAATCCGGAGAAAACCATACCCGCGGCGATTGACAAGGTGTTTTGGCGCATTTTGGTCTTTTACGTAGGGGCCTTGGTCGTTATTATGAGTCTCTATCCTTGGAATCAGCTGGGGACCATCGGCAGTCCCTTTGTCTTTACCTTTAAAAAGTTGGGCATCGCGGCGGCGGCGGGCATTATTAACTTTGTTGTGCTCACGGCGGCTCTTTCTTCCTGTAACAGCGGGATTTTCAGCACCGGCCGCATGCTCTATAACCTAGCGCTGCAGGGCAAGGCGCCGGCTTGCTTCGGTAAACTGAGCAAAAACCGCGTGCCGCTCAATGGCATTTTGGTGTCTTTTTGTTTCTTGTTTATCGGCGTAATTCTGAACTATTTGGTTCCGGCGCAGGTGTTTGTTTATGTGACCAGCGTGGCTACGTCGGGCGCCCTTTGGGTGTGGGCGATTATTTTGATTGCGCAGATGCGTTTTCGCCAGAGTCTGACGCCGGAGCAGGTAGCGAAGCTAAAATACCCGTCCTTGTTGTATCCGGTGAGCAACTGGGCTACTTTGGCGTTTCTGGTCTTTGTAGTCATCGTCATGGCCTTTGACCCGGATACGCGCGTGGCCCTCTATGTAGCGCCGGCCTGGTTTGGGTTGCTTTTGGCCTGTTATTATGCTTTCGGCCTGCATAAGCCAGCGGAAAAGCCTTTGGCCCGTGCGGCGGGCGGTAGGAATTAAGATTCGGACTGGAAATAAAGCAGCAAAGGGCGGTCGAGAGAAGCGCGTTTTCTCTTGATCGTCCTTTTTAATATTGTTCAATCTCTCGGAAAGATTTGACAAAAGGGAATTGTGCAGCTGTGTCGAAAAGCATACGGTAAGATAGATAATACTTTGGAGGCAAAGATGGGGCAAAAACGGTTGCTGCAAGAAGCGCTGTCTTGTAAAGGCAAACTGGCCTTGCTAGGGACTTCTAGTTTGGCTGGCGCCGTTTTAGCGGTTGCTCAGGCGGCGCTTATAGCAGCACTTTTGGATGGCGTTTTTCTGCAAGGAAGCAGCCTGGAAGAACTACATGGGCAGTGGCTGCTTTTGGGCGGCGTGCTGTTGTTGCGAGTGCTGGCGTTTTGGGGCGGTGAATCTTGTGGCGCGTATTTGGCGGCGGCCATAAAGACTTCCTTGCGGCGGCGGTTGGCGGGGCAGCTTTTAGCCATGGGGCCGGTACGCGGGGCCAGCGAAGCTACGGGTGAGCTGTTAGCCGTCTTAGGAGACGGGGTAGAACACTTAGAAGCGTACTTTGTGCGCTATTTGCCTAGCCTCTTTGCGGCGGCGGCGGTGCCGCTGTTAATTTTAGCGGTTATTACGCCGCGGGACTGGCCGTCGGCGCTTTTGATGCTGGTAACGGCGCCTCTTATACCTATTTTTATGACGCTCATTGGTCGGATGGCGCAATGGCGCACTCGTAAGCAGTGGGATCGCCTGCAACGCCTTGGGGCGCATTTTTATGACATGCTGCAGGGCATGCTGACTTTGAAGCTTTTTGGCCGCAGCAAACAGACTGTGAAAAGTGTTGCTTCGGCTAGTGAGGATTTTCGCGAGGTGACCTTGGATGTGCTGAAAGTGGCCTTCCTTTCGGCATTGGTGCTGGAACTATTGGCGACGATCAGCACGGCCTTGATTGCCGTGGCGGTAGGGTTGCGTTTGCTCTATGGAAGCATGGAGTTTTACGATGCTATGTTTGTGCTTCTTTTAGCGCCGGAGTTTTACCAACCGCTGCGGCAATTGGGAGCGCATTTTCATGCGGCCTTGGCGGGGAAAGCGGCGGCGGAGCGCATCTATTCGTTATTGAAAGCGGAGCAGGCACCGCAGCAGGAGCCGGAAACTTGGCGTTTTGCCGGGCCTGTAGCAGTGGCGCTGGAAGATGTGTCGTTTGCGTATGAGGGCGGTGCAGAGGTGCTGCGGCATGTTTCACTGCAATTGCAGCCAGGGAAAATAACTGCTTTGGTGGGAAGTAGCGGCGCTGGTAAAAGCACGATAATGTCTTTGCTCTTAGGCATGATGGCGCCTGCAGCAGGCTGTATTCGCATCAATGAACGTGTCTTGAATGCGGCGGGAATTGAAGCGTGGCTGCGGCATGTGGCATATGTGCCGCAACAGCCATATTTGTTCCAGACCAGCTTGCTTGAGAATATTCGTATGGCCAAGCCGGAGGCGTCGGCGGAAGAAGTGGAAGCGGCGTTTGCGTTGGCTGGCGGAGCGGCCCTGGCGGCTGCCTTACCTAGCGGTTATGGGACGATGTTAGGGGCGGGCGGCGTGGAGTTGTCCGGTGGCGAAAGGCGGCGCGTGGCGTTGGCGCGGGCTTTTTTGGCGGATGCGCCGGTATTGCTTTGCGACGAAGCGACAAGCGGCTTGGATCCGGAGAGCGAGGCCGCTTTGCAGCAGGCTTTTGAGAGACTTTGTCAGGGAAGAACGGTGCTGGTTATTGCCCATCGTTTAGGTACGGTGCGGCGAGCGGACCAAATTGCTGTTTTGGAAAGCGGCCGGATTATTGAGGCGGGAAATCATAAAGAATTACTGGCGCAGCAAGGGGTCTATGCGGCGTTGTTAGCTGCTGCCAAGGGGGCGAGCGCATGAGGTCGCTGTGGACGTTGCTGCGCTGCTTGCCGAAGCCTTGGCTGAGTATGCTGCTGGCGTTGCTTTTGGCTTGGCTAACTGGAGCGGCTGGCCTGGGTCTCTTGGCTGCGTCGGCTTGGCTGATCGCGATGGCGGCGCTGCATCCTTCGATTACGGTTTTATCACTGGCTATTGTTGGCGTGCGTTTTTTTGGGCTTGCCCGAGCTGTTTGCCGCTATGGCGAGCGTTATGTCTCGCACGACGCTACGTTTCGCATTTTGGCGCATTTGCGTGTATGGCTGTACCGACGCATTGAACCGTTAGCGCCGTTTTATTTGGGAACGCAAAGCGCGGCTTCGCTGTTGGACCGCTTGGTAGGCGATGTGGAGGTTTTAAAAGACCTTTTTTTACGTGCGTTTTTGCCGCCGGCGACGGCGTTTTTTTCCTGCCTGGCTTTTGCTGCTTTTTCGTGGTTCTTTGTGGGTCCTTGGCCGGCTTTGGTGGTGCTGGGAGCGTACTTGACGGCGGCGGTAATTCTGCCGTTGTGGTTGGCCGGCACGTGGCGGCGCGGCGCAGAAGCGGTGGCGGCAGAGCGGGAATGCTTGCAGACGGCGGCTGGTGATTTGCTGGGCGGTTTAGGAGAACTCTGGGCTTTTCGGCAAACTCGGGAGCAAGCGCGGCTCTTGGGCGCAGCGGCGCAGCGGCTAGCTATAGCGCAGCGCCGGCAGAGCCTGCTCAGCGGAGCGGGGGAAGCTTTTGGCATGGCTGTAGGCTATGGCGCGCTATGGCTTTTGTTATGGGGAGGCATTCCCTTGGTACAAAGCGGGCAATGGTCTGGCGTGGACTTATCGGTGTTAGCCTTAAGTGTTCTCGCGTTAGGAGAGTTTTTTCTGCTTATGCCGGCTGCAGCTCGTTATCTAGCCGATGGCGCAGCGGCAGCCGAACGAATTTGGGAGACTGCCGCGCGGCAAAGACCTGAAAAAGGAAAAGCGGTGTGTGCAGGCGGTAAGCTGGAGGTGCAAAATCTGTCGTTTGCGTACGCTGATAATTTGGCACCGGCTTTGCAGGAAATTTCTTTTTCGTTGGAAGAGGGGAAAAGCATTGCTGTTGTTGGCGCCAGCGGCGCTGGCAAGAGCACGCTGGTGTCATTGCTGCTGGGCTTTCGCCAGCCGACGGTAGGAACCATTTCTCTGGGAGGAATGGCGGCGGACTCTTGCTGTGAGGAAAGCTGGCGCAGCCATTTTGCCGTAGTACCGCAACAACCTTATTTTTTTCATTTGTCCTTAGCGGACAATTTGCGGGTGGCTCGCCCGGAAGCGTCCCTAGATGAGTTGCGGTCGGTGTTGGCGCAGACGCAGATGCTTTCTTGGCTGGAAGCCGAGCCTCAAGGCTGGGAACGTTCCGTTGGCGAGGGAGGAGGCGGCCTTTCGGGCGGACAACGGCAGAGGCTGGCTATTGCCAGGGCGCTTTTGAAGGAGGCGCCTTATTGGCTGTTGGATGAGGCGACTGCCGGCTTGGATGCGCTGACGGCCCAAGAAATTATCGCTTTGCTGCGGCTGGCAACGGTAGATAAGGGCGTCCTGTGGATTACGCATCATCTGCAGGGGCTGGAAGCCGTAGATGAAATTATTGTTTTGCAGCAGGGGCGCATTGTCGAGCGAGGCTGCATGCGAGAGCTGATTGAAAAGCAAGGCGCCTTTTATCGTATGTGGATGACGGAGAAGGAAGCTTGTATTTGAATTTGCGGAAAAATCATGCTATGCTGATTCGAGAAGGTTTTATGGTGGAACGTCAAAGCAAGGAGTGTTGAGACGATTATGTCGGAATATACCTATGTATCTCAGAAAAAATGTCCCATTTGTCAGAATGAGTTCGAAGCAACTCAGGTGAAAAGCCGAGTGCCTATGCGAGTGCAAGATACGGACTTCTGCACACTTTTTAAAGATTTCAATCCTTATTTTTATAGTGTTTGGGTGTGTAATCATTGCGGCTATGCCGGTGCAGACAGTTGGTTCAGCGAACCGGGGCCGGCGGCGGTAGAAAAAATTCGCGCGTTCTTAGCTGGTAGGGATGTGCATCTGGATCTGGGCGGAGAGCGTACCTTTGAAAAAGCGGTTAACGCTTACAAGATGGCGATTTTCTATGCGGAACTTGTGAAGGCTCCAGCAAGCAGGCTGGGCGGGCTGCTGCTCAAACTGGCCTGGGTCTACCGCTTGGAAGGCAAGCAGGAAGAAGAGCGCGGTGTACTGGAAAAAGCGGTGGCGGCTTATGAAGAGGCTTTGTCGAAGGAACGGATGCCTATTGGCAATATGACGGAAGTGACGCTGACGTATCTGGTCGGCGAATTACTGCGGCGCCTTGGCAATTACCAGCGGGCTAAGCTGTATTTTAATCAAGTGATTTCTAATCCCCTGGCCCGGGGCGAGCGCAATGTCTTCAAAATGACACGTGATGCTTGGAATGAGATCCGTGAGGAAGAAAAACGGCAGAAAGAAGAAGAAGAAGCTCAAAAAGCAGAGAAAAACATGGCTTGAACGGATTGTAATTTTTGCCGAACTTATGTATAATAAATCTCGGCGGTTATCAATGCCGCATCTATGGGGGCGTAGCTCAGATGGGAGAGCGTTTGGTTCGCATTCAAAAGGTCAGGGGTTCGATTCCCCTCGTCTCCACCAAGTAATCTACCATCTATTGATAAAACGATTTTTATCAATAGATGGTTTTTGTTTTGCCCGAAAGTGCTGTAATTACGGTGCTTTCGGGCTTTTTTGTTTTCCGCTATAGGTGTTTTGCAGGCCTTTTCCGGAGGGCCGTTGATTTGCACCAGTCTTTATCGGCGGCTTACTTTTAACGATTCTATGGCAAATCGTTAAATTTGAACCGAAGATAGGGGTATCTTTTAACGATTCGCGAAAAGGGTGTGCATTGAACCTTGCCGTTAAAAGATAATTGTCGAGGAAAAAACAGCCCACCCGAAGGTGAGCCGTGGTTTTAAAGATTATGCTGTAACTTCCGAACCGTTTTTAAACCTGAATGTCATCGTGCCATCCTGAGCCACCGTGGCGGTATCGGTGACAGCCAGCCATAATTTTTCGTCAAAATCGGTGATGACAAGGGGGCGGCTTTTGATGTCCTTAATAAAACCATCGATGGTTCTTGCCTTGCCGAGTCTCTCTCTCTCTCTCTTGGTGGCTTCCAATTCATCTACACGCTCCGTGACTTTGTGTTGGCGCTCAAGGTAGGCACTGCTGCGCTCAGACCAAGGACAGCTTTGTCATGGGACGCTCGCCGTATCAATGGCAACACGAGCCGATTCTCTATGGCTGGCTCAAAACAGGAACACACAAATGGTACGCAGGACGCAGCGAAGCTACCATCTGGAACTTCGCCAAGCCCAAAAAGAACAGCGATCACCCCACGAGTAAGCCCCTGGACCTACTCGCATATCCGATAAATAATAGTAGCCAAGCCAACGGCATCGTCCTTCCCATGGAGACGGTGCAAGCAGCCTACGAACAAGCCAAACAGAATCCCGCAGAAGAGATGCACTTTCGGCAGTTTCGCTTAAATGAGTGGTGTAACGCCGATATTAGGTGGATGCCGATGGACAAATGGGATGTCTGCGGTGAGGATTTGAACCCGGAGGACTACGAGGGGCGTGAATGCTACTGTGGCCTGGATTTGTCTTCTACAGGCGACTTGACCGCGCTTGTTCTGGTATTTCCACCTGGTCCGGGCGACGCGAAGTACACAATCTTGCCGTTCTACTGGCTGCCGGAGGATGTGATTGACCTGCGCACGCGCCGCGATCACGTTCCTTATGCCGTGTGGAAGAAGATGGGCGTGTTCAACACCACCGAGGGCAATGTCGTGGACTATGACTACAATGTAGCGTTCATCGCTAAGCTTACGGAGCGTTTTCGCATTCGTGAGATTGCCTATGATCGCTATGGGGCGGAGAAAATACGTCGAGATCTTGAGGAACTGGGAGCCGAACACGGTTTTGTGGTATTTCCTTTTGGTCAAGGCTTTATATCGATGTCCCCTCCATCAAAGGACTTTTTTCAGTTCGTCATGGAAGGACGGATTCGGCACGGCCGTCACCCAGTGCTCGATTGGAACATGGCGAACGTCATTGTTGACCAGGACGCGGCGGGCAACATCAAACCCAACAAAAAGAAATCTACTGAAAAGATTGATGGCGTGGTTGCGCTTGTCATGGGGCTTGCCAGAGCTACCATTGGCGGCGGAGTCGCAGAAAGCGTTTACGACGGGAGAGGGATTTTGTTTGTGTAATTTTCAAATATGTAATTGTTGAGCGTTGCGGCATAATTGTGGTATAATTAAGCCATAAAAGGGGGCTGATGATTATGCCACAAATCATTCCAATTCGGGATTTGAAAAATACCAGCGAAATATCACAAAGGTGCCACGCAGCCAACGAACCTATTTTTGTTACGAAAAACGGTTATGGAGACATGGTAATCATGAGCATAAAAATGTACGAAGAGAAGATGGCTATGCTTGATGTTTATAGCAAACTTGCTGAAGCTGAAAAACAACAAGCAGAAGGAAAAATGCTTGATGGTGACAGTTCGTTAAAAAGCCTAAGAGAAAAATATAATGTATAAGCTGGTCATAACAGAACTTGCACATCAAGACTTGGATCGCATTGTTTCGTACATCGTCGTACAATTGTCCAACTCTAAAGCAGCTGGAGATTTTCTTGATGAAGTGACAGCTTGTTACGGATTTTTGAAAAGTACCCCGATGATGTACGAACGGTGCCAAGATAGGCGGCTGGGGGAAGAAGGGTACCGGAAAGCGGTAATTAAGAATTACGTGCTTGTGTATAAAATCAGTGAAGAGTCTAAAACGGTTAGTATTATGCGTTTTTTCTATGGTGCGCAGGATTACACGAAGTTAATATGATGTATTATAAGCGATTTAAAGCATCTGAATTTATTTACAGGTGCTTTTTTCATGCCCATTTTTAGGAGGTGACTCATGAAAATCCCTTTTTTATCAAGACTATTTCAAACAAGAGCCAGTCCGAATAATAGCTTTTGGGGCAGCGCCTACAGCTTTTTCTTTGGCTCAAGTTCCAGCGGCAAGACGGTAAATGAGCGAACGGCGCTGCAAACCACAGCAGTCTATGTTCCGGCTATCGCGTCGGAGGCAAAAACTATTGCCTTTGGTGATTTCAGCTACTACTGGGTGGCGGACCGGCAGGGTCGAGCATTCCAACGTCTTAACGAACTCTATTCCTAATAGGCGAAAGTCAGGGGGCTTTGCGTAAAAGTATGGATTGGAAGAGTCCAAACGCATCAATTTATTAGATGCATTTCGCATTGAAGCCGTGACACTTCCTATTAAAGCTGACGAGGAGAAGTGCCATAGTACTGTTTAAAGGCCTTATAGAAATTGCTGCTATTACTGTATCCAAGCATATCAGCAATTTTTTCAATGGAAAGATCCGTATGATCCAATAATAGCTTGGCTTTTCGCATGCGTGATTCAGCTAGCAGAACTTATAATGATGATGGAACCGTGAATGTGATGAATTTGCATGAGTGTATGAGGACGAATGCCGGTGATCTCGCATTATGTATTGGTCCACGTAGTAAGACGCATGAGAACATTAAAAAGAGACGCGCATTTACGGTTGCACTGGTTAATCAGAATTTGATAGAAGAAGTGGATTACTTTGGAATTGTATCCGGCCATAGAGTTCCTGAAAAATTTGCAAAAACAGGCTTGAAGGCTGTAAAAAGTGAACGCGTCAATGCACCTAGTGTCGGTGGTTGAACTATTACAAAAACATGCGTTGTATTTGCGCCTTAACAGTTGCCAATATACAAAGCCGTAGAAATTAAATATTATGCTGTAATTTCCGAACCGTTTTTAAATTTGAATGTACCATGGCCAGGATGGAGAAAATCAGGAAGCCTTGTTCTGGCCTGTTCTAATTAAGGGGATAAGCCCACGAACCACTTCGGCGGCACTCTGCTTTTTTTTAATGGTTTTGCTTTGGTTGTTGACCTTGCCCTAACGGGAAGTTGTATACTAATCTTAACCTAGGTTGCTTGGAAAAAATAAGTCTTGGGGGTAATTTGATGCTGCCTATAGGCGAATTTTCAAAAATATGTAACGTTACAACCAAAACACTAAGATATTATGATGAAATCGGTTTGCTTAAGCCGGCTATTGTCAACGAGCATAACGGCTACCGCTACTATGATGTTGCGCAACTCAAAACGATTCTTTTTATCAACAAACTGAAAACGTATTGCTTCTCACTAGAAGAAATAGAGGAAGTGTTGAGAGACCAAAGCGAGGAAAAATTATCTCGACTGATCAGGCAAAAGCAAAAACTTATTCGGGAAAAAATGGAAAACTATAATTATGTCCTACATCAACTCAATGAAGATATTCTAAACTTGGAAAGGGGTATAGACCTTATGGCATATTTAGATAATATCAAAGTGGAACTGATTGAAACAGAGCCGAAAAATATTCTGTTTTCACGGCAAAAAATGAGTATTGATGAATACTGTAAATATTTCGGCAAACTGTTTGCAGCTGTAGCGAAAGAACAATTGACATGCATTGGAGCACCTATCGCTATTTATCACGATGAGGAATTTGATCCAACAAATAATGATACTGAAATTGCCATTCCTATTGTTGAAAGAGTAAAAGGAACCCGTGAATTAGCGGGCGGATTATGTGTGAAAGGGGTGCATAAAGGTCCGTATTCAGAGTTGCCGTCCACATATGCAAAAATAGTGCAGTGGATGGAGACTGATAAATACAAATTAGTCGCTCCACCCTATGAAATTTATGTAACAGACCCTGAAAAGACGATTTCTCCAGAGGATTATATTACTGAAATATATTTTCCTGTGAAGAAGTAAAATAAAGACGAGAGGCCTTTGCTATGGAGGTCTCTCGTCTTTATTTGAAAAATATGTAGCTGAATGACTCAACTTTCGCACCTCAAAAATAACTTTAAAGCCTTGCTGTTCATGTGGTAAAAGATACAAACCAGCGCTATGGCACAGGCAGAAGCGAACGCTAAAAGAACTATACCAGGCGCCATTCTTAAACCGGAATACCATTGTGTTGTCCTGAGCTATGTTGCGTGTGTTGCGATGACGGGGTATGTTATAATTATATGCAGATAATTGCACTCGTTTTTATAAAAAACTTAAGAGGTGAGTAAATGAGTCAAGAAATAGACAAAATTATTTATTCCATGATCCGTGTATCTAAAAAACACGGGCAGAAAGAAGTCCTCAAGGATATTTCGCTCTCTTATTTTTACGGAGCAAAAATTGGTGTGCTGGGTCTGAACGGATCCGGCAAAAGCTCGCTCCTTAAAATACTGGCTGGCGAAGATCAGAGCTTTGAAGGTAAGACCGTTCTCGCTCCCGGCTACACCATCGGTTACCTTCCTCAGGAACCGTTGGTGGATGAAACCCGCACCGTGCGCGAGGTGGTGGAAGAAGGCTTAGCGGAACTGGTTCAGATTCGTGACGAGTACGAAGCCATCAACGCCAAATTTTTCGAGCCCATGGAACCGGATGAAATGGACGCGCTTATCACCCGCCAGGGTGAAGTGCAGGATCTTATGGACAGTAAGGATGTCTGGGAACTCGACTCCAGGCTTGAAATGGCCATGGACGCCTTGCGCTGCCCTCCGCCGGACACATCGGTTTCGGTGATTTCGGGCGGTGAACGCCGTCGGGTGGCCTTGTGCCGCCTGCTGCTGAAAAACCCGGACATCCTGCTGCTGGACGAACCCACCAACCACCTGGACGCTGAATCGGTATCCTGGTTGGAACGTTTCTTAAAAACTTTCCCCGGTACTGTAATTGCCGTAACCCATGACCGTTACTTCCTTGACAACGTGGCTGGCTGGATTCTTGAACTTGATCGCGGTCGCGGCATTCCCTGGCAGGGCAATTACTCTTCCTGGCTGGAACAAAAGCAACAACGTCTGGCCAATGAAGAAAAAAGCGAATCCGAACGTCAGAAGACCTTGGCCCGCGAACTTGAGTGGATCCGCATGGCCCCCAAAGGACGCCACGCCAAGAGCAAAGCCAGGATCAACGCTTATGAAGCCCTGCTTTCACATGAGTCTGAACGCTTGGGCAAGGATTTGGAAATATACATTCCACCGGGTCCGCGCTTGGGCAAGATTGTCATTGAAGCCGAAAATGTCAGCAAAGCTCTGGGCGATAAAGTGCTCGTGGAAAACATGAGCTTCATGATTCCCGCTGGAGCCATCGTCGGTATCATCGGCCCAAACGGAGCCGGTAAAACCACGCTTTTCAAGATGGTAACCGGACAGGAAAAGCCAGACAGCGGTACCCTGAAAGTCGGCGAAACCGTTAAGCTGGCTTACGTGGATCAAAACCGCGACTCCCTTGAACCCGAAAAAACCGTCTACGAAGTTATCAGCGACGGCAACGACGTTATCAAGCTGGGCAGCCGCGAGATTAACTCTCGGGCTTATTGCGCGCGCTTCAACATCATGGGGCAGGACCAGCAAAAGAAAGTGGATGTGCTGTCCGGCGGTGAACGCAACCGCGTTCATCTGGCCAAGATGCTGAAAACCGGGGCCAACGCAATCCTCCTTGACGAACCAACCAACGACCTCGACGTGAACACCATGCGCGCCCTGGAAGATGCATTGGAGAACTTTGCCGGTTGCGTGTTGGTCATCAGCCATGATCGCTGGTTCCTTGATCGCATCGCGAGTCACATCATGGCTTTTGAGGGTGATTCCGTCGTGACCTTCTTTGAGGGGAACTACTCGGAGTACGAAGCCGATCGCAAAAAACGCCTTGGCAAAGAAGCCGATCAGCCGCATCGACTGAAGTTTAGAAAACTTACCCGCTAGGAAGCTGCTGAAAACCCCGGATGTTTGCAGTCAAAAATCCGGGGGGGTGCAATAATGCTGCGTGGTGCAATAATGCTGCGTGGTGCAATAATGCTGCGTGGTGCAAGGTGGTGCATTGCATCAATAAGTAATTACAGTGCCAGTGATTTCAAGGGTTTGCGGAGATGCAGGCCTTTTTTAATGTGCTAAAAATGCATTTGTAGCCCTCTTAAATAGAACAGCCGGCAATCACGCCTAGATGACGTGATTGCCGGCTGTTCTATTTAAGAGGCAGGAGGACTAAAAGAAAGCATCAGATGTTCGATGTCGGCTTTTAAAATGGATACGGCCATTTTGATTTCGCCTTTTTCCAGATAATCGACCAAGGCCAAGTGCAGATCCATCGAAGCGGAATGCTGCTTTTGCACAAAGAAGATCGTTTGAATGTTTAAAGCGTCTTCTAACAGTTTATAAGCGTAATGGTTGCCGTAGATGGAAAAAAGTTTTAAGTGGAATTCACAGTTGTAGCGCCAATGCGACATGAAATCGCCGCTGGGGCAATTGCTGTAGTTGATGCAGATGCTGCGCAGTTCTTGGATCCACGCGGCGTCTATATAGCTGCGGTACATTTCCAGGAAAGAACATTCTAAAGCCGAACGGAAGCGAATGACTTCCAGCAGTTGTTCGGCGCTTGGCTGTAGAATTTTATAGCCTTGCCGCGGCATACTGGACAATAGACGCGTGCCTGTTAGTTGCGTCAAGGCTTCACGGATGGGGGCGCGGCTGACATTGTATTTTTCCATGAGGAATTTTTCGGTCAGGATGGTATCGGCGGGATAGTTTCCATTGATGATATCAGAAAAAAGAGCATTGTATACTTGCTGCTTTAGTGAGTCGTTAGGATGTTTTGTCATTGCTTATCTCCTTAATGTGCTACTTTTATTATAGAGTCAAAGAAAAGGCAAGTCAATGAATGCAAGAAGAAAACGTCGAAAACTAGTCATATCACGAAAAAGCGAAGAATATATAAAAAGTGAACATAAAACAAGCTAAAAATGAGAAATTAAAAGATGTTTTGCCATGGATCGAGAAAAGACAGAAAATACATTGCTTAAGAAAATGAGTTGTGATATGATTACGAAAAGCAAAGAGCTGCAGAACTTTGCTTGCTATAAGAGAAGGCTCTATGGAATAAGGGGACTTGTTGTTCTTGTGATCATATCAAATGACGATTTGGAGTTTGCGATTTTGAAAGGAGAATAACAATGATTGATAACAAAATTAGCATTAAAGGCGATGCTGTAGTAGATATTCAAAGAGGGGCTATCGGTCATCGGGCTACTTGGACCGGCCTAACCTACACGCATGCTTGCAAAGCTGGCAAAGCGCAGGAAATGGAAGAAATCATTCGCGCGGCTATCGCGGAAACGGGTTTGATCCAAGGCGCAGAAATTAAAGCGCAGTGTCCGGATCCGGAGAATGTGACTTCTTTTGCGGATACGTTTTTCTCCCCGAATGTAGTTAAGACCTTTGAAGTAGAGTTCAAAAGCAAAAGCGCAGACCGGATTGATCTGGAGTTTCATCACTGCCCTCTTTTGAAAGCCTGGCAGGATTTGGGATTTGACGATGAAACCTGTGAGAAGCTTTGTGATATGGCGATGGACGGCGATCGGGGCATTGCCAAAGCCATGGGTTATGAATTCCACCTGGGCGATACCATTGCCAACGGTTGTCCTACCTGCCAAATTTCTTTCTTTAAGAAAGCATAGAATTGTTTTAACGGGCGGGAGAGGAGCAGGCAAGTATGGATGCAAAGCAATATGAAAATTATTTGACCATCTTAAAAGGGGAATTGATTCCGGCCATGGGCTGTACCGAGCCGATCGCCATCGCCTTTGCGGCGGCAAAAGCCAGAGAAGCCTTAGGACAAATGCCGGAAGAAATGCTGGCTCGCTGCAGCGGCAATATCATTAAAAATGTGAAGGGCGTTATCGTACCCAATTCGGGCGGGCAAAAAGGCGTAGCCGCCGCCGCGGTGCTGGGGGCTGTCGCCGGTCAGGCCGAGCGGGAATTAGAGGTCATCAGCCAGGTGACGCCGGAGCAAATAGAAATGGCGCGTCAATTGACGGCGCAGGGCATTTGTCGCTGCGAATTGGAAGAAGGCGAGGAAAATCTCTTCATTCGCATAGAAGTGAAAGCCGGTTTTCAAGCTGCTGCGGTAGAGGTGCGGACAAGGCATAATCACATCTATCGTATTGAAAAAAACGGCGAGCTTCTTTTCTCGCAGCCGGAACTGGCGACGTCAACCTTTGGCGATAAAAGTCAGCTTACAATTCAGGACATTCTCTGTTTTGCCGATGAGGTACGCCTAGAGGACGTGCGGGATATTATTGCCCGGCAGATTGCCTGCAACTCCGCCATCTCTGAAGAAGGCCTGAAAAACCCCTGGGGAGCACAAGTGGGACGCACCTTCTTGGAAGCCGGCTGCGACGATGTGCGGACTAAGGCTCGCGCGGCGGCGGCGGCAGGTTCCGATGCGCGTATGAACGGCTGCGCCATGCCGGTAGTCATCAATTCCGGCAGCGGCAATCAGGGCATTACTTGTACTATGCCGGTAGTGGTGTACGCCCAGGAGTTGGGAGTTGACGAGGACCGGCTGTATCGGGCGTTGGTCTTGGCGAATCTTCTCTCGCTGCACCAAAAGCGTTATATCGGCAATCTCTCGGCGTACTGCGGCGCCGTTTCGGCGGGCGCGGCCGCAGCCTGCGGCATTGCGTATCTGCAAGGCGGCGATTATGATGTAATCGGCAGAACCCTGATTAACTCGTTGGGGAACGTAGGCGGCATTGTCTGCGACGGCGCTAAGGCGTCCTGCGCGGCGAAGATATCCAGCGCCGTAGATGCGGGGATTATGGGGTATGAGCTGGCTAAACGGGAGCGGTTTTTTCCCTTTGGCGAAGGCTTGGTAGAGAAGGATTATGAGCAGACTTTGCGAAATATTGGACGTATGGGCTGCTGTGGCATGAAAACTACCGATGTGGAAATACTCAATATTATGATTGGCAATTGAGTAGTAAAGGAATAATCGATATCTGCGGGAGGAACGCATATGAAAAAGCGCTGGCTTGTTTTAGGCGTCTCATGGATCGTGTTTTTCGTAGCTTTTTTGGATCGAGTCAATCTGTCGGTAGCCATGCCGTTGATCTCTAAGGAGTTTTCTTTATCTCCGGAGCAGGTAGGCTATTTGTTTAGCGCATTCTTTATTTCCTATACGGTCTTTCAGATTCCGGGCGGTTATTTAAGTGATAAAGTGGGACCGAAAAAGGTGCTTCTTGTGGCGCTCGTTTGGTGGTCTATTATGACGATGGCTACCGGTGTGGCGCGGACCTTTTCGCAATTCTTCATCGTTCGCGTGCTCTTTGGCATTGGCGAAGGCTTGCAGCCTCCCTGCGCCTTTAAGCTCAACAGCAACTGGTTTCCGAATCAGGAACGGGCTACGGCGAACGCGATCTTTACTTCGGCCTGTTCCTTCGGACCGGCGATTGCGCCGTCCATTGCGGTGGCAATTATTGGCCTCTGGGGCTGGCATGCGTTGTTCTATATTTTCGGCGCCTTGGGTTTTGTAATTATGCCGTTACTGTACTTCTTTGTGAAAAACTCTCCCGAAGAGGACCCGGACATTTCCAAGGAAGAGCTGGAATATATTAAGAGCGGCCAGACGGAAATTGTTACTCAGACGACAGATTCAGAAGAAGTGGGCTTGATGAGCGTGCTCAAAAACCGCAACATTGTGCTTTTGGCGCTTACGTACTTCGGCTTTATGTGCGCCTTCTTCGGTCTTCTTTCTTGGCTGCCCAGTTATCTCGTAAAAGCCAGAGGCTTTGAACTGGTGAAAATGGGCATTTTTTCGGGGTTGCCCTTCTTAGCGCTGGGCATTGCCCAACCCTTCGGCGGCTGGCTGTCGGATAAGGTGTTCAAAGGGAAGCGCAAAATACAGGCCATGGTAGTAAATCTGGCCGCAGGCCCGGTTTTATACGGTGTCGTAGTGGCGCCGACGGAAACGGTGGCGATGGCGCTCCTGGTATGCACTGGCTTCTTGGTGGGCATGGCCTTTGGTCCTTTGTGGGCGATGCCGATGGAATCGGTAAAACGCAGCTATGTGGGCATGGCTACAGGTGTGATGAACGCCGGCGGCAGCATCGGCGGCATTTTATCCCCCATTATCATTGGTTACTTGGTAGGTATGTCCGGTTATAATGCCGCTTTCGTCTTCATGGGCGGAGCGCTGGTGTTTACGGCGTTGGTAGTATCGCTGGTTAAATTGCCACCAAGAGCGGAAGCATAAGCGACGAAATAAAAAAACATGACCTTACCCTTCAAAACAGAAGGTTGAGGTCATGTTTTTATTTCGTTGCTGGCAAGCGAGGGGAAGATGACGTACAATTAAAATTGTAAAAAAGAGGCAAAAGTTGCTTGTTGATCGTAAAGGGGGAGTCTAATTTGCATTGCAAGTATCGGTTGCTTGCTTGGCTGTTGTTGTGCGCTCTATTTTTTCTGTTTGGTTCAGTTGGTAATCATAGCGCCGAGGCGGCGAAGAAAGTAGAAGCGCCGCCAGAGGATGTAGCGCCTATGGATGTGCGTCAACTACTCATCGTACAATCAGACAGTAAAAACAAGCAGGTAGGTACATTGACGGCTTGGCAGAAAAAAGATGAAAAATGGCTTGTGAAATACAAAGACATTCCAGTCAACCTAGGTAGAAGCGGAGTGGTTTCAGCCGCGCAAAAACAAGAAGGAGACGGCGCTACGCCAGCGGGCTTGTATAAGTTGCGCCGAGCTTTTGGCTATGAGTCGTTCTCTATAAGCATGCCCTACATACAAGTGACAAAGCAACATTATTGGATCGACGATGTGGATTCGCCGTTTTATAACCAACTGGTTGTAGGAAAAACAGCGGCCAAGTCGTACGAGCTGATGCGGCGCAAGGATGAGCTATATAAACTAGGTTTGGTTATTGAGTACAATACCGAGCCGGTTGTGGCGGGCAAAGGCAGCGCCATTTTTATGCATATTCGTAAAGGTCCGGGTGTTCCCACCAGCGGTTGTGTGGCGATGGCGGAAAAGGATATAAAGAAGATCCTCAAATGGCTAAAACCGGAACAAAATCCGGCGGTTTGTATCGAATGAACTGTTTTAGAAGTAGGCAGGAGAAGTGCAGCAATAAATGGAAGCTTACTTCTAATTCAAGAGCTTGTGTTAAAGGTTCAGAGAAGGCTTTTTTAAGGGAAGAGGTGTAATGGTGGAGCAGGAATGGGAATTGGCGCTTTTTCAGCCGCGAGATGCTGCTGGGGTTGTGGCCCTTTATCGGGAAGTGTACGGGGACTCCTATCCGGTGGCGGAGGTTTATGATCCGGCAGCGCTGCTAAAACAGGAGGAAGAGGGGGCTGCCTGGAGGGCGGTGGCTCGCAGCCATAACGGCGAGGTAATCGGCCACATTGCTTTTTACCGCTCCACGCCGCCGAATCCTAAGTTGTATGAATGCGGGCAGCTCATGGTGGCCCATGAATGGCGGCAAACTTCCGTGGGCTTTGCGCTGATGGAATATGCGCTGGCAGAAATTCCGCGCCAGCGTGGCTTAGAGCAGATTTGGGGCGAAGCGGTTTGCAATCATTTGTTCACGCAAATGATGATGACGAAACGGGGCTATCGCGAAACCGGCCTAGAGGTGGCGCTGATGCCGGGAGACGCTGCCAAGGGAGGTGAGCGAATCTCGACAGTGCTGATTTTTTCATCCCCCGGAGAAAGCGGGCAGACGGTGTATGTGCCGCAAGCGCATCAAGAAGCGTTCCCTTTGCTCTACGGCGATTTGGCGACAGGGTGTACGTTTATTCCTGCAACGGCCCCGCTGCCACAGGAAGAGGCGACAGCAGGCGCTATTGAGGTGTTTGGCGGTGCTGGTGTGGCGCGCTTGTCGATTACTAAAATCGGCGCGGACTTTGAGGCGAAGGCAGTCTTGTGGGAAAGCCAGGCTTCTGCAGCGGGGACTGTGATTTTGCAGGCATTTTTACGGTTGGGGGACGAAACAGTCGGGGCGGCGGTAGAAATATTGCGGCGGCGGGGCTATTTTCTGGGCGGCGTCTTGCCTGGCTGGTACGGCGGAGACGGCTTGCTCATGCAAAAAGTATCAATTGCCGTAGATGAAAAAGCCATTCATGTATACACCAAGAAGGCTAAGGCGATGAAGGCGCTGATCTTAAAAGACTGGGCGGAAGTGTGCCCGAAATCTTGGAGCGGGATGCTGCGCTTGGCGGCGACGAGGTGGCCGGAAAAGACGGCGGCCGTGTATCCGCAGCAGGGCCGCTCCTATACGTATGCGCAAATGGAGGCAGAAGCGACTCAAGTGGCCAAAGGGCTTATGGCTTTAGGCATGGAGCGAGGCGAGCATGCCGCTATCTGGGCCTTTAATATTCCGGAATACCTTTCTGTACAGTTTGGCTGCTCTAGAGCGGGGGTGCCGCTGGTGCTGCTGAATACGAATTACCGGGCGTATGAGCTGGAATATGTACTGCAGCATTCGGATGCGGCGGTGCTCTTTTTAGAGGCCCAAGGCAGCGGGAAAGAGGCCTGGCTGGAAGTGCTTCGTTCGGTGCGGGAGCGGCTGCCTAAGCTGCGCAAGGTAGTGTTTTTTAGCGCTGCTGAAGCAGCGGATATCCTTCTCTGGCAGGATTTTTTGGCTGGCGGAGCGCCGGTGCAGGAAGAAGCATATAGACAGCGGTGCAGCGAGGAACAGGCGCAGGATGTGTTTGTACTGCAATATACGTCGGGAACGACCGGCGTACCTAAAGGGGTGGTGCAATGCCAGCAGGCATACTTGTATAATGCCAGAGCTTACGGAGAACGTCAGGGACTGACGACCTCTTCGGTGTTGTGTTCGGCGCTGCCCTTCTTTCATGCCTATGGCAATGCGGTGATTTTGACGGCGCTGTACTATGGCGCCACCTTGGTGGGGGTAGAACGGTTTCAAGCGCCGGTGGTGCTGCAGGCAATTGCGGAGCAGGGCGTTACCAGCTTATCCGGCACGCCGACGATGTTTGTGGCGCTATTGGAGGAATGGGAACGCAATTCGTATGACACGAGCTCGTTATGTACGGGCGATATGGCGGGAGCCAGCTGTCCGCCGGAACTGGTGCAGGCGGTGATTGAGAAGCTGGGAGCTACTGGTTTTAGCTGTCTATATGGCTCTACGGAAGTGATCATCGCGTCTTTGGCCGGTCCCACAAGACCGCAAGAAGAGAGGCTACAGTGTGTCGGCACGGCGCTGCCGGGGATGGAACTGCGCATTGTTAAAGCAGGGACGACGGAAGAGGTTCCTCTGGGTATTGAAGGTGAGCTGTGCGTACGGGGGCAGTCTTCAATGCTTCGGTATTATAAGATGGAAGAAGAGACGCAAAAGGCTGTAGATGATGAGGGCTGGTGGCATAGCGGCGATATGGCCAAAATTGATGCGGCAGGATGCTGCCGTATCACGGGGCGCATTAAAGACTTGATTATCCGCGGCGGTGAAAATATAGGCCCTGCGGAAATCGAGACCTTTTTGATGACGCACCCCAAGGTGCTCGAGGCGCAGGTGGTTGGCGTCCCCAGCGAATATTACGGCGAAGATATTGTGGCCTTTGTGCGGTTGCAAAAAGGAGAAACCGCCAAGGTACTGGAACTAAAGCGGTATTGTTGGGAGCGGATTGCCTTAAACAAGGTACCCTTTATGTTTTTCTTCGTAGAGGAATTTCCTCTGACTGCCAGTGGCAAGGTGCAGAAATTCAAGCTGCGCGAGCTGGCGCTTGAAAATTTGACCAAGCAGTAAATGAATAGAGGAGGAGCGAATATGGACGTAAACGAGATTGAAAAAGTGATTCGAGGTATTTTAGCGGAACGAGTACCCGGCTTGAAGGTCGAGGATATTGCGCCGCAAGCGGAACTGTCCTCGTTGGGGCTGGATTCTCTGGCTTTCAGCTGGGTTTTGGCCGATTTGGAAGAAGCTTTTGATATTGTGATGCAGGGTTCGGATATTTTGCACCTAAAAACCTTGGCGGCGGCGGTTGAATACGTAGCCAAGCGGTTGCAGGAAGCATAACAATAGGAATTGCGCCCTTTGCTATGTTGGCGCTAGGGTATTCTGCGGAAAATCATTTTGTAGATCGTTTTGAGGCTAATCGCATTTACTATGAAAGCTATAAGTCGTGATGGCTGACAGACAGTGAAGAACCTCAGGCCTGCCGTTTTATGCAGGGCTGGGGTTTTTGATAAGCCAATGTTTTCGTCCTGCGGAGCGCCTTGCTCCAATAAAAGTCTCAAATACAATGACCGCCGCCGTCGCAGCTCTCCAGCGCGCCCTCCCTCTACTCCTGGTGAAAATAAATTTCTTCGTAACCCTCAGTTTCTGGTGGAGACCGGATGCTACGCCATCCATGGCGCATCCAGCGCTGTCGTCGCGACTCCCGAGACTCTTGTTCAAATCCCCGTACCTCTCTGTTTTCCTCTGCTCCGTGCTTTACTCAAACCAGGCTTCTTTTAACAGCTGAATGGCTGTTTTCATTTCTTCCGCCGGGATTTTAGAAAAATAAAGGATGACTTGAGATGGAGAGGTTGGCGCTTCTCCCAGATAGTAATCCTGCAAAAGCGCGATGCGGCAGCCTTTCGCTAATGCCCGTGCGTATAATTCTTTTGGCGTCAACGAGGATTTTACCGTTAAAACCAGATGGAGACCGGACTCGGTTTCGTTAATAGCTACCTGCGGGCCTAAGATGGTCCGGATGCTTTCCAGAAAGAGTGCGTGTTTTTCATTGTAGAGCTTGCGGAGGCGGCGGATTTGCCGCTCCAGGTGGCCATCGGCCATGTAGCGGGCCAGAGCCAATTGCTCTAGGGCGGACGTTGTTTGGTTGTACAAGGAAGCGCGTTCCCGGTAGCTTTTCAGCAATTGCTCCGGCAGCACCATATAGCTAATACGGATGGACGGGGGAATGACCTTGGAAAAGGAGCCCATATAAATGACGGAGCCTTCCGTATCCAACCCTTTTAAGGCGGGGAGGGGACGGCCGAAATAGCGAAACTCACTGTCGTAATCGTCTTCAATAACCGTAGAGCCTGTTTGTCGGGCCCAGTTTAAAAGCTGCGTCCGTTCGCCGATCGGCATAATATAACCGGTCGGGAACTGATGCGAAGGCGTCACATACACAAGGCGAGCGCCGCTGCGAGCCAGCTCGTCCGTATCGATGCCTTCTTTTTTTAGGCGGACCGGGATAATTTGAAAGCCCCGGTCTTCCCAGGTGCGGCGGCCCATTTTAAAGCCTGGTTCTTCAAAGGCAATGCCGTCATGCTCTGGTTTCAGCATGCTGGCCAAAATATTCAACAGGCTTTGTACGCCAGGCCCGACAATGACTTGGCCGTAATGGCAATTAACACCTCGTGAACGGATGTAGTTGACAATCTCCTTGCGCAGCTCTATTTCGCCTTGGAGGTCGCCGTAGCGCATGAGACGGCTTGGATCTAAGAAGGCTTTATTGATATATCTCTTCCAAAGAGAGAAATCAAAGCCGTCCGCATCCATTTCACCACTGGCCAGATCGTATTTAAACGTCAGTTCCTGCGAGGATTGTTCTTTGGGAATGACATTTTGCGGCGCAGGCGAAGGCCAAGCGTTTTCTACAAAGCGGTTGACTGCATAACGCGTCCGATTGCCGCTGGTGATATATCCTTCACAGAGCAATTGCTGGTAGGCTTTTTCTACGGTGATTTTGCTGACCGATAAACTATCCGCCAAAAAGCGGATGGAAGGGATTTTTTGATTTTCCTTTAAATTGTTTTGCTCGATTTCCGTGCGGAAATAGCGATAAAGCTGCATATAAAGAGGCTCTTTGCTTTCGTGGTCAAGCAGTATCAGTTTAGACATGGTCCTTTTCATTCCTATCTGTACTTATTTTAAATATAGATTCTGTATATTTTAATGGTACCAGATTTGCTTTATAATACAACCAGGTTTTTATAAAAAAATAAGAAAAAACGTTAAAGTAGTTTGGCAGGAGGAATTTTAAATGAAAGCACCAGCGAAAGCGCTTACCATAGCCGGTTCCGATACAAGCGGCGGCGCCGGATTGCAGGCGGATATCAAAACCTTTCAGGAGTATGGCGTGTATGGTATGACCGCCATTACGGTTCTTGTGGCCCAAGATCCTAAAAACAATTGGGCTCATGATGTGTATCCCTTGTCGTTGGAGACATTGGAAGCGCAGATTGATACGGTTCTTGGCGGTATTGGCGTAGATGCTATGAAGACCGGCATGCTGGGGACCGTTGAAATTATTTCTCTAGTAGCTAGAAAACTGGATGAATATGCGGTGAAAAATGTTGTCATTGACCCGGTGATGATTTGCAAAGGAACCGATGAAGTGCTGCATCCGGAAGCAGCTGTAGCCATCAGCCAGATGCTGGCCCCGAAGGCTACGGTGATTACGCCGAATGTATTTGAAGCCAGTCAATTGAGCGGCGTGCGTATTCAGTCTGTGGAGACGATGAAGGAAGCAGCCATTAAAATTCATGCGTTGGGCCCCCAATATGTTTTGATTAAAGGCGGCTCCAAGCTGGGCACTGACAATGCCATTGATATTTTGTACGATGGCAAGGAATTTACTGTATTTGAAACGCCGAAAATCAATACTACCTACACGCATGGCGCTGGGTGCACCTATGCTGCTGCGATTACAGCCGGTTTGGCTCAAGGGTTAGCGGTGCCGGAAGCGGTAGGCAAAGCTAAAAATTTCGTCACCCAAGCCATTCAACATGGTTTTCCCATCAATTCATATGTGGGACCGACCTATCATGCAGCACATCGCTTGGCGGAGGCCTAAGCGGGAAAGGGTGGAAAAAGAAATATGGAACAGCATTCTTTAAAACAAACCAAGTATTTGGTGTATGCGGCATTAGGCATTGCGCTTGTCTTTGCGTGCACCGTGTTTGTTAATGTGAGGCTGCCCATTGCAGCCAATGGCGGCTTGATCCACTTGGGAAATGTGCCGCTCTTTATCATTGCGATCCTCTATGGCCGCTGGCTGGGAGCCTTGGCGGGCGGTTTGGGCATGGCTTTGTTTGACGTAGTGGGCGGCTGGTTTTTATGGGCGCCCTTTACGCTGGTCATTGTGGGCCTGATGGGCTATACAGTCGGCGCCATTTGCGAAAAGAACCAGTCCTTTATGGCCTATGTGCTGGCGCTGCTTGCGGCTTGCACCATTAAGATCGTCGGCTATTACGGTGCAGAGGGAATTATTTACGGCAACTGGATTGCCCCGCTGGTTTCGGTGCCCGGCAATTTGGTGCAAATTGGCCTGGCTGCAGGGATTGTGCTGCCTGTGGTGCAGAGATTGAAAAAACATGCAGTGGCTCTTTCGTGGGCGGGAAGCCGTCGGTAATCGCCTGCGGGGGACGGGACACAGAGTAGCAGAGGGAACCGAGGGGCTTGGAATATAGAAAAGCGGCTGTAATTCTTGGTAGTTCAAGAATTGCAGCCGCTTTTTTTACTGCTGTTAGAATTTCCAATTTCGTGCTTTTGCGGTTGGATAATAAATTATGGGGACGTTGCTAACGAACCGCGAAATACACGAAAAACGCGAAAGGGTTTTTTAGGGGCCAGGAGCTTCTGTATAAATGGCGGCATAACTGTATTTGAGACAAGATTTCCGCGCGTCTCGCAAAAATAGGAGTCGAAGGGAGGGGGGCGGACCGTCTTGCTCCAAAATAGTCTCAAATACAATCACGGCTACCGCAACCTCCGTCGTACCCTCTCGTGACTCCGGTTCTCTTGTTCAATCTCGCACTTCGTACCCTCCATCTACTCCCTATACTCCTGTTAAATATCGTAACCCTCAGTCGAACCCTCCCGTGACTCCGGTTCTCTTGTTCAATCTTACGTCCCTTCGGTCCTTAAGCGGTTGCGCAAGGGGAGCGTGAGAGGCAGCGTCGCCAAAACAATGCAGGCCAAAAGCAAGACAACTTGTGAAAGACCGATTACGTCGCCAGCCAAACCGTAGAGAAAGGGGGAGATGGCTCCGGAGCCGATGGTCATGGTATAGAAGATGGCAAAGGCTTTTTGGCGGTGTGTAGGGGGAACCAATTCCGGTACGCTGCCGTAAAGAACCGATGAGGTTCCATTTAGAGCGACCCCCAAGAGCGGCGCCAGCAGGAGGGTAGGCAAAAGAGGCAGAAACAGCGTGCTGACAATGCAAAGAGCGGTAACGATTTCCGTCAAAATGACGGAGCGGAGTACGCCGATGCGTAGGGCCAAGCGGCCGCAAGCCAGCTTGCCGCACGCGCCGCCGGCGAAAATAAGCGACAAAGCAATGCCGGTGTCGGCGATGCTGCCTCCTTTTTGCTGCAGCAAAAACGGAAAAAAAGTTAAGAAGCCCATGCGAGTGGCGCTATCGATGACACCGATGGAGGATAAAGACCAAAACGGCTTGTAATTGAGCCAGCCTCCTATGGCGGCGGTTGGCTGCTCGGACGGTGCAGAGGAGATTTTAGAGAGAGAGGGCTTTTGGTGCGGGAAATAGAAGAAAAGCCAGCCTGCGATACAAAGTGTGGCAACACCAGCTGCTTGGGCGGCGCTCATCCAGTTAGATTGGCTGACAATAAAGGCGCCTGTAGCCGGCAACGCCAGTTTGCCTAAGTCTCCTGCCACATTAAAGGTGCTAAGCGCTTTGCGGCGCAGGTCGATTTGTTCGTAGGCGTCTGAAATTAAGGCGGAGGACATAGGGTGCTGCGTGCTGGAACCAAGGCCGCCAAGGACTAATAGGAAGCCTACAAAATAAATAGTATCAACATTTCCTAGAAACAGCATGGCTGCGCCTAAAAGCAGCGTGCCCCAGGCCAGAAGCTTTTCTTCACCAAAGCGGGGCGCCAGTGAAGAGACTGGAACCTGCAGGCTGGCCATGGAGCCGGAAAAAAGCGTTTTTAAGATGCCGATTTCGGCAAAGCTTAGCGCAAACTGCGCCTGCCATAAAGGAAAGAATAGATAGAGCATATCCGAGCAGCCGTCATGAATAAAATGAGCTAAGCTGCCGGCCCATAAAGATTTGGCCGATTCTCTAGTTTTTGGTTCGGCAGAGGTATTAGACATAAATATCTTCCTTTCTCCGTGGCTTGAAGCAGGTATGTTCTTTTACTACTATAAACCTGTCTGGCTTGGTTCACAACTAACATAACGCTAACAAGAGAGGATTTGTAGGCCGAAGAAGAGTTGCAGGAATTTATCAAGTAAAGGTACAATGAAATGGAGATAATGGCAACGAACCGCGAACCACGCGAAAAACGCGAAAAGGTTTTGTAAGTTGAATAATAAATTATGGGGAACGGTGATGACGAACCGCGAAATATGCGAACCACACGAAAGGGTCATGTAAGTGTGATTGTTATCGTTTTCGCGCTTTTTGCGATTTTCGCGGTTGAATAATATCTTTGGGCAAGGCTGATGCTGAACCGCAAACTTGCGAAATACAAGAAAGGGTTCATGTTTAAAGTATGGGGAACGGTGATGACGAACCGCGAACCACGCGAAAAACGCGAAAGGGTGTTGTAAGTTCAATAATAATTATGGGGGCTTTGATCATGAGTCGCGAAACTGACGAAAAATGCGAAAGTATTTTATATAAAGATGAGTGTTACTTGATTCAAGGCGCTGTTTTTGAAGTGTACCGTGAAATGGGCGGTGGTTTTCTTGAAGCAGTTTACCAGGAGTGTCTAGAAATCGAACTGAAACGGCGTGGCGTTCCGTTTTGCAGGCAAGTTGTGTTGCCGTTGGCATATAAGGGAGCGACATTAAAGCAAGCATACATTCCTGATTTGATATGCTATGGTAAAATAATTGTCGAGCTGAAAGCTGTGAAAGAACTCGCATCGGAACATCAAGCGCAGTTGCTTAACTATCTAAAAGCAACTAATCTTGAATTGGGATTGCTTGTAAACTTTGGAGCGTTTCCTAAGGCGCAGATAATGAGAATGGCAAATCACTTTTCGCATTTGAATAGTAATTGTGGGGAACGATGATAACGAACCGCGAACCACACGAAAGGGTTATATAAGCTGATTGATTTCCTGTGAGTAGTATCATTTGCGCGATTTTCATGCCTTGCACGGTTGGATAATAAATTATAGGGAACGGTGATGACGAACCGCGAAACACGCGAAACACGCGAACCACACGAAAGGGTTATATAAGCTGATTGATTTCTTGTGAGTATTATCGTTTTCGCGATTTTCGCGTATTTCGCGGTTGGATAATATCTTTGGGCAAGCCTGATGCTGACGCGCAAAACTCGCGAAATACACGAAAGGGTTATATAAGCTGCTTGATTTCTTGTGAGTATTGTCATTTTCGCGATTTTCGCGTATTTCGCGGTTGAATAATATCTCTGGGCAAATGACGAAAGTTAGTTGATAAAATATGAATCAGAACGGGGGACTCAGGTTGCGTAAAGGTATAATTGTTTTATTGTTGCTGTTACTGACAGCGTCAAGCGCTTGGGCTAATGGAAAGGCGCTTCAAGAACGAGCTTATTTTCCACCAGTACTTATGTATCATGATATTAAAGTGAAGCCTATCAATGGATTTGATGTTTCGGTGGACGATTTTCAGGCGCAGCTGGCTTGGCTGGCGCAAGAGGGTTATCAAAGTTTGTCTATGGATGAATTTTTGCAGTATGTTGACGCAAAGCGTCCGTTTCCTGAAAAAGCAGTGTTGATCACCTTTGACGACGGCTATGAGGGCATTTATCAGTATGCGGCGCCGGAGCTGGCGAAGCATAAGATGAAAGCGACTTTTTTCATCTTCAAAAAAGGCCTTAATTCCGCGTTAACAGGCTATCCGTATATAACCGACAACCAGTTGCGGGAACTGGCGGCTAATCCGCTTTTCTCCATTCAGTCGCACACGATGACCCATGCCGATCTCAGCGCCATCTCTAAACAAGAGCTGCAGTATGAGCTGAAGGCTTCAAAGCAATTTATCGAAAGCGTTACTAACAAACCTTGCCGCACCATTGCCTTTCCGTTTGGCCATTATAACAGCGAGGTCTTGAAAACCGCCAAAGAAGCTGGTTATGAGGTAGCTTTTTCCGTGTCCGACTTGGGGCTGCTTGGACAAGAAGCCAAGTATAGCATTCCGCGTATTTATATGGGCGTGGCCCTGGGGAAGAACAAACAGGAATTATTTAAGAAGTATCTGCATAGCTATAAAACCATGCCGCCGGAGGCGTTTAAAGAACAATTTGGAGACTTGCCGCAGTGAAAAAATTTACTTCCTACCAAGTAGCAGCAGAACACGATGGGCTGACGCTGGAGTCCTATTTGAAACAAGTTTTGCAGTACTCCGGGCGACGGCTCCAGAAGCTGACGAGGCAAAAGGGAGTTTTGTTGAACGGCAAGGCTGTATTTTTGCAGAAAAAAGTAAAAGCCGGCGATAGTCTGCGGGTGTTGCTGACGGAAGATGTTTCGTACGGCGTGCAGCCGGAAGAAGGCTGCGTGGAGATTCTTTATGAAGATGAGTATGTGCTTGTGCTGAATAAGCCTGCCGGGCTGCTGGTGCATCCGGCGGGGCGGACGATGAGCGGCACCTTGGCGAACTATCTGGCGTATGAACTGCAGCGGCGGGAGGTGCTCTGCGCCATTCGGCCGTTGCACCGCCTTGATCGGGACACTTCCGGGTGCGTCATCTTTGCCAAAGATGCTCACAGCCAGTTCCTGCTGGAGCAGCAAATGAAAGAGAAACGGCTGCAGCGAATCTACTGGGCCCTGGTAAACGGCGAGGTATCGCCGGCGGAGGGAACTATTGATGCGCCGCTCGGCGCGCATCCTAATCGTCCGAATCGCCGGGCGGTGCGTGAGGACGGCGAGAAGGCGGTTACGCATTATCGCACGCTGGAAAACTATGCGGCGGCCACGCTGTTGGAGCTGACGCTGGAAACCGGGCGAACTCACCAGATTCGACTGCATGCCTCGCATCTGGGTCATCCCCTTATTGGCGACGGCATGTATGGAAGGCGGACGTCCTGGATGCCCCGGCAGGCGCTGCATGCGGCCTGCGTGCGTTTTGGGCATCTTAAGGAGCTGCGTGAAGTTACGGTGCAGGGGCCGTTGCCGGAAGATTTTGAGGCAGCCCTTGCGCATTGCCGCCATGTGCGGCGTGAAACGGAAGGGGTGGGGCTATGGACGCCTTGACGGTCATTTTTACCCTTTTTGCGGTGCTGTGCGCCATCTGGATCGTTTGGAAGCTTGTTTCCCGGCGAAAAAGCCTTCCTTGTCCGTCTTGGCTGTACCGCATGGTGGAGATGGAAAATCCTTTAGCGAAAAACAGCCAGGCTAAGACCATTCTTGCTGGCTTGGGCGTAGCCGAAGGCATGACTGTTTTGGATGCCGGCTGCGGTCCGGGGCGGGTCACACTTCCTTTAGGCAAAGAAGTCGGCCCAAGCGGCAAGGTGATCGCTGTTGATTTGCAGCAGGGCATGCTGGATGTGGTGCAGCGCAAAGCGCAACAAAAAGGCCTTGCCATGATTGCATTTGAGAAGCTTTCTTTGGGAGAAGGCAAGCTGCCGGCGTATCAGGCAGATCGCGCGGTGCTGGCGGCGGTGCTGGGTGAAATTCCCCAGCAAGCGGCGGCTTTGCAGGAAGTGTATGCCGCGTTAAAACCGGGGGGCATCCTGGCTGTTGCTGAAACCATCTTTGATCCTCATTACCAGCGTAAGTCGCATGTGCTGGATTTGGCCCAGGCTGCTGGCTTTGAGGAAGTCGCTTTCAATGGAAATTGTCTGGCCTATACGGTATATTTGCAAAAGCCATCGTGAGACGTAGATCCGCTCTTTCCTTCTTGGAATGGGCGGATTTTTTATTAGGCCAGAATTTATAAAACGAACCGCGAAATACACGAAAAACGCGAAAGGGGTTTTCAAGAGATTATGTGGTATAAACGGCGGCATAACTGTATTTGAGACAAGATTTGCGCGCGCCTCGCAAAATGGGCGGCGGCAGTTCCGCGAACTCGCTGGCACTCAGACATACGGAACTTTTCTTCGACGCCTCCTACTTTTGCGTCTTGCAGACCGTCTTGTTCCCAAAAAAGTCGCAAAAGCAACGGCGGCTGTCACGTTGCTATTTGTATCATTTTATGACTCTTTCAAAAAAAAAATTCCAATGGGATTTTGCGATTATAATTCTGACCTCTATTTAAGGAGCCGCTGATTTAATGAACCCTCCGGCAAAGCGAGAAGTTTTTTTGACAGACGAGGAAGAAAATGCAGGCATAGCTGCGCTCTGCCGAGGCTTTCTGACGATGTATGGCGGAAAAATAGCCGCTTTGCCGTGAGAGGTGAATAAATTAGCGGCTCCGTAGTTACAAATATCCGATTTTCGTATAGAATAAACGTACTGTAGTATTCTATTTAGCGTATGAAGGGAATTTGCACATGCTTCAAACTATGAACCGCCCGGCAGATTTACGGACCTTAAAAGGAAAGCTGGCAGCGGCTTATGACTATGTATTGGCCCATCAGGACTCTGATAATGCGGCAAAAATAAAGCAGCTAGCGGGCAAGCTGGCACAGCAAGAGTTTGCCATTGCTTTTTGCGGCCATTTTTCAGCGGGAAAATCTACGATTATAAACCGCTTGGTAGGCGAAAATCTGCTGCCGGCCAGCCCCATTCCGACTAGCGCCAATTTGGTAAAGGTCAAGGCGGGCGAAGCCTATGCCAAGGTGTTTTTCAAGAACGAAAAACCGCGTATGTATTTGGCGCCCTATGATTACGAGCTGGTGAAGCAGTATTGCAAGGACGGGGACCAGATTCAAGAGATTGAGCTTAGTCAAGCCGACTGCCAACTGCCGCCGCAAGTGGTGGTTATGGATACGCCTGGCATTGATTCGGCGGATGACGCGCATCGCATCGCCACCGAGTCGGCCATTCATCTGGCGGATTTGATTTTTTATGTCATGGATTACAACCACGTGCAGTCCGAATTAAATTTTATGTTTACTAAAGAACTGACGGAAGCGGGTAAAGAGGTTTGCCTGGTCATTAACCAGGTGGACAAGCACTCCGAGCAGGAGCTTTCCTTTGCCGATTTTCAGGCCAGCGTGGTAAATTCCTTTGCCTCCTGGGGTGTTAAGGCGATGCATATTTTTTATACGTCTCTCAAAAGCGACGAGCATGCGCATAATCAGTTCCCGGCGCTGCAGGCCTTTTTGGCGGAGCGGCTGCAGGCGAAAGACTCGCTGCTGTTGCAGTCGGTGTTCCATTCCCTGCAAAAAATCGTTGGGGATCATCTAACGGCGGCGCGGAAAAAAGGCGAAGATAAATTACAGTCGGCCAGGGAGGTTCTGGGCGAGCTGTCGACGGCGGAGCAAGAGGAGCTGCAGGCGAACTATGACAAGCTGCTGGCGGAAAAGAACCTGCTGGGCGAAGGCCTTGAAAAAGCAGAGAGTCAGTTTGACCTGGAAGTCAGCAAAATTATGCAGAATGCTTATTTGATGCCCTTTGAAACGCGGGCGTTGGCGGAAGCGTATTTGGAAGCCTGCCAGGCGGGCTTTAAGGTTGGTTTTTTGTTTACCAAGCAGAAAACAGAGGCGGAACGGGAAAACCGGTTGGAGCTTTTTTATCAGGGTGTGTTGGAAAAGATAAAATCACAACTAGAATGGCATCTGCGCGAGTTCCTGGGGCGTTTCTTAAAAGAACGGCGTTTGGAAGACAAGGAATTGCTCGCAAGGGCGCAGCAGTTTACGGCGCATTTGGCCAAGGAAGCGCTAGTGGGCGCGGTAAAGCCGGGCGCCCGCCTTTCCGGAGAATCGGTCATCAATTATACGGAGAGCGTGGCTAACGAAATTAAACTTGCAGTGAAACGAAATCTGGCTTCTCTGGAAGTCGATATCCTGGAGGCGCTCCAAGAGCGTACTGCTGCGCTGCAGGTGCGGCTGGCGCAAAAATCAGCCGGTTTGGAGCGTTATATTGCCGCACTGGAACAGCTGAAAAAACAGGAAGCCGCCGCTAAGCTGGCGCAGGCGGAAGCGGATAAGCTCCTTAGCCAAGCGAAGGAAATTACAGAAGAAGCGTTTTGCCTGCTGGCACAGAACGAAGAGGAATTTGACGTTGTTTCGCCGCAAACTGGGCAGGTGGAACTCGTGAAAAAAGCGCCTCCTTGTGTCCAAACCAGGCCTAAGGTAAACGAGAAAAAAGCGGCAGCCGTCGAAGCGACGGATCGTATGAAGCAAACGGCAAGCGCCCTCCAACAGACGGCGCATCTTGTGCATGATTTGCCTGGTTTTGCAAAACTGGCCAGGGAGCTGGAGGAAAAGGCGGCGCGTTTAGAACATAAAGGCTTTACGGTCGCGTTATTCGGGGCGTTTAGCGCCGGCAAATCTTCTTTTGCTAATGCTCTTCTTGGAGAGAAAGTGCTGCCGGTTTCGCCGAACCCGACAACAGCCGCGATTAATCAGATTAAGCCGGTGAACGAGCTGTACCCTCATGGAACGGTGCGCGTTAAGGTGAAGGACGCCAGCGCTCTGCTGGACGATGTCAATCAGGCGCTGCGCCTGTTTGAAGTGCAGGCGGCCACGCTGGCTGAGGCCAGGGAAAAAGCAGCCGCTTTAGGACAGGGCGCGTCGGTTGGCGCGGCGGAAAAAACAAGCTATGCTTTTTTGCAGGCTTTTGCGCGCGGTTACGCCGCCTTTGGGGAGCAGCTGGGGGCTGTGCTGGAAACAACCATGGCGGAATTTGGCGACTATGTGGCGGTAGAGGAAAAATCCTGTTTTGTAGAATGGATTGACCTGTACTATGACTGTCCCTTGACTCGCAAGGGTATTACGCTGGTAGACACTCCAGGGGCGGATTCCATCAACGCCCGCCATACGGGCGTCGCCTTTGAGTTCATCAAAAACTCGGATGCCATTCTCTTTGTTACGTATTATAATCATGCTTTTTCCAAAGCGGATCGGGAGTTCTTGATTCAATTGGGGCGGGTAAAAGACGCTTTCCAACTGGATAAAATGTTCTTTATCATCAACGCCATTGACTTGGCCGACAACGAAGAAGAAAAAGAAACGGTCATGGCTTATGTGCAAGAGCAGCTTGTTAAATACGGCGTTCGCAATCCCCATTTGTACGCGCTGTCCAGCCTGCATGCGTTGAAGGAAAAACAGGCAAAGACGGCGGTTGCCCCTTCGGGTATGCCTGTATTTGAAGAAGCGTTTTATCACTTTATTGCCAACGATTTGGCTAACCTGGCGGTAGCGGCGTCTGAAAACGAGCTGCGCCGCGTTGAACAGCGCGTAAGCGCTCTTATTGCCAGCGCCCGCGAGGATGTCTCGGTGAAAGAGCAAAAAAGAGCCAAACTGGAAAGCGAACAAGGCGAGGTTGCGTCGTTTTTGGCGCAGCAAACCGTGCAAACGCTGTGCAACAGTCTGCAGCAGGAAATGGAAGAGCTCCTTTACTATGCGAAACAGCGGGTGTTTTTGCGGTTCAATGATTTCTTCAAAGAAGCCTTCAATCCGGCGGTGTTGCGAGACGATGGCCGGGATTTGAAAAAGGCGCTGCGCCAGTCTTTGGGGGAGCTGCTGGAGCAGGTCGGTTTTGATTTGGCTCAGGAGCTGCGCGCCACGACGGTGCGTTTGGAACGATTTGCGCAAAAGCAGGCGGCTGAGTATCAGCAGAGCCTAGCCGAACGACTAGGGGAAATCAACGCCGATGTATCTTTTGCCGCGTTTGAACTGGAAAATCGGGAGCACCTTGAGTTTGCGGCCGCTTTTCAAGACGCGCCGTTAGACAAGTTTAGCAAAGCGATGGCTTGCTTTAAAAATCCTAAAGCGTTTTTCGAGCAAGGGGAAAGCAAGGCTATGGGGGAAGCGCTCTATGAGCTTCTTAGCGTGCTGGCCGATGAATATCTGCAGAGAGAAAAAATCCGTATGCAGACGAGCTATGACGCAGTTTTAGAGGAAGAATTTACCCGCCTTATCGGGCAGATGACGGAACAGGCGGCAGAGTTCTATTTGAGTCTGTTGTCCGCCTTGGACGGCGGCGTGCCGGTAGAGACGCTTCTGGATATTCAGCAGCGCTTACCCCAAGAATAGTACAAAAGTTGATAGTTTTTTTATATGAACCCTGTGGCTGTTTATGGTACATTGAATGCAATTGAGTACAGGTGCCTGCATTAGTCAAGCCTGTATGCCGCCATTGACTCTACGAGTGATAGAGGGTATGGACTTTTGCAGGTTTTTCTGCTTTTTTCGCCCTCTGGCATGTCACAGAGGGCGATTTTATTTTTCTAAGGGCGGAGGAAGCTGCAATGAATGTAGTAGAAAAACGGCTTAGTTGTGATCAGTCGGAAAAATATCTTGTAAGTTTGGCAGACGGTCATACCGTCGAAACGCTTTATATGGTGGATGAAGAACGGAGACTGACCTTTAACAGCACGGTCTGTATATCTTCACAAGTGGGCTGTCACATGGGCTGTCGCTTTTGCGCCACAGGGAGGCAGGGCTTTATTCGCAACCTGACGGCCCAGGAGATTGTCGGTCAGGTGGAGCTTTGCAATCGAACACGTAAAAATGCCAAAAAAACTTCCTTGGAGGCAGTGGTGTTCGCCGGCATGGGCGAGCCGCTGCGCAATTATGACCAAGTTAAGGCGGCCGTTTTGGAGCTGCGCTCCCGCTGGGGGCTGCGGCAGTTTGAACTGGCTACGGTGGGGATTGTGCCGAAGATCTATGAGATGATTGAGGATTTTCAAGGCAGTGATATCTCCATTCGCCTGAATCTTTCGCTCCATGCTTCGGCCGATGAGCAGCGCCGGCAGATTATTCCCATGACGCAGGAATACGGCGTTGAGGAGATTATTCAGGCTGCGGCGGCTTATGCGGCTGTGTTTAACACCAAAGCGCGCATCCGGTACATGCTGTTTCATGGTTTCAACAACACTGCAGATGATGCGGCTCGTTTGACAACGCTTTTGCAGGGGAAACCGCTGAAGTTAATTCTTTCGCAGTATAACGAAAACAATATAGAGGGCCTGACGCCGGCGAACCGCTTGGAGGTTTTGGATTTTTATAATACAATGAAGACAACGGTGGAGGCGGAGATTTTTCATAATTTTGGCAGCGATATTCAAGGCGGCTGCGGACAATTGAAGCAAACCGTGGCGGTATAATTTTTCCATAGGAGAAACAGGAGAAGCAATTGATGAACAAGGTAATTTGCGTATATAGCTCTTCCAGCAGAACCATTGATCCGGTGTATTTTGATGCGGCGCACCATTTAGGACGGGAAATCGCCGTGAAGGGAGACCGGTTCCTTTTTGGCGGCGGCATCACTGGGCTGATGGGAGCGTGCGCCAAGTCAGTGCATGAGCATCAAGGGCAGGTAATTGGCGTGATTCCGGAAGCCTTAAATTTGGAAGGCGTTGTCTATGATAAATGTGACGAACTGGTGGTAACCAAATGCATGCGTGAGCGCAAGGCCGCTATGGACGAGCGATCCGACGCGTTTATCGCTCTACCCGGTGGCTACGGGACCATGGAAGAGGTTCTAGAAATCATTACGCTCAAGCAATTACGCTACCATGATAAGCCTATTGTCATTTTGAACATCAATAACTTTTACGATAAGTTACTGGAGCAGTTCGAGACGGCGATTGACCAGCAATTTGCCAAAACGGTTTGTAATGAACTATATTTTGTGACTGAGGAAATTTCGGAAGCGCTGCAGTATATTGACGCTTATGAGTCACCGGTATTTGCCGAACGATGGCTTACGGATGTAGAAAAATAAAGTTTGCAAAACAAAAGGTCCTTGGTGCGTTAACGCGCCAAGGACCTTTTGTTTTGCCATAAATATTTTTATTAGCGGTTTGAAAAGAGAATTAAGACGGCCAGTAGAGATAAGAACATGCCGGGCGCGGTACGTTTAGCGATTTCCAACGGATTTACATTGGCGATGGTTGCACAGATAATGGTTGCCCCTGCGACTGGCGACATGGTACGGCCCAACGCGCCGGAGATAGTGGCCAAAGAACCCATATCCGAAATAGTGAAGCTAAACTGTGTTGCGTGAGGTGTTACGGCGCCGTTGAAAGCCAGCGCGGCGGCATCGCCGGAACCACTTAAAATTGCCAGTAAATAAGGACCGAAGGTGGCGGCGTATCTGGCAATGTCTTGAGATTGCTTCATTTGTTCGATCAAGGCGCCGGTTAGGCCAATGATTTGCATGCCTTCGGTAAAGACAGCGGCGGCGACAATGATACCAATAATTTCTCCGTACGATTCGCCCATGCCTTTAAAGAAACTTTTGGTAATTTCTTGGACGTTGCTTAAGGTTACGATAAAGCCGAGAATGGCTCCGATAATCATGGCTTGCGGTACGGTAACTGCAGGCAGAAGAGCAAGCTGTTTACTGCCTAAGACTAATAAAGCAAGGGGGACGATAGGAATCAAAGCTTTGATAAAATTGACGCGCTGTACCTCTGCGTCCGCTGCAGCGCTAGCAGGCGAGGTTGTCTGCGGACCTTCATGGCGAAGATGGCAAACAACGGTCAAAGTAACGGAAGCGACGGCAAGAGCGACAAGCACCGGCAGCGTATGGCCGGCAATAACTGCCATCACATCCATCTGGGCCAGCTTAGCGATAAAAGGATTGTGAACCAAGCCGGGGCTCATAAGGCTGCCGAAGGTGCCGCCCATGACACAGGCGGCGGCCATAGCCGGATGCACGCCGGATTTGATTAAGGTAGGAATTAAAATCGCGCCGACCGCAGCGGCGCAGCCGGCGGTACTGGGCAAGGCGATGTTGAGCAGCCAGGTTAGCACTACGGCACCCGGTATCAGCAGAAACTTTACCCGTGTTAGGGCGCCGGTCAAACACTGTACCAAGTGACTGTCGCAGCCGGTAAGCTTCATGACATACGAAAAGCCCATGACCGTGCAGATCGTAGTTACCAGGCCTTCGTTAACCATAGCTTTGGCAAAAGCGTCAAAGGCGGCCAGTGGTTTTCCTGCCGCGGCAGCCATGGCCAAACCGGCGGCGAACAGCACCAGCCTTGTTTCGTAACGTTTGACTATGGCGGCGAAAGTCAGCAGTACAATGAGAACTCCTATCCAAATCATTACTTCATCCTCCTCAAATTTATAAGTTGGTGAAATGCAGCGGCTTTAACCGGCAGTTTCAAATAACCTGACTGATGTGCATGGCTTTGAATTTGCCGCCGCTTTGGGAGGCGAGCTTATTGAGCTGGACCAGGCAAGTAGGACATTCTGTCACTACGACTTGGGCACCGGATTTTTCAATATGCACTTTTTTTTGCTGTAAAATAGAATTGGCGATATCTGGATAATCGGTATGGAAAGAACCTGCGCCGCCGCAACAGGTATTGGAGCCTGTCATTTCCACATAGTTGCCGGTTGCTTTTAGCAACTGCCGGGGCTGTTTTTTTATGCCTTGGCCGCGTCCTAAGTGACAGGGCTCGTGAAAAGTCAACGTCGCGTCGAGCTGCTGCCGGGGCTGATAGCCGGCGGCGCAGAGGTATTCGCTGAAACTCATTATTTTTTTGCTGAAAGCCTCGGCGCGGCTGGCCCAGGCCGGGTCGTCGGCAAAATGTTTTGCCAAGTGCTTGAGGGTGCCGCTGCAACTGGCGCAGTCGCTGACGACTACATCTGCCTGCTCAAAAAGAGTAATGTTTTCTTTGGCCATTTCCAAGAAGTCTGCTTGTTGACCGTGGGCGAGATGAGGCAGGCCGCAGCAGCGGTTATCGAGGACCAAGGGTTCGCTTACAGAGCCAAGGACGCGCAGCGATTCGGCAACGGCGTCCGGAAACATCATGCGCAAGCCGCAGCTTTTAAAATAAGCAACCCGCGTTTGGGCATCTAATTGCACCGGAGCGTAAGCCGTGGCGCTGCCTAAAGCGGCGGGGCCGGCAAAAGAAGCCAAGTACTGAGCGCGTGTAAACTCTTGCGGCGCCATGCCGTGAGGAACAAAGCTGTTTAAGCCTAAGACTCGGACTAGCTTTAAGGCTCCGGCGGAAAATTTAACGAGAGACTTGGTTTTCAGCAGCGTACCCAGGGCTTTGTATTTGCCGCCCGGGGTGCCTGTGGCATCGGCAAAATGCTGCCGTAAGCGGATCATGGCGTCATCGGTGGGGACTTTGTTCGGACAATTGTCGACGCAGGTTCGGCACAGCAGACAAAAGTCGAAGGCCTTGCGGACGGCAGTCGTCGGCTCCACTACGCCTTGGAGCAGGCCGCGGGCCAGGTTGTTTTTACCGCGGGCGCTGGACGATTCGATGTCTTTCGCCTGAAAAAGAGGGCAGACGGTCAGGCAGGTGCCGCAGCGGTCGCATTGTTGGACAATATGTTTTACTTCGTTCAAAGATGGCTGATTCGTTGGCAGAGTCATAGTTGCACCTCCTTATTCCCAAATTTTCCCCGGGTTCAGAATGCCTTTGGGGTCAAGGGCTTGCTTGACTAGCTTTAAGGTGTTTACGCCGGCTTCGCCCAGCGCTTTTTTCAGGTACGGGCGTTTGGTGATGCCGATGCCGTGCTCCCCGGACAAGGTGCCGCCAACCGAGAGGGCGGCGTCAAAAATTTCATTAATGGCTTGGTGTACTCGTTCTTCCTCGCCTTCTTTCGCTAAATCGCAAAGCACAGACGGGTGGACGTTGCCGTCACCGGCATGGCCATAGACAGCAATGGTCAAATTGTACTTTTCGCCGATTTGGCGGATGAGGCGGACCACCTCGGGGAAGGCGTCGCGCGGTACGGAAATATCTTCGCCAAAACGGTTGGGTGCAGCGGCGCCGATGGCGGAACTGAGACCGCGGCGGATGGACCAAATGTCGTCGACTTCCTCCTGCGAAGCGGCTACGCGCATTTCCAGTACGGCGTGTTTTTGCGCGATGGCTTCGATTTGACGCGCCTGCTTGTCGAGGTCTGCGTCGGTTTCGCCGTCGATTTCCAAAACAACGCAGGCTCCAATTTCATCCTTGATATCAAGATGGCGGTGCTTAGCTACTGCCTGAATGCTGATTTGGTCCATTAATTCTGCCGCCGCCGGCACGACGCCGGAGGAGAGCATGCTGTGAATGGTGTTGCAGGCGTTGTCCAAAGTGGGAAACATTAATTGCAGCGTGTTGCGCTTTTTAGGCATGGGAATAAGACGGAGCAGGATCTTGGTGATAACTCCTAAGGTTCCCTCCGAGCCGGTGAAAAGTTGTGTAAGGTTATAGCCTGTTACATTTTTAATGGCTTTGCCGCCGGTGTGGATGACGCTGCCATCCGCCAAGACAACTTCCAAGCCCATGACATAGTTGCTGGTGACGCCATATTTTACAGCCCGCATGCCGCCGGCATTTTCGCCGACATTGCCGCCCAGGGTGGAGTATTTCCAGCTGGCCGGATCTGGCGGAAAGAACAAGCCTTTTTCTGCGCAGGCATTGTAGACATCAATGGTGCGCACTCCTGGTTCCACGGTGACCATCATATTTCGCTCGTCAAGCTCCAGAATGTTGGTTAGGCGGTCCGTCGCCAAAGAGATGCCCTGTGCTGTGGGAATGCTGCCGCCGGTGCGGCCGCTGGCGGTACCGCGAGGCGTGACGGGAATGCTGTATTTGTTGGCAATGGTCATAATCTTGGCTACGTCTTCCGTAGAGCCGGGACGCAGGACCAGGGTGGGAATGTTTTGTGTCGACATGGGAATAAACGAAGAATCGTAGGAATACCCAAAACATTCGTGAGTGGTCTCGATACAATGCTCTGCGCCTACAACGGCGCGAAGTTTTTCTTTGACTTCTTTCGCTATCATATAAAATCCCTCCGCTTTCACTTGAGCCCGGTTGGTTTTCGAGGCGGGCCTTTCTGTGCCTACCGTAACATACTCGCCAGAAGGAAGGGAAATATGCGATTTCGATAAGATGATAGGTTTTGCCTATAAGAGCAAAAAGAAAACGCCTTCCGTAGAAGGCGTAGGTTCGACATAGGCTATTCTAGCGTCGGGGCGGCAGGTTCTGGTATAACCCGGTAGCGCTGGGAGATGAAATCGACAAAAGCTTGGGAAGCAGTGGATAAGTATTTGTCTTTTTTCCAAGCTAGGCCAATATCAAAAGTGATGGGCTCAGCAAGCGGAACAATGCCGATTTGCGGCTGGTTTTTAACGACCATATTCATCAGAAAAGAGATGCCGGAGCCGTTGGCGATTAACCCTAAAATGGTTTTAATTTGGTTGGATGTAAAGATGCGGTTGGGAACAAAGTGTTGGCGCAGGCATTTGCTTAGCACTACTTGATGCTGAAAAGCTCGCTCGTGGAGGAGAATGAAATTTTCGTTTTTCAATTGGTCAAAACGAACTGCTTTTTTTCCGCGTAGCGGATGCTGCAAGGGTACGCAGAGCACCAGCTGTTCTTGCATGATGGGCAGCAGATGCAAAGAGTCCGATGTTTCCGGCAGGATGATCATGGCCAAATCCAACTCGTCGGTTTCCAACTTGGCAGCGGAATCTAAAGAAGAGGTTTCTTCAAAAGCGATGAGTTCAAGGCCGGGATGGCTTTGGCGGAAGCTGGAGAATATTTCGGGAAATAACTCGGATTCGATCATCGGCGGGACGCCAACCTTTACCGTGCCTTTGCGCAGCTCTTTATAGTCTTGAATTTCCTGCACTCCTTGACGGAAATCAGCTAAAATCCTTTCCATGCGGGCGAGGAAAACCTGGCCTTCGACGGTTAACACCGCTTTTTTCTTGCGGCGGTCAAAAAGCTGTACGCCGATTTCTTCTTCCAGCTTGCGAATGCCTTGGGTGATTGAGGGCTGCGCCACATGAAGAGCTTCGGCAGCACGGGTAAAGCTGTTCAATTTTCCTACGGTGCAGAAATACTCAATTTGTCGCAGTTCCATAAGGCTCCTCCGTATATAGCCGCCTAGCTGGTGGCTTTTTCTAACCATAGCAAAGGCAAGTCGGTTGTGTCAAAGGGGGGCATTTTTTATTGGAGCACTTGCTTCATCAATTGGATGAATTCCCGAGCAGCTTGGGAAAGATAGCGGCCTTTGGCAAAAGCGACGATGACGGTGCGCTTAGGAGTAGGAGAAAGTGAAAAGTAGCAGGGGTTTTTATCGATGCTGCTGGCCCGGATCAGCGTATCTGGCAAAAGAGCGGCGCCCATGCCAGCGCCCACTAGGGCCTGGGCAGCATTCATGCTTTGCGTTTCCAACAAGATTTTAGGAGTAAAGCGGGCTTTGCCGCATAAAGAGAAAAGCGTGTCGTGTAATTTTTGCCCTTGGTCCATGAGGATAAAGGGCGTATCGGCGACGGCCTTGAGGCGAATCCTTGGAGGCTCGTAATAATCGCCTGGCGTGCGCTTATATCGCAAAGAAAGAGCGTGATTAGGCGGCAGGGCTAAGAGCAGCTCTTCTTGGAAAAGCTCTTCGTAGTCAAAAGCCTTTGTATTGATAGGCAGAAGAGAAAGAGAAAAATCCGTTTCACCGTTCAGTGCTAGTTCTTCGAGGCTGCGCGTTGTGTCTTCTTTGAGAATGAGTTCGATACCGGGGTATTTCTGTCCAAAAGCGGGAATGATCTGCGAGAGCAGGTAGGTGCTGCGAAAAGGCGAGCTGCCGATAGTGAGGCGGCCGCGGCGCAGATTGGCAACGTCGGCTACCTTCTTATCGAACTGATCACTCAAGTCCAGAACCTGCCGGGCTGTTTCCAAGTACAATTCGCCAATATAGGTGAGGCGCAGCGGCGACGCGCTGCGGTCAAAGAGGGGAAAACCGATTTTATCTTCTAACTTGATGATGAGCTGGCTGAGGGAAGGCTGCGAAATATAGAGCTTTTTGGCAGCAAGAGAAAAACTTTTTTCCTCGGCTACTTTCAGTACATACTTGTATTGACGAAACTCCACGGTGGCATGCCTCCCTATATAACTTTAAAACTATATGAATCATAAAATTATTGGTATTAGACTTATATAAAAGTATATTCTATCCTTTAAAGTGTGTAAAGGACAGCGCTGTCAAAACAAAAAACTGATTTTTCTCGATTCTCTACAAACCGAATTTTTTTCGGGCATGCAGGAGGACTAATGTATGAATCGTTTATTTCGGGGAGGCTTTGTTATAGCGTTGCTGGCCGGCTTATGGTTTTCGCCGACGCCTGCAGGGCTTACGCTGCCCGCATGGCATTTGTTTGCCGTGTTTGCGGCGACGATCTGCGGCTTTGTTTTGCAGCCGATGCCTTTAGGGGCCGTGGCGCTGGCAGGTATTACTTTTGCGGCGCTCACAGGAACGCTGAAACCGGCGGAGGCCCTGGCGGGTTTCAGCAATACCACGATCTGGCTCATTGTTTCAGCCTTTCTTTTTGCGAAAGGCTTTATTAAAACCGGTTTAGGGCGACGGATTTCTTATAAGCTCATCGGCTGTTTTGGCAACAGCACTCTCAAGCTGGGTTATACGTTGGTGCTCAGCGATTTCATTATCAGCCCGGCTACGCCGTCTAATACGGCGCGTTCCGGAGGCATCATGTTTCCCATTGTGCGCAGCTTGGCTTCCGCTTTTAAGTCGGAGCCGGGTCCGACGGGGCGCAAGATTGGCGCATATATTCTAGCGGTTTCTTTTCAGGCAGATGCGCCTATTGCTGCGTCTTTCTTGACAGCCTGCGCGCCAAATCCGTTGATGGCGACACTGGCGCTGCAGACGGTAGGCATTGAGCTGAGCTGGGGGCTCTGGGCCATGGCGGCCGTGGTGCCAAGCCTCTTGTCTTTGCTGCTGATTCCTTATTTGCTGTACAAGCTGTATCCGCCGGAGATTAAGCGTACACCGGAGGCGCAGCAGATTGCGCAGGAAGAATTGGCGGCCATGGGGCCTATGAGTCGGGACGAAAAAATTATCAGCGGCGTCTTTATCGGTGCGCTGCTTTTATGGAGTACGTCGCAGTTGACCCATCTTGACGCCACGGTAGTGGCTTTGCTAGGCGTTACGGTGATGTTGATGACGGAAGTGCTGTCTTGGAAGGAAGTGCTGGAAGAACAAGGCGCTTGGGATGGCATGATGTGGATGGGCGGCATTGTTGGTCTGGCGGATGCGCTGAACAAAAAAGGCGTGATTGCCTGGTTTGCACAAAGCGTGACCGGCTTGCTTGATGGCGTTTCCTGGATTCCGACGCTGCTGATTTTGTTTGTAGTGTATTTGTACAGCCATTATGCGTTTGCCAGCCTTTCGGCGCATGCCACAGCGATGTATGCGGCGTTTTTGGCGGTGGCAGTCAGCGCAGGGGCACCGCCGTATTTGGCGGCGCTGGGACTGGCTTTTTTATCGAATTTGATGGCCGGGCTGACGCATTATGCCACAGGAGCAGCTCCCATCTATTTCGGCGCTGGGTATATCGGCCAGAAGGAATGGTGGAATATCGGTTTTATCTTGTCGGTGACTAATTTCATCATCTGGATTGGCGTGGGCGCCGTATGGTGGAAATTTATCGGCTTATGGTAAGCAAAAGATGACTTGCGAGTATAGCAAAAAAGAAAGAGGGATGACGATGAAAAAAGAAGAGGCTGTAGTACGTCTCACCGAGATCATTGCCAATTTTGTAGGGTATACAGGCAAAGTTTTGCCGGATGATGTGAAGGCAAAGCTGCGGGAACTAGGTGCTCAAGAAGAGACGCCGCTGGCCAAAATCATTTATGAAGCCATGTTTAAAAACCAAGAGTTGGCGGTTTCCTTGGATCGTCCAAGCTGCCAGGACACCGGAGCTATACAATTTTTTCTGCAGTGCGGATCGGAGTTTCCGTATATTGCGGAGATGGAGCAAATTTTACATGACGCTGTTGTAAAAGCCACCCAAGAAGCTCCTTTGCGGCATAACAGCGTGGAGACTTTTGACGAATACAACACAGGAAAAAATGTCGGTAAAGGCGTGCCTTCTATTTTCTGGGATATCGTTCCCGGCAGCGACGAGCTTTCTGTACACACTTATATGGCGGGCGGCGGCTGCAGTCTGCCTGGTAAAGCCATGGTGCTCATGCCTGGCGAAGGGTATGAAGGGGTGACGCGTTTTGTGCTGGACGTGATGACCAGTTACGGCCTTAATGCATGCCCGCCGCTTTTAGTGGGCGTAGGGATTGCGACTTCGGTGGAAACGGCGGCATTGCTTTCGAAAAAAGCCTTAATGCGTCCTCTTGGTTCGCATAATGCCAACGAACGGGCTGCCAAAATGGAGACGCTCCTGGAAGAGGGCATCAACCAGATCGGCTTGGGGCCGCAAGGGCTTACCGGAAAAAATTCGGTATTGGGCGTGCATATTGAAAATACAGCCAGACATCCGTCAGTAATCGGCGTAGCCGTGAATGTCGGCTGCTGGTCGCACCGGCGCGGACACATTGTCTTTGACCGGGAATTGAACTATACGATTAACTCTCATGCGGAGGTGGCGTTCTAATGGCGAAGAAAATCCTGACAACTCCTATTCAAGCGGCAGATCTGGCGGATATTCATGCGGGCGATATTGTATATTTGAACGGTCATATTACTACCTGTCGCGACGTAGCGCATCGGCGGCTCATCGAAGAAGGACGCCAGCTGCCGGTAGATTTGGATGGCGGCGCTATTTTGCACGCAGGTCCCATTATCCGTACCTGCGGCGAAGACAAGTATGAAATGGTTTCCGTCGGGCCGACCACCAGCATGCGCATGGAAAAGTTTGAAAAAGAGTTTATCAAAGAGACCGGCGTCAAGCTTATCGTTGGCAAAGGCGGCATGGGTAACGGAACCATGGAAGGCTGCCGGGATTATAAGGCCGTACATGCTGTTTTCCCTGCAGGCTGTGCGGTGGTAGCAGCGGCTTGCGTAGAAGAAATCGAAGATGCCAACTGGAAGGACTTGGGCATGCCGGAAACGCTCTGGACTTGCCGAGTAAAAGAATTTGGCCCGCTTATTATTTCCATAGACACACATGGCCGGAATCTGTTTGAAGAAAATAAAATCATCTTTAACGAGAAAAAAGAAAAAGCCATTGCGGAGATTTCCGCTCAAGTAGGATTTATTAAGTAAGCCGAAAAGGCCGGCAGCGCGCGAGGTGCTGCCGGCCTTTTTTAGTTACGAGGGCTTGGTCAGTTTTTGCTCCATCTCCAGGACGCGCAGGGTGATTTTCATGACCGAGTCTGGATTAAGGGACATGGAGTCGATGCCCTCCTTAACCAGAAATTCGGCAAACTCAGGGTAATCGCTGGGCGCCTGGCCGCAGATGCCGCTGTGGCGTCCGTTGCGTTTTGCTCCCTGCACGGCTTGGGAGACCGTGCGCAGTACGCCGGGGTCACGTTCGTCAAAGTCATGGGCCACAAGGGAAGAATCGCGGTCTACCCCGAGTGTCAACTGGGTGAGGTCGTTGGAACCAATGGAAAAGCCGTCAAATACCTGGCTGAATTCATCAATCATAAGTACGTTGTTAGGAATTTCGCACATGACATAGACCTCTAGGCCATTTTCGCCGCGGCGCAAGCCGTTCTTAGCCATTTCTTCAATCACTTTTTCGGCTTCAGGCACGCGGCGGCAGAATGGGATCATCAAAATCAGGTTGGTTAGGCCCATGGTTTCGCGGACGCGTTTCATGGCTCGGCACTCCAAGGCGAAGCCTTCGCGGTATTTGTCGTCGTAGTAACGGGACGCGCCGCGGAAGCCGATCATGGGATTTTCTTCAGCCGGTTCAAAACCGCTGCCGCCGATCAAACTGGCATATTCATTGGTTTTAAAGTCACTCATGCGGATGATGACGGGTTTGGGATAAAAAGCCGCCGCAATAGTACCTACGCCGCAGGCCAGCTTTTCTACAAAGTATTCGGTTTTGTCTTCATAACCAAAGGTAAGGTCTTCGATTTTGCGAATTACCTCCGTATCGGTGATCATTTCCGGGTGAACCAAGGCCATAGGATGAATCTGAATGTAGCTGTTGATGATGAATTCCATTCGTGCCAGACCGACGCCGTCGTTGGGAAGCATGGACATAGAAAAGGCCAAGTCTGGATCTCCTAAATTCATCATGATTTTTGTGCGAGGCCGTTTTAGGTCTGTCAAGTTGATGGTTTCCATGTGAAAGGGCAGTAAGCCTTGATAAACTTTGCCCTCTTCGCCGGTAGCGCAGTTGACGGTTACTTCTTCGCCGGTACGGATTGCTTCGGTAGCATGGCCAGTTCCCACCACAGCGGGAATGCCGAGTTCGCGGCTGACGATGGCGGCATGGCAGGTGCGGCCGCCGCGGTTGGTTACAATGGCGCCGGCAGCCTTCATTACAGGCTCCCAGTCTGCGTGGTAGTATCGGTTACTAAAACTTCTCCCGGTGCAAACTGGGCGAGTTGAGAGGTATGTTTAATGATGCGCGCCTTGCCGCTGCCTATTTTTTCGCCGACACTTTTACCAGTAGCCAAAAGCGGCCCGTGGCCGTCCAAATAGTATGTCTCCAGAACGTCGAGGAATTTTCCGGAACGTACTGTTTCCGGGCGGGCTTGTACAATAAATAGCTCGCCGCTCAGGCCGTCTTTGGCCCATTCAATATCCATAGGGCGGTTTTCGCCGGCTTTTTTTGAATAATGCTCTTCAATGGTTAGGGCATATTGGGTCAAGGTGAGAATGTCCTCGTCATTCAGACAGAAATGGCGGCGATCCGCCTCTGGTACTTCGATGTTCCGCGTTAAGGCTTTGGAGCCGCCCAAGCCGTAGACCATTTTAATGCGTTTGTCCCCCAGGTTCTTGCGGATGATGGAGCGGTAGCCCTGGCGGAAGGTAGGCTTAAAAACATAGTATTCATCAGGCGTGACGGCTCCTTGTACAATGTTTTCGCCCAAGCCGTAGCAGGCGGTGATGAAGACTACGTCACGAAAGCCTGTTTCCGTATCAATGGTGAAGGTTATGCCGCTAACCGCTAGATCGGAGCGAACCATTTTCATGATGCCGATGGACAAGGCCACCTTGAAATTATCAAAGCCGTTGTTTAAGCGGTAGGAGATGGCGCGGTCCGTAAAAAGAGAGGCAAAGCACTTGAGGCAGGCTTCGCGCAAAGCGTGTTCGCCTCGGATGTTCAAATAGGTTTCCTGTTGGCCGGCAAAAGAAGCTGTCGGTAAATCCTCTGCCGTAGCCGAACTGCGCACTGCCACGTCGGTGTCAGGACCGTATTGGGAGCAGAGCTGCGCATAGGCGTTTTTGACTTCGGTCCAAATCTCTTCTGGAATGCCTGCGTTCAAGATCAAATCTCTAGCCCTCTTGCCGCACAAAGCCAACGCCGCCACATCATGCGTCGTAACTTCTGACAACGCTTCTTGCAGCGGACCTAGGACGCCGCCGTCGCTCAAAAGTTTCCAGTAAGCTTCGGAGGTAATGGCGAAGCCGTTGGGAATCTTGATTCCTTGCGGGGTAAGCTCTCGGTACATCTCCCCTAAAGAAGCGTTTTTGCCGCCTGCAAGCGGCAGGTCTTCCAAACCGACTTTTTCAAACCAACGTATAAAACGTCCCTGTTGCACCGTCATCACATTCCCGCCTTTCTGTAGAAAAACAAATGCGATAGAGTTTTCTGATAATATTATTATATATCGTTAATTGCTTCTGCGATAGAGCAAGTGTATAATCGTTTCAGGCGTGCCTGAGGTTTTTAACCGGCGCTATCTTAGGAAGGACGAAAAGAGTATGGAAAATATCATTTTTGATGTAGACGGAACGTTGTGGGACTCCACGGAAGTGGTGGCCCAGGCCTGGAATAAAGCCATTGCAGAAGTCGGCGGGACCAAGGCAGTGGTGAACGCTGCCATCTTGAAACGAGAGTTCGGTAAGACGATGAAGGTTATCGCGGACAATCTGTTTCCGGACGCTGACGAGGCAACGAAAGCCTTGTTGATGAAAAAATGTTGTGTTTATGAACACGAGGCGCTGGAAGAAAATGAAGAAACCTTATTGTATCCGGCGGTTGTGGAGACGATAAAAGAACTGGCGCAGCGGCACCGTTTGTTTATCGTCAGTAACTGCCAGACCGGCTATATTGAGCTGTTTATGAAAAAGGCCGGCGTAGAAGCGTATATTGAAGACTGGGAATGTTTTGGCGATACGGGGAAAGTCAAAGGAGAGAATATCCGGCTGCTTATGGAGCGCAACAAGCTGGCTGGGGCCGTGTATGTCGGCGATACGCAGGGAGATTACGAAGCTACGCAACTGGCACGCATACCGTTTATCTTTGCCCAGTACGGTTTTGGCAGCGTAGAAAACCCTGCACAGGCGATTGAATGCTTTGAGGAATTGCTGCCGTTGTTTCGTAGATAAGAATCTTAATTTTCTAGCTGCGCCGGGGTGAACAGAGTAAGCAGAAGCAATACTATGCGACGTAAATAGAGTTAACCGCAATTCCTGGAGCTGGGAATTGCGGTTTTTCTTATGCTGTTGACAATTAGCATACATGCAGATAAAATATGATTATAATCGAAAACGTGAATATAAAATAATAAGGAGGGCTCTATGCTAGAAATTTTTAAAGCCCTTGGCGATGAAAGCCGTATTCGAATTTTAAATTTGTTGCTGCAGGGACCTTTATGCGTATGTGAACTGGAGTTTGTATTGCAAATGAGCCAAACTAATGTATCGCGGCATTTGGCTAAGCTGAAGCAAGCTAAGATAGTACAAAGCCTTAAGCAGGGGCAATGGATGAATTATCAAATGGCTCCCTCTTTTTTAGCGCAAGAAGCTAAGCTTGTAGAGTATCTGCAAGAAAAGGTTTCGCAAGATGCGTCGTTTCAAAAAGACTTGACGGCGCTGTTGAAACATCAAGAGGAATGGGGCGATTGTTTGACGCCTTCGCGCAAATATTTGCAAGAAAAGCTGCATAGCGAGAATGGTTGTTCTAACGAATAGAAAGTTACTTTGAGGTGAAGGATATGTCGGAAAAACAGAAGTTGCTATTATTAGTAGGGGCGTTTTTATTTGCCTATTGGCTGCCAATGGATCATCCCCGTGTGCAAGGGGCCGTAGTAGAAGGGTTTGCCATGTTGGGCGACTACGCTAGAGAACACGTGCTCTTGTGTCTAGTGCCAGCTCTCTTTATTGCTGGAGCGGTGTCCGTCTTTGTGCGCCAGGATGCGGTTATGCGTTATTTGGGGGCGGGCGCGCCGAAAACGATGGCCTATGGAGTCGCGTCGGTGTCCGGGGCGATTTTGGCGGTCTGCTCTTGTACGGTACTGCCTTTGTTTGCGGGCATTTTTAAACGCGGGGCTGGCCTTGGGCCTGCTGTTGCTTTCTTGTATTCCGGCCCGGGGATTAACATTTTGGCGATTGCCATGACAGCTCGAGTATTAGGCCCTGATTTGGGTGTAGCCAGGGCGGTTGGCGCTATCTCATTTTCCTTGATTGCGGGACTTTTGATGGCGATGATTTTTCGCAGTTCAGAAGAAAAACGGCAGGAAGTATTTGCCGATGCGGAAGTGGGAGAGTTGCCGCGGCAGCTGTGGCAGGAAATCGTCTATTTTGGAGCGATGATTGGCTTTTTGATTTTTGCCAACTGGGCAAAGCCCATGGGCGATATGGGCTTTGCGATGGCCGTGTATCAAGTTAAATGGTGGTTATCTGGCGGTTTCTTGGCGCTTACCTTGTATACTTCATTTGCCTGGTTTTCCACGGAAGAACGGAAAGAATGGCTGGAAAGCACCTGGACCTTCACTAAGCAAATTATTCCCCTTCTTTTGGGCGGCGTGTTGCTTGCCGGATTTTTACTGGGGCGTCCCGGCCTTGACGCCGGGATTATTCCGGATCATTATATAGCAGATCTTGTTGGCGGCAACAGTCTGGGAGCGAATTTCTTCGCGGCGATTTCCGGCGCGTTTATGTATTTTGCCACGCTGACGGAAGTGCCTATTCTACAAGGTTTAATTGGTTCCGGCATGGGCAAGGGGCCCGCGCTATCCCTTCTTTTGGCCGGTCCGGCGCTTAGTTTGCCATCTATGATCGTGTTGCGCCAGATCATGGGTACAAAAATGATGGTGACCTATGTTTGCATTGTTGTTGTTCTTTCAACGTTTGTAGGGTATGTGTTTGGAATGATGTAAGTCATGAAACAAATAGAATGAAAAATGTAATGGAGGGTATACGTATGAAAAAAATTGCTATTTTAGGAACTGGATGTGCAAGTTGTAAGAAACTAGAGGCCAATACCAAGGAAGCGGTTGCATCAATGGGGCTGGAAGCGGAAATTATAAAAGTAACCGATATGAATGAAATTGCTGAATATGGGTTAGTGAGGACGCCTGCAATTGCGGTTGATGGAAAGCTGATCTCGACAGGGAAAGTGCTGGAAGCGGATAAAATAGCGGCATTGCTGCAAAAATAAGAAGTGAGTAAAACGGCAAGGGGCAGTCCCTTGCCGTTTTTTAGGACTAGGTGAAGAATGTGAGCCTAGAGTCGCAGCCTTTTTTTAAGCGGAGTACAACAGCGCATTCATCAGTAAGAAGACCAGAAAAAATAATTAGACAGGAGGGATTTGCTATGAGTAAGCTTCAGACTCGTTCTTGCTGCAGCGGCGGTGATTGCTGTCCGCCAGCGCAAGAAAGCAAGCAAGTGGTGATCGACTTTCTGTATTTGGATCTTAGCGTCTGCCAGCGTTGCCAAGGAGCGGACCAAAATCTGTCGGAAGCTCTTGAGGAAGTGACTAAGGTGCTATCCTCGGCAGGTTATGTGGTACAGGTAAATCGGATTCACATGGCGACCAAAGAACTGGCCATACAGTATGAATTTTTGAGCTCTCCCACGATTCGCGTTAATGGCCAAGACATCGTTTTGGAGGTTACGGAAAGCACTTGTCAAGATTGCGGCGATCTTTGCGGCGATAGTGTGGATTGTCGCTCTTGGGTTTACGAAGGAAGAGAGTATGCCGAGCCTCCTAAGGCAATGATTATTGCTTCTATTCTTAAACGGGTGTTTGGAGGTGAGGCGGTCGTGGCTCAACCGAAAGAGCCGTATGTGCTGCCGGAGAATTTGAAACTGTTTTTTGAAGGCCTTGAGACGGCCAAGCGCCAATAAATAACTCCCTCGAAAGTGAGCAGCAGCTCGTTTTCGGGGGAGTTTGTTCGTTTGCTTGGTGCGAACTGGTAATTTGACGGTGAAAGTCCACTGCGGGGGCGAAGAATTCATGGCGGTTTTGCCGGATACAGATGCAGCTGGAGCGGCTCGGTTGGCGAAAATCATCCGAGAGAAGATTGAAGCTTTTGGGCTGTGGGCCGGCTTGTTCCAATAAAAGTCTCAAATACAATGGTCGCCACCGCTTCTCTTGTCGATTCAATTCTGTCGAGTCTTCCATTTACTCCTTTCACTCTTGTTCAATCCCGCGTAGTCTTCTTCTCGTTCCTCGCAAAGTATACAGTTGTTTAAGCTACTATTTTTGCAAATGTGAAGGAATTTATAGAAAATAATAGAATATCTTAAAACGACTAAAAGAATTCGAGGTGAGGCAATGAAGCAAAAAACATTTTGGCAAAGATTCACTTCGATGAATACGGGAATTGCCCTGCTGCTGCTGATAGCAGCTCTTGCCGTTGTGGGAACGCTCATTCCCCAGGAACGAGCCGTATCTTCTGCGTCGCCCTTGGTGCAGATGTTATATCAAACCGTCGGTTTGGGCGATCTTTACCACGCCTGGTGGTTTCGCGGTTTATTGGGATTGCTGAGTTTAAACGTGCTGGCCTGCATGGTTCGGCAGTTTCCTGCGTTGTGGCGGCGAACAAGTTTGCAAGAACCGTGGCCTTCCCTGAAGGAGACTTCGCCGCAGGTAGTGCTGCCTTCGCGAGAGCAAGCGGTTTATAACGTGGAACGCGTATTGCAAGCAGATGGCTTTGCGTGGAAAAAGCAAGAAATAGAGGGGCGGCTTGTTTGGCTGGCGTATCGCCGCCGCTGGGCGGCTTGGGGAACGTTCTTAGCGCATCTATCGGTACTGTTGATTACCGCAGGGGGACTTTATGGCAGCTTGGCAGGCATGCAAGGGGAACTCTCCGTACCGGTAGGAGAACGCCGACTGCTTGATGAGACCTGGGGTGCAGCGACGGGGCTGGAAATAGAATTGGCGGATTTTCGTACGGAGTATTATGAAAATGGACAAGTATCGGATTGGATTAGTGATGTAATTGTTCGCAAGGACGGGCGGGAATTAGCCAGGCAGCTTGTGAAGGTAAACCAGCCGCTCGATTTGGACGGCTTGCGTTTGTATCAATCCTTTTACGGCCAGATGATTGACGCCCAACTGGGAACGGGCATGAAGCAGCGTCTGGCGGAGCGCCAAGTCTGGGTGGTGGAGCCAACTAGGCAGGTTGCGGTGCAGGTTATGCGGTATATACCGGATTTTGATCCGCTGCGGCCGATGGTCAGCCGTTCGACAGAAGCGAGAAACCCTCATTTCCTGTATGTAGTCTATGAAAATGGACGACAGAGCGATTGGGGCGCTGCGGCAACGGGGCAGGAAGTAAAACTGCCGGGAGGCGGCAGTGTGGTCTTTACCGGGGCGGCTCCGTTTTCAGGCTTTCAGATTAAGCTGGATCCGGGAATTCCAATTGTTTTTACGGGCTTCATTTTGTTGGTATTTGGCTTTTTTGCGGGCCTGTACGGAAAAACAAAGTATTTTTCCTGCCAGGTAGATGCTAAAGGAAATTTAGCGGTAGGCGGCTTAGGGAAAGCTGAAGAGGAAGTCTTTTGTCGGCGCATTCGTGAAGGGAAAGAAACAGCGAAGGAAGCGGTGTAGAAAGCCTAGCTTCCTGGTAAGCAAAGCAGGAGGTGGTCCGATGGCAGCCTATGAAGGCGTATTGTTTGCAGGAGCATTTTTTCTTTATTTTTTGGCGGCGTCGTGTTATTTGCTGCGTTTAGTTTGGAAAGCGCCTGTTTGGGGAAAGGCGGCTACGATTCTAGCGGTGCTGGCGGTAAGTTTGAATGCAGCGGCCGCTGTAGCTAGAACCGCTGGGGCAGGAAGAGCGCCGTTTGCCAATATGTATGAGTTTGGCATGCTCTTTGTTTTGTGCTTGGGGTTGCTTCACTTATTCATTGAGTGGCGGCAGAAAGAACAGTCTTTTGGAGCGTTCATTATGCCGGTGGCCTTTTTGTTCAGCGGTTTTTTTGCGCTGTATTATCAAGAAGCACGCCCGTTGATGCCGGCGCTGAAAAGCAATTGGCTCATGGCGCATGTGTTGACGGCGGTAGTGGCCTACGGCTTTTTAGCTGTATCTTTTGCGCTGGGGCTGATGTTTTACTGGCGTCAAGGGCTCCAAGGCGTTACGACGCTGCCTTCTTTGGAGCGGTTGGAGAACATGACACATCAGGCCATTGTTGCCGCGATGCCATTTTTGACGCTGCTCATCATTACCGGCGCTGTTTGGGCGGAATACGCCTGGGGAACCTATTGGCGCTGGGATCCTAAAGAGACCTGGTCTTTGGTGACTTGGATCATTTACGCTGTATATTTGCATGGACGCCTCAGCCGGGGCTGGCGGGGGCGAAAGGCCGTGAACTGGGCCTTGGGTGGTTTTTTGGCGGTGGTTTTTACCTTTATCGGCGTCAATCTGTTGTTGTCCGGTCTTCATAGTTACGCTTTAAATTAAGGGTTGGAAGCAGGCTTTTTCGTAGTGTGAAAGGAGGTTTTGAGATGGACGAGAGCCCGCTGAAAAAGAAAGTTGCTCTGGTGTATATGGTGTTGGGAGCCGTTTTGGCGGTGGTTGTGCTGGCTGTGATGGCCGGTTCTATGGCTTATGCCGATAAGCCGCAGTTTTGCGGCAGCTGTCATTCCATGCAGGAGGTGTATGCGACCTTTAATGAATCGACGCACCGGGGAATTACCTGCGGGGATTGCCATTTGCCACAGCAAAACATAGTTGTAAAAATGACGGCGAAAGCAAGTAATGGCATGCGGCATACCTATCACGAAACGCTGCGGGATTATCCGGAACCTATCCTGGTCAGCGGCAGCGCCAAACAAGTTGTTAATGATAATTGCCTGCGTTGCCACAGCGGTTCAACAGCCAACACGCACTTGTCCGCAGGGGGCGACTGCACTTCCTGTCACCGGGATCTAGTGCACAATGAACGCCGTTTGGCAGAGAAGAAAGGAGGCGTAGGTCTTGAATAGGGGGCAGAAGATACTCATTGGTTTTCTTGGACTCCTGATGCTTGTCTTTGGCTTGGTCGTGGTGATGCGGGTTTGGGTTATGCCGCCGGCTTCCGCTACGGTGGCTGCGGCGAAAATTCCTAAAGGCGAATACGATCCTGCCGTTTGGGGCAAAGCCTATCCTTTGCAGTATGCCAGCTATGAAAAAAACAAGGAAATGAAAGCGTCTCCTACGGGATACGGCGGCAGTCTAAATGTGCAAAAATGGGACATGCAGCCGGAACTTAAGGCGAATTTCGCGGGGATGCCCTTCAGCAAAGACTATCGGGAAGATCGGGGACATCCCTATGCATTGCAGGATCAAAAAGAATCAGCGCGGGTAACGCCGGCGACCGTTGGTTCCTGTATCGCTTGTAAAACGCCGTATGTAGAAAAACTATATGCAGAGCAAGGCTGGGGCTTTACGAAGACACCTTTGCTGCAGCTGATTGACGAATCTAAGCATCCTGTAAGCTGTGCCAACTGCCATGACAATGAAACCATGGCTCTTAAAGTGACGCAGCCTGCCTTTGTTGAAGCGATGCAGCGTAAAGGAATTGATGTTACCAAAGCCAGCAGACAGGATATGCGCACCTATGCTTGTGCGCAATGCCATTCAGAATACTATTTTGAGCCCGGAACCAATCGGGTGGTCTTTCCGTGGGACAACGGCCTGACGGCGGAGGCCATGTATTCGCTTTACAGCACGAAACCGAACGGCTTTGAAAAAGACTGGGTTCATGGGACTTCAAAGGCGCCGATGCTGAAAGCGCAGCATCCGGATTATGAAGAATGGTCGACAGGCGTACACGGCCAGTCCGGCGTCTCTTGCGCGGACTGCCATATGCCGTATATGCGCAGCGACGGGCAAAAATATACGTCCCATCATATGACAAGCCCGCTGCAGGCCATTCAGTCTTCTTGCCTTACCTGCCATAAGCAGGATGAAGCATGGGCGCTGAACCAGGTTAAAACCATTCAAGATTCGGTGTTTGCCATGCAGCATAGCGCCGGCCAAAATATTGCGCGGGCCCATGAGACGATCGCTAAAGCCGCGGCGCAGCCGGGAGCGAACGAAGCTGATTTGGCTGCTGCGAGAGAATTGGTGCGGCAAGCGCAGTGGTATTGGGATTATGTAGCTGCTGCCAACAGCATGGGCTTCCATAGCCCAGTTCAGGCGCAGCGAAACTTAGGCCAGGCTCTTGACTTGTCGTACAAGGCCATTGAAAAGGCGAATCAGGCGGCAGGCCGCGGCGGGTTCTAGAAGATCCGTTCATCAGGGAGAAAGATTGGTGTTATAATCTCAAATGTTGCTTGGGCAGGCCCTGCATTTTTGCGGGGCCTGCTTTTGACTTTTCGGTTCCTCACTCTACTCAAGCTGCTCTTGTTCAAAAATATATTCTGTAACTCTCAATCAGGCCCTCGTGTGGACGTCGGTTGCCATGCCATCCATGGCATTTTCAGCGGAGACCGGCAATTATGCCATCCGTGGCATTGCCGGCATTAGGCACTTCACGTGCCGTCAGACGCATCCAGCGTCGTCGCCGGTTCTCCTGTTCAATCCTTGTTTTTCCTGTTTTCTCTCTGCTTCCTCTGGCCTTTTCTCTGTTGCCCTGTGTAAACGAATATCCCCGTCGAGTCTCCCACTACTCCTGTTAAAACTCGTTCTTGCGTACCCCTCAGTCATGCCCTCCGGTTCTCCCGTGACTCTTGTTCAATCCCCGTTTTTTCTCTATGCTTCATTCCCTGTATTGTTGCCAGATGTGGTATAATAAAGCTCACATTGACATAAAGGAGATGAATAAAATGGCAAATCCTGTCATTTCAAAAGTAAAAGCGCTTCACAGTTACAGTGGCGAAACGGCCACCTACGCAGGGGTAGCGGTAAAGAGTCTTTCGCTGGTTGGTATTGCTCTCGTTTCGGCGGCGGCTACTTGGTCTATGGGGTATGCAAATTCCATTACGGCCATGGTAACGGCCATCATGGGCCTGATCACTGCCTTCGCGATCAGCTTTCGCCCGCAATGGGCCGGCTTTCTCTCGCCGCTCTATGCCATCTTGGAAGGCATGTTCTTAGCATCCATATCCGCCATGTTTGCCCGGGTGTATCACGGTATTGTTTTGCAGGCGGTGATGATCACCTTGGGTATAGCCGTGAGTTCGGCGCTGATTTACGCCAAAGGGTACGTGAAGGTCAATGAAGGCTTTATGCGCGCTACCATGATGGCTACTATGGGCATTGCCATTACGTATTTTATTGAGTTCGCATTGAGCTTTTTCGGCATTCGCATTCCGATGATTCATCAAGGCGGTATTGTCGGCGTCTTGTTCAGCCTGGTTGTGATTGGCATTGCTACGATGAACCTGTTTGTTGATTACGAGCAAATTCAGCAGAGCGTGCGTCAGGGCATGCCGAAAGAGTACGAATGGTTCTGCGCCTTTGGTCTTTTGGTAACGTTGGTGTGGCTCTACATTGAGGTCTTGAATCTGTTGCGGAAGTTGAAAGACGAATAAGCTGCAGCCATGATTCCTTAAAACTTAATCAAGCCTAGATTTAAAGCTAAGAAGTACTTCACTTTGGTGAACTGCTTCTTAGCTTTTTTATCTATGCCGAATTTATAAGGGATAGGAGCTTCTGTGTAAACGGCGGCATAACTGTATTTGAGACAAGATTTCCGCGCGACTCGCAAAAAGAGGAGTCGACGGCAGTTCCGCGAACTCGCTGGCGCTCAGACATACGAAACTTTTCTCCGTCGCCTCCTCTTTTTGCGTCCTGCGGACCGTCTTGCTCCAATAAAAGTCTCAAATACAGTCACGGCCGCCGTAGCCTCATTCGTTCATTCAATTTACTCCATCTATTCCTATTCAATCCACTCCCTCTGGCTCTGTTACTCTGTGTTCGGTCCTTATCTGTGTTCATCCCCTGCTAATTTTTATATTTTTTTTATACGCAGCCCTGCGTTTTTGACACTATTTTGAAAGGCATCAGGAGTACAATCAAAGTAAGAAAAGACAAGGGGGCGTTTATATGGAATGGTGGCTGGGCGCGGCGGTAAGCGCGGCTTTGTTTGTCTATTTGTTTTATGCCTTATGGAAGCCGGAGGATTTTTAAGATGTGGTACGATCTGATTTTAGTAAGCTTGTTTTTGGTAGTTTTGTTGACGCTTGCGTGGCCTTTAGGACATTACCTGGTTCGCGTTTTTCAGCAGGAGGCTACGTTGTTGGATCGAGTTCTGCTTCCTGTTGAAAAAATCATCTACCAAGCAAGCGGGATTCAGCCGCAGGAGGATATGACCTGGCAGCGTTACGCAGGATCTTTAGTTGGTTTTAATCTGCTGGGTTGTGCGGTTGTTTTTGCTTTGCAGCTGTTGCAAGGTTCTTTGCCCTTGAATCCTCAAGGCTTGTCTGGCGTAGAGTCGTGGCCTTTGGCCTTTAATACGGCGGTCAGCTTTATGACCAATACCAATTGGCAAGCCTATAGCGGCGAAAGTACGCTATCCTATTTGACGCAGATGCTGGCATTAACAGTGCAGAATTTTCTTTCCGCCGCGACGGGCCTCGCTGTGGCTGTGGCTCTGATTCGGGGGCTGCAGCGGCAGGAGGAAAAAGGCATCGGCAACTTCTGGGTGGATGTGACGCGAAGCGTGCTGTGGGTTTTGCTGCCCCTTTCTTTTGTTTTGGCGTTGGTGTTGGTGCAGCAAGGGGTTATCCAGAACCTAGCTGCTTATGTACAGGCTGTGACGCTGGAAGGGGCGGAGCAAATTCTGCCAATGGGGCCGGTAGCTTCGCAAGAAGCCATCAAGCTGTTGGGAACCAATGGCGGCGGCTTCTTCAACGCCAACTCAGCGCATCCTTTTGAAAACCCTACAGCCATTACCAACTTTTTAGAAATGGTGGCTATCTTCTTGCTGCCGACGTCTTTAGTGTTTTGCTACGGCTTTTGGTGCGGCAATGTTCGGCAGGGCTACGCTATTTTGGGTGCGATGCTAACTTTGTTTGTGCTGTTCTTTAGCGTCCTGTACGCCAGCGAACAGGCGGGAAATCCGAGCTTGGCGGCGTGGGGGCTGTCGGGGCCGACGGCCATGGAAGGAAAAGAAGTTCGCTTTGGCCTAGGAGGTTCTTCGTTGTTTGCCACAATTACGACTGCCGCTTCTTGCGGCGCCGTCAATGCCATGCATGACAGCCTGACTCCCTTGGGTGGGATGGCGGCGCTGCTGCAAATGCTGATTGGCGAAGTTGTCATTGGCGGCGTGGGAGCGGGTTTTTACGGCATGCTATGCTTTGTGCTGCTGACGGTATTTATCGTGGGGCTCATGGTGGGGCGCACGCCGGAGTATTTGGGCAAAAAAATTGAGGCCTATGAAATGAAAATGGTGGTGTTGGCGGTGCTGATCCCGGCGCTGACGGTTCTTTTTGGCACGATGACGGCAGTGTTGACACAAGCCGGGGTGGCAGGCGTTTTAAACGAAGGCCCCCATGGGTTCAGCGAGATTCTTTACTCCTTTGCTTCGGCTGCAGGGAATAACGGCAGCGCCTTTGCCGGTTTGAGTGCGGACAGTCTTTTTTACAATGTGATTTTGGCGACGGCTATGCTGCTGGGTCGCTTTGGCGTAATTTTACCGATTCTGGCGGTTGCAGGCAGTTTGGCCCGTAAAAAAGCGGTGCCCGTTTCGGCAGGTACGTTTACTACGGATCAGCCGTTATTTTCCCTGTTGCTTATGGGGGTTATCCTTATTGTCGGGGCCTTGACTTTTTTGCCGGCCTTGGTGCTAGGGCCGGTTGTGGAGCAAATGCTGCTGTGGTAAAAGAGCGCGGCGCAAAAAGGAGGAATAAGTCGTGAAGAAAGCACAAGGCTTTAGCCGGCAGCTACTCATAGATGCCATATGGCAGGCTTTTTATAAAATGAATCCCAAGGTGCAGCTTCGCAATCCGGTTATGTTTTTAGT
>SAAJ01000014.1 GCA_009929485.1 Negativicutes bacterium
GTAGCACTTACTGATTCGCATTTGTGGGGGTGAAGTCCTTTTTATTGCCTAAAAACCCTTTGATTTTTCTAGGGTTCGAGAATATGAAAATCACTCAAAAGCAAACATTTGGGCTCCGCCAGCAATTTTTGCCGTAATGCGGCCTTTTTGAGCGCCCAATTTCAACATGTCATCCAACATCAACGGCAACGCCGTATCGGCAAATTTAGCCGGGTTGTCCGAAGCTCTTGCCTGCTTACTATCCGGCAGCATGATATGAGCCAAGCCTCCAATTTTCGTGGCCGCATCAAAAAAAGCAATACCAATGCAGGAGCCCAAACCGTAGGTCACCAAGCTTGCCGGCGCCTTACCGACCTTGTAATCCGCCATACCTACTTTTATCAGCTCTCCCATTATTCTTTCACCCCTATCGCTGAAAGAATGATGCTAAGAGAGCCTGGATCGGGAATCAGGAAAAAGTGCCCTTTTACACCTTCCACTTCGCTGCTGAATTCTGTTTCGATTACAAGAGCATGGTCGCCCATTTGGCCTAATTGAATTAAAATCACACTTAAGATCGCGCCTGCCATATCCATCGCCAAGGCTGGGATAGAAGGCAAAAGAGTTAAATTGGTAAAGAAAGACAATGCGTTCAGATACGCCCCCGCTAAAATATTGCCTATTTCCATCAAGGCGGACTCATCCATCGCCGACAAGGTTTCCGTATGTCCATATTCCCGGCCCATTAGCATGTCGACCAAGGCAAAGGCGCTCTCCCTTGGCAATAAAAACAGAATACTCCCTGGCGCCGGACCAAAAACGCGAAGGTAAACCCCTGCCACCATGACATCCGGCCCGCCAACTACATCCGGCACATCCGCCAAGGGCAAAATTGAAACCTGAGGTACAGACATATCAATTTTGCGTTGAATAATCTGTGATAAGGCAGTCGCAGAATTGCCTGCACCAACATTGCCAATTTCACGCAAAGCATCCAATTGCATGCCTGATAGGTTTAAGATATCATCTGTCAAGACATTCACCTCATCGTTTAGACTTTAGAACTTTCCTAACCGACTTTTATTTCCGTGCCCAAGCCCAAAGTATTTTCCAAGTTTAACAAAATCAGCAACCGATCCTCTTCCTTGCCAACTCCATCCAGAAATTGCGCATCTACGCCGCCCATCATACCATCTGGCCGCTCAATTTGTTCCTTCACCAACGCAGTTACTTCCAAGACAGCGTCCACGATCATACCCACTACGATATCATCCAGTTTAACGATAATAATGCGCGTATCATCTGTATATTCCTGTTTGGGCAAATTGAGACGTTTTGTCAGATCGACTACAGGCATCACACTGCCCCGCAAGTTCATAACCCCTTTGATATAGTCCGGCGTTTGCGGCACACGAGTAATATCGGTAATACGTTTGATTTCCTGTACCTGCAGTATGCTAACGGCATAGTTTTCGGCCCCTAGCTTAAAAACAACTAATTGCATTTCCTCACCGGAAAATAATGCTTCATTCATGGCCTTCGCCTCCTCAAGACTGCAATAAGGACCCAATGTCCAAAATCAAAGCAACCTGACCGTTGCCCAGAATCGTCGCACCGGCAATCACCTTAATTCCGGCCAACAATTTACCCAGCGACTTAATTACGATTTCTTGCTGTCCTATCAGATTGTCAACAATGATCCCTGCCTTGAACTCTCCCATATGCACAATAACGACAAACAACTCACCGGAATCCTCGCTCGCGATCCGGGGAATCTGCAAAACATCCCCTAAGCGGATGATTGGAATAATTTGACCGCGCAATAAAATAACTTCGCGATTTTGGATGGTCTTGATATCGCTTGGCTCCAGATTAATCGTACTATCAATAGAGCCTAAGGGAATCGCATAAATCTCCTTTGCCACCTCTACAAGCAAGGCTTGAATAATGGCCAGCGTCAAGGGCAAACGAATTTTGAATTTGCTTCCTTCATTGATCTTTGTTTCCACGTCCACCATGCCGCCGAGAGATTCGATCTTATTTTTAACGGCATCCATACCTACGCCGCGGCCGGAAACGTCGGTAACCACTTCGGCCGTAGAAAATCCCGGCAGGAAGACTAACCGCACGGCCTCGTTAGCATCCATCTTATCGGCTTCCGCCTGCGTGATTAAGCCTTTTTCCAAAGCCTTTTGCTTGATCACTTCAGCATTGATCCCTTTGCCGTCATCTTCTACCAAAATCACTACATTGTTGCCTTCATGGCTGGCAATGAGGCGAACTTCCCCTACGGGATTCTTTCCTTTCGCCACACGCTCATCCGGATGCTCAATCCCATGGTCAATAGAATTACGCAACAAATGGACCAACGGGTCGCCGATTTCATCAATAACCGTGCGGTCCAGTTCGGTCTCTTCCCCTTGGATAATTAAGTTAATTTCTTTGTTAAGTTCCCTCGATAAATCGCGAACCATACGGGGGAAACGGTTAAACACTTGGCCCACTGGAACCATCCGAACTTTCATAACGACATTTTGCAAATCCGTCGTAACTCGGTCCATTTGTTCAATGGTTTCCACCAAATCCGTCAGCCGATGCGTAATACCGATCTGCTCCAACCTGGTTTTATTAATAACCAATTCTCCCACCAGATTCAGCAGAGAATCCAACTTGTCAATATCCACGCGTACAGACTGGCTGCCTCGATTGTTTTTCTTTTCTCCCTGCGCTGCTGCTTTAGGCGGTTCCGCCGCCTTTTTCGCAGTTGGAGTTACAACAGGAGCTGCGTCAGCGGTGACCGCTGCCGCTACAGTTTCATTTTCAGAAGCCTTAGGTGCCTTTTCCATCAAGTCAATCGGCAGCACCGTCACTTTTTCCACTTCGGAAATGCTCAATAACGCTTGTTCCACTTTAACTGCTTCTACATCGCTAAGCAATAACACTTGAAACGAGCGTTCAAAATTTTCTTTTTCCAATTCATCCACAGTAGGAATACTGCGTAAGACATCACCTAGTTCATCAAGAGCGCTCATAGACATATAAGCTCGTGCCGACTTCAACAGGCAGGTTTCACTAAGCTGAACTTCAATTTGATAGGCCTGCACACCTTGCGAACGGGCTTCAATAATAACATTTTCTTCTGCTTCATTCAGCGCAAATAAATACTGTTCCTTTTCGTTTTCCGGCGCTGCCTCTGGTGGTGCAGCTTTTTGAACCGGCGCTGGCGCTTTCGCTGTTTCCGCCTTGGCAGCAGCAGGCGCTTCTCCTTTGGCAATAGAAGAAAGCATCTGCAACAACGGCTGAATATCGATCGTTTCGTTGCTGCCGGCAGCTACGTTCTCAACAAGCTGCTCCAGCGTATCCACACAGCGGAAGATCGTATCGATCAGTTCGTGCGAAGCCGACAACTGCTCCTTACGCATTAAATCAAGCACATTTTCCATTTCATGAGTTAATTCAGCAATGGTCGTAAACCCCATTGTAGCCGACATGCCCTTTAGCGTATGAGCGCTACGAAAAATTTCATCTAAAACGGATAAATTCGATGGATCGTTTTCCAAGTCCAGCAGGCATTGATTGAGTGCTTGCAGGTGCTCGCGTGATTCTTCCAGGAACATTCCCATGTACTGATTAATATCCATCTTCCCCTGCACCTCCACTGTTATAAACTAACCGCTTTTATAATTTCAGCAGCAACCGCTTGCAATGGCACCACTCGATCTACAACGCCAAGCTCAATCGCCGATTTCGGCATGCCAAACACTACCGATGTCGATTGATCTTCTGCAATTGTAAAGCCATGGTTCTCTTTGATTTTTTTCATTCCCTGCGCCCCATCATGCCCCATACCGGTTAGCAAAACAGCCACCGTTTGCTTTCCGTACGTCTGCGCCACCGAATCAAACATCGGATCAACGGCGGGACGATGTCCGCCGATAAGCGGATCCTGAGTTAAACGTAAAATCTTCTGCCCCCCATTTCGTTCCACCCGCATATGGTGATCGCCAGGCGCAATGTACACCCACCCGGGGCGAATCGGTTCGTTTGGTTCCGCCTCCTTCACCTGCACGTCAGACAACGAATTTAAGCGCTCCGCCAATGATCGAGTAAACCCCGGGGGCATGTGCTGTACGATGAGTACCCCACAGGGAAGATTTTTAGGCAGCCGTGTAATGATTTCCTGCAGAGCCCTAGGGCCGCCTGTTGAAGTTCCAATCGCAATAATCTTATCGGTTCCTTGAACGCCGCCTCCAAAGGGAAGCACGCTTCGCGGCGCAATCGGCGCTGCTTGGGGCCGAGCCAAATGCCGCACATTTACACGTACAGCCTCTCTGGCCTTAGCCAAAATTTCTTGGCGAATATCTTGAATGCTCGAAATAGGACCATTTGTTTTCGCAATAAAATCAACTGCACCCAAATCCAGTGCGCGCATGGTCGCGTCCGCACCGGCTTTAGTCAAGCTGCTCACCATCATTACCGGAGTCGGCGTTTCTTGCATAATCAGCCGCAAAGCTTCCAGGCCGTCCATAATGGGCATTTCCACATCCAACGTGACCAAATCCGGCTGCAGCAGCTTCGTCTTTTCCACTGCTTCTTTACCATTTCGCGCCGTGTCCACTACAACAAAATCCTTTTCACCAGTAAATAAATCGCTTAACAACTTACGCATAAATGCAGAATCATCCACAATCAATATTCGAATCATTCATTATTCACCACCTTTCATCGGAGTCCTTTTTGCCGATGTTCCAATTGCTTTTTAAAAACAAACCGGACAATTTTTTGCCTGTCTCTCTCTTGAATTGATTCAAAGCGAATCCCGACCCAGAAAAAAGGCGAATCTTCTGTTGGCTTTTCAGAACGTACAACCGTTCCGAGCGATTCAATTAATTCGTCTCCGTCTTCGCCGGGGACCTGCATGCTCAACTGCACAATCTGACCGTATTTTAAGGCGTGTTTAGCAATTAAACTCACGCCGCCGCCGCTAATATCTTTCGAGTCCAAAATCAAGCTATGGTCGATGAGTTCCTCGCGAGGCGGCTCTCCTTTTTTTTCAGCGTAAGTAAGATGTACGGAAATTCTCGCTGCCACTCTGACAAAAGAACGCTGCTGCACTTTATGTATATTCTGCGGCAACGATATTTTCCATACAGGCAGCGGGTTCAAGGCTTTTCCTAAAAAAAAGCTGGTAAACACGTATTTCCCGCCTGGGAATAGCAAATTCCCGGTAAATTTACTGCCTTCATGCAGCATGACCGGATAGCCTTTGCTCATGGGCATAGCTACACTCAGCTCTGTTTTATGCACCTCTTCAATTCTGCTCTGATACACCTCTGTAGAGCCATCCAGCAACATAATCTCCAAGCGCTGATTGGGCTGCAACAGTTTCTTCGGTATCTGCTCCTGCTCGTTTTCACTCATATACCTATCTCCACATCATCATATCCAAAAATTTGCGAAAGAATCCTCTCGCTCCTTTCTGGGAAAGCATTACTTTTTCCTGCTGCAATTGAGCTGCAATATGCCGCAGGTTCTGCGTAGCCACTCCATTCGGATACGCAAGGAAAAATGGAACTTGCTGACGCACAGCCTGCAAAACCTGGCGATCATCACAGACAATCCCCAAATGCTCCAAGCGAATCGTCAAAAAGCGTTCGCAGGCCAACGAAAATTTACGCAATACCGAAAACCCTTCGGCTTCATCAAGAGCCCGATTGATAATAACATGAATGCGAGCGCTGCCTTGATGCGCCAAATAGGTTTTTAGCATTCCGTATGCGTCGGTAAGCGCTGTTGGCTCTGGCGTAGTTACCAAGACAATTTCATCCGCCGCCAATACAAACTGCAATACAGTCTGACCAATACCGGCTCCTGTATCCAACAAAATATAGTCAGCCCATTCATCCAAAAGCGCAACCTGCTCCAATAAATATTGGCAACGGCCCGCTTCCAAATTAGCAAGTCGATACAAACCAGAAGCGCCAGGTAAAAATCGAATACCACCCGGACCTTCCAACAAAATTTCCTGAATTGGCACATCTGCATCCAACAATTGAACTAAAGTATGCTTCGGAGTTGTTCCTAATAAAACATCTACATTCGCCATCCCCAAATCTGCATCAATGACAACCACTTTTTGCCCCAATTCACTTAAGGCTAAAGCTAGATTGACTGTCAGATTGGTTTTTCCCACGCCCCCCTTGCCACTGGTAACGGCAATGACGCGCGCTTGTCTAGTTTCGCGTTTCCCTGAGACAGCCGTTGGCTGCGTTTGCTGCACGATACGCCGTAAATTGGCTGCTTGATCATACATGTTCGTCATCGCCCCTAAGCAACTCTTTCGCCAGCCAGGCAGGCGATACAATTTGCAAATCATCCGGAACATTCTGTCCATTGGTTACATAAGACAACTTCATGGGAAATTGTTGCAGCACATTTAAAATAACACCGCATCGGCTCGCTTCATCCAATTTAGTAAACAACACTTTATCCGGCGAACAAACGGAAAAACGTTTGGCAATTTCCAGCGCGTCTCGGTTGCAAGTAGTCAAGCTCAGCACCAAATGTTTTTCCGCCTGCGGCACTTGACTCAGAAGCAATTGCAGTTCTTCCAATTGTTCTTGATTCTTGGGGCTGCGCCCTGCCGTATCCAGCAATACTAATTGGCTTCCCTTACATTTCGCCAAAGCTTTTGCAAGCTCCTGCGGCGCATAAACAATTTCTAATTGCAAACCCATTATTTCTGCATACGTCTTCAACTGCTCTACTGCAGATATACGATACGTATCAGCAGTAATTAACGAAACACGCATGCCTTTTTGCAGCGAAAAATAAGCCGCCAGCTTTGCTATCGTCGTTGTTTTGCCAACACCAGTCGGCCCTAGCAACGCTACGATATGAGGCGCACTGCCGTTTAGGGCAACGCCGGAAACCTTGCCTAAGCCCTGCTCCACCAAGCGTTCCAGACGCTCTGTAAAAGCTGGTTCCGTAAGCGTCCCTTTCCATTGATATAAAACGGGATCTTGGCGAACTAAACTTTCCGCTACTGGTTGCAAGACATCCGCTTGCAGCAGTTTCTCTACCGCCGCCGAAGCAACGGCATCAGCGCCTTGCTTCGATTCATGCAAAGCGCGCTCCAACAAAGAGCGCATCTCCGCCAGTTCTTGCTTCCATTCTGGTTCTGCGGTTTTTACAGGTGTCAGCGGAACACTCACAGGCGCAACTGTCTCATGAGTCTGTTGCGGCGGCATCACCGCAGCAACAGTCGGCATTGCTGGAGCAACAACTGTTTTGACAGCAGGCGTCTCTAAAAGAGCATCGTCAACGGCTGCCATGACTTCTACCCGTTCATTGCCAAAAAGCCCCAACATGCCTCCGGTTTTGAAACGACGGGTATGCAAAATCACTGCTTCCCTGCCCAATTCCAATTTCACCTTATTCATTGCTTCTTGTACCGATTGACCGGTAAAAATTCGTACTCTCAATTTACACCTTCACCATCCCAAGTGTTTGAATTTGCACGTTGGGTTCTAACTCTGCATAGGATAAAATTATAAGATTTTCAGCTACCCGCTCCGTTAGTTTGCGGAAATACAACCGGCAGCCAGGACTGACCAGCACAATGGGCTGATAACCGATTTCCGTTAATTTAGGAAGCTCTTTGCTCAAGCAATTAACAAGCGCCTGAAGTTTTTGCGGCTCCAGCGCCACAAAACTTCCTTGCTCGCTGCGCTGTACACCGGCGAGAATCAGCTGCTCCAGCTCCTGATTCACAGCCAGGCATACCAAGGTGCCATTAGCGGCATATTGCCTGGAAATTTGCCTAGCAAGGGCTTGTCGGACATACTCAGTAAGAATTTCTGTGTCTTTAGTCATCGCGACATAGTCGCCTAATGTTTCTAAAATAGTAACCAAATCCCGTATGGAAATGCGTTCTCGCAAGAGATTGCACAAAACCTTTTGCAATTCTCCCACAGACAGCATGGCAGGAACCAAATCCTCCACCACCGCAGCATGACTTTGTTTCACCGCATCTACCAATGTCTGTGTCTCCTGACGTCCAAGAATTTCCGACGCATGGCTTTTGATCACTTCCGTCAAATGCGTTGTCAGTACGGAAATGGGATCTACCACGGTGTAGCCAGCCAGTTCCGCCTGCTCCCGGTTGCTTTCCTGTATCCAAAGCGCCGGCAGGCCAAAAGCCGGCTCTACGGTTTCCATACCTGGAATGGTTTCCATCGCTGTCCCGGAATTCATGGCCAAAAACTGGTCAAGTAATAATTCTCCCCGAGCCACTTCAATTCCTTTTAGCTTAATCACATAGATATTAGGTTTTAGCTGAATATTATCACGAATTCGTATGGTTGGCACAATTAAGCCCATTTCCAAAGCGCATTGACGGCGAATCATCACAATCCGGTCTAATAAATCGCCGCCTTGACTGGCATCAACCATAGGAATCAAACTATAACCAATTTCCAATTCCATCGGATCTACCTGCAAAAGAGCAACAATATTTTCGGGTTTTTTGACTTCTTCTTTTTCCTGCTCCTCCTGCTGGCTGATTTCCGATACTGCAGCCGATTGGCTGGATCGCCGCAAGATATAACCTACGCCAAAAGTAGCCAGAGACAACCCAATAAAAGGCAGCGTTGGCAGGCCTGGGACTAAGGCCAGCAGCAAGAGCACCGCAGATACAATGAAAAACACCCGCTGGTTGGTAAATAATTGGCTGACAAAATCTTGACCCAAATTGGAGTCCGACGCCGCTCTAGTTACCACAATACCGGTTGCCGTAGAAATTAACAAGGCAGGAATCTGGTTTACAAGGCCTTCACCGACAGTCAATAAGGTGTATTGCTGCAACGCTTGTGTAATTTCCAAGTTACGCTGCACCATGCCAATGACAAAACCGCCGACAATATTAATGATAATGATAACAATAGCCGCGATAGCATCGCCTTTTACAAACTTACTGGCGCCGTCCATAGCGCCATAAAAATCAGCTTCTCGCTGTATTTTTTTACGGCGATCCCTAGCTTCTTGCTCATTAATGGTTCCAGAATTCAAATCAGCGTCAATGCTCATTTGCTTACCAGGCATCGCGTCCAAAGTAAACCGCGCCGCTACTTCCGCTACACGCTCAGCGCCTTTGGTAATAACGATAAACTGAATGATAATCAAGATAACAAATACAATAAAACCGACCACGGCATTACCGCCGACAACAAAGTTTCCGAAGGCCATAATCACTTCTCCGGCATAGCCTTCCAGCAAAATCAATCTTGTCGCCGATACGTTCAATGCCAGACGGAATAAGGTAGCTAATAGCAATAACGAAGGAAACACGGAAAAGTCCAAGGGCTCTTCATTATAAATAGCCACCATAACAATGACTAGGGCCAATGAAATATTCAAAGCCAAGAGCATATCCAGCAAAAAAGTAGGCAAGGGTATAATCATCATAACGACGATCGTCACAACTGCTACTGCTATGATAATATCGCTATATCGTAAAATTCGATGTAAAATAGTTCCTTGATTCGGCACAATATCCCCTCTTCTTATCTATTAAAATACGGAGGCGCTCTTTACGACAAACGCCGTTTCAGACGGTATACGTACGCCAAAACTTCAGCTACTGATTTATATAGTTCCGCAGGCACCGCATCTCCCACTTCGGTAGAAGCGTACAACGCTCTTGCCAACGGTTTGTTTTCTACAACAACTACCTTATGTTCTTTGGCAATTTCCTTGATGCGCAGCGCGACAAAATCTTGGCCTTTCGCCACGATTTGCGGTGCCGCCATCACTTTATTGTCGTATTTCAAAGCCACTGCAAAATGAGTAGGATTGGTTATAACCACATCAGCTTTGGGCACTTCCTGCATCATCCGCTGCATAGCCATAGCCCGCTGCCGTTCCTTGATTTTCCCCTTAATTTGCGGGTCCCCTTCACTTTGCTTAAATTCCTGTTTTACATCATGTTTACTCATTTTCAAATTTTGACGATATTCCCAATTTTGATACAGAAAATCTAATGCTGCCAAAACCAGCATAACTGCACAAATTTCAAAAACCATACCTAAAATCATCGAAGAGGTAGCCTTTAAAGACGCCCATAACTCCGCATTAATCAGCATGGCGTTGTTCAGCAAATTCTGCTTAATAACGCGATAAATAAAAAAGCCTACTACACATACCTTAAACAAGGACTTTGCCAATTCTACCAAAGAACGCTTAGAAATCAACCGGCCCATGCCGGAAATAGGATCCAATTTTTCCAAGCTGGGCATTAACGGTTCCAAACTGAAAATAAAACCGACTTGTAATAAATTCATAATCACCGCTGAAAAGGCTAAAGTTGCCATAATCGGAAAAGCAGTTTTCAACATGACAAAAATCGCTTCTATAAATAAAAGCTGTAAATCAACAAAGGTCAAATCATTAGTAGAAAAGCTGCTGTAAACATGGCGCATAAACAGTCCTAGTTCTTCAAAAATAAAACTGCCCAGCACTTGCAGCACAAAAAAAGCCAAAATAATACTGACGGTTGCATTAATTTCCGTGCTTTTGGCAACTTGGCCTTTTTCGCGCGCTTCCTGCAGCCGCTTGGGCGTAGCGTCTTCTGTTTTTTCCTCATTAAATCGTTGTAAATCAAACGACCAAGAAATTCGTCCCTGCCGCTCAACTTCAGCGCAGCAGGAGCAATATCTTGTACATTTCCTGATACATGCCATTAAACGCCACTTCCAAAAATAAAATATAAAAAGGAATGACAAGAGTTAAGACAAACAAACCTACAAAAATTTTTACGGGAATACCTACAACAAAAATATTCATCTGCGGCATAGTCCGCGCCAAAATGCCCAAAGCAATATCAGAAAGCAGCAAGGCACTCAGCACGGGAATGGAAATTTTCATTGCGATTACAAATAGACCGCCTACCATATCTGCAAACACTTCTGCACTTTGCGGTGAAAAATCCACTTCCCCGACAGGTATCAATTGATAGCTGTTGATTAAACCAGAAAATAAAAAATGATGACTGTTCGTTGTTAAAAACACCAGCATAGCCAGTATATATTTAAAATTCCCTAAAAGGGGTACTTGCTGCCCGGATTGGGGATCAAATACGCTGACGATGCCAAAGCCAATTTGCATATCCAAGAGCTGCCCCGCCATTTGCACGGCGGTAAAAAACAAATAAGCCGTAAAGCCCATGACCAGCCCCACAAGCAGTTCCTTAAGAACCATAAAGGCAAAAGGAAATAACGTATCAGGAATTGCCAATTCAGGCCGAAAAATCAGGGGGAAAAGCAGCAAGGCGCACATAAAGGCCAAAGACATGCGAATACGTCCCGAAACATTACGACTGCCAAAAAAAGGGGCTGTTATAAAAAGTCCCGACATGCGCACTAACATCAATAAAAAAAAGCCCACATGTCCTTGGAAAACTGCAAAAAGTTCATTCATACAACGGCCCTCAATGCGACAGTTTGGGCAGTATCAAAAGCAATTGCTGCATATAGTCCATCAAAAGACGCAGCATCCACGGCCCAAAGATCAAAATTGCCACAAATACGGCAATAATTTTAGGAATAAACGCCAATGTCTGCTCCTGGATTTGCGTAGTAGCCTGAAACACACTAACCAGTAAGCCTACCAGAAGCCCTAAGCCCAACATAGGAGCCGATACCAGCATTACCATCAGCAGGGCGTCGCGGCCCAATTCGACAGCATAATCTGCCGACATAACTCATCGCCCCGTTTCAATTAAAACTCATAATTAATGATCGTACAACCAAATGCCAGCCATCAACCAAGACAAATAAGAGAATCTTAAAGGGCAGTGAAATCATGACTGGCGGCACCATCATCATCCCCATTGACATCAAGGTGCTTGCCACCACCATGTCAATGACGATAAACGGAATGTATAAAAGGAACCCAATTTGAAAAGCAGTTTTTAACTCGCTAATCATGAACGCTGGGATCAAGACCGATGTAGACACATCTTCCGGTCCATTAGGGCGCGGCGCCTCTGAAAGATTAACAAATAATGCCAAGTCGTTTTTACGAGTCTGCTTAAACATAAATTCCCGCATCGGCTCCATCGCTGCTTTGACGGCATCCTCTTGCCCCATTCCACCTGCTAAAAAAGGCTGCAGCGCGTTTTGATTCACTGCATCCAAGTAGGGGGACATCGTGAAAAACGTAAGAAACAGCGCCAATGCGACAAGCACCTGGTTGGGAGGCATTTGTTGAGTCGCTAGGGCGCTGCGCAAAAAAGAAAGCACGACGATAATCCGTGTAAAGGATGTCATCATAATCAAAATAGACGGAGCTAATGACAGCACAGTCAGGGTCAGTAAAATTTGTAGGCTTAGAGCCACTTCTTGAGGATTGGTCGCTTCATTAACGCCTATCGAAACATTCGGCGCCGGCACCAGCGGCGCCGCTTCCACGTCGGCACAAATTAATCCTATTATGCAAAACAGAACCATCCCGAAAAGCAGCAAGCCATGTTTCTTATAGTTCACTCCGCTACCTCTTTCTTACTTATTTTCGGGATTGATCAAACACACGCGGGAATTTGTTTTTCAGTGCATCTAAACGCTGCAACGAATTCGTCAGCATGTTGTTTAAAGGAATCTCACTAAATAATTCATCTTGTAACAACGCATCCTGCTGGGAACGAATACGGTCTATTTCTTGAGAATCGGTAATCTCCAGTAATAATTGGATTTGTTGGGAAGTAATCCCCAAAACCAAAATCCGCCCGCCTACTTCCACTACCTGGATTGCGCCTTGCTGTCCCAGCGGAATTACTTGCAATATCTGTTGCTTTCTGCCTCCATTCGCTCCCAAGTGCCCTAAGCGTCGTCCTAAAAAACGAGACGCCATATAAGCCAAAAGGAGCACTACCGCAAAGGTAAACAATAAAGAGAACACATAGGCAAAAGAAGAAAACCAAGAAATACCGCCGCTATTAGAAACTGGTTCTTGGTATTTTAAATACTCGTTTCCTGATTCTACAGCTAAAGCGGCCGTCTGCCAGACAGCCGCCGCCACTCCTACCGTTAATGCCGTCAGAAACCGTCCCATAATCTTATCCAATGACTTTGCGAACCGCTTCCAAAACACGATCCGGCTGGAACGGCTTAACAATGAAGTCCCGGGCGCCGCATTGAATGGCTTCAATAACCATAGCCTGCTGACCCATGGCGCTACACATGATCACCTTAGCATTTGCATCAATTTTTTTAATTTCCTTTACCGCCGTAATTCCATCCATTTCCGGCATAGTAATATCCATTGTAGTCAAGTCCGGTTTCAGTTCCTGAAATTTTTCTACTGCTTTTTGTCCGTTTTCCGCTTCACCGACTACCTCATACCCATTTTTAGAAAGAATATCCTTGATCATCATCCGCATGAACGCAGCGTCATCCACAATCAATACCCGTATTGCCATTGCCATCTCTCCTTATATCATTCTAGATTTTATTATTGCAAGCTACTGGCCCGTTCTATCGGGCTGACAATATCTGTTATGCGAACTCCAAAGTTTTCATCAATAACCACGACTTCCCCTTTGGCTAGCAATTTACCGTTTACTAAAACATCCACAGGTTCGCCAGCCAACTTATCCAGTTCCAAAACCGAGCCAGGACTCAACTCTAAAATTTCGCGAATCAATTTTTTAGTTCGTCCTAACTCCACCGTCACCTGCAACGGTACGTCCAAAATCAAACCAATATTCCCATCTACGCCCGCCATTGCGCCTGGCACAAGCGGTGAAAATTGTACTGCCTGCACTGGAACTTGAGGCTGTTGATAGCTAGGCTGCGGCGGTGCGTAATAGCCCTGCTGCGGAGGCATTGCCGCAGCAGGAGCTGGAGCGGCTGCGGCGGCCATAGGAGGAGCCGTCTGCGGCGCTGTTGGCGCAGCAGCTGGCTGCGCAGGAGCTGCCGGTACTGCCGCCTGTTGAGTTGCCATATCGCCCATAAGATTTTTGACCAGCGTCTTAGCTACCTCTACCGGCAAAATCTGCATAATTTCGCTGTCAATTAAGTCTTCCACTTCCATACGGAAAGCCACCCTCACCACGTTTTCCGTCGCAGTAAGCGCCGACGTCAACGGCTCATGCGTGGCAAAATGGATCAAGTTCGCTTTTGGCGGTGAAATATCAATTTTTTGTTTAAACATAGTCGACATCGAAGTAGCTACCGAACCCATCATTTGGTTCATAGCTTCTCCTACAGCGCTCATATATAATTCATTTAATTCCGTAGGAGGATTGGTGCCGTCATTGCCCATCATCAGATCCGCAATAATCAGGGCATCTGATTCTTTAATCGCCAACAAATTAGTCCCATGAACACCATGGGTATAGCCAACCTCCACTACAAGGAACGGCAACGGACAAGCATTCTGAATTTCCTTCAGAGACGAAACTCCCACCTTAGGAGTCGTAATAGAAACGCGCTTGCCTAATAAAATCGACAAGGTTGTTGCCGCGCTACCCATAGAGATGTTGCCAATCTCGCCCAGAGCGTCATGCTCTACATCAGAAAGAATCTCTCCACTTGCTGCTTCCGGCGCGGCTTCGCCTTTGAGCAAGGCATCAAGTTCCTCTTGGCTGAGAAAGCTCTCACTCATTTTCCGTATCTCCTTCATTTAGTATTTTCGTAATCTGTACAGCCATTTTTCGATTAACCAGACCCGGCTTGCATAAAAATTTTTCCCGGTGCCCAATGGTAATTTTCAACTCATGGTCAACCTGGCTATCCAGTCGTAACACATCTCCGTGAGACAATCCAAGCAGATCGTACACATTAATTTGCGTACGCCCCATTTCGACAACAAGAGGAATACGCGCCCTTTCCAGCTTTTGCTGTATGGCGCTCACATGCTCCGGCAGCGACTGCTTGCTCATGGACGAAGCTACCCAGAAAGTAGTGGTTAGCTTTGACATAATGGGTTCCAGTACTAAATAAGGAATACAGATATTGACTAAGCCTTCGGCCTGTCCGATTTTGCATTGCAAAGTAATAAGCACTACCATGTCATTAGGGGGTACAATCTGAGTAAACTGAGGATTAGTCTCAATCATTTCCAGCTTAGGATCTACTACTAATACCTGTTTCCAGGCATCCTGCAGAGAATCCAGGGCTTTACTCATAACCCGGCGAACAATCGATTCTTCAATATCTGTCAATGCTCGAGGTTTAGACAAAGGCAGGCCTACCCCCCCGAACAACCGGTCAATTACGGCAAACACTATATTGGGGTTCATTTCCAAGATGACATTCCCTTTTAAGGGACGCATTTGAAAAATACCAATAACACTGGGGTTAGGCAAAGAGCGAACAAATTCTTCATAAGTCATTTGGTCGACTGAAGCTACGTTAATATGCACCAATGCCCGCAAATTGGCAGATAAGTAAGTGTTGAAAAACCTAGCGAAGTTTTCATGCAACATGTACAGCGTACGAATTTGATCTTTAGAAAACTTGTCAGGCCGCTTGAAATCATAGACCTTGATTTTGCGTTGTTCCTGTTCGCCTTTCATGTCTTCCGCAGATACTTCTCCTGCAGAAAGCGCATTTAGCAACTCATCAATTTCGGACTGGGATAATACATCAGGCCCGGCCAACGCGCTCCCTCCCTTTGTTGCATCTTACCACGTTATTATTGCAAAATAAAGTTTGTGATATATACTTCATAAACCCGCTCTTCTCCCAACGACTTATTCACTTCACGTTTAATAAGCTCTTTGAGGTTTTCTTGTTTCGAGGGATCAAAGTCTTCTACTTTTTGTGACCGCAGCACATATAACACCGTATCCTGCACCTTCACCTCTTGAGGAGACAAAGCGTTTTTATCTTTTTTCTCTTCCTTTTGGGGCTTCATTTCCAAAACAAGACCTATTTTCAAATAACGTCCGCTGCTAGGTCCCCCTATGTTAACAACCAGTTGACCGTCTTTAGGGTCTCCCAGCTTTACAAAGGTTCCCGGCTCGCGCTGCTCGATTTTGGTTCCTGACTTATCAGCAACAATTTTAGAAGCAATAAAGTATGAGATTCCTCCGGCCAGCGCCAATCCCACTACAATCATGACCACAATCAACATCATCGGTATCTTTTTCTTCTTTTCTTCATCAGCCATTGCTACACCTCCTTCAAACTTCGGCATATCTTATAAAATATTTAATATTATTTACATATGTACAGCGGTTAATCCCCGCTTATTTTCAATTGTTAACGAAAATTATTAAATATGGCCCGACGATATTGCATTACTTTGCGCACTAGTTCTTCCATAGATTCTTCCACAAGTAATTTTTTCCCATTTGTCAAAGTTACCACTGTATCTGGTGTTTCCTCAATCATTTCAATTAGTTCCGCATTTAAAACAAATTCATCTTTTGCTTTCAAACGAGTCACCTTGATCATTGCATTTCTCCCCTTACATTGGACTGCAGGGAGGAAATTCCTCCCTGCAGCTAATTTTACCATCACCGTTCCAAATTAGCCAGTTTTTACAAAAGACATCCGAATTTTATACAACCGCTTCCATCATTCCGCGGTTGAAGAGCTTCCGATGCGGTCCAGCTCCTGACCAGTGTTTCAAGCAATTACGGCACTGTCTATATTCGTAAACACATGGCTTTTAACACCGTCGCCTTCCATGGCTGTGATCACAGTTTTATTACGCACGCTGACGACAAAAGCAAGGGAATCTACAAGTACCAAAGCTTCCCGTCCGCCTTTCTGCGCCGCATCTTGCACGGCACTTTGCAGACGCTGCGTTTGTGACGAACTTAATTCAATGCCCCGTTGCGCCAAGCGTTGTTGCGCATGCTGTGAAAAATGCAATTCCTGCATTTGCCCCTGCAGTACCGCCTCAAAGGAATCGGCAGCTCCTGTTGCCTTCTTTGTTGCCGCTCCTGCAGACTCATTAAAAGATCTAAGAGGTGACGGCGTGACAAGTTGCTGTGAAAAAACAACTTTAGGTGGCTGCATGCAAACCGTCCTCCTTCACGCCAAAAGCTTTTGCTTTTTAAATCCGATAATCAACAGCTGCATCGCCTGTATCCAGGGACAATTCCACCGGCTCGAGCTTTTCTTCCGCTGCTATGCCGGTATTTTTGCTCTGCTGCGACTTTCCTTGTTGGCCTTGCTGCTGTTGCGGCAAAGCATCTCCTAGTCCGGCATACACGGCGGCTCCTTGTACCCGAACTCCCTGCTGTTGCATTTCCTGCCGGAATTGCTGCAGGTTCGCTTCCAATACGGCTCTCACCTCCGCATTCGAGCTGTGGAATGTGGCGTTTACGGTCCCTGCCGCATCTACAGCCACCTTCAGCACCAATTCTCCCAAATGTTCCGGTCTCAAACGTATCACCATCTCTGTGCTATCAGGCAGTCGAATCATACGCGCTTGGGCCACCATTTGGTCAAAAACGCCATGAGGATCAGCTGGCGCTGTTGACGCTGCATTAGTTGCAACAGTTGCTTCTGCTTGCATATTTGACGCAGTGTTCTGTAAAAGCGCCGCCTGTATCGGTTGGAAATCCGTTTCCGCCTGAGCACCCGCCTTTACAGGCATTGTTTTTTGCGCTGTGCCTTCACTAAAAGCCTGTCCGGCAAAGGATGCCGCCGAATCTGCATTTTCCGAAGCGGCACGACGCACGCCATAATTGGTTGCTGCTGCAGATTCCACATTTTGCGCTTGGGTGTCGCTAGTTTTCCCCGTTGCCATCTGAGGTTCGCCGCTAACGCTGCGGCCTTGCGGCTGATACAACGTAGGCGCTGCAGCAATAGCTGCCTCAGAGTCCGCCGCCGACTGTGCTGTTGTTTGCGGCAAATCTGCAGCGCTGGCATTTTGTTTTGGTTGTGCAGTATCAATAATCACCGCAGGTTTTACTACATCATTAACTGCCGCCGCTTGTTGCGGCTGCACATCCGCAGCTTCCTCGGTTGCTGTTGGTTGCGTTTGAACAACAGCAGGAGGAGTTTGTACTGGCGCTTGCTGCTGCAACGTCGCTGCCGACATACTAACTGCTGTTTCTCTTAGTGCAGACGTATTGGCGACACTGGTTTGCATCACTTCAGCTAATGCTTCTCTCAAATGCAAAGGCGGTGTTTCTACGATTGCCGTTTTCTGGAGCATTCCTTGCAGCTGCTGTAAGAAGTTCTGCTTGCTTGCATCATCTCCTACCCACTGTTGAAGCCAGCCAGTCAATTCGGATGTTTGATTTTGCTCTTTTACTGCCGCAAAAACTTCACTCAGCCAAGCCTTTTGTGTCCCGGCGTCCACGCCGTTTTGCAGCGCGGTTGCGCCTTCATTGATAGTTTGCATTAGCACTACCGCTCCCGGCACCAGAGATGCCAATAAAGCAGCTTCAGCTGCATCCAAACTTTTTGCTTCTGTGGCAACCGTTTCGCTCCCTGCTTGTTGTACGTTTTCTGCCGCCACTGAGCTTCCTAAACAAGCAGAAAACGAATCAGCTCCCGTTGCAGAACTCGCTTTATCGGTGCGATTAGTTCCTGGCAGTCCTTTGGCCTTAGCATTAGGGGCTGCTTGCCCCTGCGCCGCATTAACCGCGCCCCCATTCGAAACGCCGCCCGGTAAGGAATTGATAAGCGTATTTATACCCATATTTTCACCTCCTTTCTAAAATAAATTCACTAAAAACAATTTTCGCTTTTTCATGCTTTTTCGCACCCCTTGCTGCAACTATTCCAGTTTAGCCGGCCGCATCATGCTTTGCGTCAACCGCGCAGCGCGACTGGAATCAAAGAGAGGTAAGATTTTAGATACTTGTTCTTCTTCCATTTTTCCCATAATAGCCAAAACTTCTGCGTCATCCAGGCGGTTCAAAATGCCGACAGCTTCATCTGGCTTCATACCGCCATACAAGCGAGCCAAACGACCAATGCGTTTATTCTCTTCTTGCTGCTGTTTTTTGAGCATTTTTCTTTTTCCGCTTCTGTCAGCGGCACCGTCTTGGGCGGAGGCGCCACTGCCGCAGGGGCAGGATCCGCAGGCGGTTGCACAACCGGCAAAGCAGGTGCGGTTGCACTTTCAGGCAGTTCGACCGGTTCAAAGTTGGTTGCCGGCTGCTCAAAATACCGTCCGATGCCAGGTACATTGGCCAAACCGTATTGTTTCCCCAAATCTTCCAAGTCAATCAGCTTGAAGTATACCCCTACTCCAAATCCTAAAAGGATAAGCAAAATGACTAAAAGCAGCGCGACCCCAAGCTTCAACAGGAAAATGATGCGCGACTTTTTCTCTACCGGTGCTTCCACAGTTGCGTTCTTTGCATCCTGAGGCTTATTCTTATTTTGTCTTACATCTGTTTTACCTGCTGCCATACTACGAAACCATCCTTATCCACCTAATTATATTTCGTTCTCATTCTCCATGAACTTTAATACTCTTTTCACATATTCCTGCGTTTCGCCATAAGGCGGAATGCCACCGTATGCCTCCACCGCTCCAGGCCCGGCATTATATGCCGCAACAGCTTTGGCAGGATCGCCTTGAAAATGCTGCAGCATTTGCCTCAAGTACGCTACGCCGCCTTCAATGTTTTCCTTGGTATCCTGAGGATTAACGCCCAAGGCCCTCGCCGTATCCGGCATCAGCTGCATGACTCCTTGTGCGCCAACTTCAGAAACAACTTGAGAGTCAAAATTAGACTCCGCTTTAGCCACAGCCATCGCTAGTTTCGGATCTACCCCTTGCCTTTTCGCACTGGAACTAACCATTTGGCGTATAGAATCTCCCTGTTGAGGGAAAGCAGTTCCTGCTGCGCTCGCAAGTGTAGAAGCGGACTTGCCCCGTACTTGCTGCTGCAATTCATCCGCAAAAGAAGCAGGTTGTCCTGACAAAGAAGCGCTTTTGGCTGTAAGCATGTTTCCCATGCGACCGAATTTTGCTTCAATGGCGGCGATCCGGCCTGTAACTTCTTGAATACTTTGAATCACCATTCCTTATCGATCTCCTTCTTCCCGCAAATACAACTGCATACCTATTTCATCTAAGGTCTTTTGTTCTTCCAGTAACGATTCATACAAATATTGCTGATACTGCGTTTCTTTTAGCGATTCCACCGCTTTCAACTGTTTAACCGCTTCCTCCAGCTTCGCTAGACAGTCTTGACGCGCCAATTCCCGCGCTTCCTTTTCGGCAATAAGCTCTCTTTCGCGGTTATACGTGCTTATTTGATACGCATCGTATAAAGGAAGCATGGCCGCAGTCAACTGTCCTTTGCTTTGCTGCGCCGTAAACCAGGCTATCGCCTCGGTTCGCTCTTGTCAAAGCTTCTGAAGAGAGTCTATCGTCTCTTGCACCCGACGTGAGGCTTCCGCTAAGTCTAATTTAGCTGCATCACATTTTCGGCGGCGCACCCCCAAAAGCACTTCGAGACGGAAACGAAAGCGTTTCATGATCCAGGCTCCTTCTTAGCTTCAACAACCTTCAACAAGTTGCGCCAGTTGCGCCAGTTGCATCACCGCATCAGATAAAGTGGTTTGCTCATAGACATCCTGCTGCAGAAACTTGCGAATAGCGCCTATGCGCTCAATCGCTTGATCAATCTCCGGATTGCTTCCCATAACATAAGCGCCTATATTAATAAGATCCGCTGCATCGCGATGGGTTGCCATCAAGGAACGTAGGCGCTGCGCCGCCATGCGCTGTTCTTTGGTGACAACCTCGGTCATAACCCGGCTTACGCTATTTAGAATATCAATGGCCGGGTAGTGATTTTGTGCTGCAATACTGCGTGAAAGCACGATATGTCCGTCAAGAATGCTGCGCACGGCATCAGCAATGGGTTCATTCATGTCATCGCCGTCAACCAAAACCGTATAAATTCCGGTAATGGAACCGTTGGCCCCCGTCCCGGATCGTTCTAGCAGCTTAGGAAGCATCGCGAAAACAGACGGAGTATAGCCTCTGGTCGCCGGCGGTTCTCCAACAGTAAGGCCAACCTCACGCTGCGCCATGGCAAAACGCGTCACCGAATCCATCATGAACATGACATCCCGACCTTGATCGCGGAAATATTCCGCAATAGCCGTCGCCGTCAAAGCTCCCTTAATTCGCACCAACGCCGGCTGGTCCGAAGTAGCCACTACTACTACCGAACGTTTCAGGCCTTCTTCGCCCAAATCGCGTTCGATGAACTCACGCACCTCGCGGCCGCGTTCGCCGATTAAGGCAATGACGCTAATATCCGCCTCGGTATTTCTAGCCATCATACCTAGGAGCGTACTCTTGCCAACGCCGCTGCCCGCCATAATGCCAACACGCTGTCCCTTGCCTAAAGTAAGCAGCGCATCAATTGCTCGAACCCCTACAGAAAGAGGTTCTTCAATCCGCCTTCGCGTAAGCGGCGGCGGCGGCAACGCATTTAACGGATATTCACGGCTGGAAACAAGAGGCCCCTTGCCATCCATCGGACGCCCCATGCCATCAAGAATGCGTCCCAGCAGACCTTGCCCTACGGTGACCTTCAAGGTCCCTTGGGCGGAGATCACCTCACACCCCGGTCCAATCCCTTCCATTTCTGCAATCGGCATTAACAGTACTCGGTTCTGGCGAAACCCAACTACTTCCGCAGGAATAGCCTGACTGCCTCCGCGACTGCTTACATAACACAAATCGCCTAAATTAACATTAGGTCCTTGCGATTCAATAACCAAACCCACAATCTGCGTGACCCGTCCGCTTCGCCGCATGCTTTCGCACTGCCTGATAGCTTGAGAATAAACATCGCCTGAAAATGCGTCTTTCATCACGGCGTCACTTCTTTCAACGCCCGTTGCAGCATTTCCATTTGCGTTTCCATTCTTGCGTCCACCGTCCCCGCCGTCGTCTCCACAATACAGCCGCCTGGGGAAACCGTATGATCCGCAGTAATGCGCAAGCCTTCTTCCCGACCAATCAAGAGCTGCAAATCGCGCCGCGCCATCAAAACGGTTTCATAATCATCGGGATGCACCCGAATTTGAATGGAATCTTGATCTTTCACTTTACTGATTGCCGCCGTCACAATCGGCAACACAACCAGCGGATTTTCCTCTACCTCGCGGGCCAACACTTTACGCACACATTCCAACACAAGCTCCAACACTTGTCGTTCTGCATCAACAAGAAACTCTACCTGCTGCTGTTCCGCTGCGCGAATTAAGCGATTAGCGTTCTGCACCGCCTGCTCCACAGCCAGCTTCATTTCCTTCTCCGCAGCCTGTCGTCCCTGAGCTAATCCTTCTTCAAAACCTTCGCGATGGCCCAGCTCTTTAGCCTGTCCATGTAAGGAATCCGCCTCGCCTTTAATGCGAGCCGCTTCTATTTGCGCCGTTCGCACGAGCGCTTCCGCTTGGCGCTGCGCTTCCATGACCTCGTCTCCTTTGCCGCGAGATACTATGATTTCTCCCGATTCCTCAAGGCGTCGGATAACATTTACAATTTTTTGCTGTGATTCTTCTACATCGCGAATACGTACAGGTCCCATATATTCAATTTCCTCACGCAACATTTCAGAAGCCCGTTTCGACATATTCTTGTAGATTTTTTCACCCACTTCGCCTGACGAAGCCTTAAGAGCCAAGGCCAGGTCCTTCTGGTCAATTTCACGCAAGACCATTTGCAATGACCGATCATCCAGCATAACAATATCTTCAAAGACAAACATCTTACGTTTAATCTCTTCTGCCAATTCCGGATTTTGAACTTCTAGATTTTCAATAATCGTACGTTCGGTCGTACGGTCAACGCGGTTCAACATTTCCACAATCGCATCAACGCCGCCGGCAGTAGTAAAGTCCTGAGTTGCCAAGGAAGAAAGCTTACGTTCCAAAACGCGTTCCACATCCTTCAACACGTCTGGCGACGTACGGTCCATCAACGCAATTCTTTTAGAAACCTCCACCTGCCGATCCGCCGGTAAATTGGAAATAATAGCAGCGGACTGTTCCGGCGTCAGATACGCCATTATCAAGGCAATCGTCTGGGGATGTTCGTTTTGAATAAAGTTTAAAAGCTGTGACGGATCCGTCTTTCGCGCAAAATCAAAAGGACGAATTTGCAGACTTGAGGTCAGCCGATTGATAATAGAAACGGCTTTTTCCGGCCCAAGGGCTTTTTCCAGGACTTCCCTTGCATAATCAAGACCTCCGGCGGAAATATATTCCTTCGCCACCAACAGCGAATGAAATTCATCCAACACTTTTTCCTTTTGTTCCTGTGTCACTTTGCGTTGGCTGGCAATTTCCAACGTCAGTTTTTCAATTTCGTCTTCCCTTAAATGCCGAAAAACCTGGGAAGACACTTCTGGACCCAAAGAAATTAACAGAATGGCCGCTTTTTGCTTCGGCGTTAACTCGTTTTGACCATACATATATTACTCCCTCCCGGCGACCTTTTACTCGTCTGTCAACCATGCTTTGAGCATTTGTGCGATATCTTCCGGGCGCGATTTTGCCATCTGTTCGATCGCCTGACGCTGCTCTTGACGCCGCCGTTCTTCTGGCGACAATTCCGCCTCGGCCCCCACCATATCAGCGGCTTCATCCATTGCCAGCATCTGTTGCATTTCTTCCATTTCACGTTCACGCTGTTTTCGTTTCAAATATAAACGAATGATTGCAAACAAAGTTCCTGCCAACAGCAGCACCAGCCCTATCTTCATCCACATGGCCTGCGCCTGCTGCCGTTTGAAATCTTCTTCTTCCTGTTTCTGCTTGTCCGCCAGTTCCGTGCTAAAGGGCAGACGTTCCACAGACAAGACATCGCCACGGTTCTGGTTAATCCCCACTGCCGAAGAAACGGTTCTTGATAAACTATCTTGCTGCAGCGGCGTAACCGATTCGTCTACAAGGACCGCTACTGCCAAGCGCCGGATTGACCCCGGAGCTGCTACCACTTTTTCCTTGGTTTCATTGATCTCATAATTCCGCACAGCCTCTTTCTTTTCGTAGTTAGACTGTGAATTGGGATTTGTTGTTACATAACCGGGAATATTGCTGGGAGTTCCGGCCGGTCCGCCGGGCGTAGTAGAGGTGCCTTTGTAATTTTCGCTTACATCCTGTGAACTTCGCACAATCCCTTTGTCGTCTACAACAGGCTCAAAGGTCTGCTTATCCACTGTCCGTTGATCAAAAGTCAATTCCAGGTTTACACGCGCAGCCGCCTTGCCTGGCCCAAGAACTTGATCCAAAAGACTTTGCAGGTTTTTTTGCATTTCTTCCTGCATTTTTTTAGTCAGTTCCACTTGAGTTAGAGAACCAGCGCCGATCCCCCCTGGCTGTTCCGGCGGTTCATTCAGCACGCGAGCCATAGAATCCACAACGGTTACATTCTCGGGTTTTAAGCCTTGAATGCTATGGGCCACCAAATTGACAATGCCTTTAATTTGCTCTTTGGACAGCTCCGTTTGGGGCTTGAGCTTCAACATAATAGAGGCCGTAGCCGGCTTTTCATTCTTCTTATATAAGCTGTCTTCCGGCATCACAATATGGACTCGAGCCTTTTCGACTTCCGCCATTTGCTCAATAGTCCGTGTTAACTCGCCTTGTAAGGCCTGTAATAAATTCACCTTATTTTGAAATTCCGTTGTGCCAAATTTGCTTTGGTCGAAAATTTCAAAACCCTTATTCCCTCGTGGCAGTCCTTGGCTCGCCAAATCCAAGCGAACACGATATACGTCTTTAGAAGAAACCAAAATAACAGTACCGTCGCCGCCTACTTCATGAGGAATTTTCAATTCTTTTAATTTTTCTCGGATGGCGCCTGCATCTTTAGCTTCCAAGCCAGTATAAAGAGGCACTAAGTCAGGTCGGCTTCCCACCCAATAACTGACTCCAAGTACGGCAACAAGAGTCAAAATGCCTACACCTATAAGAATCAGCCGTTGTCTCCGCTCCATGTTTTGCCAAAACCGCAGCACCTGTTCCTTCCAGTCTGCCATGAATTCCATCCTCTCATAATCTCCACATTGGAACGTTTTTCATGCTGCTGCGACTATTATACCGTCATGCGCATGACTTCCTGATACGCGTCAAGAGCCTTATTCCGAATCTGCATAGTCAACTGCAAGGCTACACTGGCTTTTTCGGCGGCAATTGTAACTTCAGAAAGATCCTGAATCTCCCCGGCAGCCATCTTTACCGACAAATTCTGCGAATTAAGCTGCAACTTATTTACTTCTCCCAGCGCATTGGTGAAAAATTGTTGAAAGGACTCCCCTTCTCCGGCAACGGCCTGCGGTTTCGCCGCTTCCGTCAAAGCCAGCGGCGCTTTTAACAGCGAAATTGGTTCAATTCTCATCTTCGCACCTCTTTTCCTAATAAACAAAATTTCAATGCAGTACCCCTTCATTGAAATTGTTATCTCCACAACCTAGTTTTTATGTATGAAAATTGCTTATTTACCGATTTCCAAAGCCTTAGCCATCATGTTTTTTGCTGTATTAATGGAAGTCACATTGGCTTCGTAAGCTCGGCTGGCCGTAATCATATCCACCATTTCCGCTACAACATTCACATTAGGCAAACGAACGTAGCCGTTTGCGTCCGCATCCGGATGCTGCGGTTCGTAGACAGTTCGAAACGGGCTGACGTCTTCTGTAATGCCTACGGCGCGCACCCCTTCTGCATTGCTTCCCATTTCCTTTTGTAAAACCCTGCCAAAGGACTGTTCGCCCTCCCTAGGTGCAAAAACGACTACTTGACGGCGATAAGGACCGCCTGCAACCGTACGGGTGGAATTGACATTAGCCAAGTTGTTAGAGATTACATCCATCCGCAGCCGTTCTGCCGTAAGACCGGACCCCGCCGCATCAATTGCTGAAAACAAACTCATAACTTAGCTTGCTCCTCCCTTAATTGCATTTTTAAGTGAAGTGAAATAGCGCCCGATATCCTGGGCTACCGCTTGGTAGTAAATACTGTTTTTAGCCATACCGGCCATTTCTGCATCAATATCTACATTATTGCCATCTAAACGAATGGATGTATCCTTTTGGACTTGCACTTGGGCTTTAGGGACGGCGCCAGTCACCTGCGGGTAATGCTTTTCGTTGGTGCGCGCCATTTGCAAACGTTTGCCGTCGCCAAGCTGATCTCGCAACAAGGACTCAAAAACCACATCGCTTTTTTTAAAACCCGGCGTATTTACATTAGCCACATTGTTGCTGATCACGCGTTGCCGCGTGCTGGCCGCTTGCAAGGCCCCTTCCATAACCGCCACCCGTCGGGGCGAAATAATAGCCTCCAACACGTAGACATCCTCCTCGCCGAACTACCGCTCTGCGGTTTTCAAATTTTTAATCCCTACTACTTGGTCAATTGCAGAATAATACCTATTTCCAGTTCGACACAAATTCGAAAAACCCTTGCTATTACTACAAATCCGGACAAATTTTTCCTTTTTTGCACCATAAGTCCTAGCCCCGCCTTGGAGAAACCAGGCCACATGTATCGATTTCACAATAAAAGCCTCCCTCGCAAGAGAGGGAGGCTCTAGCGGCGCAGGTGCTCTCTACGCCGCCGTAAGTCATTTTACTTTTTCAGTTTCTTCAATTCTTCAATCAAAAGATCATTCAACACTTTGATATACGTGCCCTTCATGCCCAGCGACTTAGACTCAATGACGCCAGCACTTTCAAATTTGCGTAAAGCATTTACAATAACCGAGCGGGTAATACCGACACGGTCAGCAATCTTGCTGGCAACCAGCAAGCCTTCATTTCCTTCAAGCTCGTTAAGGATATGCATGACAGCTTCCAACTCCGAATAGGAAAGAGTTCCCAGCGCCACCTGCACTGTCGCTTTCTTGCGAGCTTCATCTTCAATTTTTTCGCTACGATCCCGCAGCATTTCCATTCCGACAACCGTCGAGCCGTATTCACCAAGCACTAAATCGTCGTCTTCGAAGGTCACTTCAAATTTAGCGACAATCAAGGTGCCGATCCGTTCGCCTACGCCATAAATAGGGATGACCGTGGTATATTTTCCGGAAAACATACATTCTGTTGCTTGATTAAAGGAACACAAGCCTTTTTCCAAGCTCAAATTCGGCGAAGTTTCATTCACCCGCAGCAACCATTCCACATACGCTTCTGGAAACTGCCGTTGTGAAAGAACCTTGTCCCTCATCACTTCACATTCAAAATCATCCATCAGTGCATAGCCCAACACGCCTCCTTCGCGGCTGACAATATACACATTTGCTTTTAATACTGAGGTTAGAACCTGAGACATATCAAAGTAATCCACTTTTTCCGATTTTTGCAGTAGTTTGTTAATTTTACGAGTCCGTTCCAGCAAGGATCCCATGAGTCAATCCCTTCCCTTCCATTTATACATAATACATTTTTACCGTTTTCGCTTTTCCATTTACTTTTATTCTTCACGAAAGTGCTTCTTTCCTTCGCCCAAAATACCTCTAAGAAAAATTCAGTAAATTTACGAAAGCGCTATCGCAACACAACTGACACTGCAGCAAACTGTTCTTTGCGGCAGCCTGCCAATATGGTCTATGTTACAGATATCTAACGTTAATTCATACTAGCACAGCTAGACGTTTCACGCAAGAATATTGTCATATTTTTCTTTTAATTTTTTAATGCAAATTAAGGCGCGTTGCGCAATTTGCTGGTTCTTGATTTTTTTATCCCGGATTCTTTCTTCTAACGGCGGTAATAAACCGAAGTTGATATTCATCGGCTGAAAATGCTTGCTTTCCGCATGAGTAATATAATGGCACAAAGCGCCATGCGCTGATTCCCGCGGAAATTGGAGCGGTTCCTTTCCTTTAGCCAGCCGCGCTGCATTAAGTCCTGCCACAAGTCCCGCAGCCGCTGACTCCACATACCCTTCTACGCCGGTCAACTGACCGGCAAACAGCCAATTAAGCCGTTCTTTAGCTTGCAGCGTCGGCAAGAGAACCTTCGGCGAATTAATAAACGTGTTGCGATGCATAACGCCAAAGCGTACAAATTGAGCTTGCTCTAAACCTGGAATCATCCGAAAGACCCGTTCTTGTTCCGGCCAGCGCAAGTGCGTTTGAAAACCGACCAGATTGTAAAGAGTGCCTGCAGTATTGTCCTGTCGCAACTGCACTACCGCATAAGGAATACGCCCCGTATCAGGCCGTGGCAGCCCAACCGGTTTGAGCGGTCCGAAGCGCAGCGTATCTATGCCTCTGGCCGCCATCGCCTCTACAGGCATACAGCCTTCAAAAAAGACAGTTTTTTCAAATTCACGCACAGGAGCGGTTTCCGCCTGGGTCAGCTCCTGCCAAAACGCCTCGTACTCCTCTTTTTCCATAGGGCAGTTCAAATAGTCCGCATCGCCTTTATCATAGCGTGACGCCCGATAAATTTTTTCCATATCTAGAGAATCTGCGTGCACAATCGGCGCGGCGGCGTCGTAAAAATACAGCGACTCGCTGCCGGCAAAGCGCTGAATTTCTTCGGACAAAGCCGGAGCCGTCAATGGCCCTGAAGCAATTACCGCCACCTCTGCCTCGACTGGCAAAGTCTTAACTTCTTCTTCAACCACAGTAATTAAAGGATGCTGTCGAATGGCTTCGGTAATGCCGCGGCTGAAACCCTCTCGATCTACAGCCAGCGCCCCTCCTGCAGGCAAACGCCAAGCATCGGCCTGCTGCAAAATCAAGGAGTTCAGTTGACGCATTTCCTCTTTTAGCAGTCCCACAGCGTTTTCCACAGCCGCCGCCCGTAAAGAATTGCTACAAACAAGTTCCGCAAACCAAGGCGTGCTGTGGGCCGGACTGGGCACGGACGGTCTCATTTCATACAGCCGCACGCGAACGCCTGCCTGCGCAATTTGCCAGGCCGCCTCGCTTCCAGCCAGACCTGCGCCAATTACTACAACTTCTTTCATTCCTGCTTCTCCTTTGAGACATTCTCTTTTCCCGCCGTCTTCTCCGCTGCACGACTGCTGCAATTTTCATCACCGCAGCGAACACTGCTCCGCCCGTTGCGAAAAGCATGACGGACCATAAAATGGCCGCAAACCTGACAAGTCTCCGCCAACGGAGCGTCCCAGCTGACAAAATCGCACTCAGGGTACCGTTGGCAGCCGTAAAATACTTTACCGCGCTTCGTACGGCGTTCGATAATTTTCCCCTGACACTTAGGACAGGCAATTCCCGTGTCCTTAATGATCGGTTTAGCATTGCGACATTCCGGGAAACCGGGACAGGCAAGAAATTTCCCATAACGCCCCTGTTTCACCACCATGTTTCGACCGCAACGTTCGCAAATTTCGTCCGACACCTCTACAGGCAGTTCTACTTGACCAATCTCTTCTTCGGCTTTCGCCAAGTGAACCGCAAAGGTGTCGTAGAAATCACGCAATACCGCCACGCGTGTTTCCCGCCCCTCCGCAATGGAGTCTAGCTGGCCTTCCAGGGATGCCGTAAATGTTGCGTCAACGATATCTTTAAAGTATTCCTTCAGTAAATCAAGCACTAAATTTCCCAGTTCCGTAGGATAAAACTTCTTTTCCGCTTTGGCCACATAGCCTCGTTGCAGAATGGTATCAATAATTGGCGCATACGTACTTGGCCGTCCAATGCCTTTTTCTTCCAAGGTTTTAACCAACGTAGCTTCCGTGTACCTCGGCGGCGGCTCTGTAAAATGCTGTTTAGGCTGCATTTTATGAAGCTTCACTTCTTGTCCCGGCTCCAACGCAGGAAGACGTACATCTTTTTCTTCTTTACCTTCGTCCATGCCCTCCGTATAAAGAATCATAAAGCCGGCAAATTTCAGAATAGAGCCGTTGGCGCGCAAACGATACGCCCCGGCTGTCAGATCTACGCTAACCGTTTCATAGAGAGCGGCGTTCATCTGGCTGGCGACAAAGCGCTCCCAAATCAGCTTGTATAAACGCCACTGTTCCTTGCTAAGATACGATTCCACCTCTAACGGAGTCAGCTCCACATGGGTAGGACGAATGGCTTCATGCGCATCTTGCGCCATTTTTTTCGTACTGTAAACAGGAGCTTTGGGCGGCAAGTACGCTTCACCATAACGAGAAGCGATTACCGCTCTAGCCTCCTCTTGGGCTGATTCGGCAATACGCGTCGAATCCGTACGCATATACGTAATTAGGCCCACAGGACCTTTGCCGCCTACAGGCAGGCCTTCATACAACTGCTGAGCCACAGACATGGTTTTGCGCGTCGTAAAGCCCAGCTTACGAGCCGCCTCCTGCTGCAAACTGCTGGTGGTAAAGGGAGCTGCCGGATTGCGTCGGCGCTCCTTTTCCTTTTTGGCAGCCACAATAAAAACAGCCTCTTCCAGCTCTTGGGTCGCCGCCATCGTCTCTGCTTCATTCGTAAGGGCTAGCTTTTTCCCCTCTTTGGCAACTACCTGCGCCTCAAACAAAGCGCATCTGGGCTTGTCACGAAGTTTGGCCGCCAATGTCCAATACTCTTCAGAAACAAACTTTTCAATCTCCCGCTCTCGTTCGCAAATCAAGTTTACCGCCACAGACTGAACCCGTCCGGCGCTCAATCCTTTGCGAACCTTGCGCCATAGCAAGGGACTCAGCTTATACCCCACCATGCGATCTAAGAGCCGTCTGGTTTGCTGCGCGTCAACCCGCGGCAAAAAGATGGAGCGAGGATTCTTCAGCGCCTGCTGAATCGCAGGTTTCGTGATTTCGTTGAATTCAATCCGGCAAGGAGAGTCTACAGGCACCTTTAGCAACTGCGCCAGATGCCAGGCAATAGCCTCCCCTTCCCGATCCATATCAGAGGCGAGATAAATAGCGTCCGCTTGCTTGGCGGCATTTTTCAATTCTTTGATAATATCGCCCTTGCCTCGTATATTGATATATCTTGGCTCAAAATCTTGTTCCACGTCAATGCCAAATTGGCTTTTGGGCAAATCCCGCAAATGTCCCATAGAAGCCTTTACTGTATATTTTTTGCCCAAAAACTTTTCAATTGTTTTCGCTTTGGCTGGCGATTCCACTACCACCAATGTTTTTTTCACCAAATTACCTCCTTGGCAGTTCGACCATATCGATGGCCTTCTTTACGAACCAGTCCTTTTAGTTCCAGACAAAGCAATGTATATTGCAACTGCGTCCACTCCAACTCGCCTGTTGCAGCTAATTCATCAATATGCCGCAGATTGCCGGAGGAAAGCAAATTCCAAACCTTTTTTTCCTCTTCAGTATCCAAAAGAGTTCCCTCTAAGACAGCTTTGGCGCCTGCGTCGTCCCAACCGCAAGCCTGCAGCACATCGACGCCGTTTTCTACTAACGCTGCGCCCTGCCGCAACAAATGATGCGGCCCCTTGCTACCAGGCGAAAAAATACTCCCCGGCACAGCCAGAACCTCCCGGCCCTCTTCCAGCGCCATATCCGCAGTAATTAAAGCCCCGCTCTTTTCATTGGCTTCCACGACAATGGTCGCTTGTGCCAAGCCAGCAATAATACGGTTGCGCGCCGGAAAAAATTTGGGCCTAGGCTGCGTTCCTGGAGCGTACTCGCTCATAACACAACCGCCTGTCGCGGCAATTTCCTTCAGAAGTTCCCTGTTTTCCGGCGGATACGCTACATCAATACCACAGCCCAAGACTGCAATTGTTACGCCTTTTTGCTGCAAACAGCCCCGATGCGCCGCCGAGTCAATCCCCCGGGCCGCGCCGCTGACAACCGCAACGCCTGCCGCCGCTAAGTCCTCACCCAGCCGTTCCGCCACATTTTTTCCATAAGGCGATGCTTTGCGGCTTCCAACTACCGCCACAAGCCGTTCCGGCAACTGCGCCAGACTTCCCTTTATAAAAAGAATCCGAGGCGGATGATGAATTTGCCTCAATAGTGCAGGATACTCTGGTGAAGACAACGCCAAGCAGGAAATCCCCTGTTGTTTCCAACCCTGAAAGACGATTTCTGCATCTATCTTTTCGCGAAAACGGCAAAATGCTTCCGCTTCCTCCGCCGCTAAGAAGCCAGACAAAAGCAAATCGCGCCTGCTTGCTTTCCATGCTTGCCGAGCGCGACCTTTCTGGGCCATCAATTTAACAACTACACAGTCCCGCCATGACGGCGCCGTTTGTAAAAGAGCGAGATACCAAGCATCTTCCACCTAAATCCCCTCCTTTGCGGCCAAAGGGGTCGCTCAATTGACCTTTATTATAAGCCGCATTTCCCCGCACGGTCAAGGGAATGAAAAAAAGAAACCACTCAAAAGAAATGGTTTCTTCCTAAAATACAAATGAAAATTGTCATCTAGCGCCTGCCTGACAGCCACTTTTATTTCCTTCTTGCCTGGGGCAAGGGAAAGGGAGCATACCAGCGCACGCCTTGTACATCCGCCTGTAAGTCCGCCAAGCGCTCCGGCACCGCCTCAAGATCTTCCGGCAGGCGTTCCTTTAAAAGTTCCCATAGCGGCACCAGCACAAAAGCCCGTTGAAACAGGCCTGGATGCGGCAAGGTCAATTGCTCGCTATGACACTGTATGCCAGAAATATACAAAATATCCAAGTCTAGCGTCCGCGGCCCCCACCGCACTGACCGCTTGCGGCCAAGAGCTGTTTCTACCGCCAAACAAACCGCCAAAAGTTCTTCTGGGACTGCAGTTGTTTCCACCAGTAACACGGCATTTAAAAACGGAGGTTGCTCATGAAAGCCAAAGGGTTCTGTCTCATATACTGCGGAGGCTTCAAGAATTTTTACTCCTTTTTCGGCCAGAAGCGCTGCCGCCTGCGCAAACAAAGCCAACCGGTCCCCCTGATTGGAACCGATGGACAACAAAATCAAGAACTCACCGCCTTCTTGATACTTCTACTTCTACATAGTCAATTTGTCCCGGCAACGGTACTGCGGGCTTACGAATCGCCACAGTTACTTCATTAATAGTGATCCACTCGCTCAACAGCAGTTCCGCTAGATGGGATCCCAACGCCTCTAACAGTAAAAAGCGCTTCTGTTCCACTTCACGGCGCACCAACGCATATACCGAGGTATAATCTACGGTAGCTCCCACTTCATCAGATTTTTCCGCTGCCGGAGCATCCACGTTCATGGTGACATCCAAATAAAATCGCTGCCCTTGCTCTCTTTCATATTCAAATACCCCATGGAAACCATACACCATCATGTTTTTCAAAGTAATTTTTGTCATAGATTTCACCCTTTCTTCTGCATGGCATTAATCATTTTTGCAATTCTCGCCATGGCCTTCACATCATGGACGCGAACAATTTGAGCGCCTTGCGCAATCCCCCAAGCCACCGTCGCCGCCGTCCCTTCGACCCGTTCATCTGTTGCCAGTCCGCCCAGCACTTCGCCGATAAAACGTTTGCGCGACGTACCAAGAAGAACCGGACAACCCATTGCTTGCAATTCGCCAAGGCGAGACATTACCTCCAAATTTTGCGCACAAGTTTTGGCAAAGCCAATTCCCGGATCAATCCAAACATTTTCCTCTCTAACGCCGGCTGCTGTTGCCAGATCCAAACTGCGCCGTAAAAAGCCGCAAATACTGCCCATTATATCTCCAGTATAGACTGCTTCTTGTTGATTGTGCATAACCACAACAGGAACATTATGGCGAGCTGCTACGGCAGCCATCCCAGCATCTCTTTGCAAGCCCCAGACATCATTTATAATATGCGCCCCTGCTTGCAACGCCGCTTCCGCGACCTCCGCCTTGTACGTATCAATGGATATCGGCACTGAAAGCTGCTTAACCAGCGGCTCTAATACCGGCAACATGCGACTTAGCTCTATTTCGGCGGATATCTCCTGATTTCCTCCATACGGCCTAGTTGATTCCGCCCCCAGGTCAATAATATCCGCGCCCTCTTCCACTAACCGTTGCGCCTGCTCTATCGCCGCTTCCGCTGAAAAATATCGACCTCCATCAGAAAAGGAATCTGGCGTTACATTCAAAATTCCCATTACAAGGGTCCTATTTTCTGTCAAGACCAAGCGTTTCCCGTCTTGCCACGCATACTCACGCTGACAGGTTGGCTGCAAATGCGCTTTTAGCGCCTGTTCCATGGCCGCCGCCACACGAGGCAAGCCCCACGGCTGCTGTTTCAGCTGCGCCAGAGCCAGACGATACTGCTTGACCGTAGCAAACACCAACACATCGGTACACTCCTCCGATAAGTCAGCAGTTCCTCTGGAAACAGCCACATCGCCGCCTTTCGCCAAAAAAGTCTGTTTTAATAAATTAGCAGCTTTCGTCGATAAGCCCTCCAGTTTCAACACTGGTAAAAGCATCTTCTCCGTCATCAAAGCGACGCCGACCGGATCACAGCCAATCTGTTCTAATTGGCGTTTTGCTTCCGCCAAGGACACAAGGGACAAAGAGCGCAAATTATATGCCATAATAGAATAGTTCCTCCTTTAAAGAACTTCTGTTAACACGATTGCAACTAAATCATAGCTTGTAGCAGTTTCCTCTCTGAATAGAGGATTGCCAAAACATTTATGTTTATTGTATCATATTTATTGTATGTTAAGGAGCAGGCAGCCAGATTGATTCTGGCAGACGCAATCGCGGCCGACGTTCCCCGGTAAAATTTGTAAAGGGTAGGCTAGGAGGCTTAGGAATGACACAACGCCGATCTCCCGAATGCTTTGACATTCCGGTAGAAAAGATCCGCAACGGTTACTTCAGTGATACATATTTCATTAAAACTAGTGACATTCTGCGAAAAGACGGGTATCATCCCCGCGTTATGATGCAAATCTTCCAACGTAAAAATGCAATTTTATGCGGCATTGATGAAGCGTTAGCTATCATTCAACGCTGTGCTTACCATCCGGAATCCTTGGTACTGCATGCCCTGCATGACGGTGACGAGTTGTCTCCTTGGGAAACCGTACTGACAATCGAAGGAGATTTGGCCGACTTTTCACATCTAGAAACCGTTTATCTTGGCGTGTTGGCACGCCAGAGTAAAATTGCCACGCATGTTCATGAAGTAGTCCGAGTCGCCAACAATAAGCCGGTTCTCTTTTTCCCATCTCGTTTCGATCATTACAGCGTGCAGGAAGTAGACGGTTACGCCGCTTATATCGGCGGCGCCCAAGGCGTCTCCACCATTGCTAACGCGCAATACGGTTATGACGACGCCATTGGCACCATTCCCCACGCCTTAATTGCCACGTACGGCGGCGACACCTTGCGCGCAACAAATGCCTTCCACAAATATATTGATCCGCAAGTCAATCGCGTGGCTCTTGTTGATTTCGACAACAACTGCGTGGAAACCAGCCTAACCATAGCTCGCGCCTTGGGTGACTCCCTATGGGGCGTACGCTTGGATACATCAGACGCTCTTGTGGATGCCTCTGTAATCCCCTATATGAGTACCTTCAAGCCCACCGGTGTTTGCCCTCAATTAGTGCGCAACGTACGCCGCGCCTTAGATGACGAAGGATTCTCCCATGTAAAGATAGTCGTTTCCGGCGGTTTCAATGCCGAACGAATCCAACAGTTCGAACGTGAAAAAACTCCTGTCGATGTCTATGCAGTAGGCAGCAGCCTTTTTGAAAAGGAAAATATTAATTTTACCGCCGATATTGTCATGGTCAACAACGAAGAATGCGCCAAATTTGGCCGGCAATTGCGGCCAAATCCAAAATTAGAGCTTATAAAATAAGAAAGGCCCCGCTTCTAGCGGGGCCTTTCTTATTTTACGGCACGCGCCGCTATTTTTCCGCGCAATTCAAACTTCCAGCCAGCTCGTTCAAACGCACCGACAGCTCTATGAGACGCCTGCCATGATCGGTAACGCCGGAAAGCTCCTGCGCCTGCTGCTCCGCCAGCGACTCAATTCGTACAATTTCATTGCTGATCTTGCCGATACTGCTGCCAATTTCTTTTAAAATGGTCTCAATTTGTCCTGCCGAGCCAGCGCTATCCACCGCTAATTTGCGCACTTCTTCCGCCACCACGCCAAAGCCTCGTCCCAATTCGCCAACTCGCGCCGCTTCAATGGCGGCATTCAAACCCAGCAAATTAGTTTGGCTGGCGACGTTCTTGATAAAGTTTAATACTTGATCCGTCCCTTTAACATGTTTTTGCGCTTCCCCTGACAACTGCTTTAAAAGGCCCCCGACGCCAGCCAGCGATTGGGCGTCTTCATGCACCTTGTCGATAACCTCTTTCATCATAGCAGCCGCTTCTTGCAGCTCCGCCGCTGAGTCCAACAAGATGGACGCCGTCTCCAAAGATTCATGAATAGCCACGGCTCCTACAATCACGTCACCAGCATAAATCGGCATACTGACGGCAACATAGGGTATGCCGTAAATAACTTTGTCCACATGTACGCAAACCCGACGCTTGAGCTGCATCGCCTGCTGCACGGCCGAGCCAGATTTTACCGGTTCTCCCAAGCACACCTGCTTACGCAGTTCTTCGATGGAATTAACGGCAATCCAACGCTCCCGATCACAAACAACCATGCCCATTTTATGATTGACAAGCTGTGGTATGTACTCAGCTACCGCGCAAAAGGAGTTCAATATTTCTGCAGCCTGATGCATAGCAATCCCTCCACAAAATAATATCGTCTCCTTAAATCATAGACCCTAAAAATAAACATAGTCAACCGAAATTACCTAATTTATTGATATCATACCTACTATGACGTTCTATTCCTTGCAAAATACTTTAGCTGCCAAACCGGCAGCCAAATACAACAAAATGCAGCAAAGAACAATGGTTCCTCCGGGAGCCATATCCAGATAAAAGGATACGCTCAGTCCCCAAAGCACTGCCAGAAGAGCAAACAATTCCGCCAAAGCCAGCGTCACGCGAAAGCCTTTGCGGAACTGCAAGGCTGCAGCCACCGGTACAATCATCAACGCGCTGACCAACAAAATACCGACAATGCGCATGCCTAAAACGACAACCACTGCCATTAAAATACTAAACAGACAGTTCAACCTCTTCACCGGCATGCCGGATACATAAGCCATTTCCTCATCAAAGGCCATGCACAGCAGTTTGGGCGCCATACGCAATAACAAAAAGCCTACGACAAGGCCACAGCCAACCATACTCCAAACATCTTCCGGCGTCACTGTCAGAATGCTGCCAAAAAGAACGCTTAAAAGCGAGTTCCCCCCCATACGGTTCATGGTACTGAACAGCACCGCCAAAGCCATACCGGCGTAAAATACAATGGCTAAGCCCATATCGCTGTGCGCTCGATGGCGCTGCCTAACCCATTCAATGCCCAATGAGCCAAGAACCGTCACAGCCAAAGCGCCGACTACCGGATATACCCCCAACAGCGAGGCTCCAGTAACGCCGGCAAAAGCCAAATGTCCTAAGCCGTCCCCAATCAGCGATTGTCTGCGAACCACCACAAAAAAGCCAATCAACGGACACAGCAAGGCAATCACAAGGCCTGCCGCCAAAGCGCGCTGCATAAAATCATAACTAAATGCTTCCACAAAATCTCCTCCCATCAACCTGTATAATACCAAAGATGGCGCTCTTGAATGTGCGTGGAAGCAAATTCCTCGTTCGTGCCATAAAAGCACAGCCCCTTATTGATACAAGCTACTCTGCTGGTCCAGCGGGCCGCATTATCAACATCATGAGAAACCATCACAACCGTCATGGCTTCTTGGCGGCAAAGCTTTTGCAACAATTTGTAAATTTGCGTACTTGCCTCGTAATCAACACCGCTTGTAGGTTCATCCAATAACAGCACTTTCGGCGCTGTTAAAAGTGCTCGAGCAATCAGCACTCGCTGCAGCTGTCCTCCGGACAAGGCCTCCAGACGCTTCCCTTCAATCCCCTCCAAGCCTACAATCTGCAAGACTTCTTTGGCCGTCCGCCGCCGCTGCGGCAACAACTGCAAAAGCTCTTTCACCGTCATCGGAAAACCGGAAACATTTTGGCTGTACTGTTGAGGCACATAGGCTAAGGTACCGGTTTTCAAAAAATCACGCGGCACTTTGCCGTCAATATAAATGCCGCCTGCGCTAGGCTGACCCAAGCCAGCTAACAGGCGAATTAAAGTCGTCTTGCCGCCTCCATTGGGGCCTACTAAAGCTACAAATTCACCACTGTCCACTGCAAGAGACACATCGTTCAATACCGCATCGGCTTCATAGGAAAAAGAAATATGTTCAATTCGAATCATACGGGATCCTCCTGCCCGGCTTTTTTACGAGTACAATTTGTGCAGCGTCCATACAGGTCCAACGAATGCCGCAACAGCTGATATCCTTTGCTTTGCGCTTCTTTTTCCAACCGCGCATCCACAGGACAAATATCCAGACATACCGCCTGACCGCAGTCTACACAGCGGATATGATGATGGTGACCGTCATGGCTCCATTCGTAGGATGTCGCATCCTTCCCCAACGCGCCAATGGGCAATAAAATCCCCTGTTCCACCAGCAGCGTAAGATTGCGATATACCGTATCGAGGCTTATGTCATCTTCTTTGAGACGCACCTGCTGCCAAATGTCCACCGCCCGCATTGGTTGTTCCGCTGCAGCAACCACTTGCAGCACCGCTTTACGTTGCTCCGTAATCCGACAGCCCTGGCGACGTAGCGTCGCCAACGCTTCTTCCAATTTCTCCATTATCCAGCAACTCCTTTCGAAAAGCCAAACCCGCTATTGGGCCAACGCCTTCTTAAGCTGTTGCAAGTTTTCCCGCATAAGCGTCAAATAGGAAGATTTTCCTGCCTTGTATTCTTCGACAGTCAGTCCTTCCAGCGGATTAAGCACCAGCGTCGACGCGCCGGCTTCGCGGCTTAAAACTTCCGCCAATTTAGGACTCACCAAGGTTTCAAAGAAAATATACTTCACTTGATGCGTTTTGCAAAAACGGATAATTTCAGCCATTTTGTCAGCTGTCGGCTCGGCGTCAGGAGACAGTCCCATGACCGGCACTTGCTGCAACTGGTAGCGCTTAGCCAAATAAGAAAAAGCTGCATGGCTTGTAATCAGCTCTTTTTTAGCAGTCTGCCGCAACGCAGCGGTATATTCGTCATGCAGCTGCTGCAGCTCTTTTAGGTACGCCGCCGCATTGGCTTCATACTCACCGGCATGGGCCGGATCCACTTCTACCAACGCCGCCAAAATAGTTTTCACTTCTTGCTGCGCCAGCACCGGGTCCAGCCAAACATGGGGGTCTTTTGCGCCATGTGCTTCGCCGCCATGAGAATGTCCAGCTTCTTCTCCTGACTCGCTTTCCGCCGCATCCAGCAGAGCAATTCCTTTGCTTGCTTCCACCGCCTTAGCCGAGCCTAACAGTTCTGGTTTCACAACAGCCCCAACCCAGTGCTCCAAGCCGGCGCCATGGTAAACCAATAGTGCGCTGCCTTTGATTTTAGCCAGATCTTTTGCCGTCGGTTCCCAGTCATGAGGCTCTGTTCCCGGAGGAACCAAAAGGGAAACCTCCACTCTATTCTTCCCCACAGCTTTGACGAATTCTTGCACTGGATATACCGATGCCACTACTTGTAGTTTTTTCTCTTGCGGTTTTGCATTCATACCGCAACCAGCAATAGCGCTTACCAAAAATACCAGCATGATGATAAATACACTTCGACGAGACACAGCATCCACCTCTTAATAGTAATATTCCTATTAAGAGAATAGCATATCTCCCTAAGTCTTGCAAGAATCTTTCTCATTTAGATTTTAAAAAAACAGGTAGTTACCCTTAAGGATAACCACCTGTTTTTTTAAAATCACATTACCCGTTTAGCGCCTAAATAACGCGCTCCCCAATACCCTTCATACAAGCTGTCTACGCGAACGCCGCGGCTGGATGTCGCGCTAATAAAGCGATCATCGCCTATGTAGATGCCCACATGAGATACACCGGAAGTATAGGTTGTGAAAAAGACAAGATCACCGGGTTGCGGATTCGAAACCGAATATCCTGCATCATATTGTTCATCTGCCATGCGCGGCAAGAAAATGCCGGCATTTGCAAAAACGTAACGCGTAAAGCCCGAGCAGTCAAATCCATAGGGAGTGGTTCCGCCGAAAACGTAAGGAACTCCACGGAATGACATAGCGCTTTGAATAATCCGCCTTGTCATGCTCGTTCCCATGTCACTACGACTTACGGGAATGTCTCTGCCCATTAACGCCCGATAGGTACCGGAACCGACGATTCCATCGGCTTCCAGGCCATTAGCCTTTTGAAAGGCCATGACAGCGGCTCTTGTTGCCGAGCCAAAGTCACCATCAGCTGAACTGTTTCCAAAACCAAGTTCCTGCAAACGTTGCTGAATGGCTGTCACATCATCGCCAATATCTCCTTCGCGAATGGAAGAAGCATCTGCCACCCCAGGTGCGCTGAGCAAAAAGCAAACCATACCTAAAACAAAAAATCTTTTCAATTGCCCCATTCTGTCACCTCTCTACAGCCTACGAGGTTAGCTGACGGGTTCGGGTCGAGCAACCCTACGCGAGCGACTTCGCGCTTCACCCCTACTATACTGTGGTTCCCCCGCTCCAGAGCCGGATTCGGCTTTATTTAGCTCACTTTAAGGACAATTCGCTATTCGATGGAAAAATCCTGCCTAGTATTCTTTTTTAACTTTCTTTACTGTTGTTCTTTGCCGCCCTGTCCTATTTCTTGGCGCAGCCAATAAAGCGGACGTTGCTTTACTTCTTCAAAAATACGTCCCACATATTCGCCGATAATACCTAGCCCCATAAGCTGTACGCCGCTCAAAAGAGAAATGCTTGCGGCAATAGTGGCCCAACCAGGTACAGCCTCGTCCGTCAAAAATTTAATATAAACAACATGCAGCGCCAAAGCAAAGCTAACTACGCCAAAAACCAAGCCGGCATAGAACGCAATACGCAAAGGCAGCTTCGAATAAGCGGTAATGCCATCTAAGGCAAAATGCAGCATTTTCCCTGGCGAAAACTTAGAAACCCCTGCATAGCGGGGCGGCGCCACAAAATCCAACGTCGTCTGCCGATAGCCAATAGCGCCCATCATGCCGCGAATAAACCGAGCCCGTTCCGGAAAGCGCCGAAAAGTTTGCACTACTTTGCGATCCAACAAACGAAAGTCGGAGCCCCCTTCGCGTACGCGCACCTTGGAAACCACATTCATCAAACGGTAAAAGCAAGAGGATGTCATTTTCTTGACCCAAGAAACGCCTTCCGTCGTCAGACGAATGGTCTGCACTACCTCGTACCCGTTCTGCCATTGTTCAATCAGCTGCGGCAGCAATTCCGGAGGATGCTGCAAGTCTCCATCCATCGTAACGACGGCATCTCCCTCTGCATGATCCAAGCCGCAACTCAAAGCTATTTGATGTCCAAAATTACGTGCTAAAATCAAACCTCGCACGCGAGAATCTTTCTGCGATAAACGGTCAATAACCATTGGCGTAGCATCTTTCGAGCCGTCATCAACAAAAATCAACTCAAAAGAATGGGGCAATTTCTCCATAACCGAGCATATCGCCTGATAAAAAGCTTCCATGTTTTCTTCTTCATTGAAAACAGGAACTACAATGGAAATCATTGCTCTTTCGCCTCCGCCTTGCGATCTTGCCGTAAGGCAACGGCTCTGCGCAAATACACATGACGCAGTTCCTTCATCGCCTTGTCGGTATTCCACAATACCAGCACACGGATGCATTGGGGCACGCCGTCTTCGGCCTCAATTTCTTGAGCTCCAAAAAGCGCCACATCATTCCAGCCAAAACGCCGCGCCGCAGCCGCCGGAAATGCAGCATTGACCTCTGGGGTAGAACTGAAAATAACAGCGCCCAGCTCTTCTTCTTGCCAGCCATTAGCCTCTGTTAAAGCGTCCAGCAATTGCAGCACCGCTTCAAAAATTTCTTCTTTAGTATTAGCTTCCACCGTAGTGGCGCCACGCACTCCTCGCAACATCTGCCGCGCCTCCTTTGCAAGGCAAGGATCACCGCTGTTACGTCGGTGATCCTTGCTCATTCAACCATGTATTAAGCCGCTGGCCATCCTTAGCCACATCCTCCCGCTGCGCGGCGGCAAGCTCCGGATACCAAGCAATCTCTATTGTCTCCAATACAGGAGTATCTTGTAAATTGCAATATACGCCATGCCAAATACCGCTAAAAGCCGTTTCTCGCCACTGTGCCGGTTCTAAGGCATCCTCTATTTTAATGGACACCTCCCCCTGCCCCAGAAAGTCCAAGATGGTTTGACGTTCTTCTGGTGTTAAGGGAAGTTTATCCAAAAACAACGTATGCCCCCGTCCGTGTTCTTCTAAAGCGGCATAGGCTTGGCGCACTTCCTCCAGCACGGCTTTCGCCAGCGGAGCCAAGGCCGTTTGATCCGTCTCAGCCATGCAACGCCACCTCCGTTTGCCACTGCTTTACTTGAACACAGGCCGCTTGCACCAAGTTCGGCAGCGCCGCCGCCACAGGCGCCGATAATTCCATGCCCACAGCCAGCGTTTGCGGCTGCAAGCCGAGAAGAACGACTTCTTCCACTGGCGCCTCCAGCAGTTTCAGCACCGCCAACACGTCCTTGAGACCCAGATCGTGCACAGACACGGCGCCGCTAAGATGAGCCTCTAACTCAGAGTTCCGTAAACAATACAATGTTCCCGGCTCCTGGTCGCCTTGGACAGCATCCAGCAACAGCAGGCGCTTCGTTCCTTTTAAAAAGCGCAGCAACTCCATCCCCAGCGTACCGCCATCAAGAAGCTGCACGGAATCCGACAGTTCTCCTTGTAACTGGAGTTGTTCCACCGCGCGTACGCCAGCGCCCTCGTCGCCGAGCAAAATGTTGCCAACTCCTAAAACCGTTATCTCCGCAACGTTCATCTTAGCGGATATCCCCCAAATCATCAGGATCCTCGTGGAAGTACTTAACACCGGAAATCATACTTGAAATTTCGCCGCCGCCTTCAATAATATCGGCCCGGACCGCCATGTACACATGGACAATGGAAAACAGCATAATCGCCCAAGCGGCATAATGATGCAGCAAGTGCAGCCAATACTCTCCACCCAACCAGTATACAAAGGGACCAAATAAGAATGCGCCCCAACCATTGGGGTGAATCATAAAATACATAGCCAGCCCTGTGACAATTTCAATAAAAATCATCAAATAGGCAGTCGCATAACCAGCCCTCGCCATGTGGTTGCGCAAGTAAGGCCGGTGATGCGGCGAGAGAAGCAAATAATGCAGCCCTACGTCCAACATGCCCAGCCAATACTCCAACTTCCATGGACGCGGAAATAACCGGTCCCCTTTGTTGATGGCGAAACCATAAATACGAAAAACAAAGCTGCCCATAAATAAAAATGCTGAAGCAAAATGGATGAAGCGAATGGTTTCCATAGAAAACCAGGTCGCTACGGCAAAGGTCGGCTCAAGGCCTTGGGTTCCCACATAACCAGGGTCGCCAATGTAAAGTCCTGTCACAAAGAGCACCAAAATCGCCAGCACCATAATCCAGTGAAAAAACCGCAAAAAAGGACTGAACAGATAATAAGGCTTCATCGTTCCATGCGTCATGGGTGTCATGGCACATCCCCCTCTCATCATCCACTTGCTGTTTTATCTCCCGCAGGCGCACCAAGGTTCTTCCGCCAGATAGTCACCGTCGGAATAGTAATAGGCTCTAGCACGGCAGCCGCCGCAAATATCGTCATAACCGCAGCGCCCGCAAGCCCCTTTTAGCGGCTGATGGCGCAAATCCTGGAAGATTTCACTTTTAGCCCACATTTCATCAAACGGCGTCTGACGCACATTGCCCACTTTCATCGGCAAGTACGGACACGGATGAACATCGCCGTTAGGAATAATGACGCAATAGGCCGTACCAGCCAAGCATCCCTTGGTAAAGCGCATCTTCATGCCCCGTTCTTTCGCAATGCGCATGAACTGAGGAGCGCAAGTCGGCTTTAGCTCAATCTCCACCTGCTGCTGTTTATCCAAAATGCGTCCCAAAAGCGACTCATATTGTTCCGTATGCAAAGATGTATCTTCAATATCTTTGCCCCGACCCACAGGCACGAGGAAGAAAATATGATGTCCCGCAGCACCAGCGCTTACTGCAAAATCGGTAAGTTCCGTAATTTCCGGTTCATTCCAATTCATAGCGGTAGTATGAATTTGGAACGGCAAGCCTGCCGCGCGGCAGGCGGCCATGCCGTCAACCGCGCCCTGCCAGGCGCCGGGCCATTTGCGGAATTCGTCATGCCGTTCAGCGTCAACACTATCCAAGCTAATCCCCGCCCGGGCCAGACCAGCCTCTTTGAGCTTCACCGCCACTTCCGGCGTAATTAAAATACCGTTCGTCCCCAACACCGGGCGCAGGCCCTGCTCTTTGGCATGACGAATAAGCTCATAAATGTCGGCGCGCATCAAAGGTTCGCCGCCGCTGAGAATCAAAATTTTAAAGCCAGCCTTGGCAATTTGCTCAATAAGCTTTTTCCCTTCCGCCGTATCCAATTCTTCCGCATGCTTAGAGCCTGCGTCCCGGTAGCAATGGACACAACGGATATTGCATTCCTGGGTCGTATTCCAAGAAATGATCATGGGATCACTCCTTCCAGTCCGTCAGATAACAGGCCGGATCCTCCGCCCAAATATTGCCGCCTGTTACGGCTTCCGCCCGAATGCGGCAGCCGCCGCAAAACATTTTATAACGGCACTCGCCGCAGCGGCCTTCCAAGTGCAGGTGCTTCTCGCGCATAGAGCACAAGAACTTGTCCTGGCTGTCCCGCCAGATTTCGCTGAATTTCTTCTCCCGTACATTGCCCAGAGACTTATGACCCCAGAATTGACAAGCATGCACATTGCCCTGAGGGTCCACATTGGAAGTTTTCTGTCCAGCTGAACAGCCTCCATGCATTTCCAGCAGTTGCAATACTTCTTCTACTCGCTCCGGCTGGTGCTTTTCTAAGTACTGCAGTAAATAAATACCGTCGGCATGATTATCGGTCGTCAAAATTTCCACTTCAATACCGCGTTTATGGAAATCCAACGTCCGTTCCATCAAGAGTTCAATGGTTTGCCGTTTCTGTTCAGGCGTGGTATCGAGTTCCGCCATTTCCTTGCCTCGGCCTGCATACACCAAGTGGTACATGCAAAAGCGCGGCACTCCCTCGCGTTCCACAATATCCAGAACATCCGGCAGTGTGTGGAAATTCAAGCGATTCACGGTAAAACGAATACCGGTCTTATTGCCCGCAGCCAGCGAATTGCGAATGCCCTGAATCGTCTCCTGGAAAGCTCCCTTTTTGCCGCGGAAATTATCATGAACTTCTTCATTGCCATCCACGCTGATGCCTACATATTGAAAACCAGATTCATGGATGCGCCGAGCCATGTCCGGCGTGATCAGTGTGCCATTCGTTGAAATAACAGGACGAATGCCTTTGGAGGCGGCATAGGGTCCCAATTCAAACAAATCCTGGCGCACCAGCGGTTCGCCGCCGGAGAAAAGCAGCACAGGCACCTTCATGGAAGCCAGATCATCAATAAAGGCTTTGGCTTCCTCGGTTGAAAATTCGCCAGCATATTCTTTGTCTTCTGCATTAATATAGCAATGCTGACAAGATAAATTGCAACGGTTTGTGCTGTTCCAAACAACAATCGGCGTAGCGTCCGAAGAAAACTGCAGCATCTGCGGCGGCAGCTGCTCTGTTTTGCGACCGTATTTAACAATATCCGACACCGTTGCCGTACCACATAGTAATTTTGTACATCCAATCATTCTAAAATGAAACCTCCTTGAACTGCTATACGCAAAAAAGGCCAACTCTCAAAGAATCTTTGGAGAGTAGGCCTCTACCTGCCATTTTACAGTTTTTCTTTTTCTATTGGCGTTGTTAGGGAAGCAGTGTGACGCACTTCCTCTTTCACCTGATCCGAGGCGGCTTTAAAATCCCGAACGCTTTTCCCCAAGGCTCGAGAAATATCCGGCAGCTTAGCAGGTCCAAAAGTAATCAGTACGATTACCAGCACAACGAAAAGCTCCGGCAACCCGATGTTGAACATTGGCCATACCTCCCCTTCCAGCTTCTATTATCGCAAATTCGCTGTATAGAAACAACAAATTTTTTCGTTGAGTATACAACATTCAAGTCGAATCCGGCGGAAAGCGCAGCGTAAAGGAGGTTCCCGCTCCTACAATACTGGCTGCTTCCACCTCAATTCCATGCAAATTCATAATCTCTTTGGCTACCGCCAGCCCCAGACCCGTGCCGCCGCCATCGCGGTTGTGCGCCTTGTCAACCTTATAAAAGCGTTCCCAAATATAAGGCAGCGCTTCTGCCGGAATACCATGGCCGGTATCGTTGATACGCAAAAAAGCCCGCCCATCTGCGCCGCGGTCAGACTCAATGCGAACGGCCCCCTGCTCTGTATGACGCAAGGCATTATCCAGAAGAATCAACAATAGCTGCGTCAGCCGATCCCCATCGCCGTACACAAAGAGTTCTTCGGAAAAGTTTGTTTCCAACCGCAACCCTTTTTCTTGGGCCAATTTCTCCACCAACTGTACCACGCCAGCTACCAGACTTTGCAGCAAAATACGTTCCTTTTCCATTTCCACGACGCCAGCCCGCAAGCGGCTTATATCAAGCAAGTCGGCAATCAGCCGCTCTAAACGCAACGCTTCGTCACGAATCAAGGCATGATATTGCTGCCGTTGCTGCTCTGCCGCCGTACCGTCTGCCAGCGCCTCATTGTAGCCACGGATAATGGTTAATGGCGTGCGCAGCTCATGAGATACATTGGCCACAAAATCCCGCCGCAGCCCTTCTTGCTTCTCCATTTCCAACGCCGATTTCTCTAGGCTGGCCGCCATGGCATTAAAACTTTGCGCCACATCCGCCAATTCCGCCGGCCCTTCTACAGGTACCCGGCGATGATACTCGCCACCAGCAATATGCTGCGTCGCTTGGCGCAAGTTTTCCAACGGGCGTGCAATCTGCCGACTTAAGCGCTGGCCGACTAGCAGCGACGCCAGCAGACAAATAACCGCGACAACTCCCAAATGCCACCGCACCCGCTGCAGCCACTCCTCTACGCCCTGCAGAGGTACATGCAAAACAACAGCGCCGTCTATACTTCCTGCTTCAGCTCCAGGCACCGGCACCGCAACCACCAGCATTTGCTCTTGATAGAAGTCATGAAAAAAAGTACGCTTGACAATTTGCCCCTGCAGCACCTCCTGCAACGGCCCCGCCAACCGAGCTCCTCCTTGCCGCATCATGCCGCGCCCTGGCCCCTGGCCCTGCATCATACCACGACCATGGGGCATAGCATCGCCATGATTAAAATGCATGCCCCCTGCCGCCGGAGGCATCATATCGCCAGACAAAGCCAGAATTCCGCCCTGACGATCCACCACCCAAATACGGGCGTCCAAAAACGGATCCAATACCTCTACCAGCTGCCGCAGCTCCCGGTAGCCGTCTTCTTGCTGACGCGAAGCCGCCACTAAAAGACTCAGCCCTGTCCCCTTCCGCACTAAATCCGCCGTGCGCTGTTCCAATACGTACTGACGAATCAGCATATACGAACCGGCAAACGCCAAAAGCAAGGCCAAAATAATAATGCCAATATGGCGGGACCAAATTTGATAACGCAATGGTCTGGCCACAATTACACCCCTACTTCAAACTTATAGCCCACACCCCATACCGTGCGAATATCCCAGTCTCCGTTGGTTCGGCCTGCGGTTATTTTTTGGCGCAGACGCTTGATATGAGTATCAACCGTGCGGGTATCTCCGAAATATTCATAGCCCCAAATGGCTTCCAGCAATTGTTCACGGGAAAAAACGCGTCCAGGATGCTTAGCCAAATACCACAGCAATTCCATCTCTTTAGCGGTCAATTCCACCTCTACGCCAGCCACACGTACGCTGCGCTCTGCTAAATTGACATCCAACTCATCATATTGCAAGGACTCTTCTTCGCGCCAAGTATGCTGAGAACGCCGCAGGACCGCTTTGACCCGGGCCACGACTTCCCGCGGATTGAAAGGTTTCGTTATATAATCATCGGCTCCTAAATCCAATCCATTGATGCGATCTTCATCCTCTCCTTTAGCCGTCAGCAAAATAACAGGCACTTCAGATACCCGCCGCACACGGCGGCATACCTCTAGTCCATCCTGTCCCGGCATCATAACATCTAGAAGAAGCAGCTGCGGCTTGTGCTCTTCGTAAAAACGCAGAGCCTCTGTTCCGTCAGCGGCTTCCACTACGTCAAAGCCTTCTTTTTCAAAATAAAGCGCCAAGAGCTGACGTATCTGCTTATCGTCATCTGCAATTAAAATCTTTGTTTTTTCCATCTTCGAACCTCCTGGGGGACTGTTTTTAAAAAGAAAAAACGGCACACAGCGTAACATAGAGAACATAAAAGCTCCAACAGAAGCATATGGAAGGGGCAGCCGCCGTTGTTTTTGCGACTTTTTTGAAGCAAGCCGGTCCGCAGGACGCAAAAATAGAAGGCGACGGAGAAAAGTTCCGTATGTCTGAGCGACAGCGAGTTCGCGGAACTGCCGTCGCCGCCAATTTGGCGAGGCTTACGGAAATCTTGTCGCAAAAATTTGGCGGCTGCCATTAACAGCTGCAACTATGCTCTTCAAAAACAAACTTTCCTATATAGGAATAAAAGGCATTCTACTCAACGCAGAATGCCTTCACCAGCTTTCTTCAACTCCATTTACTTTACAGCACTGCATCCAAGGCCGCTGCTAATTCCTTTTTAGGCCGAAACCCCACCAAACGGGAGACTTCTTTGCCCTCCTTGAAGATAAGCAGCGTAGGAATGCCCATGACCTTGTACCGCTGCGCCACCGCGGGAAAATCGTCGACGTTCACTTTAATAATAGCCGCTTTATCCGCATATTCAGGCGCCAGCGACTCCAATTCAGGAGCAATCATTTTGCAAGGCCCGCACCAAGGAGCCCAAAAATCAACCAAAACCGGCTTGCCCGCTTCAATCACCAGGGTTTGAAATTCTTCTTCTGTTGCAATGGTATGCAAAACCATATCCATGCCTCCCTGTTTTTCCTCTATGAAATCAACGCTTTCACCGAGAATATTCTATTTTTATTGTAAAGTTTTTATTTCTTGAAGTCAACTATTGCTATTGCTTTCTTGCGATGCTCTGCATTGCCAGCGATGCACAAGTCCCATCAAAATAGCGCTCACCACGGCCACTACACCCAAAAACGCAGGCGCATTCCATGGAGCCGGCAACGATTCATACAGCCCATAGATACCAAAAAGCACAAAGATAACAGCCGCTGTCCATTTGACCGCCTGCTCCGGCAGGCGCTTAAGCAGCATGCCGCCTACAACAATCGCCATGCCGTCGGCAATCATCATCCCTGTAGTCGTCCCCATCCAAACCGGTATAATTTCTTGATACTGAGCAGCCAAGGCTACTGTAGCCAGCTGCGTCTTATCTCCCATTTCCGCCAAAAAGAACGCCACCACTACAGTGCAAAACGGCGTATAACAGGTAGCCTTGTCCGCATCCCCAAGCTCATCCCCGCGAATGGTCCAAATACCGAAAAAGATAAAGGATACTGCGGCGGCAATTTGTACGTACATCATAGGCATCATATACTGCAAATAATGCCCAGCCAGCACCGCCAGCAAATGATTGAGCAGCGTCGCCACGAGAATGCCGCTCATCACGGTTTTCCAGGAATACCTGCCTGCTAGGGCCAAGGCCAAAAGCTGGGTTTTGTCGCCCATTTCCGCCAATACCACAAAAATCATAGCCGCTAAAAAAGCTGTCATCTCTATACCTCCAAAATAGTAAGATATGAACATTAGGGACGAGATACGTATTTTCAACAAGAGTAAAGGGAGTAAAAGGAGGGTACGACTGAGGGCTGTTGTTGTATTATTTCCCGTGCATATTAAAAAGCGAGACCTTTGGGCAGGATTTCCTGCCCAAAGGTCTCGCTTGTCAACGCATTTTGTTCGTTAACGGCAAAGCCAGATAGTATACACTATCAGACTGTTGACTTTGCACCGTGAAGCTACTCCCCTTTGGATTCTTGGTATAGAGTAACGAAAAATTGTTCTTTTGTCAAGAAAGTGTGCGGCAAGCAATCAATAAGCCGGGTTCTGTTCCGCTTGCGCGGTGATGACCATCTATCTGGGCCATCCGTTGCCGAATGGCTCTAGCAACCAACCCGGAAGGCTCAGCGGGCCGCTTCATCCCTTCCCTATTTGGTCTTGCTCCGAGTGGGGTTTACCTAGCCGGCCAGTCACCTGACCGCTGGTGCGCTCTTACCGCACCGTTCCACCCTTACCGGCATAAAGCCGGCGGTACACATTTCTGTGGCACTGTCCCTAGAGTTTCCTCCGCTGGACGTTATCCAGCACCCTGCCCTGTGGAGCCCGGACTTTCCTCGACCGTCCTAAAACGGCCGCGGCCATCTTTCAAGCTCGCCGCAACATGTATGAAAATATCACAAATTGTCCGGCTCGTCAAGAACTCCTTCACTGCGCCATTGCTGCAGCGAAGATAAGCGCTGCTCCATACTCCGAGATGTCTTGGCTGCGCTTTCGATGGAAAAAGAGGCTTCTTGCAGCTTTTTCTGCGTTTTTTCCAACAACAGACCGAAGCGGGCAAATTCCCCTCGCACCGCCCCCAACAACTCCCATACTTCCGCGCTGCGCTGCTCAATGGCCAGCGTTCGAAAGCCTAGCTGCAAACTATTCAAGAGCGCTGCCAGGGTCATCGGGCCCGTCACTACGACCCGATGGCGGTGCAGCAGTTCCTCAGCCAAACCAGGACGCTGCAGAACCTCGGCATATAAACCTTCCGTAGGCAAGAACAACAAGGCAAAATCGGTCGTATGCGGCGGAGAAACATATTTTTCTGCGATGCTCTTAGCTTCTAAACGCAGTCGCTGCTCCAGCTTTTTGGCCGCATTTTCCTGTCCCTCGGCATCGCCGGCTTCTCGCGCCTCTTGAAGACGCAAAAAGTCTTCCTGCGGAAACTTCGCATCCACAGGCAGCCAAATACATCCCTTTTCTCCTTGTCCAGGCAGGCGCAAGGCAAACTCCACCCGCTCGTTGCGTCCTGGAACTACCGCCACATTCGCGGCATACTGCTCAGGAGCCAATACATCTGATAAAAGGGCGGCTAATTGGATCTCTCCCCAGGTTCCTCGGGTCTTAACATTTGTCAGCACTTTTTTCAAATCACCCACACTGGCGGCAAGGTTTTGCATCTCGCCCAAGCCCTTATGCACCATTTCCAGCCGCTCGCTTACCCATTGGAAGCTTTCTCCCAGCTTTCTTTCCAGCGTCTGTTGCAGCCGTTCGTCCACCATAGCGCGGATTTCTTCCAGGCGTCGTCCGCTTTCCAGACGCAAAGACTCCATTTGCGCTTCCAAGCTTTGCCGCAGATGCTCTTGGCGTCGTTCCTGCGCCTGCGTCAGGTTCTGCAAGTGGCTGGACATACTTTCCGTCTGCTGCAGCTGCATACCCATATGCTCCGCCAGACGACGCAGCACGGAATCATTAAAATCCTGCAGTGTTTCCCGCAGTTCTCGACGGCTTTCCTGCAGTTCCTGGCGCAGCTTTTCTTTGTCTGTTTCCGACTCTTCTTTGGCATTGCCTAAACGGCTGATTTTTTGGAGAAGCCATAGTATTAATACCAATTGCACAATGGCCGCCGCCAACAAAACTATCGTCGCAGTATCCATGACACCCTCCTGTAAGGCATTCCAATTACGCTATAGGACTTTATCATTTTCCGGCAAAATAGCAGGTAGCCATATCAGCCATATGTAAAGCCGGAACTAACGCGTAACGTTTCATGGCGCCGGACAGGCTCTGCCCGCCAGCATAGGAACGCGCCGTATCGTCAAAACCGCCCATATGCCAACGAATAGCGAGCATTTCCTCCTCCGTCAAAGGAATAAACTTCTGCAGCAGCATAACCGACTTTTCCCCATGACCTAAGGGCAGTTGATCATCGATTTCGTACACTTCGACCTTTTCCCATTGGCCGGTTGTTTCGTTCTTCCGATTCCGAAAGCCTTTTCGATAAAAATTCGCCTTGCATAAATCATGAAATAAGGCGCAGAGACAGGCAGATTCCTGTTCCAACTCCTGAGAAAAAGCCTGCCTCAAGGTCATCAGGCTGTCGTATACAGCCAGAGAATGCACCAAAAGGCCTCCTTCCTCCGCTCCGTGAAAGGCAGTGCTCGCAGGAGCTGTATAAAAATCTGTTTCCGTTTCCAAATAATCCAGTAGTTGAATCAGGCCTGGACGATCAATCGTCTTGGCCAATGAAATAAACCGCTCTTTTTCTTCCTGTAAGGACATCTGCTTTCCTCCTCTAAAAAACCGTATTTTTCGGTCTTATTGCTTTTATGAAAACAGGTATATTATACCGCAAATGCAGCGACGTAACCAGGACGAGAATAAATCATCACCTTGCTCTGGAATTGTCTACTGATTTATGTTAGTATAAACAGGAGCAACGGAGCATGAGTGCTCTGCCGTTCTGGTGGGGAAGCGGCAGAGCCGGGGGCGTGCTCCGTTGTGCGTGATTTTTCTCTTGAAACCCCTTTCGCGTCTTTCGTATATTTCGCGGTTCGATCATAAATTCTAATATATTTAAAAAGCAAGCTGACCTTGTCGCGCAGACAGGGTCAGCTTTTTTTCGTGCTCTGTGCAAAACCGTTGCCCGTGCTTCTCCTGCGTACCCTCCCTTGACTCCCGCGACTCTTGTTCAATTTTCTTCTGGCCTTAGCGCGGCTCGTCTTTCGGCTCAAAGGACAGGCATTGCCGCTGGGAAACTTCCCTAGTCACCCTGTTAGGCATATTCTTGCTTTTAAAGCCCATAGCCTTGCAACCATAGGGAAATTCTTTTTCCCAAGTGATATAGAAATACTTGCATTTATTGCAGTTGATTTTATTCGTTCCCTGCTCCTGCATGGTTTTCGCCTCCTTTTGGCAAACCTGCTCCTATCAAAACGATGTATCTACAACCACGCCAAAAAACCTAATCGTCCGCTTTGTCCGTTGTCGCCGCGATGAGAAAAAAACAGATCTTTTTGACAACAAGTGCACACGCCGGAGTCAGCGATCCGTTGCAGCGGTATGCCGGCTTGAGAAAGAAGCCAGGCGTTAAAGCCTCGCAAATCAAGCCTATGTTCGCCCTTTTCGCTGCGCAGCAGTCCTGCGGGAAGATTAGCCGGCAGCTTCTGCAGCACATTCTCGCCCACAGGATAACAGCACGGCCCAATAGACGGTCCCAATGCAGCCAAGCATTCTTCCCCTTTTGTGCCAAAGCGCTCCTTCATAACCTGCAAGGAGGCCGCAGCAATACCGGCTACCGTGCCTTTCCATCCGGCATGAGCCAGCGCCAGCACGCGGTGCACGGGATCAAAAAGCAGTACAGGCACGCAATCCGCTACTAAAAGGAGCAGCGGAACACCCTTGGCCGCGGTCACCACTGCATCAGTTCCAACCAACGCACCGTCCCAAGCAAAAGCGCCTTGGCCGCATTGACCTTCGTCCACTACGGCCACTACATTTCCGTGAACCTGCTGCAGCGCCACTACCTTGGACGCCTCAGCGCCAACGGCTTTGCAAAAGAGCTTACGGTTGGCAGTAACATCTTCCGCACAATCGCCGACATGATATCCCAAATTCAAAGACAGCCAAGGCGCCTTGCTAACACCGCCAAGACGAGTGGACATGGCATGCTGCAAGCCAGCCTCTTGGAGCAAAGAAAAGCGTCCTACTGTCAAAGCTCCTGCCTTTTCCAGATAAAAAGACTCTTTTTCTTTCACCATGCTTCCCTGCCTTCCCGGCAGATACCGCAACGCCTGCAGCCTGGAAAGCATCCTTTTGTGGGCGCTTCCTTGACGGCGCGCTGCCATTCCTGCCATAAATAATCCTTGTTAAAGCCCATATCCAAGTGCGCCCAAGGAAGACGTTCGTCTATGGATCGCTGTCGATATAAATAACTCTCCTCATCCAAGCCGGCGTCTTTTAAGCAAGCGGTAAAGCGCCGCCAGCCGCCCTTCGCTGCGGCAGCCGCCAAAACCGGCGCCAACCGGCGATCCCCCCGCGCCAACACAGCCTGCACATAGGCTTCCCGCGGCGGCTCGCTGAGAATTTCTATACGTCGTTGCGATTTAAGCAAGCTTTCCAAGCGGCGCAGCCGCTGCTGAACTACCTTTTTATCCGCCATAGGCAGCCACTGAAAGGGAGTAAACGGCTTAGGTATAAAGGGATTGACACTAAGAGTCAGCTTGCCCTTGGAGCCCGCTTCTTCCATACACGCCAGCACCCGCAAGGCCATCTCGGCAATAGCGTCAATATCTTCATCGACTTCCGTCGGCAAGCCAATCATAATATACAGACGCAGATTGGGAATGCCTGCCTGCGCCGCCAGGCGCACACCTTCTAAAAGATGCTCTTCTCGAATCCCCTTGTTGATGACGTCTCGCAAGCGCTGACTGCCGGCTTCCGGTGCTAAGGTCAGCGTCCGGTGTCCGCTGGCGGCCAAACCGGCCACCAATACCGCATCCAATGAATCCGCTCTCAAGGAGGCTACGGAAAAGCGCATCCCCTTGGCTTCAAATTCATGGCACAAGGCTTGAATCTCCGGATAATCGGAAACAGCCGCCCCCATCAGGCCCACTTTCATACCCTGCTGCTGCGCCCGCAAAAGCGCTTGACGCAGTACAGACAGCGACCGCGGCCGAGGCTGGCGAAAACAGTACCCGGCCATGCAGAAACGGCAGTGCCGTCCGCAGCCGCGGGCCACTTCCAATAAAAACAGCTTGCCGAACTCCGCGTCTTCCGCAAAAACAGCCGTTTCTCCCGGGTAGTCGTCTAAGCGTTCTACTCTGCGCCGCGAAATGGTCTCCGGAACCTTCCCCAGCTTCCGCCACGCTGTCACTCGTCCGTCCGCCTCGTAATTCGCTTCGTAAAAGGCGGGCACATAAACACCGGGAATGTGCGCCCACGCCAGCAGCACCTCCTGGCGCGTTTTACCTTTGGTACGACAGTCCTGGTACACGTCCACCAGCTCCTGCAAAACTTCTTCGCCTTCGCCGATAATGGCCGCATCAACAAACGGCGCCAACGGTTCCGGATTGAACGTAGCGCAAGGGCCGCCAATCAACACAAAGGGATCCTGCTCGCCCCGTTCCACAGCCAATTGTGGAATTCGCCCCAGTTGCAGCATATCCAAAAAATGAAAATAATCCATTTCAAAAGAAAGCGCAAACCCTACCAGCGCGAACGCGCTTAACGGCCGCTGACTCTCCACGGTCATCAGCGGCGTCTGCGTACGAATATGCTCGTCCCAGGCTTTTTTTTCCGGCAAAAAAGCCCGCTCGCAGCACAGGTCTCCCCGTTCATTGAGCAGGCGATATAAAATATGCAAGCCTAAATTAGACATGCCCACTTGATAATTATTGGGATAGACCAAGGCAAAACCCCTGCCGCCTGCCTGCGGCGGCGCACAGGTATTTTCCTCCTGCTCGCGGCGCTGCCGCAAGGCTTCTTTTAAGCTCCAAGACATATGGTTCACTCACTTCCTGTCTCTGTTTCTTCCATCATAGCAGAGATTCCCTGTAATGTCAGCGAAGATGGTGCACATCATTCACAAGAGAAACCAGGACTTTTTGCGGCAGCACTTCCAAAATATTTACCGCCGTATTGCTCTGCCGTATAGCCCAAAGACGGTTCAAATCCATGCCTAACACATCGCAAAGCACCGTGCGAATCGCAGCGCCATGAGACACAATAACCACGGTCTGTCCTTCATGCCGCTGGGCTAGCTCGCGCAAAGCCTCCATCATCCGCTGCTGCACCTCAAAAAAGGTCTCGCCGCCGGGAATTTCAATTTCCGCCGGATGCGAAAATAACCGATTTCCCGTACCGCCGCCATCTAAATCAAGGGAATCATAGGTCATGCCTTCCCATTCGCCAAAGGAAATTTCCCGCAAATCCCGGCGAGTTAATACATCCAAGCCATGTACGGCGGCAATCTGGGCTGCCGTCACAAAAGCCCTGCTCAAATCGCTGCTGTAGACGGCGGCTATCTTTTCATCCGCCAGCCGCCGCGCCACTTTTCCCGCCTGTTCAATGCCGTTCGCAGTCAAAGAAATGTCTGTTTGCCCTTGATATCGCATCTCTATGTTCCAAGTCGTTTCACCATGACGCACCAAAATTAATTTACTCATACTCCATTTCCTTTCTCGAAAAGCCGCACTTCTTATCTTACTTTGTCAATTCAGCCGTCAAGGCCGCCACTAGGCGCTCATTTTCGTCTTGCCTACGCACAGCCACTCGGATATGACTGTCGCCAAGGCCTACGTAATTGGCGCAGTCCCGCACCAAAATTCCTTGTCGTTTCAAACGCTCCCGCCATTGGCTGGAAGTCAGACCTGTTTGTTTCATATCTAAAAGAATATAATTTACCGCCGGTTCATAGGCATGCACTCCCGGCAGCGCCGCTAACGCTGCGTACAACGCCTGCTTCGCCTGAGCTACATAGGCGCGGCTTTCCTGCTGATAGTCGCTGCAGCGAAGGGCCCACAAGCCTGCCTGCTGCGCCAAAAAGTTCACATTCCACGTGTCCTTTTTCGCCGTCAATTCTTGGATCAGCACCGCATCGCCTGCCATAAAACCCAAACGCAGTCCCGGGATGGCGTAAAATTTAGTCAAAGAACGCAAAACCGCCGCCTGATCTCCCATTCTCGGCAAATCCGGCAAAATGCTGTATTTTTTCTGTTCCGGCAAAAAATCCTGAAAGGATTCATCCACAAGCAAAAAGCACTGCTGCCTGGCTGCTTCTGCCGCCAAACGCAGCACCGCTTCGCGCTTGAGCAGCGTCCCTGTGGGATTATTGGGATTACAAAGAAAAAACATATCCGCTGCCGCCAAGGCGGCTTGCATTTGCTCCCAAGGCAGTGCAAATCCGTCTGCACCAGCCAATGGCAAGTAAGAAACTTCCGCCCCAGCGGCGCGAGCCGCCTTTTCATATTCGCTAAAGGTTGGCGCCGTCACCAGCACACGCCTTGGTTTGAGCGTATAGCAAAGCAAGTACAGCAGTTCCGCTGCGCCATTCCCTACAATCACACTTTCCGAAGCACAGCCATGGCTTGCAGCCAAAGCCTGTCGCAGCTCCGCCGCCTCCGGTTCCGGATAATGCACAACCCCGCCCAAAAGGGAAGCCAACTGCTCCTTCAAGCCAGGCGGCAAGCCCAAGGGGTTGATATTGGCGCTGAAATCCAGTACCGCTTCCGGCGACAACCCCAATTCACCGGCAGCAGCGTAAATATTGCCGCCATGCTCAAAAGCAGCGAACCCAGTCATGCTCTTCCCCCTCCTTGCCACAACGATACCAACTGCCGCCGGACACCAGCGGCCAGCTTCCCAAAAAAGAAAGCTGCGGCAGTTCCTGTTCTACCCGCTTCTGCAAGGTTTCTATCGTTTCTGAAGCTACATCGCCTTTCCACAAAACCCCCAGTACCGTACCGCTATGAGCCACATTGACGCCAATCGCTCCTTGTTGCAAGGCCAGCGACCAGAGCAGCTCCAGCTCTAGCTTGGGCAGCAAAATCTGATTAGCCCGCGCGCTAAGCATAGCGCCATGGCCCAACCAAAACGCTTCCTGTTCTTTCATACCCCGTTTTATGCATTGCACTGCTTGACGAACCACTCGTTCCTTGGCTCGGTTAAAGCAGTGCAATTCCTGACGCTCATTAAAACGCTGCGTATCCACCTGGCCGCCTTGGTCCCAGACAGAGACCATGATCGCCGGCGGTTCCCCCAAGCTGCAAAACGCAGCGCCCGTCACATGGTCGATTTGCGCAACACCAGGACAAAAGACGCCATCCGTAGGCTCCACCCCAGTCGCCAGCGTCAAAATCTCTTGCGGTGCAAGAACTCTTCCGAAAGCAAGAGCCACTGCTTGACAGGCAGCACCGATATCGGCGCTGCTAGACGACATGCCCTTCCCTACTGGCAATTGCGAACAAATCTCCAGTTCTCCTGGAAGCTGCTTTTCTCCCAAGAAAAGCAGCGTCTTAGCCACTGCTTGTTGCGTTTTAGGTCCGCCCAAAACAGTCGGCGCTTTAGTTGGCCGCAAAATAGCCCGGGAATAACTGCCGATCGGACAGGTGATCAGAAAGTAAGCTTCATCCACCAAGCCCTGCGTCAATTCACCGCAAGACCCAGGAACACGCACCTCCAAAGTTTGCTCGGCTGCCAACTGTTCGGGTATATTTTTATACTGCGGGGACGTTTTTTCGTCCATGCGTCTTGATTCCTCCATCCTGTTCTAATACAAAAAAGCCAGCAAGACGACAACTTCCGTAATTTCCGTCAGAGCTCCATATACATCGCCTGTAAGTCCGCCCAACTTGCGGCTGATCAAAAAGCCGCAGCCAAAAGCGCACACCAGCGCCGCTACCAAAGCGATCAACCCTTGGCCGCCCAAGGGCAGCACAAGCAAAAACGAAAGCACTAGAGCTATCCATAAGGCCCCCTCACCGGCATAAGCGGAAAAAGCGCGTCCCATGCCGTTTTCCCGAGCGTAAGGAAAGCAGGTAATTCCTACTACCATCGCTAAACGCCCTAATACAGGCATGGCAAAAAGCGCCGCCGGCAAAGTCAGCGACGCCAAATCGGCAATCAGAGACCATTTCAAAGCAAAGAGCATTAAAAAAGTGGTCACCCCATGGGCGCCCACACGGCTGTCCTTCATGATTTCCAGCATCCGTGGCCGATGACGGCCGGAAAAAAGACCGTCCATGGTATCCATAAAGCCGTCGCAGTGCAAGCCGCCTGTCAAGAGAATGGGCAACGCCGTAAGAATGGTAACAACTACTGTCGGCGGGTACGTACTAACCCAAGTAGGAAGCCATACATACAGCACCTGCCAAGCAGCTACAAAGCACAAGCCCAGTACGGCTCCAACCAGCGGGAAATAGCGCACGCTGCGGCCGCATCCCTCTTCATCCCAAAACAACTCTCCCGACAAACGCAGACGCGTCAAAAACTGCAATCCCAGCAAAAAATCATTGAACATAGTTTCCCTCCGGCATCTCCATTCTTCTTTAGACTACCATCCCAACAGCAGGCTGGCAAGCAAAAGAAACAGAGCCACCGCAACTTGCATTAGGCGGATTGTTTTCGTAATATGCCGCCCTTGCAGCGCTTCTTTGGGTTCGCCCATTTTCGCTCGCAGCGAAGCCACGCCGCCGTAATAGTTTAGACCGCCCAATTGCACACCCAAAGCGCCAGCCACCGTTGCCTCCGCATAACCGCTGTTCGGACTGGGATGCGCCGCTGCATCACGCCGCATCATCCGCCAAGCGTTGCGCCAGTCCATACGCAAAACCCAAGCAGCCCCTAAAAGCAGCACCGCTGTTATCCTTGCAGGCAGCCAATTGAAAATGTCATCAACCCTGGCAGCCGCCTTGCCGAAATGTTCATAGCGCTCATTATGATAGCCCACCATGGAATCCAACGTATTGACGGCGCGATACAAAAAGGCCAGCGGCACGCCGCCAAGCAGAAAATAACAAAGCGGCGAAATAATGCCGTCAACTATGTTTTCCGCTACCGTTTCCACTGTAGCCCGTGTGACTTCCCCTTCATCGAGGTCTGCTGTATCCCGGCCGACAATCCAGCCTACCTTGCGTCGTGCTTCCGCCATATTTCCAGCAGCCAGAAAATCGCGAATTTCACTGCCGGCGGCTGCCAAGCTGCGCGGCGAAACAGTAAAGCTCAGCAGCAACGCGCCCCCAAGCCATTGCACTGCGTCCCCCCCGAGGGCCAACAGCTGCATCCAGCACCAGGCGCTGCTATAAGCAGCAGCCAGTACTACCGCCACAAGCACGGCGCCTGACGTCTGCTGCTGCCAAGAGCTCTGTGTTAGACGCAGCAAGCATGCCTCTCCCCAAGAAATGACCCGGCCAATGAGCACTACCGGATGCCAGCGGCTGTTTGGATCTCCCAATATCTGGTCCAAAAGCACCGCTCCCAGAAGCATCCATAATTCACCGGGCCATACACTTGGCTGCATCTACTTTCCCTCCACAATGGCATACAGCCGGGTCATATCCAAGTTTTCCCGCACAACCCCCGCCAGCCGGTTATACGCCGCTTCCTTGCGCGCCTGCGTATCTCCTGAACGATCAAGAGGCGCTAAGCCTTTGCGCTGCCGCAACGCGTTGGCAAGAAGTCCCCGATAGGAGTCATTGTCAAAGATACCGTGCAGATAGGTGCCAAGAACCAAACCGGAGGAAGCCACCGCTCCATCCGGGCTGGCTGCCTTTTGACAGGAACGTTCTTCAATCTGAAATGCAGCTTCTGTCCCTGCAGCAAATTCCGTACGCCCCATATGAATTTCATAGCCCTTCAGCTCCAGACCGCTGGCTTTGATGCCCAAAAAGCGGTCGGACAAACCACGAGCGCTCACTTGCTGGGTCATTTTTTCCGCCACAAAGGTCGTTGTTGTATCCAAAAGCCCCAGTCCCGGCGTTTCATCATGGTCGGACTCGGTATGTTCCGGATCAAAAACCGTCTGACCCAGCATCTGATAGCCGCCGCAAATGCCGATGACAGGTATGCCTTGGGCATGGAGCTCCTTAATGGCTTTTTCATAACCATGTTCCCGTAGATACAGCAAATCCTCTACTGTATTTTTACTACCTGGCAAAATAATAAGATCCGGCTTGCCTAATGCTTCGCCTTGGCGCACATAGCGCACAGCCACATCCGGCTCGGCCCCGAGGGCGTCAAAATCCGTAAAATTGCTGATCTTCGGCGTCCGCAGCACCGCCACGTCAATTTCTTTGGTTTGAACGGTCTGCTTATCTTCCAAGGAAACAGAATCCTCGTCGTCAATGCCCAAATCGACCAGATGCGGAATAACCCCCAGTACCGGCTTGCCTGTTTTTGTTTCCAAAAATTCAAGAGCAGGCTGCAAAAGACGGATATCACCGCGAAACTTATTGATAATGATGCCTTTCACCAGTTCCCTTTCGTCCGGTTCCAACAATTCCAGCGTTCCTACCACTGATGCCAGGGCGCCGCCGCGGTCAATATCCGCCACCAGTAGTACCGGAGCCGGCGCCAGTTTAGCGACGCGCATATTAACGATGTCATTGGCTTTGAGATTGACTTCCGCCGGACTGCCGGCGCCTTCGATAACAATACGGTCAAATTTATCATGCAGCTTTTGCAGGCACGCTTTCACCGTATCAAGCGCCTGCAGGCTATAACCCTGATGGTATTCTTTAGCCGTCATGTTACCGATGGGACGTCCCATCAGCACTACCTGGGAGCGGGAATCTCCTGTAGGCTTTAAGAGCACCGGGTTCATCTCCACCATAGGCTCCAACCCGGCGGCTTCCGCCTGGGCCACTTGAGCCCGCCCCATTTCCTCCCCATATTTGGTTACATAGGAATTCAGCGCCATATTCTGCGCTTTAAAAGGAACGACACGCAAGCCGTCCTGCAAAAAAATGCGGCAAAGCGCGGTTGTTAAAATGCTCTTGCCTACATGAGAACTGGTTCCTTGGAGCATGATGGTCTTAGCCATGCCCAACGCCTCCTCTATTTGCAATCGTTTCTCTTTTATTCCGCTTCCGCCAAACGGCGCACATCCACAGCCAAACCGCTGACAACCAAAAAAACCTGCTGCGCCTGGGCGGCTACCTGCTGATTCACCCAGCCCGCATAGTCCCGAAAAGCGCGAGACATAGCATTATCCGGCACAATCCCCAAGCCCACTTCATTGGTAACAAACACCACCGGACAAGAAGCTTGACGCGCTGCGCGCAACAAAGCTTCCGTCTCTTTGGCGATATACCGCTGCCCAGCCTCAGGGTCTGCGGGAAAATCCTCTTGGCACATACAATTAGTAACAAACATGGTCAAACAGTCAAACAGAATCGCCTTGGTTTCAGCTGCCGCCTTCGCCAGTACCGCCGCTGCGTGCCGCGGCGCTTCAAAAGTCTGCCAGCCTGCCGGACGCCGCTGCTGATGTATCTCAATACGCAGGCGCATTTCTTCGTCCCAGGCTTGGGCTGTCGCAATATAGCCCACTTGCTCCGCCATAGCCGCTACGCGCCGCTCGGCAAAAGCGCTTTTACCACTGCGGGCGCCGCCGGTTACCAAAATAATCTCAGCCACGGCCCTGCCTCCTTGCCGCATACACTGCGCAGGCCGTTACCAGCGCTTCCGCAGCCTCTTCATTGCCTGCAAAATGCAGATGCAGATAGGACGCCAGCACGTTTGGCGAAGCATAACCCCCTGGATAGACAGCGCCAGTACGCATCTTTTCAAAAGAAAAGGCCCAGGGAAACGGTTCTGCTAACGGCTCCATACTGGAAAAATGGAACTCATGGCCTTGAAAACGAGCACCGCTTTTTCCCAGCAGGTTATCCGCCTGCAGCGTCGCCGTCACATAGCCCACAGTCTGCAGCTTTTTTTCCATCCGGCATCGCGCCGGCACTACTTGCGCCATAGCATAACGCTTCCCGGAAAAATCCTCCAAGCTTTCCGTCAGATACATCAGGCCGCCGCATTCTGCGTAAATGGGCATACCGCTTGCCGCTGCTCGTCTTACAGCCTCACGCATGGAAGCATTAGCCGCTAATTGCGGCGCAAACATTTCCGGAAAACCGCCGCCGAAAAACAAGCCGTCCACCTCAGGCAAGGATGCATCCTCAAGCGGACTAAAGGGAATTAATTCCGCGCCAAAGCGCGTTAAAACGCCCATGCTTTCGGGATAATAAAAAGAAAAAGCTTCATCTCGGGCCACGCCCAAGCGCGCCCGTCGTACAGGCAAAACAGGCGTTGCCGCAGGCGAGGGCAAATCTGGCGCAGTTTGAGCCAAGGCGCATAAAGCCTCTAAGTCCAAAGCCTGACCAACCGACCTCCCCATCGCCGCCACAACCACATCTAATGCCTGTTCCGTTACTGGAGTCAGCCCTAAGTGACGTTCAGGCAGACGCAAGTCTTCTTGCCGATGCAAACAGCCCAACACCGGAATATTTTGCCGCTCTAACGCTTCACGCACCATACGCTCATGGGACGCCGAACCGACGCGGTTTAAGATCACACCGGCAAACCACACCTCCGGGTCGTATTGACGAAACCCCAGAGCAATCGCTGCAGCGCTCTCCCCCATGGATTTGGCGTCCAATACCAATACTACCGGCGCCTGAAGCAATTTGGCCAGCGACGCCGTACTGCTGATCCCCTGGCGGCCGCCGTCATACAGCCCCATGACGCCTTCAATAATGGAAATATCTGCTTCTGCCGCCGCCTTAACGAATAAGGGCGGCAATTTTTCCTGGGGCACCAGCCAGCTGTCCAGGTTATGCGCCGCCCGGCCGCTGGCCAGCGCGTGAAACCCGGGATCAATGTAATCCGGACCGATCTTAAAAGACTGCACCGTCTTGCCTTGGCTGCGCAGCGCCGCCAACAATCCTGTCACAAGGGTTGTTTTGCCTACACCGCTTTGGGTTCCTGCAATAACCAGCCGTGGACGATGCACAAGCTTTTCCTTTTCTTCCATCGGCAAAATCCTCCTCCCGCCAGCCCCGTTCTATGCCTCGATTTGGTACAAAATTGCGTTCAACGCCGAAGCCGCAATCGGACTGCCGCCTTTATTGCCGCGTACGGTAATATAGGGAACCGGCGATACTTCGGCCAAGAAATCCTTGGACTCGGCAGCGCCCACAAAACCCACTGGCACACCGATAATCAGCGCAGGACGAACGCCTTCCTCCTGCATCAGACGGATCACTTCAAAAAGAGCGGTCGGTGCATTGCCAATAGCCACAATAGCGCCGTCCAGTTTAGCCCCAAAAGTCCGCATGGCAGCCATGGAACGCGTAATCCCTGCCGTTTTAGCCTGAGCCGCCACCGTTTCATCAGCGATCAAACATTCCACCTGGCAGCCGAACTGCGCCAGACGTTTTTTGTTAATGCCGGTACGCACCATTTCCACATCACAATAAACGTTCTTGCCTTCGCGAATGGCTTTCTGCCCAGCAGCTACGGCGTCGGCATGCACCTCAATCACTTCTGCATACTGCGGATCTCCTGAAGCATGAATCATGCGGGAATATACTTTTACCGCTTCTGGCGTCAAAGACAAGCCTGCTACGTGAGGAGCGATAATTTCCATGCTCTTGCGCTCAATCCCCTGAGGATCGGTCATAAATTCCATAATTACTTTCCTCCTATTACCAATTTAGCAACCTGCTCCAGTACCTGCTGCTCCGTTGCGCAGCAAACTGGATAGGATAAGCGCGGCCTGTCAACCAGCACTACTTGCAGTCCCAACGCTACGGCTGCGGCAATTTTTTCTGCGCAGCCACCGAGATTGCCGCTGTTCTTCAAGACAACGACCTCCGCTTGAAAAGCCCTATACAGAGCTTGATTGAGTTCCAACGAAAAAGGCCCCTGCATCGCCACAATATCTTTGGGTAAAAAGCCAAGATTCCGGCACTGTTCCAAAACCGACGCCTCCGGCAGCACCCTGGCTACAAGACGCTTGCCTTGCAGCAGCGGTTCCGCCCGAAAGACGCCAAGCTGGCGACTCCCTGTGGTCAAAAAAATGGTCTCTCCCAAACCAGCAGCCAGCCTAGCCGCTTCCTCATAGTCTACAGCCACATGCAGGTTCTTATACTCCGGCAAGTCGCTGGCAGGACGCTCATAACGTACATAAGGCACTTTTACTTTCTCGCAGGCCGCCATGGCATTACGCGACACATTGACCGCATAGGGATGGCTTGCATCCACCACAAGGCGAACACCCTGTTCTTGTAAAAAAGCTTCCATGCCCGCTTGATCAAGAGCGGTCTGCACAACCGGCAAATCCGCCGCCTTCACTAAGCGCTCGCCATACTCGCTGACAACGCTCACCAGCACCGGCCAGTTTTCCTTGCGCAGACGAAGCGCCAGCGCGCGGCCGTCTCCGGTGCCGGCAATGCAGAAAATCACAGCTTATACCCCCGTGGCGTAATCATGCGTCCGTCCTGCACATAGGACTGGCTGTTACCGATGATGACCAACGAGAACATATCGATAAATTCATTCGTAAAATTCTCTAAGTCCGACAAAGTGTATTCTTCCTTGCTGCGCGTAGCATGACGCACAATACCTACAGGAGTTGCGCTCGGCCGAACTTCCAGGGCCAAACGGCGTACTTCTTCAATCTGCATGGTGCGGCGGCTGCTTTTGGGATTGTAAAGAGCAATCACGAAATCGGCTTCCACCGCGGCTTTAACGCGCCGCACAATCAATTCCCAAGGGGTCAACAAATCACTGAGGCTGATGACCGCAAAATCGTGCATCAACGGCGCGCCCAGCACAGCTGCGGACGCGCTCACAGCACTGATGCCGGGAATGATCTCCACCTCTGGCCGCTGCTCCGGCGGCAGCTTTTGGGCCAGTTCCAGCACCAATCCCGCCATGCCGTACACACCGGGATCGCCGCTGGATACCACCGCCACTACTTTGCCTGCTTTCGCTTCATCCACTGCCGCCTGGCAGCGCTCCACTTCCTGCATCATGCCGGTGCCAATCACCGGTTTCCCCGCCAATAGCGGTTCAATTAACTCAATATACGTGTCATAGCCTGCCACCACTTGGGCCGTTTCAATAGCGGTCCGCGCCCGAGGCGTCATATCCTCCAGGCTGCCGGGGCCAATACCTACGACGATAACCCGCCCCGCACCACCGCCACCGTTACCGGTCCTCGTTTGGTTTTGGGGATGACTAGTTCCCCCTGTTTGTACTGATTCTGTAGCCATGCGGCTGCTTCGCATACATTTCCAACTCCAATCTGTTGAGATACAAAATTTGATTGCTCTAATTGATACTCCTTGACCGCTTGGGCTAAGGACTCTTTTTCATAGCAAATAAAGGGAATCTTCCAAGCTGCAGCTAAAGCCCGCAAGCCTGGTTCCTCCGCCTTAAGCCAGGCGCTGCCCAAGGAGGCCACGCTGGCCACAGAATACCCCATGTCCGCCAGCGCTTCTTGCGCCGCCTGCTCAATTAACTCTGGCGAGGCGCCTTTACGGCAGCCCATGCCTACCAAAAGGCTGGGCGGGCGTAAATAAAGCACATGCGCCGTATGCGCCGTTAAATCCGGCTGCCAGCAATCGCTGAGAATCACCAAACATTCGCCGCCGTCTTGCCAGGCGCTCAACGGCTGGAAATCCACGCCCAACTCCGCCGCCCGCTCCCGCCATGTTGCGGCCTGAGGCAGCGTCTCATCCAATAAAAACGATACAGGCTTTCCCGCCGCTAAAGCGGCATTGATATATTTCATTTCCCCAAACGGTTCCAGCTTCAGTCCCAGCTTGACCGCCAGCACATCCGCCGCGACTGCGCCGGCCACATCGGTAGCCGTTGTAATGACCGGCACAGCCTCAAGAGCCTCCGCTACCTGCTGCGTCAACTCATTAGCGCCGCCAATATGCCCGGAAAGAACGCTGATCGCAAAATGGCTTCCGTCATCTACGGCCACCACAGCCGGATCGCGCCGCTTGTCGGCAAGCAGCGGCCCTACCATGCGCACCACAATGCCCAAAGCCATAAAGAACACCAAACCGTCGCAGTCGGCAAAACGAAGTTTCACCGTCTCCGCCAAAGAATCTAAGGGAAGGCAAAGCTCCCGCTCCTCCGGCTCAGCATGTTTAGCGTAAACTTCCACCTGCGCCGCAGGCAGCGCTTGCGCTAGTTTTACCGCCAACCGCGCCCCCTTGGCAGTTACGGCCAAAAAGGCCAGTTTCATTTTTTCGCCTCGCGGAACATATGTCCAAATTCCGGCGCATACAGCCGGGACAATTCATACTCCTTATCCAGGCAATGCCCTACGACGATCATGGCGGTACGATCCACGCCTTCTTCCGCCGCTTTAGCGGCAATGTCATTCAGCCGGCCCCGCAGGATGCGCTGATCCGGCCAAGAAGCCCGCTGTACCACAGCAATCGGCGTTTCCGGCGCATAACCGCCGGCAATGAGTTCATCCACCACATCTTGTATCATATGGACACTGAGGAAAATGCACATAGTCGCCTGGTGACTGGCCAAACTAGCCAGCTTTTCTTTCTGCGGGACAGGGGTGCGTCCTTCCATGCGCGTAACAATGACAGTCTGGGACACATCCGGCAGCGTATATTCCTGTTTTAGCGCCGCCGCGGTTGCCAAAAAGGAGCTGACCCCAGGCACCACTTCATAGGATACGCCTACGCCGTCCAAAGCGTCCATTTGCTCTTGAATGGCTCCGTAAATGCTGGGATCTCCCGTATGCAGACGCACTACTTCTCGCCCGGCTTGCGCCGCAGGCACCATGACATCCAACACTTCCTGCAGCGTCATGGAAGCGCTGTTGAAAATTTCCGCGCCTTCCTTAGCATAGCCAAGAAGCGCCGGATTAACCAAAGAACCGGCATAAACAATGACGTCCGCCGCTTCCAAAAGGCGTTTTCCCTTCACCGTAATTAACTCCGGATCTCCCGGTCCGGCTCCGACAAATTGAATCACACTGGCCATGTTTGAAAACCCTCCTGTTTTACCAATATCAAAGATAAATAATCCAGCTTCTGTCCTCGCAAGGAAGCTAAATCATGACAAATTCTCTGTTCCGGATACCCAAGGCGGCTAATCAAAACTGCCTTGTCCAAAAGCTGCAATTCTTCCAAAACAGTTACGATGGCGTCATATTTTCCGGCTACCTTCATCAAAACTGCATTAGGAAAACGCCCCAATACCTCGCGAATTTCCTCTGGATCCTCAATAGCAGGCACAATGGCCAGCTTTTCCGCGCCTTCCGCCAGCGCTTCTTGCAAATAGGCCGCCGCTGCTGAAAAGGAAGTAACTCCAGGCACGCATTCAATGGGAGCGTCCGGCAGCAGACGCCTTACGCGGGCCATTAAATATGTATAGGTGCTGTACAGCATGGAGTCGCCAATAGTAATAAAGGCCACCGACAAGCCCTGGCGCAAAAAGCCGGCAATCTCTGAGGCTCCTTTTTGCCACTGTTCTTCCAACAAGGCGGCATCGCGAACCATGGGCATGGAAATCTCAACTAGACGGGCTTTAGCGCTTAAATGCGGCCCTGCCACCTGTTTAGCTACGCTGTCCGCACCTTCTTTGGATTTGGGCAAACAAATAATATCCGCTTCCCGCAGCAGCCGCGCCGCCTTCAATGTTAACAGCTCCGGATCGCCTGGACCGACGCCGATGCCGTAGAAAGTTCCTACTAAGGATGATTGCAAGTTTACTCCTCCTTCTTCTGGCAAGCGATGATAAACACTTGGTTCAAGGCTTGAAACAAATGGCTGCGCCCTGCCTTACGCAATCTCGTTGCTTGTACGCCAAAAGCTTCCAATGCGCCGTAGCCTGGACGCCCTTCACACAAAGACAAGGCTTCCTGCAGGGTTTCCGCCGTAACCGCCGTCAGCACCAGCCTGCCGCCAGGCTTCAGCAGTCGATCGCAGCCATTTAAAATCTCCGCCAAGTGTCCGCCAGAGCCGCCGATAAAGACTACGTCGCAAGGAGGCACCTCTTGCAGCGCTCCCGGCGCTTCCCCTTGAAGCACTTGCAAATTACGCAGTCCCTGGCGCTGTCGGTTTGCTTTAATGAGAGCCACTCCTTCGGGCACACGTTCAATAGCAAAAACCTGTCCCTTCGGCGCCGCCAGCGCCGCCTCCACCGCAAAGGAGCCGGTACCCGCGCCGATATCTACCACACAGCTGTCTTCTTCAATGTGCGCCTGCAGGAGCGCCAGCATTCGCACTTCCTTCTTGGTCATAGGAATATCGCCGCGCACAAAGGCTTCATCGGGCAAGCCGTAATGATGTCGTTTCATGCAAACTCCTCCTCGCCGCCCGTGGCCGCCTTAACAATAAAAATGGCGTGTGCAAAGCCTTCTTGCTGCGCTGCTTTCGCCAGCGTCGACCGCTCCACGCGTTCTGCCGAATACGACAAGGACTCGCATTGCCAGCATAATGTCGTCTCCGGCCAGCCCAACTGTAAAAGCCGCTCGGCAATTTCCTTGGGCCGATGCAAACGATCCGTAAGAAAAGAAAGCATCCGACCTGAACGATACAGCAACACTTCATCCGCGATTTCCCTGCCGTGAAAGCTAAGCAGGCTCGCATCCTGCCAGGGTTCCGCCACTCTGGCGAAAGCCAGCTGCACTGAACTGATGCCCGGAATGACCTGCAAGCGCTCTCTGGGAAAACGACGCCTTAACGCCGGCAGCAGGCTGTAAAAGCCAGGGTCTCCGGATACCATGACCACTACTTGTCCCTGCCGGCTTTCTTCTTCAATATAATTCAAAAGCCCCTCAATATCCGCATCAACCACCCGCCGCTTCGCTTCCGGCGGCGCCAGCGTTTCCAAGGCCCGCCTGCCGCCGACAAGTGTCTTGGCCGTAGCAATAGCCTCCCAGGCGACTGGCAGCATGTACTCGCGGCTGCCCGGACCAATGCCCACTACAAGGATCTGATGTTCCATCCCATCGCGTCTCCTATCTTCTTTGCGTCTTGATCCATGCCCAAAAGCTCTCCTTGCAGCGTCACAATCACCGTACCCACTTCCAGATCGCCGAACACATGACGCCGCGCCCGTTCGCTGGCTTTAGCCGCCAGCAGCGGATACAGCTTTTCTCCCAACCCAGCAGCAGCAATATGAGGCATAGCTCCCTCAGTTGTCGCAGCCTCTAAAATATTCTTCACCGTCTCCTGAGAAGCTCCCAGCAATGCCGCATAGGCCGCCAGCGTCTCCATACGGGCATCCGCCATACGGTTATGGGTATGAAAAATACCGGCAGCTACTTTGGCCAATTTCCCCAGGTGACCGAAAAGCAACACTTTCTTCAGCCCGAATTCCGCCGCTTTTGTCAGCATGAATCCTACAAAATTACTCATTTGCACTACGCTCTCTTCAGGCAGCCCATATTTTAAGATCGCCGCATCCTGCCCAATCCTTCCCGGTACCAGCACTACGCTCTCAAATCCCTGCGCTTGAGCCACGCGTAGCTGCGGCGCCAGGGAGTTTTTAAAAGCCTCTTCCGACATCGGCTCGACAATGCCGGTAGTGCCAATAATGGAAAGACCGCCGCAAATTCCCAGCGAAGGATTCAAGGTTCGTTTGGCCAGCTCTTCGCCGCCGGGAATGGACAGCGTTACTGCCGCCCGCATCCCCTCCGGCAGCAGTTCCTCCAATACCAGCGCCAACATGCGCCGCGGTCCAGGGTTAATGGCCGGTTCTCCCGGCGCTATGGCCAGCCCCGGCTTGGTTACAGTACCTATGCCTGGTCCAGCAATTAGCGTCCAGCCCGCTCCCGGCTGCAAGACTACCTCCGCCACAAGAAGCGCGCCATGGGTAATGTCAGGATCGTCTCCCGCATCCTTGCGCACAACGGCGCGTCCGCCCTGCTCCCTGGCCGACGCTTCTTCCACCGGAACCTGCAGCCAGCTTCCTTGCGGCGTCTGCACAGCCACCTGCGCCGTCATTTCTCCTCGCCATGCCAAAAGCGCCGCCTTCAAGGCCGCAGCAGCGCATGTGCCTGTAGTCCTGCCGCTTCGCATGCGTTTTCGCAATAAGAAAACCCCCTTACGCAGGGGGTTTTGCAGCATCCTAATTGATTTTCCCAAAACCAAAAATAATGAGCTCACCCACCTGCCTATCTTCCGTAGGTCATAACGGCGTGTGTTAGAACAGGCAGGTCTCCTGACTCCGGTTCTTCGATTCTCTTCGCCTTCCCGGTTGCCCAGTGGCAGCGTATACACGCTCAGAAAAGAAACTCCCCGTTACAGTGGCGGGACCGCGTTGGCATTGCACCAAACTTCCCTATTAAGCATAAGCGCACCTATTCCCAAATCCGTATGTTCTTTTACTGTTCAAAAATACATTTATATTTAATTCCCTGTCCTGCAAAAAACTCCTGCCTCTTTCTTTATAACTCAACTTTCGCACCTCAAAAACAGCTTTGAATCCTTGCTGCTTCTAAGGTCATCTTATTTTCAATATAGGCCTTGAAATATAGAAAAACACC